>PLMK01000009.1 GCA_003142475.1 Ignavibacteriota bacterium
GAGATAGACGACAACTTTATTCAATGGTTCATCAACCATCTCGAAGTTCACTTTCAGTGATAATTCTGCTGCAAGGTTGAAGCATTCAATGTCGTCGCCAATATACAAGCCACGCACTTTGAGTTGACCGTCAGAACTTCGTGATACTACCGTTTGCACATAAATTATTGGCAAATGTTTTGCAAAATGATCAGATGCATAATTGTACACTCTGCGCACTGGATTGTCAGCGCGGCCCATAATTCGTTCCATGCCATACACAGCGCCAAGAAAATGACTTTTATTTATACCTTCAGGTCCGCCGGTTCCGACAAGAATATTTTTGTTGTAATTCGCCATTCCTATAACTTCATGCGGTACAACCTGGCCGATTGACAATATCAAATCATAATTTCCTTCTACCAGCAATTTGTTGACTTGTGCTTTCCATGCGTAATCCAACTTCCCTTCCGACTGTTGATAAATAAATTCGGATGGGACTTCGCCAAGTGTTACAACATCTTTTCGCCAGTCATGTACTCGAAAGAGATTCAGCGGTGTGTTGCCAAACATCGTCTTGGTTTCTTCCTCGGTCATGGCAGTGTGTGTACCAAGTGCCGGAAGAATGTCAGTCAACTTCTCTTTGTAATACTCCCATGTAAGTCTTGTGAGAATTCCTGCGTGCGAATGGAAGCGAGTAAAGTCAGGTGGAATAGCTAGTACTTTTTTCTTCACACCTAATTTTAAAAACGCTTGTGTAAGTCCTTTCTTCAGATCTTCTTCGTAGAGAACGTCACGTTCCGAACCGCGACTGTAGAGCAGCATAATATATTATCCTTTTTACTATCTACATAATAAAACACAGGAACGCCATCGTTCGTTCTCCGATGGCGTTCTCTATAAATTCTTTAAGTCAAAATTAACGCTGAATACGTGCTGATCCGCCTTTTGTGAATGCTTTCACTTGATCAACCGTTACCATCGTTGTATCGCCAGGCGTTGTTGTGAGCATTGCTCCATGCGCCCATCCAAGATTTACAGCTTCTTGTGGTGATTCGCCCGTTAAGAGGCCATAGAAAAATCCAGCTGCATATCCATCGCCGCCGCCAACTCGATCTATAACATCTAATTCAGCAGTAGGAGACACATAAGTTTTACCATCAATCCATGCAACTGCTGCCCAGCTATGATGATTTGTCGAATGCACTTCGCGCAGTGTTGTCGCTACAGCTTTTACATTGGGATGTTTCTTAACAACTTTATCAATCATTCCAAAAAAAGCAGTTGGATCAAGCTTCGATTTTGATTCAACATCTTGACCAGGAATACCAAGACCCTTTTGCAGATCTTCTTCGTTACCAACGAGCACATCAACATTTTCTACAATGCGGGCAATAACTTCCGCAGCTTTTTTCTCGCCGCCCCAAATATTCCATAATTTCGCTCGGAAATTAAGATCGAAGCTGGTTATGGCGCCGGCTTTTTTTGCAGCTTTCATTCCTTCAATGATTAGTTCACCCGTTGTTTCAGACAAAGCAGCAAAAATTCCACCGCTGTGAAACCAACGTACACCGCCGGCGAAAATTTCGTTCCAATTAAAATCACCCGGTTTTAATAATGCACCGCCTTCATTTGAACGATTGTAAAATACTACCGGTGGTCGAACACCATGACCTTGATCGCTGTACACTGTCGCCATATTGGGACCGTTCACACCATTATGCTTGAAGTGCTTGTAAAACGGTTTCACACCCATCGCCCTAACACGCTCAGCAATAAGATCGCCAATAGGATAATCCACCATCGCCGAAACTATACCTGTTTTCATACCAAAGCAGTCAGATAAATTCGCCGCTACGTTGAACTCACCGCCGCTCACATGTATTTTACATTCTGTTGCTTTTCTGAAAGGAATAATGCCTGGGTCCAAACGATTTACTAATGCACCCAATGAAACTAAATCTAATGCACCTTCCTTTTTGATATTCAAACCACTCATTGTTTGCTCCTTTTAACGCTGTCAGCTCTCAGCTTTTAGCTATAAGTTTATTCGTTTCATTTTACCTTCTTTACAGAAGGCATCTCCCTTCGGGAATTCTTTCTTCTGTTTTGATTACACACCAGCGTATGCCGAAAATCCGCCGTCAATCGGCAGAACGATACCGGTAACAAATTTCGATGCTGGTGATAAGAGCCACAACATTCCGCCTAATAAATCTTCCGGTACTCCAAAACGTCCTGCAGGAGTATGATCCAGAATTTTCTTACCGCGGGCAGTCAATTCGCCCGTTGCTTTGTCAGTCATAAGAAAACGATTTTGTTCCGTCAAGAAAAATCCGGGAGCAATTGCATTGACTCTAATATTTGGAGTGTACTCCTGCGCCATATGCACTGCCAACCATTGTGTAAAATTGCTGATGGCAGCTTTTGCAGCAGAGTATGCCGGGATTCGCGTCAACGGACGGAATGCGTTCATCGAAGAGACATTTAAAATAATACCTTCCTTTTGAGCTACCATCTGCTTCCCGAAAACTTGGCTGGGGATAATTGCTCCGAGTAAATTAAGATTAGCTACAAACTGAATTGCTTCGGATGGAATATCAAAGAACGACATCTCTACACTGGTCGTTGCCTTTGGATTATTTCCACCAGCACCGTTAATCAGAATATCTGCTTTTCCATATTCTGCAAACGTTTTGTCGGCCGCCTCTTGCACCTTTGCTTTATCAAGCACATCAATAAAAATCGCCTTGTGTTTTCCTTTTGTGCCTTTTAATGTGCTGAGTACTTTTTCGCCAAGAGCCATATCACGGTCAAGTATAACTACATTAGCATTACATCCAGCAAGACATTTTGCCATCTCGCCGCAGAGCACTCCACCGCCGCCCGTAATTGCAATTGTCTTTCCTGTAAAATCATACGCCTTTGTCACTTCTTGTAAGTTCATCGAATACCTCTCAATATATATTTTACATCTGTTTCTATTGTATAAACTCAGTAATCTTATTATAGATATTTCACTTTGTTTATATTTCCATTTACCCGAGTTCTATAGTTAGCCTAAAGAAAATCAAATATACTCAGTTCTACATTTTTGTTTTATTAATATAATAGAGATTTCTTGCTTTTGCCAGAATTCTAATACTATATCTTAAGATATTTTCTTTCATTTTGCTATCTGTGGAAACCGAAATATGAAAGTTGATACTTGGTTTGCATTTACTTCGCTTTCTCTGTATTTTTCTGATGCGTTGAGATTTATTCTTCTCCAATCAGCCTGATACTTACGAGGCATTAATGATACGAATTTTTTTTCTTCTATCAATATTTTTCTATACAATGTGTTTCGCTCAATTCGACGAAGATATACATAGATCGGCTCCCAATCCTTTTAGTCCAATTACCCTCGAAGCTGTTCCATACTGGAGTGAAGACACAACATCCATCGAACTCGTAGTTTTTTACCGTATCAATCAAGAGCTTTTCTTCTATGCTAGGACATTCACCGGACAGCACGAAGCCTATGAAGCAAAGGGTGAATTAGTATTTGAAGTTTTTGATGAAAAAGATGCTGCCATTACACGCGACTTCCGACCTTTACGGATCGAGCGAAATTCGCTTCCATCAGAAGGCGTTCCATTTTCCGATGGAGTACAAGGAGCCCTTACATTTAAATTAAAAAAAGGATTATACAAAATTGTACTAGAAACGAAAGACAGCGAATCTGGTAAATCATTCATCAATCGTGATACAAAAATTGATACACGGACTTTTACTTCCGGTTTGAACATATCCTCTGCGATTTTTGTTGAGCCAATTTCATCCGATACTTTTTTAAATAAGCAAAAGGATTTTTCCCCGATTAACCGCGGTGGCGGCGTCATTATCGGTCAAACGGGTGGATGTCTTCTTCAGATGACCTCACCGGACACAAACGCAGATATCTATCTCACATGGAAAGTGAATGGAAAAAGCGAAACTGACGAAGATTTTCCACAAGAATTGCTTGGCGAAAAATTCTTTCAGCAATACGGCACACCTGTCATTGTGGAGAAACCGAAGCGGGTCTCAATTTCAGTAAAAAATGATTCTAAATTTAGTCGATTAATTTTTATTCCAGTTGCAGTCGAACGATTAGAGACAGGCAAATATCAAATGACTATAACAATAACACAAGGATCGTTAAAGTCTACCAAGGATTTCTTTTTCAACATTATCTGGCCATCTAAACCGCATTCACTCTCCGACTTCAAACTGGCTGTAGATGCGGTGCGCCACATTGCGACAGAAGCAGAACTTGATAGTATGACAGCTTTCAGTTCTCACAAATCAATGATAGCTTTCCGTACATTTTGGCACAAACGCAATCCGGATACAACGCGTGCATTTAATCCTGCTATGGCGGAATATTACCGCCGTGTTGACGAAACAATTAAGCGGTTTTCTTCCGCAAATGAAACTGATGGCTATCGCACTGATCGCGGGCGAATTTACATTTTATTCGGTTCGCCATCCATCACAAACCGTTTATTGAAACCTAATTCCGCACCGACAGAAATCTGGACTTACGAAAAACTTAATCGTCGATTTACTTTTACAGACCAGCGGAAAACAGGCAACTATATTCTGATTAAGATGGAGAATTATTGAAACCGGTTATAGCTATCACAATAGGCGACTTTAACGGTGTCGGCCCTGAACTCGCACTCAAAGCAGTAGTAAATCAATCAGTACTAAAAAACTGTATTCCTCTGCTTGTTGGTCCTCTAAGAGTATTTGAACACTCAGCGAAACAATTTAAGATTAAGTTGAAATTTGAGAGAGCAACTCTTGCTTCGCTCCAGCATTTGTCACAGAATACAACTCCCATTGTTGATGTTGCTGACGGCATTGGTGCTGACATTCAATACGGTGCTCCAACAAAAGCTTCCGGAAGATCTGCCGGTATCGCCCTTGAGCGAGCTGTAGAATTGTGCTTGCAGAATAAAGTAGTTGCAATGGTAACTGCACCAGTTTCAAAAGAAGCTCTTAATTCTGCCGGGTACAATTTCCCAGGTCAAACAGAAATGATTGCTTTGCTGAGTCGTTCTCAGAGCGTGGTAATGATGCTGGTCTCAAACACAATGCGAGTAGGATTGGTTACAATCCATACCGGATTGAAGAATGTTGCAGCACAAATTTCCAAGGAAAAGATCATTGAGAAGATTTCAATTATCAATGAGTCGCTAAAAAAAGATTTTCAGTTGAAGAAACCAAAGCTCGCCGTTCTTGCACTCAATCCGCATTGCGGTGAGAATGGACTGATAGGAACAGAAGAGAACGAAATTATTATTCCTGCGATTGCAGAATCTCAAGCGACAGGAATTCTCGCCGAAGGTCCTTTCCCCGCCGATGCATTTTTTGGCAACCATTCGTACAAGAATTTCGAAGCTATTGTGGCGATGTACCACGATCAAGGATTAATTCCCTTAAAGATGAATTCCTTTGGTAAAGGTGTGAATTTCTCGGCTGGACTTAAAATCATTCGAACATCACCAGATCATGGTACAGCATACGATATTGCAGGAAAAAACAAAGCCAATCTTTCTAGCATGCTCGAAGCAATCAAGCTAGCGCTCACTATATCAAAGAATAGGCGGAAGAATGATTGATCTGAAAAACGTTAGCGTTTCATTTGACAACCAGCATGTACTTGAAAGTATAAATTTTTCTATGAAACAAAGCGAGTTTGTTTATTTGGTCGGTCAAACAGGTATGGGTAAAAGTACTTTATTACGTTTGATGTATTTTGATTTACTTCCATCCTCCGGCAAAGTGAGAATTTCCAGCTATGACTCTGTATCTATTACCAGCCGCCAAATACCTCGTCTAAGGCGTCGGATTGGAATTGTGTTTCAAGACTTTAAATTGTTAGAAGATCGCAATGTGTATGACAATGTTGCATTTGCACTGTTCGTTACAAACACACGACGCAACGAAATCAAGAAGAAGGTATTGCACGTGCTCGCCGATGTTGGCTTGAGTCATAAGCTTTATCAAATGCCGCACGAATTATCCGGTGGTGAACAGCAGCGCGTTGTCATTGCACGGGCTCTTGTGAATGAGCCGGTTGTGCTATTAGCAGATGAGCCTACTGGTAATCTTGATCCAACATCTTCTGCAGAAATTATGGACCTTCTCACAAAAATTAATATGCGCGGCACGGCTATCTTGATGGCAACTCATAATTATGATCTCGTAAAAAAATATCCTGCCAGAGTTGTTCAGTTGAAGGAAGGAAAACTTCTCGAAGTGGAAATGAATAAAGGAAGGTAGAATTTGTTACCTTCCTAAGGTTACTATGTTTAAACTTGGATTCCCTGCGAAGGTAACCCTATCTCACCTGCTCAACTCGTTTTACTTCTGGATGCTCGATCATTAATGCGCGCTCTATGCCCGCCCGCAATGTCATTAACGACATCGGACAGCCAACGCACGATCCAAGTAACCGCACTTCAACAATGCCATTATCTTTGATCTGTACTAATTGAACGTCTCCTCCGTCTATTGCAAGAAAAATACGAAGACGAGAAAGACTTGTTTCAATGGCTTGTCGTGTTATCACTTAATTATCCTTTAAGAATAAATCTATTCTCTTTTTTTGTCGAAGGTGATGTCGAAAGTGCATTACAATCAATTGATACCATTCCTTTGCTCCCAAATATCCTAACGCAGGATGTTGGGTTTTTCCAAAATGAATTGTATTATCGATTTCACCAGATAGATCTTGAAGTTTTTTCTGTAACAAGCGCATCCCAGCTCTTAACTTTTCTTTACTCTCAGGTTGTTTAGGAGTATAAGTTGGGGATGGTGGGACTTTAATTCGAACCGGAGGAAATGAATTTATTAAAAACATTAGTCTTCCCGGAAAAGTTTTCCCCTCCTTCTGATTCGCGTCGCTTAAAAAGCATTGTTCAATTTGTTTTATATGATAGCTTAATGCTCCAAACACAAGATGTCCATATACCTGCCCAATAGACCAACTCTCCGGAGAAGGTTTCTTGGAAAATTGTTCATCGGAATATTTTTTCAGCTCCGATTCCCATAAACCAGATATTTGTAAATACTTATCAAAAATATTATTCATATCCATACAACTATAATCTGCGTTTTATGCAGATAGGTTGTCGTTTGATGCTTTTTATATATTAATTCTGGCTAGGAATCAATATCTCTATTTTGGGTATTGATGGTGTTCCAAGATATTGAATACTGATCTGTGCTGCAAGCCGCCGTGCTATACCTTGAATAATTTTCCCCTGCGCTGATTTCGGGTCTCCATGAACAATTGGATTTCCCTTGTCTCCTCCAATCCGTATCTTTGTATCAATTGGAATTTCACCGAGAAATGGGACATTGAGTTCTTCTGCAGTTCGTTTTCCGCCGCCGCTGTCAAATATATTTTCGCGTTGACCGCAATGGCTGCAAATGAAGTAACTCATATTTTCAACAATGCCCAGCACCGGAACATTGACTTTATTAAACATCACCAATCCCTTCTTCGCATCTGCAAGTGCCACATCTTGTGGCGTCGTGACAATAACAGCACCTGTCAACGGAATTGTTTGTACAAGCGTAAGCTGTATATCACCTGTGCCCGGAGGCAAATCGAAAATTAGATAATCCAATTCACCCCAATTTACATCCGACATAAATTGTTTCACTGCACCACTTGCCATTGGTCCACGCCAAATAACCGCTTCCATCGGATTAACAAGAAAACCGATTGACATCATTTTTACGCCATAACGTTCCAATGGTTGAAGTTTATTATCCAGTAATTTTGGTCGCTCGTTGATACCAAACATAAGCGGGATACTTGGACCATAGACATCGGCATCAACAAGTCCAACCTTCGCACCATCCATAGCCAGTGCAACAGCAAGATTCACCGCAACTGTCGATTTACCGACACCACCTTTTCCGCTTGCTACCGCAATAGTATTCTTCACACCTGGTAATATATTATCTTTTTGCGCGTGTGTGTTTCGCTGTATGTTTGAAGTCATGTTAATATCAATCTTCCCAACTTCTCCAATGGCACCGCGAATAGCTTTTTCGCAATCTGCAATAAATTGATCTCGTACCGGACATGCTGGTGTTGTGAGCTGCAAATCGAACTTTATGTTATTTACGGTAATGATCAGGTTCTTGACAAATCCAAGCTCTACAATGTTTCGGTGTAAATCAGGATCTTTGACTTGTTTAAGTGATTTTAAAATATTTTCTTCTGTCAATTTTATCATATAAATAATTTTCTTTTTATTGAGTTGGTAACACGATTAATTCTATTTCTAAAACGATTGCATATGAAATTCAGTTCCTTACCCGTATTGACTTATTTCTCCATTCAGAATTTCTTTTAATAACGAACAGAAATGATGTCCAACTTACACAAGTATTCTTCCGCTCAATCGTTTCAATGCTTCCAAATAAAGCGCTGATGTTTTTAAGACAACATCAATTGGCAATTTTGGTGCAGGCGGTTTTTTATTGAAATCGATTGAAAGAAGATAATCACGAACGAACTGCTTATCGTAGCTTTCTTGTGCGCGGCCAGCTTCATATTTATCTTTTGGCCAGAAGCGGGAAGAATCTGGCGTAAGTAATTCGTCAATAAGAATCAATTCACTGCTTTCATTCAATCCAAATTCCATTTTTGT
>PLMK01000041.1 GCA_003142475.1 Ignavibacteriota bacterium
ACCGCGTGCGTTCTAACCAGGCGCTCAAGCTGACGGAATCAGCCGAGTACGTTAAGCATGGCGTGTATAGGTTTTTGTTGTTTAAGAAATATTTCATCGTGAACTTGTTTCGTTTTCAGCAACTTGAAAATTATCAGCGCCGCAGCTTAGCGTCGGTCCGTTAGGCAGTTTAATCACTAACATTATTATTCATAAGAGGAAGGGATGAAATATAATTTTCTAACAGTGTTCGCTTTTCTATTATTCATTTTGAACACATTGGATAGTCAGAATATCCAATGGACAGAAAGGAAAAGTTTGCCAAAAGCCTATCGCAACGGCAATGCAATTGCATGTAATGGCAAGATCTATTTTATGGGCGGCTATTGTGCTTCCTCTCCTGAACGATTTGGAAAAACAAATTATGAATATAATCCAGACACAAATATCTGGACAAAAAAGGCGGACATGCCTACGGGCCGTTCCAATTTTGCTATTGCAACAATTAATGATAAAATATACGCCATTGGTGGTGATCCTTTTTCTCCCCAAAATGAAGTATACTGTCCAGCAACTGATTCATGGAAAACATTGCAGCCAATGTTGACACCGCGCCAGCATATCAATTGTGCAGTCGTTGAAGGGAAAATATTTGTCATTGGAGGATTAATGAATATTCAAGATGCCGCTGCGCCATCCGATTGGAGCTACAAGAATATATCTTCAAAAAATGAAGTATATGACCCGTCTACAGATACTTGGAAGGAAAAAACTCCTATGCCTACACGAAGGCACGGGGCATATATGGTTGCAGTCGGCGGCAAAATCTATGTTATCGGAGGAATGGGGGATGAAAAAGATATGTGGAAAACACTTTCTGTCGTAGAAATGTATGATCCGAAAACGGACTCCTGGGAAACAAAAACCAGTTTACCAGAACCTAAGGATGGATTCGGAATATCGGTCATTCATGATAAAATATATGCTGTTGGAGGATTCTCTGATTCCAACGTCGTCAATACTGTTTATGTATACGATCCCAAGTTAGATTCATGGAGTAACTCTACAGCATTTCCGAATCTAGAAAATGGCTCTGCAGGATGTACGGTTATTGATAACAAAATATTCATGATAGGCGGTTGTGATAAAAAAAATATTGCCAATTCAAATATGATCGAAGGTGAGATACTTACAAAAAAATAGAAATTAAACTGCCTAACCAGGCGCTCAAGCNNGCGCCGGTCCGTTAGGCAACAGTCATAAATGTTGTGGAAGATTTGTGTATAGTAATTGGGCAATCAATTAATGAAACGAAAACTATCTCTCTTATTTATTATTTTGGAATGTTTTTTCAGTGCACTATTTCTAGCCGTCAGTTTATGTGGCTGCGCAACCCCAAAAGGTTTGATCGAGAAATCCGGTGAGTGGGATCGAATAACATACGGCGAATACATTGTAGAGAACTGCACTTGGAATGTCAGCGCGGCCCAAAGTAAATGGCAAGAAACTATATTCTGCGATACCTTGATAGGGAGTCGAGGGTGGAAGTGGGATTTCTCCGGTGAGAAAGACGAGCTTAATACCTATGTGGTAAAGACTTATCCGGAGATCATTTTTGGGAGGAAGCCTTTTGACAATTACAGATCAACAACAACACGTCTTCCCATAGAATTGGCATCTGCCAAATTCCAACTTGAGTACGAGTGTGAAACAAATGCCAACGGAATATACAATACTACGACCGACATCTCCTTCACCGACAGCAAGAATCCTAGTCCAACAAACATTCGTGCGAAGCTAATGATCTGGTTTGATCACCGCAACATGCCTTTCTTCGAATCGAAAGCTATGAAGCGGGCCGTGATCGGAGGACGACGGCACGAGGTGTTCATTGACACGGAACATGTAGGTCCGGAAGGTAAATGGATCTTCATTGCGCTACTGCCGGAAAATTTTCCCAACCGTGGCGAGTTAAACCTTAACGAGTATTTCAACTATGCCCTCTCTGAGGGAGCTTTAAAACCGGAATGGTTTCTATCAAGCATCGAAGTCGGAAGCGAAATCGCATCAGGTAAAGGTGAAATTACATTCAAACGATTTGATGTGCATTAAAAATAAAATAATTTCTGCCACCTAACCAGCGGCTCAAGGTTACCGAATGAGCGTGAGTACGTTAAGCATGGCGTGCAACGATCTGGTGGTAAATTGAAAGCAATCTGCTTTGAACTTGGTTCGTTTAGTACTATTTTGAAAATTATCAGTGCGGCAGTGTCGCTGAGCGACATGTTCCACTTAGCGCCGGTCCTGCTTGTTGAATGCTATTAAAAGAGGAAAAAATAAGGAGATGAAATCATGAAACGTATCATTTTTCTCTCGCTCAGTATGATGGCGATATTAATCGTTGCTTGTAATCAAATGCATGAAAAGAAGGGCTCTTCGAAAATCTCTTCCCCCTCATCATTTGTTACTGAGGAAGGCTTCATTGACGCACATGGTGTCCTGATTTACTACAAGGCTCTCGGTGTAGGCCAGCCCTTAGTTGTTCTCCACGGTGGTCCTGGGGCATCCCATGACTATTTTCTTCCTTACCTACTGCCACTAATTCGAAGTAACCGAGTCATTTTCATTGATGAGCGTGGTTCGGGACGCTCTCAAAAATTGGAAAACTCTGCGACCTACACTGTCGGGAATATGGTAGAGGATGTGGAAGCGGTTCGCCAGGGATTGGAACTTGGTAAAATAAGTCTTCTGGGACACTCTTGCGGGGGTGTTCTAGCCCAAGCTTATGCACTAAAGTACCAAGAGAACTTATCCCATCTGATCCTATGCAGCACCTTTCATAGTACAAAGAAAATGAATGAGGTTTTTAAGAGGATGAAAGAGAAAATGACACCTGAACTCAGGACGCGAATTGAAAAGATGGAAAAAACTGGATTGTTCGGCCACGGGAAGGAATATGAAAAGAACCGCTATACTTCCGAATACATGAATGCTGCATGGGGTGAAGGTTATTTCCCATACCTCTATCAAAATCATCCAGATCCGAATTATGATCCAATTAGTGGTGGCAATATGTCATGGGATCTTTATCGGGAAATGTGGGGGTCGAATGGCGAGTTTATTATAGACGGCAATATGTTATCTGTGGAGTACACTGACCAACTGCAATCGATAAAGGTTCCTACGCTTATCACGGTTGGAGATCATGACGAGTGCGATCCTTCGCTTTCACAAGAAATGCACGAAAAGATAGCAGGATCAACCCTTGTCGTTTTGCCAAAAAGCGGACACATGACTTTCGTGGATCAACCTTCTCTTTTCCTATCGGCAGTAGATAAATTCCTACATCCAGTTAAATAATTGGAAGCATTGCAATCAAAAATAAATAAGCCAAATATTTTATGCCGCCTAACCAGGCGCTCAAATGGCGCCGGAAGCGCCATGGCGTCTAAAGTGCTCACTCGGCGTGTCCAGATAATTGAATCATAGCCGGAGGCCTGAGAATGAATCGCGCGAAGCGTGATACAAATTCTTATATAAAGATACTAAATATAAATGTGCTCACTGTAAAATTCATGAAGCACAGAGGTGCAGTGCAGATTTGAAAGTGAAATGAGTAAACTATAAAAAGATGCAATCCCGCAAAGCGGGATTGCAGTTACGCGCCTCCGCCTGTTAACTACACCTTGAAAGTTGTCAATGCTGCAGCTTAGTTGCCATCCGTTGTATGCAATTAAAAAACTCAATGCTTTAATGTAACTAGCCCTGATATCAATACGTAATACATAAGAGCAAAAAAAGGAGTATAAAATGAATAAAATGATAAAATTTGGAGAAGATGTTGAAGGATATAACATCCCTGTTTTAAATGAACGAGAAATAAGAGCATCAGCAGGAATATTGTTTTTGTTTGTCTTCATGTCTTTAATGTTAGTTATATTTAAACAGAATTTTTTACTCATAAAGTATGTTATTACCTTATTCCTTACAGATTTTATAATACGTGTCTTTGTTAATCCAAAATATTCTCCAACTTTAATAATTGGGCGTTTGATTGTTGGGAATCAAGTCCCCGAATATGTTGGGGCTCAGCAAAAAAAGTTTGCCTGGATCATTGGTGTGATTTTGGCAACTATAATGTTCATTTTTCTAGTGATAGTAAATGCCTATAGCCCAATAACGGGTATTATCTGTCTCATCTGCCTGATATTTTTATTCTTTGAATCGGCGTTCGGTATTTGTTTAGGATGTAAATTTTATTCAATGTTCCATAAGGAAAAGGCTCAACACTGCCCCGGGGAGGTTTGTGATATAAAATCAAAACAAGATGTCCCAAAAACATCCAAGGTTCAAATTCTTATTGTTTTTGGACTTATTGCATACATTTTCATTGTTGCATTATTATTCAATGATAATTTTAGTAAAAAACCATATGACTTGTTTGGAATCTACAGTTCTACACAATCCAAATAAAAGACGCATTCATGTTAAATGGAGATATGCGGAGTTTATAAAAGATAATACATTAAACTGCAGATAATAAAGAAAAATGACTTGCAACGATGTAGTACAAATTTGAAAGTGCGGTAGGAAGAAACAAAAAAGCCCAACTGATTGCTCAATTGGGCTTTTGAAAAACTTCAAGAATCAGATGCTACTTTGTTTCTTCTGTAACGAGATCATCGGTTTCTTTTTTACTCTGATAGATTGCCCAGCCAATCGCTGCTGCTGCAATAACCGCAACAACGATACCAGTCAATAAATCAGTTCCGCCAATATTCGCTTTCGTAATGTTGAATTTCAACACCAATCCAAGCGTCAGCAAGCTGACCATATTCATAACCTTGATTAACGGGTTAAGTGCAGGTCCTGCAGTATCTTTTAATGGATCGCCAACGGTATCTCCGGTAACAGCGGCTTTGTGTGCCTCTGAACCTTTACCGCCATACAATCCGTCTTCAATCATTTTCTTAGCATTATCCCATGCACCGCCGGCGTTTGCCATAAACACAGCAAGCAGTTGGCCGACAAGGATCGTACCGGCAAGGAATCCGCCGAGCGCGTACGGTCCAAGGATAAATCCAACAAGAATCGGAGTCATAATGGCGAGGAGGCCCGGTCCAATGAGTTCTTTCTGGGCAGTGTTTGTACAAATATCGACCACACGGCCGTAATCCGGTTTCTTGGTGCCTTTCCAGATTTCAGGATCGTGGAATTGGATGCGGCATTCTTTGACAATCCAGAATGCGGCACGACCGACGGCACGAATAAGCATTCCGCTGAAGAGGAACGGCACTGCCCCACCAAGCATGAATCCGATAAACACGGTCGGATTAGCAACAGTAATCTTACCGGCTTCTTCTAAATACTGTGAAATCTGCATCAGGTTAATTTTATCTTCACTGCCAACTGCAATGACGGCGATGAAGCTCGCAAACAACGAGACCGCCGCGATAACGGCAGAGCCGATGGCAATACCTTTGGTTTCAGCTTTCGTCGTATTACCGACGGCATCAAGATCGGCAAGAATCTGCCGGGCGCGTTTATAACTGCCCGGTTTTTCTTTTTCCATCTCAGCTTTTTCATAACCCATTTCGCCAATACCATTTGCATTATCTGCTACTGGTCCAAATACGTCCATCGAAATGGTGTTGCCTGTCAATGTCAACATACCGATACCGGTCATGGCAACGCCATAGGCGATGAAGAGAGGAGGAGTACCTGCATAGACCAACACGGAGAGGAAAATTGCAACGGCAATAACAACGATTGCCGCAACGGTGCTTTCATAGCCGAGTGCAATTCCTTGAATAATGTTTGTTGCATGTCCTGTGGTGCAAGCTTTTGCAAGACCTTTCACCGGTGCATGACTTGTATGTGTGTAATAACTTGTGACCTTATTCAATGCTACGGCAAGGAAAATACCGATCATGCAAGTAAGGGCTGGACGTAGATCAAGATAGGGAATACCAAAATTTGCAATCCAGGGAAGAGAGATTGCCGTTCCATCAGCATGAAAGAATCCTGCGACGGCTGTTGGGTTGCTTGCGAGGTATGCGGGATCAAAATAGAGATAACCAAATCCCAGCGCAACAAATCCAACGATACTGATAATAGAGCCGATCCAGAATCCACGATGGACGCTTTTCAGAGCTGTATCTGAAGTGTCATCGGCACCGGCTTTCACCGTGTAAGTGCTGATGATGGAACCAAGAACGCCGATACCGCGAACGAGTAAGGGGAATATAACGCCCTTGTGCCCAAACGTTGCTAAACCGAGAATCATAGCTGCAACGATGGTTACTTCATAGCTTTCGAAAATATCTGCTGCCATACCGGCGCAGTCGCCAACGTTATCACCGACGTTATCGGCAATCGTGGCTGCATTGCGCGGATCATCTTCGGGAATATCTTTTTCAATCTTACCGACAAGGTCGGCACCGACGTCTGCGGCTTTCGTATAGATACCGCCGCCAACGCGCATAAACAACGCGATGAGCGTTCCGCCGAAACCGAATCCCAAGAGGGCTTCGTATGCATGTTCACCGAACAACATGAAGATCAAGGTTCCGCCAAGCAGACCAAGACCATCTGTGAGCATACCGGTAATGGTTCCTGTGCGGTAGCCGAGTTGAAGTGCTTCACCATAACTGCGTTTTGCTGCAGTTGCAACACGAAGGTTTCCTTGTGTTGCAAGGCGCATACCGACAAATCCGACAAGGAAGCTAAAGATTGAACCGACGAGGAACGCACCTGAACGTCCCCAGCGGAATGCATCGATCGTTCCCGTGTACGTGAAATAAAGAAACAATGTGATAATAATGATCAATGGTCCGATCTTTTTAAATTGTGCTTTGAGGTAGGCGTTTGAGCCTTCGCGGACAGCGGCAGCAATTTCCTGCATTTTCTTTGTGCCTTGGTCGGCTTTACGTACTTGCTTAACGAGCATAAGCGCATAGAGCAAACCGGCAATGGCGATGCCAAGCACGGTCAGAAGTCCATAGATTTCAATGGGCTTAAAATTGCTCTCACTGCCGAAAAGAGAGAAAGGGTGAAACGACTCTTGGGCAACCGTTTGTTCGGTGCTCTGAGTATAGCCGGTGTATGGCATGAAGACATACGCGGCGACGAAGAAGATCATCATCGCAATGAGATAATTGCGGCGTGTTGTCTTCGAGGTATTGATAAATAGATTGCGTAAGGTGTTCATTGTACATCCTATAAAGTGATTAAAATGTTGTCAATGATGCTGAAATAAATAAACGATGGAAATAACTATCTCCATCGTTTGCACTATAGTAAATTGCGGTATTTTTGATAAAAAATCAAACAAATTCTTTTTGAATTACCACTTTCATACGCCAGTGTGAAGCAATGAATCCAATAACGACTAAGATAAATAAATGGAGCAATTCTTTTGTGACGTCTCCCCAAGCAGCTCCCATTTGTGCGATGCGCGTGTAACCCGCAAGAAAGGGAGTGATTGGATAGAATTGTGCAAGGGTTTGCAATGGCAAAGGCATCGCCTGCATTGGCCAGCTATAGCCACTGGATAGAAAAATTGGATATGAAGTGAATGCGAGAACTTGCAGTGCAATTATTTTTCTTTTAAAGAACGATGCGATAAAAACACCAAGATAAATTACGGCGAGAAGAAAAAGAATAGTCAACGCTGTAAGAGCAAATGGATTTCCACGAAATGGAATTTTGAAAATGGAAAAATCCACGGTAAAGAAGAAGAATGAATAAGCAGCAAAGAGAATAAAATAAAATGCGCCTTTGCCGTTCATCAGCCCCCATATACTGTTATTCGATAGAGTAAATAATTTCCCAAGTGTTTTGGTCTCGCGCTCTTTTGCAAATGTTTCTGCAATCGACATGAGCAATGTCTGTTGAAGGATAAGAGCAAGGAGTGCCGGAATGAGAAAATCACCATACGTTTCTGTTGTATTAAACATCGGTTTGATTTCGATATGCAGTGGCTCCATTAATTCCTTTGCCTGCTCAAAACTGTAGCCCTGCATCTGAAAGTAACGGACACGGATGCCGGCAGCAACGGTCTGCACTACCTCATTTACTCCCTTATTGATGTCGTTTGAAACAAGAAAGCGTGTCGTGTTAAGATACAATTTTATATCTGCGCCTTTGCCGGATTTCAATGATGCTTCGAACTTTTGGGGAATAAAAACAACGCCCTGTGCATCAAATTTCTCAAGCCGTTCTTTTGCAGTTCCAAGATCGGGCAATTCTTCAGAGATATGGATATACTGATGTGCATCCAGTTGACGTATTAGAGTCTTGGATGTTACCGAGTGATCCAGATCTACTATCACAACTGGAACATCGTGTTCGCCTTTTTGCCAATATAATGAACCATAAAAGAAAGCATAAAACATCGGCATCACAAGAGCAATGATAAGGATGTCTGTATCGTGAATTGCATAGTTTACTTCACGCATGACAACTGCCCATAATCCTTGCAGCTTCATTTTCATGACATGACGCTCCCTTCTTCTGCGGCTGCAAGCTTTGAAATTTTCCCGGCATGATATCTCAGGGCAAAAAGCGTTACCGCAACCGAGAAAGCAATAAAAATGGAAAGCCGTTCAAATTCTGGTAGAATATCGGCCACGGGAGCTCCTAGTTGGGATAGTTTTAAAAATCCCAAAAGGAAATGTGTGTACGGTAATATTTGAGCAAAGATTTGATGAAAGAAAGGCATTGCCCATAGGGGGAATACAAATCCGCTGAAGATAAAAGCTGGAACATTTAGAAAGAGCACAACTTCCGTAGCGAATTGTTGGTCATGAAAAATTGCAGAGATCATCAATCCGAAAAAGAATGATGCAATAACAAAATAAATAAACAGAAGTGCAGTTGCCAAAGTTGAACCTACAATCTGCATGCCAAAGAGAGGATAAATAATTCCAAGAATTCCTAATACAGTTGCACAATGAATGGCTAAATGCGGCAGGGATTTTCCAATGAAGACTGCCCACACACTTCCATCCGCGGCTGTGAGAAGTTCAAGAAATGTATGATGTGTGAACTCAGAACTGAAAAGCAGCGCAGCCGCAACCATAATGATCATTTGCAACATAACAGGAATAAGCCCGGAAACAAGAAAATTCAAGTAGTTGTAGTTAGGATTGTAGAGTGACTGTGTCTCGATACGGATTGGATTGATTATAATCANNTTCAAGAGAATCCCGCCGGAAATTGTTTTAATAAGAGCCGAACCATCTTTGAGTGTTGTGTTGGCAATAACGAGATTGGTCGAGTTGTTGAAAATAACGACAGTGGATGGCTTGCCTCGTTTGATATTGCGTTCAAGATCTTTTGGCAGATAGAAGGCGACTTGGATTTTCCCGCATTGGAAATTTTCTTTAATCTCGTTCACAGAATGTGAATACTCAACGATCCGAAATGCACTTGTTGATTCAATTGCGCGTACAATCAATCTCGACATTTCACTGTTATCCGCATCAAAAATGGCGACAGGAATATTCCGAAGCACGCCGTCCGAATATATATATCCAAAAAAGAAAAAAAGAAAAATCGGTAAAATAATAGAGAGCAAATACAATGTTTTGCGTTCACCAATGCGCTGCCATTCCCGCTTCATCACTCGTACAATTGCACTATTTTGTGTTATCATATTGAACGGCCCATCAGTTCGTGATCATCTATCCTTTTAATATTAGCTTGATGTATGTTTTTCACAATGTGATATTTACCGTCATACCTGCGCGCAGGTTGGGAATTGGTATCGTACTGCGAAGATGAATTTCAAAAGTCTTTACATCAAAGTCCCCTTTTTGATTTGTCGGTTTCCAAGTGGCAAAATCAGCCATTGGTGCGATATAAGAGACTACAAACTCGTGCTCAGTTTGTTCTATCGCACGGACTTGTCCTTTGAATTTTGCACCCATGGTAATTGACTTCATTTGATCTTCTTTTATCTGCAGTATCACCCACACATCACCGGGCTTCGTAATAGTGAATACCGGATAACCGCCTGCAACTATCTCGCCTTCATCGATAATTTTTTTGCTTACTTCACCGTCAATCGGACTGACAAGCCGCAATTCTTTTTGATATGCAAGCGCTTCTTTGTATGCATTCTCTGCCTGATGAAAAAGAGCAATAGCTCCGGCTATTTCTTCTGAGCGTGCGCCTTTCATCACCATATCATACTTCGCGCGTGCTGCATCCATCTGTTCTTTTGCCGCTTGATATTGGAACTCCACCTGATCACGTTCCTGCGTAGAAACTAAACTATCATGATATACACGCTCAACACGTGCCCACGTTTTAGAAGCGAGTTCGTATTGTGCTTTTGCCTGTTGATATTGATTTTGAACAGCTTCTTTTTCTTCTATCCGTGCGCCATGGAGTGCCATCTCCATTTTCTGGCGCGCACCTTCCAAGGCAGAATATGCTTGCCCGACTTTCGCATCCATTTCTTTGCTTTCAAGCGTTGCCAACACCTGACCGCGAATAACGTTATCGCCTTCGTGCACAAAAATGCTATCAACACGTCCCGGAATTTTTGAAGCAACATCAATTTGTGTAGTTTCGACAATGCCGGTAATTACCGGACGATCCGGGAAAATGGCTTTTACAAGCAATACAATAATTGCAATGAAAGCGATAATCACCGGAATAGTTAGAATAATTTTTGTTCGAGTGTTACTGTTGATTTTCATCTTATTTCTCCTTTGAATTCCAAATTTCTAAAACTTTTTCTGGATAGCCGGTAGAGGTACACAATTCCATCATCGAACGATAATAATCGAAGAGTGAATTCTTACTTTCTATTTCATCTTTCTCTAAAATCAAATGCGCGTCGATGACGTCTAATGAGGTTCCGAGCCCGGTCTGAAAGCGTTTATCCATCAGCCGTAAATTTTCAGCCGCAAGCGCGCGATTGGTTTGCAGTTTGAAGTAGCGATTGCGTGAATTTGTCATGTCGGCATAGTTTTTATTCACTAACAGATCGATTTTATTTTGTGCGTCCGCTTCAATAAATTCCACTTCGCGTTCTAAATGCGAGGCACTTTCCAACCGGGAATACTTTTTAAATCCGTTAAACAGATTGATGCTGAATTGAACTCCGACGACCCAGTGCGGTTCCAGCCCAACCATCAAGTCTTGCGGGAAAATCTCATATTTTCCAAAGGCAACAATTTGCGGCAAAAATTCTGCGCGTTCGGCATTAAACTTTTGTGCCGCAGCATCTTTTTTCTGTTTAATGATCTGAAGGATAGGGTTGCTTTGTTTTGCTTGTAAAAGAAAAACATTCAGTGAATCTGGAATATCGATAAATGTAAGCGAATCCGTTACTTCAACTGGTTCGAGTTCTGGCAATCCAAGTGTGTTCTTTAATGCGATAAGAGCGAGTATGCGTTTGTTGTGATCGTCAAACAGGTTGCGCTCGGCTTCTGCAACTGCAACTTCCGCGCGCAATTCTTGATGCGTGGCAATCAATCCGGCATCTAACAAGCGCTTTGCATCGGCTTGATGTTTTTGCATGCCCGCTAACACATTTTCGCGCGTTTTCACGACATCGTTTAACAATACAACCGCGAGGTAATTAGAAATTGTTTCTTGCGTGACTTCATCTTTTGTTTTCTTTAATTCAATTTCAGCGGATTGTAATTCTGATGAGGCATAACTTTTTGCAGCGAGAAGTTTTCCACCAAGAAAAATTGGTTGAACACCAAGAAAGTAACCTTCTTTAAAATCTTGTTTCTTCAGCACTTCAGAAAACGATGGTAACGCTGCATCATAACCAGATTGTGCTGCTTGATATACGGTTTGCTGTGCGGCGGCGGATAATGGTTGTCCGGCAGTCATCATATTTTTGAGGTTTGCAAATGAAACTTGATTGTTCGATTCAATTTGAATCAATGCTGCCCGAATTCCATTTAAATCCATTTCCANNCGCTCTTCGTATTGATGAATGCGCTCATTGTTTTTGAGTGCTGTCTCTACGGCGTCGTGCAACGTCAGACGTTGCGCGAGCAAGCCGGGGCTCAGAAACATCAACGCCAGCATTGTGACGAGCAGGAAATGTTTGTGTTTATGGGTCATAGTGTACTCTTTCTGAATGATGAATCAACATTCATTAATAAATAATAAGGATCCTTCAGATAAAATTATTGTTGTTAATTTCGTTACAGGAGTCCGTGTTTGATGAAGTACTTTACATTCTGTCGCAGTCGCTGGAGTGTAAGTGTTTGTGAATGTTCAGACCACTGTCTCAGCACGCTCCGAATACCACCGGTGATAAAATGTCTGAAGATTTTGATATCTACATCTGCATTGAATATTTTCTTTCGCACACCTTCACGTATAATTTCCTCTGCAAGGTCAAGAAAATCATCATACTGCTTTGCTATGTCACCGCGTTTATCTTTGATAAGATGATGCTGCTCATTGACAAATACAGAGGCAAGCGCTGGATTGGCGATGAAGAGATCAAATAATTTATCAATCACAAGATCGAGTTTTTGCGAAGGGTCAATGTCCGAACGTTTTACAATTATCCGTAAGCCGTCGGTTAATTCAGTCCACAACTGGTCGAAGATTGTGAGTAAAATACTTTCTTTGTTCTTGTAGTAGAGATAGACGCTACCGGTAGCGACACTGGCATGGTCCGCTATGGATGATATTTTAGCACGGTGATACCCATGCTGGGCGAACACCTTTATCGCCGCATTTAGGATTGCTTGTTCCTTGTTTCCTTCTCGCTTTCGCATGCTATATTGTCCTTATGAATAATGAATCATTATTCAATAATAATAAATAATATCCCCCTTGTCAAGATATAATACCGAATTAATTATTTTTATTTTCTCCATCATTGTATCCGTATGAAAAATCAATGAAGGCAAGTTTTTTTAATGTGATCTTGACTTTTTTTGAAAGATTTCTTATCCTAATTTCAGAATGAGCAATGAAATGCAATATCGCAGTCAGCAACAGGCTTGGTGGTGGCGCTGGATAAAGTCCGCGCTTCCTCTGAGGTAGCTCATTTACATCGATTACCCAGTAAAGGTGGAAACGCGGACTAGTGCGTTCCCACCTTTTTCGTTTCTTGCCGAATCGATCTGTCGTGGGAACCTCTGTTCACAATTTTGAATCACATAAACAACATCAACAATCACTAACACGGAGGTCGTTATGCCACGTAAATTTATGCTCGAAGAGAGCGAAATCCCAACTCACTATTATAACATTGCAGCAGATTTACCAACACCATTAGATCCGCCGCTTCATCCCGGCACCAAACAGCCGGTTGGTCCACAGGATTTAGCGCCGATTTTTCCTATGGAATTGATAAAACAAGAAGTAACCACAGAACGGCTGATTGAAATTCCGGATGCAGTGCGGAACGCATACGCCACGTATCGTCCAACGCCGCTCATCCGTGCTCTTGATCTTGAAAAAGCACTCGATACTCCTGCGCAAATATATTACAAATATGAAGGTGTAAGTCCAGCAGGAAGTCACAAGTTGAATACTGCGCTGGCACAGGCATACTATAATAAACAGGCAGGGATAAAACGTATTGCCACAGAGACAGGGGCAGGTCAGTGGGGAAGTGCATTGTCGTTAGCTTGTAAAATGTTTAAGATGGAATGCAAGGTGTATATGGTAAAGGTGAGCTACGAGCAGAAGCCGTATCGCCGTTCTATGATTCACACGTGGGGAGCGGAAGTGGTTGCGAGTCCGAGCACTGACACAAAAGCGGGCAGGGATGCACTTGCAAAGAATCCAAATTCAACCGGCAGCCTTGGCCTCGCGATCAGCGAAGCAGTAGAAGACGCCGCAGGCCGTCAGGATACCAATTATGCACTTGGCAGCGTGTTGAACCACGTGCTGCTGCATCAAACAATCATCGGACTGGAATCGCAGAAACAAATGGAGAAAGCCGGAGTGTATCCGGATATCGTCATCGGTTGTGTGGGCGGCGGATCGAATTTCGGCGGCATTGCATTACCATTTATCAAAGATAAAATTGGCGGGAAAAAACTTCGAGCCATTGCAGTTGAACCGGCAACCTGCCCATCGTTAACAAAAGGCGAATACCGTTACGATTTAGGCGACGTTGCCGGAATGACGCCGTTGCTCATGATGTATACGCTCGGGCATGATTTCATGCCGCCCTCAATTCACGCTGGCGGATTACGCTACCATGGCATGTCTCCTATCGTCAGCAAATTGTATAAGGATAAGCTGATTGAGGCGCAGGCATACAGCCAAACTGAGATTTTTGAAGCAGGCGTCTTGTTTGCCCAAACAGAAGGAATAATTCCTGCGCCGGAATCTTCGCACGCTATTAAGTCGGCAATTGAGGAAGCAAAGAAAGCAAAGGTTGAAGGAACGAAGAAAATTATTCTCTTCAATCTAAGCGGTCATGGTCATTTTGATATGAGTGCTTACGATGCATACTTTGCCGGCAAACTTGGCAATGGAAATGGAAACGGGAAGTAGATTTTGAACTATCTTGCGAAGGGCTGTGAAAAAGATGCACGCGTTGCGTGCATCTTATCAGACTTCCAACCCCTTCGCAAGGTTTTTAATGTATCGGTCCTTGCCGGTCTTTGAGAAAACCGCCTTTGCGGCTTTTTATGATTGCTTGAATCTCTGCAACGATTGATATAGCAATTTCCTCCGCTGTCTCCGCCCCGATATCGAGTCCAACAGGATTATGAAGCTTTGCGAGCTGTTCTTTGGTAGGAATAAATCCTTCCGCTGAAAGATGTTGAAAAAGTAAATCACATTTACTTTTTGGGCCAAGTAAACCGACATATTGAATTGTTGACGAAAGAAGAAATCGGAGTGCGTTCGCCTCCGCGGCAAACTGGTGAATCATTATAACGGCGCATGTCTCTAGAGTGAGATGAAGATGCTGCGCATAATCTTCGGGAGAGAGAAGAAGAACAGTGTCAGCTTCCGGAAAATCTTTTTTTACTGCATATGCAGAACGATGGTCGACAACTGTAACGTTCCAACCAAGCTCTGCCGCCAAATGTACTATCGATTTTACATCCGGTGTTGCCCCCAAAACGAGAAGCGGTATGGGGGGATTGATAATTTCGATGAAGACATCCGCAGTACTTTTGGAATAATCATAGTGTTTCGTAATTGACTGTCCAATGCGCAATACTTGTTCAATATCGCGCATGATGTTCTCGCTTAATTCTGCCTGAGTTAGAGAAGAAGTTTTTCTACCGCTGACGGATAAAAGAAGTTTAGCACCAATTGTCTCATTATTCACACCGTTCGATTTGTATATTGTCGCGAGTGCACAGAGTTCATTCAAGTCGCTAACCATTTGCAGAAGTGCGAGTGATTGTGTGGTATGGTCTATATGAATAGGTTCTATCAGAATTTCCACAAAGCCGCCGCAACCCTGACCAATACCAAAGACGGTATCTTCAGGTGCTGTTGTATCGTACGAAAACAACGCGGGCTTGCTGTTGGCTATAACGTCTTTTACTTTCTCAAATAAATCTGCTTCCAAGCATGCCGCACTAACGAATCCAGCTTCACGTCCTTTTTTACTGAACAACATGCGTGCTCCAGGGCGACGGTATGCCGAGCCGTGTACGGAAACGATAGTTGCCAATGCGCAAGGCTCTCCGGAAAGTTGAAGTTCTTCAAGTCGGTGCAGTATTTTACGAAGTTCTTTCATAGCAGCATGTTGATCATCCTATTTCTTAATCTTTAGTAAGTTTTGAAATAAATACAGGTTGATTCGCCTACTCTTATGGAAATGTATAACAAAGTCGCAAAGATAGAAAGAGCTATTCCGAAAGAAGTTTTTTATCTGTATCTTGCTCGCAACAATTCTTATTACATAACGGGATTTTTTATGAAAACATCAACACAGTGGTTCACAAGGGTTACACTCCAGGTGATCATCACCTTGACGGCACTGACGGCGTTGTTTTGTCAACCGAAGACTATTACCATTTTGCATACAAATGATATGCATGCAAGTTTTATTCCGCATGAAGCATTTTGGATAAAGGAAAATCCTAAGCCGCTTGTCGGTGGATTTAATGAACTATCATTTGTTGTTGATAGCTTGCGCCGTGTTAAATCTGCAACATTAGTGCTTGATGCCGGGGATGTGATGACAGGAAATCCAATAACGGAATATACATACGCAGGTGCTGAAGGTGGAGCGTTGTTTGAAATGATGAACCGAATCGGATATGAAGCATGGACGCCGGGAAATCACGACTTTGATATTTCATCTGCCAATCTTCGCAAGCTAACAAACATTGCTAAGTTTCCAACAATTTCTGCAAATATTCTCGATACATTAAACCAATTTCCTGTCAATAATAAGGAATATGTCATCATCGAAAAAAATGGATTGAAGATTGGCATTATCGGCATCATGTCCGACGACTTCTACAATCTCGTGAACCAAAACAGCAGTGCAGGTATAAAAATACTTCCATCGATTGAGACTGTAAAGCGGCTAGTCGCATTGCTTAATCCTCAAACAGATTTACTGATCGCGCTGACGCACCAAGGCGTCAAAGAAGATTCAGATTTAGCAATGAATGTGCAGGGCTTGGATTTAATTGTTGGCGGGCATTCGCACTCGCGGCTCAAACATCCTCTCAAGGTCAACGGCACACTTATTGTACAAACTGGATCGAATTGTGAAAATCTTGGTGTTCTTGATTTAACAGTAGAACATCACCACATCATTGCATATGATGGAAATTTACTTCCGCTTTGGTACAATTCCGCACGTCCGAAGACAGAACTTTCCAATTTCATCGATTCTATCAAAACGAAGATTGACGAGGACTATTCAACAGTTATTGCAATGCTGAAGACCGACTGGACGAACAGCAGCAGTGAGAGCGGTGTCGGCAATTTTATTGCGGATGCGCAGCGTGAAGCGGCGGGGGCAGATGTTGGATTTATGAATTCATCAGGAATCCGAAAAAATTTGTCAGCAGGACCGATAACAAAACGCGACATATTTGAGATCCTTCCGTTTCGAAACTTATTAATGAAATTCGAATTGACAGGCAGACAAATTCGGTCGATTGTAGAATACTATATAGAAGAACATCCTAATATTCAAACTTCCGGAATTCAGTGCGAATGGGAACGAAAACTCGATGGCAGTATTAAATTCAACACGTTCCTTGTGAACGGCAAACCGTTGGACGAAAATAGGACATATACCGGTGCTGCCAGTGATTATATGATGGGTGAAGCGAAGAAATATTTCGGTATCGAAACACCGAAACTTACTTATCTCAATCAAACGGTCTTTACAGCTATTGAAGAGAAAGTTCGCAAAACAAAAGAAATCTCATCTACAGTTGAACATCGAATTAAAAAATATAAAACAGAAAAATAATCGTCATTACTCCTATAGATATCTAGAGAAGAGACAATTCCTTATTTTTACAATAGTTTGTAAGGAGGAGCTATGAGCAACCACTTTCCGATTCTTATCATTACCGGACGACCAGCTGCCGGTAAATCTGAAGTTATAGACTTCTTGAAAAAATGCGACCCGATTGTACGGTTAGAAAAATTCCACATCGCAAACTTTGAGGAGCTTGATGATTTCATTTATGTATGGGAAACGTTTGAGTTAGATGATTTGATGACGCGATTCGGCAAGCCGCGTATCTGGTGCGACGAAAAGTATTGGTACAAGGATCAGTACATCTGGGATTTGTATATGGATCGTATGGCGCTGGATTACAAGAAGAAAGTGCTGAAAGATCCAGCATATCACGATAAGATGACGACGCTCGTGGAATTTGCGCGAGGCGGTGAGAATGCTATTCATCATGCATTGACATTTCTTTCGGATGAGATGCTCAGCAAGGCTTCGTTGGTGTATATCAAAGTACCGTATGAAGAATCTGTCCGCAAGAATCGCAGACGTGCACGGCCCGGTCAGGAAGATTCCATTCTTTATCATTCTTTGCCAGACGAGAAGATGGAGTTCTATTACAAAACAAACGATTGGGAACAATTGACAGCAAAGGATCCAAATTTTATTGAAGTGAAGGGACACAAGATTCCATATTGTGCATTTGAGAACATGCCGGAGAAAACAATGGATCCAGCGCTCATTGCTCCCGAGCTTGAGCGTGTAACGAAGAAGCTGTGGAGTTTGCAAAAGTAGAATAGGATAACATTGTCAAGGTTACAAAACCTTGACAATGTTCTTCGTTGAAACTCTAATGCCCTGATCTTCCTTTGGGCATCACATTCCATAGACGAGACATCACATAAGCGCCGATAAGTGCAAAGGGAATTGGTGCCCAATGCCACGCTTCCCAGCCCCAATTTGTAGTGATGTATCCAACCCCCATTCCAACAAAAGCGCCAGCGAGATATTGCATGCCATCGAATAATCCGGCAGCTGTTGCCACAGCTTTCTTTCCACCGAAGTCCATTGATGCTGCACCGCCGATCATTCCGTGTGCACCATTTACGCAGAAAGAAAGAAGTACAAGACAGCACGCTGCCATCACAGGACCGAAGTTGAGAAGATCTGATATGCCGAAGAGAGCGAGAACTATTGCCATCCCGATGAATCCGAATGTGATCACCGGTGCACGTCGTCCTCCGAAAGTGCGGTCCGAAGCGATACCGAACACAAAGCCACCTGCGATACCAGCGATCGCAATTCCCCACGTCGCAATGATATAGGGAAGATAAGTCGCGAAGTGCGCTTTGTCTGCGCCATAGAAATCTACAAAATATTTTGGCCACCAAGCATCCACTACACTCCGGCGGACGAAACCAATCATCATTGAACCGAGTGCGATCATCCACATAACGCGCGATGCAAAAACTTTACTGAGAACATACTTGATGGAGGAAGGTTTGCCATCGCTGTCTTCTGCGTCGTCGCCGGTCTCAAAGTCACCCAATCCCGCATCTTTAGGTGAATTGTACATGAAATAATAGTTGATGACAAAGAGGACTAACACGCACGCACCTGGAATCCAAAACGCATATTGCCACGGAAGAAAGAGTAAAATTAACGGTACACCCTGGAATGCCAATAACAATCCCAAGCGAATTAGCACACCGAAAATTCCAGCGAAGGTGCCTCGTTCACGAACGTGGAACCATTGCGCATTGACTTTCACAATCGAAAGCGCGCCAAACGATTGGAAGAATCCATTCAATCCCCAAACGATTGCCATGAGCGTAAGAATCATTCCGCCTGATAATCCGAATTTGAGAGATGCAGGAATGACGACGTGACGCGCCATGCCGATTCCTTCCCAGACTGCAGGAGACATAACGGCGAGACCCGCAAGACCGAACACAAAGTTCATAATTGCAACACCGATGGCTCCGAAGAGAAATGCTTTTTTCCCGCCGATGCGATCAGCGAAAGGACCATTTAAAACAACGGAAAGTCCATACACAAGCGGCATGATTGTTTCGAATATACCAAGCTCTGTATTCTTCCAGCCAAGCAAGTCTGCAAGAGTAGGGGCGACCGCAGTGTAATTGTAACGCGTCATATAGAAGAATGCATAGAGAACTCCGAGCGACATCCAATTGATGATGCGCTGTTTACGGAATTCTGGACTGTGAACGGGAAGATCGGAAGGTGTCATAAGGATTTTTTTAATTGTTATCTGTTGGCTATCATGTTTTTTACAACGGGAAATGATAATTGACAGCAAATTTTATTATGAAACCAGATAAGTCCAATGAGTAATTGGGCCAGATTTGTCCATCCACTGTTACCCTACTGATTTTTCCAAAAAGATAGCCTCCTCCGGCCATAATAGACCAATTATCTATCAAAAAATATTGTGCACCGAGCATTACTCGATATCCCGTAGTTGATCCTGCTCTGTTAAAATCTAATCCACCATAATTT
Organism: Ignavibacteriota bacterium; assembly: GCA_003142475.1. Classification (GTDB taxonomy): domain Bacteria; phylum Bacteroidota; class Ignavibacteria; order UBA10030; family UBA10030; genus Fen-1298. Next base: position 19,895 of record PLMK01000041.1, read on the forward strand.
TCTAAAACCTCAGTCGCTGTAACCGAACCGATGTCAATGCCAATGAATAGAGATAAATTAGCAACAGATTCTAGTGGCATTTCGGCTTTCAAGGAACCATAAAAAAAAGTGCTATTGATTTGATCTCCTACTGCTAACCGAGTCGCGACCTTTGTCGTAAAGAAATATTCGTACCCAAAGCCAACCTGAATGTACTTATTAATGATATAACCGCACTCACCTCCAAATATAAAAGATTTAGTTGAAGGGCTTGTCCCGTCAGTCTGAAGGTTTTGGTTTTTCCAATCTGTGAGCCATGAATATAACCCACTGATATTGAACTGAAGATATATGCTGCTCCTTGAGCTTTCGACTTGTTCATTCTGTAATTGGTTTTGAATAGCAAGTGCATTCATGCCACTAATGGATGATGGAAGAGACGATTGCTCTTCTCTTTCTTCCCCAATAGCATATGATATTACAAAAAGGATAATAGGAGCCAAATAAAAGAGAAATCGATGCATGACTTTTGATTACTTTCTTTTACTTATAGGAAATCGAATACCTAACGTATCTCTTCCGCCGTTCTTTACAATGTTCTCCACAGTTAATCCGAAATGTTTGAAGATCGTATCCACGGGTACGGTGGCATCGAACGAATTCAAACTGATGATTCTTCCATGAGCATAACAACGGATAACCTGGAAAACTAGACTTGTTCATCGGTTACCATCGTTCAGCAGCCGTTAGTGGTTTATACTTTTTTTCCTTCACGAAATAATCTTCAACAAAGTTCACAATGGCTCTTTTCAATGGATCAACAACATCATTAACAGAACTGAACATCCCTGTAATATTTGCGGTTGTGCGAGCTTTCATTAATAATTTATGTGATGTTTTATTTGATACAACAAGTTCCAATGTCACTTTACCTGAACCAGCGAACGCGCCAAAGAGAAATCTTAACAAACCGCTTCCCTCTTCATATTCCACTAATGTTGATTTAAGTAAAGCAACTGCAGCTGTTGAGTCGTTAAATGAGGCTGGACTAAGTACCTTTGCTGCTAGTTTTGGTTCCAGACCGATTGTATCCGATACGATGAGAGTATCGAAGTGCTTTAAATCAAGAATCCCAACCACTACTTCTTCCATAATACGGTTCAGCACACCGGCATCTGTCTTCCCAATGATATCGCTTTTCATCTCGGCAATCTCAAGTACCTTATAGTTTTTCAGAGATTCTTGAGCAGGAGTTATCATTTGTATTGGAGCTGCACATCCTGATAATATCGAAGCTGCAATACCAATAACGATAATGATTTGAAGAAAGTTTTTCATTATTTTATTCTCCTAAGAAATCTTATTATTGTAGTGGAATATGATAACTAAAAGCAACAATCAGACTGAGACCGCTGAAATTAAGATCGTAATTAGGAACGGTTTGTCCCAACAGCGTAATCTGATTGATTTTACCAATCAAGTATCCAATTTCTGCGGTAGTTGACCAATTATCTTTAAAGAAATACTCACCGCCTCCTTTAATGCGAAAAGCTAAGGTATTGCCTATACCTTCAATCGATGTACTATTAGAATAGTCCTCAGTGACGGTTCCCTTTAATGAACCAAGATCAAAAGCACCGTAAAGGAACAAAGCAGGAGTGGACTCCAAAAAATCCCCCGCGCGAATTGTTCCATAGAGAAATGAGTAGAATACCCTCGTTGAAAATGTGGGACTAGTATTGTCGATCTGTACTTTCTGAGAACTGAATCCTTCATATCCAAGAGTAATCTGAATTGTTTTCCCGAAATCGTATCCCATTTCACCACCATACATCAGGCCGGTGGAAGGAGATTCTTGACCACTCGTAATAACAAATGAGCTTTTCCATCTGTCAAGTGAAGCACAGTGTACACCGAATTGAAGTCGCAGAATTATATTTGCTTTTCTTTCGCCTGTCCAAACTGACTGTGATGGTTGATTGATAAATTGTGGTCCGGTTTCTGGCAAGTCAAAGACCGTGATTTCGCCCCCGATGTTGCGTTGTACTTTATCAATGGAACCATTCGAAAGTATACGAACGCCCTCCTTTGTTGCGATTATGACATCATTGTCGATTTTATTTGTTATCTTGCAAACAATTTTATTCTCAACATTAACAAATAGGTAATCTGAATTTGTGAACACAAAAGAAAGTATTTCAGATTTGGCAAGTATTATTAATCCAGCGTCTGTTTGAATGTTTACAGAATCTTTTGAAGCGGAGGTAATTGTACCTTTAAGCAGGGTGCCATCTTTCATCACAATGTTATCGGCAAGAACAATTCTGACAACAATAAGGCATAAAAAAATGAACATAAGGTAGCGATTCATAGATGAGTCTTTCCCCAGTCAACGGCTTAATGTTCTTTGATTCGTTGTATGTTTTTTAAAAAGAATTATTGTTCATGATTATTTTTAGGTATCCTAAGAGTATCATTCAATAAGAGACGGCAAGTTTGAGTATTTTTAAAAAAGTCCTATAGACCATTTGGGTATACAGGACAGTTGGGCAAAATAAATTACAGAATCTCCTTTGCTGTCTTTACGACGTTCTCTACTGTAAATCCGAAATACTTGAAGATCACATCCACCGGTGCCGAGGTACCAAACGAATTCATGCCGATGATTCTTCCATTATCGCCGACATATTTTTCCCAACCCATTGTAATGAGAGCTTCGATTGCTATACGTCTCTTGACACTTGGCGGCAGAACGAAATTGCGATATTCTTTCGATTGCTGTTCAAACAATTCCCAAGATGGCATGCTTACCACGCGTGCTTTAACACCTTCTTTTGCTAATTGTTCATAAGCGCCAAGTGCGAGCTGTACTTCGGAACCGGTGCCGATGAGAATGATATCAGGCGTCGAAGAATTTTCTATGAGAATATATGCTCCCTTTACCAAATTATCTGCGGATGAATATTTTTTTCTGTCGATGGTTGGAAGTTTCTGCCGCGTGAGCAGCAACGCAACGGGTCCGGTTTTGTGTTCAATTGCAAATTTCCACGCAGCAACTGTCTCATTTGCATCGGATGGACGCAGAGAAATCATATTTGGAATGCAACGTAATGCTGCAAGCTGTTCAACTGGTTCATGTGTCGGTCCATCTTCGCCGACACCGATACTGTCGTGCGTGAAAACGTAGATCGGCCGAATGCCCATTATGCAAGCCAACCGGATTGATCCGCGCATATAATCCGAAAAGACAAAAAATGTTCCTCCGTAGGGAATAATACCATCTGTTACAGCTAAACCGCTCATAATGCCGCCCATCGCATGTTCACGTACGCCGTACCGTAGATATCGTCCGCTGTAATTGCCAGGTTGAAATTCGCCCATACTTTTAACAAAAGTATTATTCGATGGCGCAAGATCGGCTGAGCCGCCGAGCATTGACGGAAGAAATGGGGCGATGACATTCAGTATCTTGCCTGAGGCTTCGCGTGTTGCCATCGCATCTGTGAATGTCGGTAATGCTTTCTTCCATGCTTCGCCAAAATTATTATTGCGGATATTCTCGAGCTCCGTTGCTAACTCCGAATACTTCTTTTTGTAATCGGCAAATTTTGCATTCCATTTTGCTTCGCTTTTCTTTCCGGCTTCAATTGCTTTGCGAAATTGTTTTAACGCTTTTTCCGGAACATAAAACTGCTTTTCCGGGTCCCAGCCATAAAATTCTTTTGTCAACTTGATTTCCTCTTCGCCGAGAGGTGAGCCGTGGGCTTCGGCAGTATCATGTTTATTTGGACTTCCGTAGCCAATATGAGTCCTCACCATAATAATAGAGGGACGACCTTTTTCTTTCTTGGCGCGTTGAATGGCTTTGTCTATTGCTTTCAGATCATTGCCATCTTTTACCTTCTGCACAAACCATTCGTACGCCTCAAACCGCTTTGCACGATCTTCGGTAAAAGCGATCTCCGTAGGACCGTCAATACTTATATGGTTGTCGTCATAGAAATATATCAAGTTGTCGAGTTTCAAATGTCCTGCAAGCGAAGCAGCTTCAGCAGTGATTCCTTCCATCAAATCACCGTCACCAAGCGTTGCGTAGATATGATAATCGACGACCTTAAATCCAGGTTTATTGTAACGGGCAGCGAGGTACTTCTGAGCAATTGCCATTCCTACGCCATTTGTAAATCCTTGGCCAAGTGGTCCTGTCGTGACTTCGACGCCATCAGTGTGGTCGTATTCAGGATGACCCGGAGTTAGACTTCCGAGTTGACGAAAGCTCTTTAAATCATCCAAAGAGACTTTATATCCGGTAAGATGAAGAAGACTATACAGCAACATCGAACCATGTCCGCCGGAAAGAATGAAGCGGTCGCGATTCTGCCAATGCATATTGAGCGGATTATGGTTGAGATGCTTTGTCCACAACACATACGCAACGGGTGCCATACCCATGGGCATACCGGGATGCCCGGATTTTGCCTTTTGAACGCCGTCCATCGCAAGTGTTCGAATCGTATTGATACAGAGTTGATCTAATGATGTTGAAATCATTGTGTTTTCTCCAAAAGTTCTCAGTTGTGTAAAAAAAGTAGTAATTAAGATAGTGAAGCTTTGCAGAAATTCAAAGTCGGGACTTATTTACTTGCAGTAAGTTTGATAGAGATGTATCTTCTGTAGTGAATAATCGGCTGACAACATGAAAAATGGATCAACGATACTCGTTGTAGAGGATGAAGATATCTATCGCTTGATTCTTAAACGTGTATTGGAAAGCAAAGGTTATGTGGTATTAGATGCCGCCAATGGTGCTGTAGGATTAGAAATCATGCGGACATCAAAATTGGATTTAGCGATTGTTGATTTAGAAATGCCGGTAATGAATGGAATGGAGTTCACAAAATGGGTAAAGGCAATAAATCCGAACTTTCCTGTGATCATTGTAACTGCGCATGCGGCAGATTTTCCTCCGCAGGATATTCTTGCTATGAATGTCGAAGCTTTTATGCAAAAACCAATTGTAACAGACGAATTGTTGAAGATTATTAGAGACATCTAATAGTGATCGATATAAAATGAAAACGAAAGGCTCTGGTATCTCCGGAGCCTTTATCTATTTAGGCAGGAAAATTTTTATAAGTCTTTGATTATGCAAGAAGTTTTGCTGCCGGTTCAATCCGGTACGAGTGCGTCAGCTTGACGCTTGCCGAAAGAATTGCTGAAACCGAGCAGTATTTTGTCACCGAAAGGTCGATTGCACGTTCCACATCCTCCGGTTTGATGCCGTCGCCATAGAAAACGTACTCAACGTGTATCTCTGTAAAAATTTTTGGATGTTCGTCCCGCTCGATTCCCTTTACATGGCATTCGTACCCTATCACCGGTGACTTTTTCTTTTTGAGGATAGGAATGACGTCCATCGAAGTACAACCGGCAAGTGCCATCAGTAAAAGTTCTTTCGGTGTAGAGGCGCTGTCGTTACCTTCGATTTCCACTTTTGTATCCATCATCACCCAATGATTAGACCCGGCTTTGGCTGCAAACGTGTTGCCTTTAAGTTGTTTGAGGAAGATTTCTTTAGTCATTTTGTAACTTCTTAAACAGTTATTAGTCGATTGCGAGTGCCTGCCAAAATTTTGTTCGTGATTCTTTCCCAAATGAGATGCAGAGAGAAGAAAAAGGATTCAGATAAGTATGAAAGATTAAAAATCCGTATACGTTGGTTGCTCCGTTGTCTCGACCACCGCATATGATCTGAACTAAAATTATTCACGGGGTTGTTCGATAAAGTTGATATACAAAATCGATGGTTAGAAACGGGCGGCTGTTCAGTCAATTGGATCTATAGTGTCATCTAAATGTATTTCTGGATCAATTTCTTCTAAAGGAGTGATTGGCGTTCCATCAGGAAAAATTAAAGGTGTGTCTTCTATCTTTCCTTGTTTTTTATCTGACTGACGCTTCCGTTTCTCTTCCTGTTTTTTCTGGCGTGCGATTTCTTTCTTTCGTTTCTCAAATTTATATGAAGCAGAATTTTTTTCCACAACTTTTCTCCTATGATATGCAAAATATTATTGTCGGTGCAGATTCCGAGCAAATATTTTCTATAACGTAGTTATCTTTTTCTTGAAGTCAAAATAGAAAAACCTTCCGGAGGTCTCCTGCGCTTATGCGGATGAAACCTGCGGAAGGTTAAAGAGGGTATTACGTTCCAGCTGAATAATCGTCGTTGTACTTCACTTGTTCTTTCGTGAGCTTATCGATTTTGTAGCCCATTGTCGTAAGTTTCACGCCTGCAATTTCCTGATCTTGTGCCGCAGGAATATCGTACACCTTGTTTTCCAACCGCTTGCCCTTCTTGTGAGCTTCCACAAGCCGGAGCTGGGACATAAACTGATTAGCGAACGACATATCCATT
>PLMK01000005.1 GCA_003142475.1 Ignavibacteriota bacterium
AGATAAAATTGGGAATGCCATTTATTCAGACGAAGGTAGAAGCAGAATATAAACGCATCGTTGGTTTGTGTGCAAATAACGGATACGTCAATGTGAAGTTAATTACAGTTAATGCTCAGCGTTACGCATCTACAGACAATGTTTCACTGGTCTTTGTATTCAATCTGGGGAAACGTTATAGTTTTGGAAATATCTCTGTCGAACATGATACTACATCCCAGCAGTATATTGATTCCACTGTTGTGCTCGAACATCTCGATTTTTCTTCAGGGGAATACTATGGCGAAGAGAAGAAAATAGAAAGCGAAAGAAATCTTAATAGGTTAGGTGTTTTTGAAGCAACAAAAATTGAGAATGCCATTCCTAGCGGTTCGTCAGAGATTACCCAAATTCCAGTTCGAGTCCTTGTTCGGACACGGCCGTTTCAAGAGTTAACACCGGAAGTCGGCGTTAACGATGAAAACAATGCTTTAAATGTCCTTTTCGGTATTGGATATAGTCATCGCAATTTTTTGGGCGGTGCGAGAAATCTTTCTACGAATCTTCGGCTTAATATCCAGTCGCTTCAATTCGGAACAGTCTTTAACGGCACCGCCTTAAGAGATAGTTCCCTAATATCAAAAATAGAATGGACAACACAGGTCGTTCAGCCATATTTCATAAACAACAAAACGAGTATCAGCGGGGCGTTTTCAGCCATGCTCGATAAACAGTCAACGTACTATATTCCAAGTTTAAGTTTTCGTCTCGGTACTCAATCACAGACAGCGACTTACACAAGACTATTTATTGATTGGAATCTTCAGTTGAGCGATCCGCAGACTGTTGCAACTCGGCATGATACAATCATTGGTACTGAGTGGACAAAGCAATTTAACTCATTTGTTATGGTCACGTTGCAGTATGACAAACGCAATGATATCTTCTATCCCTCGTCAGGGATATATCAATCTATCTCAATTGAAGAAGGCGGATTATTTCCGAGGGCATTTGATGGACCACTTGGGTTGAACCTTCCGTACTCCCAATATGTTAAATTGACCTTGGATGGGCAATGGTACTGGGATCCAAATAATTCACGAGATCTCATTTGGGCTACGCGTTTTCGCACGGGAGGTGCACTTCTTTATGGTAATTCACCATTGAAGGATATTCCATTAACCCAACGTTATTATTCGGGAGGGAGTGGAAGTGTGCGTGGTTGGAGAGCAAGAGATCTTGGTGCAGTGCCCCCTGACCTGAGGAATCAAGGAGGGGATGCAATGCTTGAAGGAACAATTGAAGCTCGATTGAATCCATTTAAAAGAGGTTCTCTAGGATTTCTTGATTTAGAAAAGCTTTCTTTTGTTTTATTTTATGACTGTGGAAATATTTGGACAACACCTCAAAGAATGCGTTTAAGTGAAATCGCGATGGCATTTGGATTTGGAGTACGATATAACACTATTGCGGGACCCATTCGCATCGACTTTGGCATGAAATTGTACGATCCCGATGCTCCTGCATCAAGTCAATGGGTAACACAAAAAAGGTTTTTCCCTGATACTTTTAGGCAGGGTGTCATCCATCTTGGTGTAGGCCATACATTCTAAGGTTTCAATTCTATGAGCTGGTCATCAATTGTTGGACAAGAACGTGTTAAAGCACTACTAAAACGCACAATACAAAGTGGTCGGATTGCCCACGCATATCTTTTCTATGGACCGGAGGGGATCGGAAAGGATGCTTTAGCAATCGAATTCGCAAAAACATTGAACTGTGCCAAAGGCGGTGTAGAGGCATGCGGCATTTGTCCTAATTGTCAGCGGATGGATTCGTTTCAATATCCCAATATAAAATTGGTTTTTGCGCTTCCGGTGGGAAAGAATGAAGAAAAAGGTGATGATCCAATCGATGTATTAACGGAAGCACAGGTTGCTGAAGTGCAAGAACAAATTCAGACGAAAGCAAAAGATCCATACCAGCGCATTGAAATTACCAAGGCGAACTTCATAAAGATTAACAGCGTTCGGGATATCAAGCGCGAAGCAGCTATGAGTCGGATAGAGGATGGAAAGAAAATCTTTATCATTTTCAACGCCGATATGATGAATGCGGAAGCAAGCAATTCTCTCTTGAAAACATTGGAAGAACCGTTGCCCGGAACGATTCTTCTTTTAACAACATCTGCAAAAGATCAGCTTTTGCCAACAATCGTCTCTCGCTGTCAATTAATAAAATGCGATTTATTATCCGATGCCGAAATTGAAACTGCGCTTATTGCTCATGATGGTGCTAATGAGAGTATTGCACGGCTTGCAGCGCAGCTCGCCAACGGAAGTTATAGCAATGCGCGACGGCTTAGTGTGCAGGATATGATGGGGGAGCGGAAGGATGTTGTTGAATTCATGCGCTTGGTTCTTGGCAAACGTAAAACAGCACTCATCGATATGCTTGATGAGCTCGCATCATCAACAGATCGGCTTGGCATCGAACGATGGCTTAAACTCCTGCAGTCGTGGTTGCGTGATGCCTTACTCATTCAACAAAAAGCTCACGCTCCCATATTGGAAGAAGAAAAGCAGAGCATGGAAAGCTTCGTCAAGAATTTTCAGCAAGCGAATCTTATTGCGGCGATTCAATCCGTCGAGAAGGCGATTGCTCATCTAGACAAAAATGTCTACCTTCATCTTATTCTTACAACATTAGCAATTGATTTACGAAAGAATATTACGGAAGTGCCATTAGTATGAAACAACCATTTGAACGAATTCTTATTACGGCAGCACTGCCATATGCCAACGGCTACCTGCATCTTGGCCATCTTGCCGGTGCATACTTGCCGGCGGATATCTATGCACGGTACCAACGTCTGAAGAAACGCAATGTTCTTTTCATTTGCGGCTCGGACGAGCATGGTGTTGCTATTACTGTTTCAGCCGAAAAAGAGAAGACAATACCAAAAACTATTATTGACCGATATCATCCTGCAAATAAATCAGTATTTGAAATGTTCGAGATGAGTTTTGACAACTATTCGCGCACTTCACTTCCATTGCATCATGAAACCACGAAAGAATTCTTTCGGGAATTTCATAGTCGTGATATTGTTATCGCAAAAAAAGAATTACAGTTATACTGCGATAAAGATAAAATGTTCCTTGCCGACCGATATGTGGAAGGTACATGTCCAAAATGTAAGTCAACTCAAGCACGTGGTGATCAATGTGAAAACTGCGGAACTTGGTTGAGTCAGACAGAACTCATCGATCCAAAGTGCAAGATTTGCGGAACAACTCCCGTAGTGCGCGAAACTACACATTGGTATTTCCCACTTGGCAAATATCAGCAACGATTGGTGGCCTATATAGATGAGCGCAATAAACGCGATGGATGGAAGGATAACGTCCTTCGTTACTGCGACAGTTGGTTTAAGGATGGTCTGCAGGATCGGGCTGTGACGCGGGATCTTAATTGGGGTGTCCAAGTTCCGGTAGCAGGATACGAAGATAAAGTAATTTACGTTTGGTTCGATGCAGTGCTCGGTTACATTTCATCCGCAAAAGAGTGGGCGGCCGTGAACAACAAACCTGACGCGTGGAAAGAGTTTTGGCAGAAGGAAGATACAAAATATGTCGCGTTCATCGGTAAAGACAATGTTGTTTTCCATTGCATAGTATTCCCGGCAATGCTGATGGCATGGAACGATGCTCATACTGATCATTATGTTTTACCAGAAAATGTCCCTGCAAATGAATTTTTAAACTTTGAGGGACAGAAATTTTCTAAGAGTCGCGGTTGGGGAATTGATGTCCAAGATTTTCTAAAGTTCTTTCCAGCAGATATGCTGCGCTATGCCCTGGCAGTTAATTTACCGGAAACACGCGATAGTGACTTCTATCTAAAAGATTTTCAAGCGCGCATTAATAATGAACTTGCTGATATCGTAGGCAACTTCGTCAATCGCACGCTTGCTTTCACAGATAAAAATTATGGCGGCATAGTCCCACAGCTTGGTAAATTAAGTGCGCTTGATGAAGAAATGATTAATACTCTAAAACAAACTCCAATAAAAACCGGAGAGTTATTTGAGCATTATCGATTTCGTGAGGGATTGATGGAAGTGATGAACCTCGCGCGTGCCGCAAATAAATATTTCAATGACAATGAACCTTGGAAAACGTTCAAGTCGAATCCAGAAAGATGCGCCACAACATTACACATCTCAATTCAGCTTGTCCGTTCGCTTGCAATCCTGCTGGAGCCGGTGACGCCTGCTACTTCTGCAAAAATATGGAAGCTGTTGAATCTTAATACACCATCGAAAGAAGATGGATGGGATTCTGTTTCTAATTTTACAATGAATGATGGCCATCAACTTAATAAACCGGAAATCCTTATAAATAAAATTGAAGATAAGCAGATTGATGAAATAACGAAATTTCTTGAAGGCAGTGATAAACTACAAGCGTCTTTGCCTATCGCTCCGCTGAAACCAACCATTACTATTGATGATTTTAAAAAGATTGATCTTCGCGTAGCGCGTGTTATCGAAGCAGTGAAAGTACCCAAATCGGATAAACTATTGAAGCTGCAAGTAGAGATTGGAAACGAACGCCGGCAAGTTATTGCAGGAATCGCAAAGCATTACAAACCGGAAGATTTGATCGGTAAGTTGATAGTCGTTGTTGCAAATCTTCAGCCTGCAAAACTCATGGGCCAGGAATCGCAAGGAATGATTCTCGCTGCCAGCGATGAATCCGGCAGTCTGACATTAATTGGTGTGCAGTCGGAAATATCTCTAGGAGCAACGGTGAAGTAAGGCGCTGTGCCTAAACAATATGTTTCGGTATTTTGATAGAATGGCAAAAACAATCTTATAGAGGACTATTGCATGAGCAAAATGAAATCATTGCTTGGCCCTATGCGGGTACCGTTTTTGATCCTGGCACCTGCGTGTGTTGCTGTGGGTGCGGGAACGGCCTTCTGGCAAACCCATGCAATAAGCTGGATCCAGGTTTTCATAATTATTCTTGGCGCACTTGCAAGCCATATTAGCGCAAACGCATTTAACGAATATTTTGATTTCAAAAGCGGACTTGACGCTAAAACTCAGCGCACACCCTTCAGCGGCGGCAGCGGCACACTGCAGGCACATCCTGAAATGAAGAAAAACATTCTTTATCTTGCCATAATCACTTTTATTATTACTGCGGCAGTAGGATTTTATTTCATATGGCTGCGAGGCTTCCTCTTGTTGCCGCTCGGCACCATCGGACTGATCTTATTGGTAACATATACTATTTGGTGGGCATATAATCCAATCCTCTGTTTGATAGCACCGGGATTGGGTTTTGGAATGCTTATGGTTATGGGGACACACTTCTGTTTGACAGGTTCATACAGCTGGATATCCTTCGTTGCATCTCTTGTTCCTACATTTCTTGTGAGCGACTTGCTGTTGCTCAACCAATTTCCTGATGTGGATGCCGATAAAAGCATCGGACGAAAACATTTCCCGATTACTATTGGGCGGCCAGCCAGCGCTGTACTATATGGCGTCTTCTTGTTGCTTGCGTATGTTTCAGTAGTAATCGGTGTGATTTTTGTTTTACTGCCTCGCTATAGTCTGCTTACTCTCATAACAGTAATCCCTGCTTGGAAAGCCTATCGGGGTGCATACCAAAACGCTGAAAATATCCCTTCCCTGATTCCCTCAATGGGCTTAAACGTAGTTATCAATTTGACAACACCGATTTTACTCGCTGCGGGACTTTTTATCGGATAATAGATCAAACAACTCAAAGGTATGGCACATATAGATGCAGTACAGATCTGAAAGTTATTTGTGCGGCTACAAACTTTGTGAATACGACGAATACGATTGATGTATTTCAAGGACTTCTCCAAGAACTCGAAAGTGTCGAACACACGTAGAATAGAGATACCGGTGAATTGGTTATAGGTAGAAAATGTCAGAACTGATTATTAAACAATATAAAGAATTAATAGAAACAGGGACGAAGCTGGCGCCGCTTGGCGGTTTTGATTATTCCGGTTATAATGCACGCCTGCAAAATAAATATCTTGAGTGGCGAAAAATGTGTCTGGAGCTTTTCGAATTGTCAGGACCAATTGGATTTCCGAGCAAACAGAAAGTTTTGGGCGATACAAACGGTGGTTTATTTTATCAATCATCTGTGCAGTTAATTCTTTCTTGTCTGACTGAATTGTACGAAAAACTGAAAGGAGCGCCAGATCTTGTATCTGCCTCGGCTCCAGCGACTGCTACATCTTCAGGAGTGACATCATCGGAAACTGGTGGAAAGCGTATCTTAAAGCCGCCTCCGAAAAAAAACACCGAATCACCAATACAATCAAATGCACAGGCACCATCAAATCTACAAAGTAAGAAAGTTTATGTCGTCGGAGAATTAGATGAACCGTTGCGCGTTCAGCTGCTGCAATTCCTAAATGAAATTGGGTTAGAAGGAGTCACTATAGAACGTCAACATGGGAAAATGCTTCCGCTGAATTCCTTTCAATTCGATGCTGAAATAAAATTTGCATTCTTTATAATCAATCCTTCTGATCTCCTTTATGCAATGTTCGAGATTGGACATTTTGTCGGTAAACTTGGCAAAAACAGGGTCTGTGTACTTCACAACTCAGACGTCAACTTTCCACAAACCATGCCGGGCGTATTGGTGAAATTAATTACTGTAAAGCTGGAAGAGGCGAGTTTTGGTTTGCTGAAGGATCTTAAATCAGCCGGATATCAAATAAATTTGTAGGATCAGGTAAATATGAACTGAAAATGGAATCTATATTTTGCGCTTATAANNCTTATAAGCGCAAAATATAGATAAAGTCAGTAGTTAGGCGTTTTGCTTCTCACATTCGTTTAATGACATGAAAAGTAAACCACAAACATTGTATAAATACCGTCCAATAAATCCTCATACTCTTCGCATCATTTCCGACTCACAAATGTATTTTCCTTTACCAATTGAGTTCAACGATCCTTTCGACTGTAAAATCATTCCAGATCTCAAGTTTAATGACGATGAGGAATTGGAAAAGTTTATGCGCGATGTTACAAATGCAAAATTGGATATTCCCTCCAGAAGTTTAAGGGAGAGATGGTACTTTATAGAAGCAGAAAAGATGCGAACATCGATGCACAATGATGTTCATAAATTTATCGAATTACTCCGATTGTGTTGCTTTTCCGAAAGATCGAATAGCACAATGATGTTTTCTCACTACGCTAATGGGCATCGTGGAATCTGTTTGGAATTTATGGTCAAAGATGACGATTTCTTTGATGTCTTGCGCCCTGTAATTTATCCCAAAGACTTTCCTTCGATTAATCCCGCTAAAATGTTTCCTTACAAACCGCTTAGCACGGAACGACTTTGGATGCTTATTGAGCCACAATTCCTCTGCAAATCACAAGAATGGGCTTATGAGGACGAATGGCGTATTCTAAAAGTAGACGCTGAACCCTCAACATACAATTTTGCCGAAGATACTCTTACGGCTATCATCTTTGGCTGTCAGACCACACAACAGGACAAAGAATTAATTCGCGACATCAACAAAAGCAGAAAAGTGCCTGCCGCTCTTAAGGAGGCTTATATAATTGACAAATCATTTATTACTGGAATAAGAAATTGTGTACTTTAGCAAAACGCCTAACCAAGCGCTCAAGCTNNAGCTCGGCTTGTCCAGAAGAATGAATCACGCAGCCGGAGATCTGAGAATGTAATGGCACGAAGTGCAATACAAATTTATAGAATGCAAAATTCATTACGAGCAGAGGTTTTGTACAGGACTGAAAGTTACAGTATGGACTTGTTTCGTTTTGTGAATATTGAAAATATTCAGCGTGACAGTCCCGCTATACGGAATCCCCGATTCGACTCTTCGTCGAATCGGGACTTAGCGCCCATCCATTAGGACGCGCTCTTAATTTTTGATCATAGGAGAATTATTAATGGCAATTATGAAAGTGAGCAATTCCGAAGATTTAGAAAAATGGAAGAATGCGATTGAAACGCTGGAAAGTATAATTCCAATGGCAGAACAAGACGCAAAATTCTTTAAAACATTTTATTCTAACCAACTAGAAGTTGCACAATCTTGGAAACGATACACATTCGAGAGAACTAATGATTCAAAGTTGCGTGAGATAGCGGAAAACAATTTACAGGTAGTCTTAAATTATGAGACACAATTGGACAGCTTATTACCGTTTGTGCTTCGAGATGTCATCAAATTATTGAAAGATGATTTTTCTGTAACAACATGAATATTCCGGACGCGCCCTAACCAGGTGCTCAAGGAGACCTCTTGTTCATTCGTTTATTGTTGACTCCTATTTTTCAGCATGCGCGCACATTCATCTTAAAGACTAAACGATGATTGGCATACTTTTTATAATTCTTGGAATATTTTTCTTCATGATGGTTTTTAATGCATTATCATCGAGGGAGCTCAAGGCGCGCGGTTGAGGGTTTAGCACACGAATCTACCGAAGAGACAGTGAACCTATCATGTACTGGGTTAATTTCGTTAGTTACCTAATAGCCGCTGTCTGCGCAACAGTAGTCGGTGTCCTGCTAGCTTACAAATCATTCTTTTGAAATGGAAATAATTTTGGGGTTTATAGTTGGTTACAGTCTGTGCGCCTAACCAGGCACTCCCCACTGGAAAAACAGCGGGGCAGGCAAGCTGACAACCGGAGGCTTGATAATGTGACACGCAAAGTGTGTTACCAATTAATAAGAATAGGTACGTCAAGTATAGTATGCATAGGTTTCGTACAGAATTGAAAATGCAATGAATGAACTATAGAAGAGGAAACACGCTGCGCGTGTTATAGTTACAGGGCTCTGCCTGTTTAGTACAATTTGAAAGTTTGCAGTGCCGCAGCTTAGTTGCCATCCNNAGTTTGCAGTGCCGCAGCTTAGCCGACTTCAGTTAGCGCTTTAACTTTAAAAAGGAAACTAAAATAAGAATATTGAATGAAAATTATAGGAGAATAGTATTAAGAGATCACGCAAATGCGTGATTCTTTTTATATTATTGTAGACATTCTTGCTGTTAGTTAGAAAAGTCGCTACTATTTTTTTGTTGACAGTTTGCTACTAAACTTTTCCTGAAAATATTTTTTGAGGTGTGATTTTGCTCATGGCAATATATTCCATATTATTATTTCTTTTTGAAAATGAATACATCCAAGCCCATAAACTCATCTTGCTGACATAGAACAACAACACGTGCTAGACCAGGAGGGAATATGAAACACTTATTCAAAATCCTTTTCACACTCACTCCGCTGTTTCTTATCAATGCAGCAAAGAGTGATGTTATATACAATATCGGTATAAACCCGAAATCTGAGGCGGCGTTGCAATGGAATCAGAACGTCTATATCGCATTCTCTTATAAAACATCGGAAGCAAGCGGCGTAAAAATCTATGCCGACCCAATGAGCGGTGACTCGCTTGCCGCAAACTATACAGTAGGCGGTGTGATAATATATCACGGCAACGGGACAGGGAGCAAATCGTTTACGATTACGACAGGCAATGTTGTTGTAGATAAGATACGGTTCCAAGTCTACGATGCAAACCAAAACACGTTGATTTTAGAATTCTTCATTCCTGTCAAATTCTACTTCAGCGAGAACGCTATCTACAATATTCAACTCTCGCCGGCAACGTACTCAGCCGTGCAGGATAGTCAGTTCGTCAACATCACGTTCAATTACATAACAACGCAAGCTGGCGGAGTCCGAATTGCTACTATCCCGAAGACCGGTCTATCGATTGCACAAAACTTCTCATATTATGAATGGTTATGCCCAACAGGCAGCGGTTCAGGCACGGCCAACAAATTCACTATTCTAAAAGATATTGCTTATGTTGATGGCATTGAATTTCTCATGAGAGATAACAACAAGACGACAACCCTGCTTGATTTTGTCATGCCGGTGAAGTACAAATTTAGCCCTAATGCAATTTCAGACATTGTTATTTCACCATCCACTGCAACCGGATTGCTGTTGAACGAACAAGTGAACGTTTCATTTGCGTATGGTAAATCGGCAACAGACACTGTAACAATATTTCCCATACCGTACAGTAATGGAACGCTCCCCATCCACTACACTGTTTCAGGTCCAGTTATACGTGCAACAGGCAGCGGAACCAAAAACGGTTGGTTTACTGTCACGAGCGGCAGCATCACTATTGATACCGTCCACCTCGAAATGTGGGATGGAGGAAAGGGACAGGTGCTGTTTGATTGGCCTGTTCCTGTCAACCTGCATTTTGCATCATCGAAAATTACCGACATCGTATTCGACCCAACATCAGCAGCATATTTTACAACCAACGGACAAGTGAATATCTCCTTCGGGTATACAACAAGCGAAGCCGGCGGTATTAAAATCATTACTCTCCCGAAGAGCGGTTCATCGTTTACGCCAGGCTCTACAGCATCGGTGTCGCCATTGTACCCAACAGGCAGCGGTTCAGGTACAAGTTCCTTTACCATCACGGGAGGAAGTGCTATTATCGATAGCGTGAGTTTTCAAATGTACGACGCAACCCAGACCACGTTGCTGCAAGAATTTGTTGTACCGGTGAAGTTCTACTTTGGCAACCAAGCGTCGACGGGTGTGAAGGCAAACAGCACTGAAATAGTGACGAAGTTTGTGCTGTCGCAGAACTATCCCAATCCGTTCAATCCAAGTACAACCATCTCATTTGCGATACCCTCAAAGGCGTATGTAACATTGAAGGTGTTTGATATTATGGGTAGAGAAGTAGCAACGATTGTTTCTGAAGAGTTATCAGCCGGTAATTACTCACGGCAATGGAATGCCGCGAATATGTCGAGTGGAATCTACTTCTATCGTTTGCAAGCTGGCTCATACACTGAGACAAAGAAACTTGTTCTGCTCAGATGAAACAATTGCAAATTTATAGAATGTAAAATTCATAACGCGTAACGGTTTTGTGAAAAATGTTAAAAAAATATACGACAAAACAAGTCCCATGTAACGGCTGCACACTTTGTTGTCAAAGTGACGCTGTTAGACTTGAAAGTGAAGATTCACCAACTCAGTATAAAACAGAACCTCATCCTTTCATATCAGGCGCATTAATGCTTGCCCATAAACCAAATGGTGAATGTGTATATTTGCAGGAAGTTGGCTGTAGTATTCATGACCATGCACCTTCCTTGTGCAGACTTGCTGATTGTCGGAGTCTTGCATTACGAATTGACTATGACACGGCAAGACGGCTTCATGCTGTTAATAAATTAGATATTCGAGTATGGGATCAGGGAAACAAATTACTCAAAAATATTCCTAAACAAGACGGCGAGAAAAATGTTTACATCATGGAAAAATCGCTAAAATAAATGCTCTCCTTAAAGAGCACTTAGGTTTCGCACCTCTTAGTAATAGCGGGATTCTGGAATGCGAACATAAAACGCTCAACGAGTTCAGTTTGTCAAAATGGTAGAATCGTGATAGACAGATGGAAGCTTGAAATAGAGAAAGGGAAATGTTCTCATGAATACCCTAATAAAATCATTCTTCTGCTTTTCCTGCTTTACGGGAATTATTCTCATACAACTGGCAAGTGCCCAATCTAGGGAGGCAGTCGTCGGCAATATTCGAATTCAAGCCTTGTCTGAAAATCTTATTAGGATTGAGCAAAAAGGACAGAATGGCTTTGAAAACCGTAACACATTTACTGTGGTCAATCGTATTTGGCAAGGTGAGACGATTAAAACTCAAGAGCAGGAAAATAAAACGATCCTTACGACTTCAAAATGCCGGATCGAGCTGCCCAAGAATTGTAGTTCGCTTGAAGGAATCTTCATCCAGTTAATGAATGGAAAAGCTCAATACCTCTTCAAAGGAATGCCGCCTCTAGACTTTTTCCCGGGACCTGTCAGCAATGATCAAATATGGATTCTATCCGACAATCCTCGATTAGTACCGCCTGAATGGGGTGCAGCGCCACCGCCTGAAGAATTCAAAGATCATTCGACTTCCGGCTGGGACACTACGAATAATGCAGAAGATGTCTATATCTTCATTATTGAACCAGGGCGTTATAATAATTTTAAGAAAGATTTCTTGAAACTCACAGGACCAACACCGCTGCCTCCACTTTTTGCTTTTGGTTTGTGGGACAGCCGTTACCATCCTTATACTGAAGAGACAGCGCTTCAAACCATCGACACATATCGGAAAAAACAGATACCGTTGGATATGTTTGTTGTGGATACCGATTGGCGGCTTGGTGCTTCCCACGGTTATGCTATAAATGATTTATTATTCCCCGATATGAAAAGATTTATCAACAGAGCACATAAGAAGCATGTGCGTCTTATGTATAATGATCATCCTGAAGCACAAACTAAGACGGCATTGGATCCCTCAGAACTTCGTTATCGATGGAGTGGGCTTACAAGTCTTCTCGAACAGGGGATCGACGTCTGGTGGTATGATCGTAATTGGATGACCGGACTTCATGAGCCGATGCCGGGAATTAGCAAGGAAGTCTGGGGTATGCGCCTTTATCATGATATCACGCAAAAATACAATCCCGACAGGCGACCATTGATCATGTCGAATGTTGATGGTATCGATAATGGTTTATGGAATATTCCCTCGCATCCCGCTGCTCACAGATTTCCTATTTGGTGGACTGGTGATCAAAAATCACGATGGGAATATCTGGAAATGGGCATCGCCAATGGTGTAAATAGCGGTATTTACCGAATGATGCCTTATGTAAATGAAGATCTTGGTGGTCATACTGGCGGTAATCCGGAACCAGATCAGTATATACGGTGGGTGCAATACGGAGTTTTTTCACCTATTACACGGCTGCACTGCACGCGTGGATTGACGCGTTATCCTTGGGATTACGGAGAAGAAGCAGAGCGCATTACAACCGAATACATCCGGCTGCGGTATCGACTTCTGCCGACGCTCTATGCTGCAGCGCGCCGCGCTTATGATGATGGGACACCCATTCTTCGTCGTTGCGATCTTGAATGGCCAAATGAATCTGATGCCAAACGGGATATGCAGTTTCTCTTTGGAGAAGATTTACTTGTTGCACCATTCGCACTTAGTAAAACAAAAGATGTCGCAGTATCAATTCGTTTATTACAGACTTCAGATGGAAAAGAAGGACTTCTTGGTGAATACTTTGACAACCAAGATCTAAAAGGCAATCCGGTATTTGTCCGTCGGGATTCAATTATGAATTTTATTTGGAGTACTGGAAGTCCGGATCCCAGGATTCCTGTTGATCACTTCTCTGTGCGCTGGACCGGAAAAATATGCCCCTCGAAAGAAGGTGGATTGTCCAGGCTCAAGGTGATCTCGGATGATGGAGTTCGAGTTTGGATTGACGATAGTCTTGTCGTTGATGGCTGGGTAGATCAGCCTGCCACTGACTATCCGATTGCAATGAATTTAGAACAAAGCCGGTCCCATTCAATACGAATTGAATATTTTGAAAATGCAGGTGGTGCACAGCTCCAGCTTCTACAAACTGTCGATGTCGAGCAGGTTTTTAAAGCATGGATTCCACCTGGAAGTTGGCAGGATATCTGGACAGGAAAAGAGCTGCAAGGTCCCCAAATGATCGTCTTGAATCCTGAAATATGGAAGTGCCCGATCTATGTTCGTGCCGGCGGTATTGTTTTTTCTTTGCCGCAAATGCAATACACAACGGAGCATGCTTGGAATAGAATAATTATCGATGCTTTTGTCCCGCCCCAAAAAACTGTTAGTACGACGCGCATCCTCTACGAAGATGATGGTCTATCGCCCAGTTACCAGAAAGATGCTTTCTGTAGAACACCGGTGACTTTGACAAAGAACGATGAAGAGATACAGTTTATGATCGATAAGAAACAAGGGAACTATAACGGTGCACTTTCTTCGCGAGACTGGGTTATTAAGTTGAACTTGCCCGAACATAGCAGCCCAAAAAGCATTAAAATCAATGGAAAAAAGGTGAAGCTTGGAACTTCGAATGAAGCAGTTCTGATTACACAGCCTGAACTTCAAGAAGAAGCCATGCCCTTCAAAGGTGCCGGTAACAAACCTCGACCAATGACGGGCCCCATTCTAGAATTGACCATTCATCAAAAAGACTGTTTGGAATCAATTCAGATTTCGTGCCAATTAAAGTAGAATGGAATAAGGTAATTCACTATCTCCTCTCTTGGAGGTTATCAGCTCTAGATACTAATGTAGCGGGATCCAGTCCGTTAAGTGCCACCCAACAGACATGTAATGTTTGGGAGCTAACGGATTGCATCATATTTGATACTCTTTATAGTAAAACCAGGTCAATTTACTATTTAAATAACATGGCGCCCTAGCCAGTTGCTCCATAAAGTGGTCTGGCGATGCCATTACTTCATGGACTTCGAGGTTAGCAGGGTTCTTCTGCGCTAAAAGCTAACAGTAATTATTCTTTCATTATTCTTTGAATTTCGCTTGACTTTTTTTATTCTTCTGGTTAATATACGTCAAGCTCTTGTAGAGAATAATAATTTCCCTCATTACAACAGGTCATAATCAGAAGGAGAAGAATACAATGAAAAAGCCCTTCGCTCTCATATTAATTGGAAGCGCGATGGTGGCGGGTTCATTCGTTGGCTGCAGCAGTAAACCTTCGGAAGAAGAATTGAAGCAGTTAAACGATTTGAAAGCAGAAGTTACGTCGCTTGAAAAAGGAATCGCAGCGCAACAATCTGAGAAAGCTGCTCTGTTGAAGTCGATTGCAGAAAAGGATGCGCAGCTAACCCAATGCACAAAAGATAAAGAAACACTTCAACAGCGTCTTAAAGGCGTCCAATAAACGGATAGCCCAACAAGGAGAATGAAAAAATGAAATATATAATTCGATTGACTATCATTGCGGCGCTGGTGAGTGTATTCGTTTTTAGCTCGTTCGCGCAGGAACAAATGACAAAGGAAGCATGGCAGAATCAAATAACAGAAATGACAACCAAGCGGAATGATTTGAAAAATCAGTTTGCTGGTTTACAAAAAGAAGTATCCGATCTGCAGAAGCAGGATGCTGAGAAGACACAAGCATTAAAACAGTGTCAAGAAGACCTTACATCGGGTCAACAAGAAGCTCCATTCGTTGCGAATCTTGATGCAATTGATGCACGTCTGAATGAATTATCACGTCTGTCCAATCAGGATTTATTGGCGCGCAAGGCAGAGGTAGACAGTGTTCAAAATTGGATTAACGAAGCTGAAAAAAATCCGCTCAGTGCAATTCAAAAGTATCAAGACCGTATCAAAGATCAACAGAACCGTCTTGATGCTTTGAAGAAAACAATAGCTGATATTGAAGGTCAAGCTACACCGACCTACACCGTGGGCACATGGGCAAAGGATCGTGACTGCCTGTGGAATATTGCAAAGAAACCAAAGATTTATGATAACGCGTTCTTATGGCCGAAGATTTGGCAAGGTAATCGTGATCAGATTAAAAATCCTGATGTAATTCACCAAGGTCAAAAGCTGAAAATTCCAGCTAAAGATGCTTTGACGAAGGAAGAAAAATCAGCTGTGCGTAAGTACTGGTCGAAGAAAAACGCACAAGTCCCTGCAGAAAAGCCATAACGAGATTGAATTACGCGCAGTCTTGCGTGGTTATACAGAACTTGATTATAAACGCCCTCGCGGTAATTAGATTACCGGAGGGCGTTTGTTTTTCTATTGATAAAGGAGCCGATGAGATTTGACTGAAAAGAAAATACCGCTTGCAGGTGTAGATGTTGTGCAATTGCTTGGTTTCAATGATGCAAATCTTCAAATGCTTGAAGAACGATTCGATGCGAACTTAACAGTGCGCGGCGATCAGTTGATGATTCAAGGATCGCAATTTGAAATTGGGAAGATTGAAAAAGTTGTAAGCGAACTTATTTATATGCTGAATAAAAACGGCACTCTCAATCCCAACGATATAGATACAGTCATTGATCTTGTTGCAGTCAACGGTTTCACACCAGATCTTCCCTCAGAGACAAAGCCAGAGGAGAGTGATACTGCAATATTGTATACAAAAACCGGCATAATCAAACCAAGAACACAGGGTCAGAAACTATACATTCAACAGATCAGGAAGAACGACATTGTTTTTGCAATTGGACCTGCAGGCACCGGTAAAACTTATTTAGCGGTTGCAATGGCAGTTGCCGCATTGAAGAACCGGGATGTGACGCGTATTATTCTGGCTCGGCCGGCAGTTGAAGCGGGAGAGAGCTTAGGATTTCTACCCGGGGATTTCCGCGAAAAGATTGATCCATACTTGCGTCCGCTATATGATGCGCTGGATGATATGCTTTCAGCAGAAAAGATGCGCGGGTACATCGAGAAGCGAATTGTTGAAATTGTACCGTTGGCATATATGCGTGGAAGAACACTTCACAACGCGTTTGTGATTTTGGATGAAGCGCAGAACGCTACTGCAATGCAGATGAAAATGTTTCTAACACGCCTTGGCACAAATTCCCGTGCTATTATTACAGGGGATGTTACACAAATCGATTTGCCAACAAAAACGACGTCGGGACTTGTTCAAATACAAGAGATTCTGAAAAAAATTCAGGGTGTAACATTCTGCTATTTTGATAAAAACGATGTAGTGCGGCATCGCCTTGTAAAGGATATCATCGATGCATACGAGCGTTACCACACAAATGGAATGGGAGATGGAAAAATAAGCGGTGGAAATTAAACCGTATCATTCTTTCATTTTCTTCTTCGCATCCCAGATTTTATCCATTTCCTTCATCGAAACAGTTCCGATGCATTTTCCACGCCGTTGAAGTTCTTTTTCGATGTGGTAGAATCGTTTGCTAAATTTATCAATTGACCCTTTCAACGCAAACTCTGGATTGACTCCGATAAATCTTGAATAGTTGACTAATGAAAACAACAAATCGCCGTATTCTTCTTCGATATGATCATGGTTCTTTGATTTTTCTGCGCCGGCGAGTTCTCCAATTTCCTCGTCAACTTTTTTCCAGACATCGCGCTTCTTCTTCCAATCAAATCCTACTTTAGATGCCTTCTCCTGAATGCGCAATGCGCGAAGTAATGCTGGCATCTCCTTTGGCACTCCATCAATCACCGATTTTCTTCCTTCGGTCATCTTGATGTGCTCCCAATTTCTTTTTACTTCGTGCGAATCTTTTGCTACTACATTACCAAATACATGCGGATGCCGTCGGACCATTTTCTCGGAAATGGAATCGATAATGTCTTCAAGTGTGAATGATTTCTCTTCTTCTGCCATAACAGCATGGAGAACAATATGAAGAAGCAGGTCACCCAATTCTTTTTTTAACTCGTTTGGGTCGTTTTGATCGATGGCTTCGACGACCTCATAAGTTTCTTCGATTAAACTATGGCGGATAGATTTATGTGTCTGCTCACGGTCCCACGGACATTCTTTCCTGAGCCGCTTGACGATTTTGACAAATTTTTCAATAGGTTCTTTAGTTTTTTTCATCGAGACTCCAATTCTTGTTCAGAATACCGAAAAACAATTGCAGAATCAAACGTTTGTTTTTTTAGAAGATATTGCGTAATTTGAAGCAAAAGTTGGGGCTGTAGCTCAGTTGGGAGAGCGCTTCGTTCGCAACGAAGAGGTCGTCAGTTCGATCCTGATCAGCTCCACAAGGTAATAATTTGTGAGTGGATGAAAGAAAAAAGCAATAAAACATTAATCACAAATTAGCCTATTACAAACATTTAATTATCGGAGTTTTATTTGTTTATTTGGGGTCAAGTCCTGCGCAACAAAGCATTGCCCAACCCCGCCAGGTCCGGAAGGAAGCAACGGTCGGCAAACAGTTTTGTGTGACGCAGGGAAGCTTGACCTCTTTTTTAATTTTTAATCCTTACAGCCATTACCGATGGCTTAATCGCTGCTGGCGATTGGAAAACGGTATAAAACAATATGGTTTATGATTATATAACCATTCTTATTCTTACCATCAGTTTGACGCTTCAAAAAAAGCGCCGTGCTGTTTATAGCAGGGCTCTTCGTTTCGACCGATTTGGAGGAAGACTCACACGAGTGTTTCCCCACCTCGAATGGAATCCGCATTCGGGTAGGACTTTTCCACTTCGTTTTGAAACGCAGCAAGCTCATAACCCAATTTTATTGCTGAAGTGGAAGAGGATTCCGCATGAAAAAAGAGATTATCATCAATTCAACTGCGAACGAACATCGTATTGCTATTCTTGAGGATGGCAAGACCGCTGAACTGTTTGTAGAAACACCCGGAAAAACCCGCAATGTTGGTGACATTTACCTTGGCAAGATTGCCAAAGTGATGCCTGGTATCCGTGCTGCATTTGTCGATATCGGCATGAGCCAAGATGCATTTCTGCATTTTTCTGATGTCGGTTCCATTGAAGAGTTTAATACACTCTTTGATGAAGATGAAGAAGATAAGGAAGAAGAAGCCGCAGAAGCAACATCTGAAACTTCCAATGGAGTAGTGCCAGCGACCGAAGTAAACGGTGTCCCTCATAACGGTGAACATGCCGAAAGCAAAGATCATCGCCATGATCAACAACGGCGTCGTCATTCTCAACAAAATATTCCACAAGTTAATTTGCAGAAGGGTCAAGAAATTCTGGTTCAAATTACAAAAGAACCGGTTGGTAAAAAAGGCGTACGCGTCCGTTCGGCAATTTCTATGCCTGGTCGCTTTCTTGTTCTCATTCCTTTCGACGGAAAAGTTGGTGTCTCCAAGAAACTCACAAACTTCAAAGAGAAACGCCGTCTCCGTAAAGTTGTCCGTGCCATGCTGCCGAAAGGATTCGGCGCAATCATTCGCACAGTCGCCGATGGAAAAACAGACGAAATGCTTCAACAAGATCTTGACGAATTAATCAAGACGTGGCAAGGTATCGAGAAGTCTGTGAAGTCGGAAAAGGCTCCCGCGCTTATTTACAAAGATATGAATACTACATCCAGTGTAATTCGCGATCTATTTCAAGATATGGTTGAGCATGTTGTTGTAGATGAGAAGAAACTCTTCAAAGAAATTCGTGCTTACGTTCAATGGGTTTCGCCCGACATGCTTAATCGCGTAGAGTACTATCGCGAGAAAGAACCGATCTTTGATAAGTACGGCATTGAAAAAGACATTCAAGTTCTCTTAAGCAAAAAAGTTTGGTTAAAAAGCGGCGGTTATTTATTTCTAGAAAAAACAGAAGCTATGACCGTCATTGATGTGAACAGTGGGCGCTATGCAGCGAAGAAAGAACAAGAATTGAATTCGCTCCGCACCAACCTGGAAGCGTCGCGCGAAATCTGCCGGCAGCTTCGGCTCCGCGACATCGGTGGTCTGGTCGTGGTGGATTTTATCGATCTGGAAGATGAAAAGAACAAGAAAAAAGTATATGATGAGATGAAGAAAGAATTGAGAAAGGATCGCGCGAAAGTGACGGTTTTGCCGATGACTGATTTTGGGCTGGTACAGATTACGCGCCAGCGTATTCGTCAAAGCGTGCAATTGAGTTTCAGTGAAGGGTGTCCAATGTGCGGCGGTACCGGTTTGGTGCAGTCCAAAACATCGACCATGAACCAAATTGAACGCTGGATTAAGCGATTTAAAACAGAGAAGCGCGAGTACCGATTGGAGCTGAGAGTCAATCCCGTCATTGCAGAATATCTTTCTGTTGGCACCATCAGCCGGTTGACGAAACTGCAATTCAAATTCTTCGTTAAAATGAAGCTCATTCCGGATCCAGCATTAGCTGCAGATGAATTCAAATTTTTCTCGGTTAAGCAGAAAAAAGAAGTCACTGATCAGTACAAGTAAAGTAAGGATTAAGTGTTATGAAATTTTTTATTGATACAGCAAATATCGACGAGATTCGGGAAGCCGCAAGTATGGGTATATTGGATGGTGTTACCACGAATCCCAGTTTGGTTGCTAAGGAAAAAAAAGATTTCCGAAAATTGTTAGAAGAAATATGCTCTATAGTAGATGGACCGATTAGCGCGGAAGTAATTTCTCTGGATTACGATGGAATGATGAAAGAAGCTCGTGAACTTGTTAAAATTCATAAAAACATCGTAGTCAAGATTCCAATTATCAAAGATGGATTAAAAGCAGTGAAGGCATTAAGCGGCGAAGGAATTAGAGCGAATGTAACTCTATGCTTTTCAGCAAACCAAGCGTTGTTAGCAGCGAAAGCAGGCGCATATTTTATTAGTCCGTTCATCGGTCGCTTAGATGACATTGGTCAAAACGGTATGGATTTAATTGCCCAGATTGTCACGATTTACCGAAATTATGGCTACACAACAGAAGTACTGGTGGCAAGCATACGTCATCCAATGCATGTGATTGATGCTGCAATGATCGGTGCGGACATTTGCACAATGCCGTTCAAAGTAATTGATCAGCTTATCAGACATCCGCTTACCGAGATCGGCATAGAAAAATTTCTTGCCGATTGGAAAAAAACGCAAGGGAAGTAATGCTTAAAAGAACTCCATTTTATGATATGCATACGGCACTTAGTGCGAAGATGGTGGAATTTGCTGGTTTTGAAATGCCAGTGCAATATTCAAGTATCATCGAAGAACATCTTACTGTGCGGAGATCAGTGGGCATTTTCGATGTTACGCATATGGGAGAATTCTACGTGCGCGGCAAAGGTGCGCTTGCGTTTCTTCAGAAGGTAACGATTAATGATGTAGCAAGATTGAAGCCTGGAAGAGTGCAATATTCTGCGATGTGTTACGAGGATGGTGGAATTATTGATGATCTTCTTATTTATCGTATGGAAAATCAGTATATGCTTGTAGTGAACGCATCGAATTTACAGAAAGATTTTGCTTGGCTTCAATCTCAAAAATTTGGTAATGTAGAGCTTGAGAATGTTAGTGATGCAACAGTGCTGCTTGCTGTGCAGGGTCCTAAATCACTGGCAACACTTCAAAAATTGACAAAGGAAGATTTATCCAAAATTGATTACTACGCTTTCACGCATGGCATACTCGCTGGTGTCTCGATGATTATTTCCCGTACAGGTTACACAGGTGAACTCGGATTTGAATTATATTTTAATACCGACATCGAAACAGCAAAGAATATTTGGATTGCAATTTTCGAAGCCGGCAAGGAATTCGACATCCAGCCTGTTGGACTTGGTGCCCGCGATACGCTACGTCTTGAAATGGGATTCTGTCTCTACGGAAACGACATCGATAAGACAACGAATCCGCTGGAAGCTGGATTGGGATGGATTACAAAACTCAGTAAAAAAGAGTTCAACGGACGCAATTCGATGCTGAAGGCAAGGGAGGAAGGTTTGAAGCGGCAACTTGTCGGTTTCACACTTCCAGATAGAACATTGGCGCGTCACGGTTATGAAATTATATATAATGGAAATATTGTTGGTCAGGTGACAAGCGGCACTTTTTCACCTTCGCTTAAAAAAGGTATTGGAATGGGGTACGTTGCTACCGAACTCGCAAATGCCGGAAATATAGTTTCGGTGCGCGTAAGAGGTAAAGAAATACCTGCTACAATTGTTGTGATGCCGTTTCTACAAAATCATTAGAGAGGGGGCTTGAATGAAAATAGATCTGAGTTTTAGTGCCGGTCAATTCGACGATTTGCAACTGCGGGATAAAAATGTGGCGGTGCTCGATGTTTTACGCGCGAGTTCGACGATCACAGTTGCGTTGAACAACGGTGCACGTGAAATTATTCCGGTCGCAAATATTGAATCTGCAGTGAAGATTTCCGGAAGTTTGTTCGGAGAGGTCACTCTTCGCGGAGGTGAGCGCAATGGAAAAACAATCGAAGGATTTAATCTCGGAAATTCGCCGCTGGAATACAGCGAAGCAGCTGTGAAGGGAAAGTCTATCATTTACTGCACGACAAACGGTTCGGTTGCAATGGCGAAAAGCCGATACGCACATACACTGATAGTTGGTTCATTCCTTAACCTGACAACCGTCGTAGATTTTATCCGGGAAGAGAACAAAGATTTTTTATTTATCTGTGCCGGCAGATTAAATACAATTGGTTTTTTTAGTTTGGAAGATGCAGTTTGTGCTGGAATGATGATTCAAAAATTAATGAAGTTTGAATCATTGGAATTGACTCTTAGCGATTCAGCAAAAGCGGCATATGCTCTATACAAATCGTTTGGGCGCTCAATTCTCAAGATGCTGAAGACTTCCGAACATGGAAAGTATTTGATCGAAATCGGTTTCGCGGATGATTTGAAGATTTGTGCCGCTATCGATTCTGTACCCGTACTTCCAGTGCAAGTTGAAAATAAAATCAAACTAAAAAAAGAAGAACCACAAGTAGTTGTACCTGCATAAATAGTGTTCGCCGACAATAACTCATATGGCAGAAAAGCAAAAAATATCTGAGAAGAAAGAAACACCGCATCATCGACGGCAAATTGGAGCGTTTATTGGTATTCTCGTTTCACTGATGCTTTTACTGAGCATCATCTCGTATTCTGCTATCGATCAGGCGAGCGGTGAGATTTCACTAGGGGATATATGGAAAGTCTTCTCAAACGATGAATCCATTCTGTTGAAAGCAGAACGAACACAAAATTGGCTTGGCTTGTTCGGGGCAGTGGTGTCAAATTGGTTTATCAACTCAACTATTGGCTTTGCCGTCATCATTGTTCCATTCCTCGGATTTGTGTGG
This sequence comes from Ignavibacteriota bacterium, assembly GCA_003142475.1. Taxonomy (GTDB): domain Bacteria; phylum Bacteroidota; class Ignavibacteria; order UBA10030; family UBA10030; genus Fen-1298. The sequence goes on from PLMK01000005.1 coordinate 22,768, forward strand.
TCTCTCTATTTATTGAATGAAAAAAACCTACGCCGCAAAATTACCCTGACAAATTATACAATCATTCTCGCCGTTCTATTCGCATCCTTTGCCGGATTATTAAGGCAATTTGATGGTACGCTGCCGATGGAATGGAGCGGAGTTGTCGGTCACTTCATTGCGTATGTGCTTGTGAAATCTGTGGGCATCACCGGTGCAACAATTTGTGTGCTTGGCGGATTTGTCATCGTACTAACGCTGTTAATAGACTTAGATTATAAAGTCACATGGGCAAAAATAAACGATACAATTGCTGTCTGGATAGAATGGCTGAAAGAAAAACAAGAATCATGGAAAGTCCGGCGCGAAGCCAAACAAAAAGATATTGAAGCGAAACAAGCAAGCGCGTCAATTCGAATAAAAAAGCAGACAGAAGAATTAACTGAGCCTGTTGCTCGAGTAAGGACTTTACCAAATCCAGTCAATCCTGTAATCGTACCGATAGATGCAAAACCTGCGAAGGAAGAATTGGCACCGACAAATGTTCGGTTGGACGATCAATTAAAAGACTCTCCACTCTCTATTGATATCCACGAGAAAGTTGTTGAAGCGGAGGTTGATTTCGACGAACGAGCAACAGAAGTAGATGAAAATGTGATTGAAGAAATCGATTACGTTTTTCCATCAGTGGAACTTCTTGATGTTCACCGGGAAAGTGAAAATGTGAATGAAGATGAATTGAAAGCCAACGCGGAGTTACTGCGCGCGAAGCTCTCAGATTTTTCAGTTGAAATCGATAGTGTTTCGGTAACGCCGGGTCCGGTCGTAACACTTTATGAACTTGTTCCAGCCGCCGGTGTGAAAATCAGCAGAATTGAAAGTTTACAAGATGATATTGCACTCGCACTAAAAGCAAAAGGCATCCGGATAATTGCACCGATGCCGGGTAAAGGTACAGTCGGTGTTGAGATTCCCAATCATAATCCATCGCTTGTAACGATTCGCAGTATTATTAATTCCGCGAAGTTTCGGGATTCAAAAGCAATTCTTCCGCTGGCAATGGGAAAAACAATTTCAGGTGAAGTGTACGTAGATGATCTTGCTAAGATGCCGCATTTGCTTATTGCGGGATCTACCGGCTCAGGTAAAAGCGTAGGAATTAATACCATTATCACAAGTTTGATTTATCGATTGCATCCGAGCGATGTGAAATTTGTGATCATTGATCCAAAAAAAATTGAACTCTCACTTTTTAAAAAACTACGAAATCATTATCTTGCCGTATCGCCGGATTTAGATGAAGAAATTATTACAGAACCAAACAATGCTGTGCTCATTCTGAAAAGCGTTGAATTGGAGATGGAGAACCGTTACGATAAATTGGCTGGTGCCGGTGTACGAAATATCGCGGATTACAACGAACGCTTTATCGCTGGACGTTTGCATGATACAGAGAATATTAAGCATCGCAAAATTCCGTACCTAATTGTTGTAATTGACGAACTAGCTGATTTGATGATTACTGCCGCAAAAGAAGTTGAAGAACCGATTGCGCGTTTGGCGCAGTTGGCGCGCGCTGTTGGCATTCACCTCGTTGTTGCGACACAGCGTCCCTCAGTGGATGTTATCACTGGTGTCATAAAAGCGAATTTTCCGGCACGGATTGCATATCAAGTGTCGTCGAAGATTGACTCGCGCACGATCCTTGATATGAATGGCGCGGATCAATTGCTTGGAAACGGCGATATGCTGTACTTGCCGTCCGGCTCACCGAAGCCACATCGAATTCAGAATGCGTTCATCTCCACAGATGAGGTGGAACGAGTGACGAATCATATCGGCAAGCAAAAGGGGTACAGTAATCCATTCAAATTACCCTCAGTTTTGGAAAAGAAACGGCAAGCCAGTGCAACTGCGAGTGTAAGTGAAGATGAATTATTTGAAGAAGCCGCGCACATTGTGGTGCGGCATCAGCAAGGCTCGGTATCACTGCTGCAACGGAGATTGAAAGTAGGGTACTCGCGTGCAGCTAGAATGATTGATGAATTAGAAGCCGCTGGTATTGTCGGACAGTTTGATGGAAGTAAAGCGCGTGAAGTGCTGGTGGAAACAGAAGCAGAACTGGAAGTAATTTTAAAAAGCCTATGAATATAAAAATAAAAGTTGCAGCAGTGTTAGTGTTTTTCTGTGTTATAGAAACCACGGCACAGGAAAAAGAATTAACAGTCAAGCAAGTGACTGAACAATTGCATCACCGCTACGAAATGATCGATGATGCAATTGTTCAATTTGAACAACACGTCAAGTTTGGTTTTTCAAACCTTGAGCAGAGTTTCAACGGCATTCTGAAAATGAAAAAACCAAAACACTATCGTGTCGAGTCGGAAAATCAAACGATAGTTACGGATGGAAAAACGGTGTGGGCGTACTCAAAAGCAAACAATCAGGTCATTGTCGATAATTATAAAGAGAACTCGAATTCAATTTCTCCAGAACAATTCATGCTCAATCTTCCTGAAAATTATTATGCTTCCCTGCTTGGTTATGAAAAACAAACAACTGAAAAAGTCGTTCTTCTTAAGCTCATACCTAAAGATGATCGCTCGTTCGTGAAATCAGTAAAAATTTCTATAGAAGAAAACAGTTGGATGGTGCGAAAAATTGTGATTATGGATGTCAATGAAACAGAAACAACATATACAGTGAGAGATATTAAACTAAATACAAATATCAAAGAAAAAACCTTTACTCTTGAGACACCGGAAGGTGCAGAAGTCGTGGATCTTCGCTAATCATTCCGTAATTCTCCTATGACTACTAAATCACGAAGTATTATACGATATTCGATTAGTTTCCTTTTAGCTTTCGTTTTTCTTTATTTCGCATTTCGCGGTGTAAAGCTCTCTGAATTATGGGAATCATTAAAAGGCGCTAATTACTGGTGGATAGTATGGCTTATTCCACTGAACATTCTCATGAATTGGGTTCGAGCGGAGCGTTGGGCGCATTTGTTAGCACCTATCAAATCTCCTATTTCAAAACGCACTCTTTTCGCAGGTGTAATGATTGGATATGCTATCAACAATGTACTGCCTCGTGTTGGTGAGTTTGTTCGTCCTTACATTGTTGGGAAACGTGAAGGTATTTCTAAAAGCTCGGTATTTGGAACTGTTGTTGTTGAACGTATTCTGGATTTCATGAGTTTCTACTTCATTGTGTGTATCGTTCTCTTTCTCTATCCAAAATCGCTCGATCCGTTCGTGAGTCAACCAGACACTATTCGTCCATTGTTCCTTCTCGGTTCCATTGCAGCTCTCATCATTTTTGTTCTTCTCTTTTTCAAAGCGGAAGCATTATTTCGATTTCTAGCAAAAGGACTTCGCTTTTTTCCAGACAAGCAAAAAGAAAAAGCAGAAAAAATATTGGATAAGTTTTATACAGGATTTGCTGTAGCGAAATTACGCGACAAATTTGGTGTGATTTTGTTCCAGAGTTTTTTAATCTGGGCATTGAATGCACTTGCAATGTTTGTACCATTTTTCGCATTTGCCCCGATAATAAAATCAGGAATGGATTTTGGCGCATCTGTAGTTCTCTTAGTTATTACATCTTTCGCTTGGATTTTACCGGCACCAGGTGCAATGGGGACATATCATTCCTTTTTAAAAGTCGCAATGGTGAAGCTCTATGGTATTGATGAAACGACATCGTTAAGTTATGCGATTATCACGCACGAAGTGGGGTATCTCGTAGTTATGGTTATTGGTATATATTATTATTTTCGTGATAATCTTCGAGTGTCTGACTTGACCAGTGCTTCTTCAAAAGAAGAATGACGAAATATATGTATTATAAAATACGTCGAGATTTGAAATTATGAGTTTATAGGTTTGGAAATGATAAACAGAATTGTTCAAAATAAAAATGGAGATGGACGTTGAGTTTAATTATTGTAGTTCTTTTAGCAATTCTTCAAGGATTCACAGAGTTTTTACCGGTAAGCAGTTCCGGCCATTTGGTACTGGCACAGGAATTACTTAATCTGCATGATCCGCAAATGATTGTTTTCGATGTCTTTTTGCATTTCGGCACGCTCATAAGCGTGGTGTTTGTTTTTTGGAAAGATATTCTTGAAATACTACGGTCATTCGTCAAAGTATTTGCAACCATGAAGCTGAAAGAAGAATACGAGAAAACAGGATACTTACGTCTTGGTGTTGCGATTATCATAGGTTCGATTCCGGCGGGAATTATTGGGCTGCTCTACCGCCATCAGATTGAAGCGGCATTCACTGATCCAAAACTTGTGGCGATGAATCTTGTTATAACCGGACTTATTTTATTTTTGACCCGGCTTCCTAAGCCAGTAGAAGGGAAAAAGATCGGGTTGGTATCTGCATTCATCATCGGACTTGCGCAAGCAGTTGCGATTCTACCGGGGATTTCGCGTTCTGGTTCTACTATGAGCACTGCGCTTTATTTAAAAATATCACCTGTACAAGCGGCGCGATTTTCATTTCTTCTTTCTGTTCCAGTGATTGCCGGTGCGACATTGCTCGAAGGGTACAGACTTTTTAAGCATGGCAACACTCTTGGTACAATGCCATTATTTATCGGTACAGCGGTGTCGGCAATTGCTGGGTATTTTGCCATCAAAGTGTTGTTGAAAATTATGGAGAAGGGGAAATTCAGTTGGTTCTCGTTTTATTGTTTAACAATTGGCATTCTTGGCATTCTTTTTATTTAAGGAACACACTATGCACATAACGAAATTTGCTTTCTGTATTACAATCATTTTTGGACTTTCACAGTCCATTAACTGTCAATCTGATACAACAAAGGGAAAAACCGTGAACATTTCAATGGAAACAACCAAAGGCAATATAGAGCTGGAATTGTTTGAATCCGATGCACCGAAAACTGTCGCCAACTTCGTCGGACTTGCCGAACAAGGGTACTACAATGGTATCATCTTCCATCGTATCTCCAAAGGATTTGTTATTCAAGGCGGCGACTCTACTGGAACAGGAAGAGGCGGAAAAAGTATTTACGGAAAAGAATTTGACGATGAATTAAATCCTTCGACGCCATCTTATAAAGAAGGATATAAACGCGGCACTGTAGCGATGGCGAACCGTGGACCGAACACGAACACGAGTCAGTTCTTTATTATTTTAAAAGACGCCTTATGGTTGCCCAAAAATTATACTATCTTCGGAAAAGTAATAAAGGGAATGGATGTTGTGGATTCGATTGCGGCGGTTGAGATTGTTCCGCAAATGGGGGATACTGACGGTAAGCCGAAAGTTGATGTGGTGATGAAGAAGGTTATGGTAAAGAAAGAAACTGGGAAATAATATTAGTGGCAATACTGAAATCTAAAAAAGAAAAATTTCCAAATTATGATGATTTCCTTGAGACAACAAAAGGGAAGAAATATGCACCGGTGTATCTTTTCATTGGCGAAGAAGATTTCTTTAGTGAGGAATGTATAGATCGTGTCGTTCGGGATTTGTTGCCAGCAGAAACAAAAGCATTTAATCTTGATGTCGTGTACGGAAGCAAAGCGGATGCAAGCCAGGTATTGGCGCATGCGGCATCATTTCCGATGATGAACGACCGGCGTGTAGTTGTGATAAAAGAATTTGACAAATTACTTTCCAGCGATTCAGTTAAGGAACTTGTATCTACTTACGTAACACGTCCATTGGAATCAACCTGCCTTGTATTGTTGGCAGAAAAACCTGATTTTCGTACGAAGCCATTCACAGATCTGAAAAAAACCGGTGCAGTATTTTCTTTCAACCCGCTCTATGATAATCAAATTCCAGTGTGGATTGCCGCCAGATGCAAAAAAATGGGGAAGGAAGCTGATATTGAAGCATGTCATTTGATGCAGGCATATGTCGGAAATTCACTCAGAGCAATCCAAAATGAATTAGACAAGCTCTTCACGTATCTTGGAGAACGGATGCGCGTAACACCAGAGGATGTTGCGGATGTTGTGGGTATTTCACGCGGATTCACGGTTTTCGATTTGCAAAATGCGATCGGGAAGAAAAATATTAGTGATGCGATACGAATTGTAAAACGCATGATTGAAACAGGTGAAGCGCCGCAGCTCTCAATCGTGATGCTCACCAGATACTTTAATCTTGTCTGGAAGGTACAAGACATGCTCAAGTACGGTGCATCGGAACATGAGGTTATTGCTGCAACAAGAATTTCCCCGTATTACTTCAAAGACTACGCAGAGGCGGCACGACGTTTCTCGTCTTCACAGATTGAAAATTCATTTAGTGTTCTTCTTGATGCGGATTTACAATTAAAAAGCACATCGCCAGATCCATACCACCTGATGGAAATGTTGGTCTATTCACTCATCCACGATATTAAATCCACAGAAACAGTTTCATTGTAAGAAAAGTTGGGGAACATTCCTCTCTCATTTGTCCAAATCGCTTGATTAAACGATTTAGATGTCGTATTTTATATAAAGAATTCAATTCATTATAAATTGTATAGAGGCAGATGCAGCGGTTTGTAATAGCATTATTATCATTGCTCATTCTCAGTTGTTCTTCTGAAAAAGCAACTCATACCAGTACTGATCCTGCGGTACAATCTTTAGACACTCAAATAACAGTTCCATCCGGTAAGGAAATAAAGCTTTCCTCATTTAAAACGCATAATGGAAGCAAGTCGAAATCTGGCATTGCCGATTCGGTAAATAATGCGGCGGATACGGCTTATACAAATGGTAATGGTACTTCCGACACTTTGGGCGAGGATATGGAACTCATTCTCCAGCGGCTGGAACAAGCTCGCCAGCATTATTTACTTGCGCTTGCATCACAGGAATCAGGTGATTCAGTAAGCTGCGGAATTGAATTTGAAGCCGCGATTCAAATTCTTAATGAACTAAGTGATTATTCTAGCATCGACAGTTCTAAAGAATATACGGATTTAAGCAAGAGTCTAATTGAAGATTACGAAAAGTATATTGCGCAAATCGACAGTCTTGGTCCGAATGCATCTGTGTATGCTCTTCGAGAAAAATTAAATCAAGTAGTGGAACAAGGCGATACAACAGGACTAAAGATTCCGCGTATTGAAATAAAAGGGACACAAGTTCCATTACCGCTCAATGAGTACGTTGAGCGTGCAACTGCATATTTTATGGGTAGAGGCAGACCATATATAGAACGCTGGCTTTATCTCTCCGGCAAATATTTTCCGATGATGAAGCGCGTTTTCAAGGAAGAAGGAACACCTGAAGAATTGACAATTCTTTCGATGCCGGAAAGCGGTTTGCGTCCAGACGCAAAATCGTGGGCACGTGCTGTTGGATTGTGGCAGTTTATAAAGGGCACTGGTTCTCTTTACGGGTTGCGTGTGAACTGGTGGATTGATGAAAGGCAGGACTTTGAAAAGTCCACGCGAGCCGCAGCGAGGCATTTGAAGGACCTATATTCTGAATTAGGTGATTGGAATTTAGTGTTAGGCGCATACAATGCTGGCGCGGGCAGAATTTTCCGCGCTATGCGGCGCAGCGGTTCGACAGATTTTTGGGAAATGAGAAAAAATTTACCGCGCCAGACTCGAAACTATATTCCACAATATGTTGCAGTCGCAAGAATTGTATTAAATCCGGAGAAGCACGGTTTTGTAGGTGTGCAAAAGGCAGACTCACTTGCATTTGATGTTGTGGAGATTAATGACTGTATCGATTTACGTATACTCGCAAAATGCGCTTTAACTACAGTGGATACACTGCAGGAGCTCAATCCAGAGTTACTTCGCTGGTGCACACCGCCCGGTGTTATAGGATATCGGCTCCGAATTCCACACGGTAGAAAAGATACGTTTCTCGTCAGCTATTCCAAAATTCCTGCTGAACAAAAAAAGGACTGGGCAATTCATACTGTAAAGCGCGGCGAGACAGTTGGTTCCATAGCCCGCAAATATGGCTTGGCCGCATCATTTTTAAATGACGTCAACAATATCCATACAACCCGGCGTTTGCGTGTTGGCACAGTGCTTGCAATTCCAATTCCGCGAGATGTTGCAGATAGTAAAGTACCATTTGATTATTCGCCAGAGGTAAGGGGGATGAAATTTGGCGCGATGAAATCCTATGCAGCGAAAGATGAAGTTAGCAAAACAAAGTTGCGATCGGCGAAGCGAGAGGTGGAGCAACCGAAAGGAAAGAAGAAACTTGTTTATCATGTCAAACGAGGCGATACGATTGGGCATATTGCCGAATGGTATGGCGTGCGTGCCAGCGATATTCGTAATTGGAATGATATTGCATATGGCAGGTACATTCACGCGGGTCAAGCTATTGCCATCTGGATACCAGCAACAAAGGAAAAATTTTTAACAAAAGTTGACAGAATGGAATTTTCAGAGAAGCAGTCGCTGGTAAAAGGTGATCTTGCAGAAGCAGCGCGATCCGAAGAAGGAAATACGAGAACTCAATCTTCATCAACAGAATGGATCCAACACACAGTTAAATCTGGCGAGACATTAGAGAAAATTGCACAAACATATGAAGTCGGCATCAGTGATTTGAAACATTGGAATAATCTTCGTACTTCTCGGATCGTTGCCGGACAATCACTGGAGATTTATGACAAACCTGAAGAACGTGTCAAGATTATTGCATCATCAACAAAAAATCATGTCGTGCCTTTGGTTAAAACATCGAGCACTGGTATTTTTTCGCCAACTCATAAAGTGCAAAAAGGCGAATCGATTTACACGATTGCCAAGAAGTATGGCGTGGATGTCCAGAAGCTAAAGGAACAAAACGGCCTGCATAGGAATAAAATTCTCGTTGGGCAAATTTTAAGAATCCCTCCTAAAACACAATCATAGCTTTAGTGTTATTGAATTATTATTTTTTTAATTTTACAAGAAAGAACATTGACTCTCAATCAAAAATATATACATTGAGTTAAGATTTTGTATTTAATTATTCGATTATGCGAATGAATATTAGGTCACTAACTCGATTTTTCTTTTTCCTTCCTTTTCTTCTTCCAGTGGTTACAACTGAAGCACAGCACTTAAGTAAAATGACTACCGATGACAACTCTAAATACACGACTGTTGGCAATATCGCTATTACTGTTTCAAATTTCGGTGTCTTTGGGAATGGACTGAATGATTGGCCGACAACCGGTTTCCGACAGCCCTCCATGGAATATCCACGCGGTTCGGGTATAGAACACCTATTTATAGGCGGGCTCTGGGTAGGTGCGATGACTGCTGATGGTATTCGAGTTACCACGGGTGCTGTAGATGTCAGTTCTATAGCTCCAGGAAAACAGTATCAAGGATTTGAATTTACAACGGGAGTAAATTCGAAAGTTATCGAAAAGTCTACATTGCCGGATAGCAGATTTTATGATCCTAATGCCATTAGTCATCAAGACTTCATTGCTGATTTTACCGATACGAATACAACAAACCCGGCAAATAATCAGGTTATCTTCGATCATCACCCAATGCACATTAATGTGCACATGGAGACTTATGCCTTCAATTATTCTTTCGCTGACAATTTTGTTATTTTCAATTACTGGATAAAAAATGTGAGCGGAAATTCTTTCGATAGTGTTTATATCGGTCTGTACGGTGATCTCGTTGTGAGAAATTGGAATATTACTCCCTCAACAGTTGGAACGCCGTACTATAATAAAGGCGGGTTGGGGTATGTTGATACACTCAATGGACAGCATCTCAATCTCGCCTATGCCTACGATTTTAATGGTGATGGTGGCGCTGCTGATTCGTATGGAGGATTTAAATTTTTAGGTTCGACACCATATGAGAACACAACAAGTTATCAATCTTGGCTGTACAATAATAGCACTGATGCGACATTTTTTTCCCCAGGCACTGATGCTTTGAAATATAGTAAAATGACTGTTGGGTTATTACCTGCTCAACTAAATGCACTATTTACAATTGGAACTGGAAAACCAAGCAACAATATGACAATGTTGACTATAGGGCCATTTTCACATATTGCTGCTGGTGATTCCGTCAACGTGGTTTTTGCGGTGCTTGCAGCCAAGATGAAAACCTGGGGACCGCCTGATCCCGATGACCTGAAATACTATCCGCATAACCGCGACAATTTATATCAAACATGCACTTGGGCACAAAAAACGTATAATGGTGAAGATCGTAATGGCAATGGTATCCAGGATACTGATGAAGTATGGACAAATCACGACGCGGCTGGACATGCAGTGCCTAAACGATACTTCTTGCCCTCGCCGCCCAATGCCCCGCGCGTAAAAGTTATCTTGTCAAGTAAAACAGCTGATATTTATTGGGACAGAGGTGCCGAAGATTCGGTTGATCCAATTTCATTCCTGAAAGATTTTGAAGGATATAGAGTCTACGGTACAAATACAGGTGCCGATTTAGTCGGAACAAGTGAGCTCCTTTCAAAATTAATTCTCCTTGGCGACTTTGATCGTGCAGATGATCAAATAGGATACAATACTGGCTTCGGTCGTATCCGGCTTACTTCACCTGTCCAATTTTCACATGATACGACACATTATTATTATAAATTCACCGTACCAAATTTGCTCAATGGCTGGCAATATGGATTTGCCGTCACTGCCTACGACTCAGGCGATGCAGCGACAAACCTTATCAGTCTTGAAAGCAGCAAGTTGCAAACTCTTCAAAGAGTAGTTCCAGGAACTCCAGCCCAGCAAAATGGAAGTCATCCGGTTGGAGTGTATCCCAACCCGTATTATACCCGCGCTTATTGGGATGGAGCACAAGAGCGCGATCGTAAACTTTATTTCTTTAACTTACCCGCACATGCAGAAATTAGAATTTATACACTTGCCGGCGACGTGGTAGATGTTATGCAACATGATGCAGTAACTTACAATGCCAACGATATTCAATGGTTCCAATCAACATACTCAGATGGCACTCAACAACTTGCTGGCGGCGAGCATGCGTGGGACTTGATTACGAGGAAAGATCAGGCAGTTGCATCGGGATTATATTTATTTACAGTAAAGAATAAAGACACAGGTGATATTCAACGAGGTAAATTTTTAGTTATTAAATAATTCATTCATTCTTAATCCATTCACTCTATAAAATAATGGAGGTATTTATGAAAATGCGATTACTTGTTTTTATTTTAATCGCTGTATGTCTATGTGGATTTCTTTCAATTGCCAATGCGCAGAAGGTTATAACCATTCCACAACTTCAGGCTGCTTCGAGGGATTCGTTACTAAAACTGGATACACTTCAAAATTCTGCAAGCGCAATACGGCTCGATAAATCTGCCTATTGGTATGGCTCGGGGACAGCATACAATGACGATTCAAAAAATGATACGGTACAGGTTACAGGCGTTGTGATTGTTGCTCCGCGTGTCCTTACGTACACACTTGCCCGATTCAATATTTATATACAAGATAGTGCGGGGCATGTATTTGGAGGCCTCAACGTTCTCACCGACGATACTTCAGCAACTGCCCAGGGAACGGGAATAACGGCTCTTGATACAGGAGATGTAGTAACTATTACAGGAAAACTAAAGGAATACAGTGCAAATGGTCAAAATAACTCGCTGACGGAGATACTGTGCTACTCAAAGGGCTTTTATGAGAAAGTGACACCTGTAAACGTTTCTAGCTCATGGAATAACACAGGCGTACGTCCCGCCCCTATCCAATTCGTAGGCTGTGATAGTTTTGCTCGAGGGCTGTTTCCCAAACCATCCAGTGGTGAACAATATGAGGGAATGTATGTAAGCATATCCAATGTGACGGTGACCGCAGTTGATGCCGGCTATGGTAGTTTTACATTTATGGATTCAAAAGGAAATATGATGAAGATGTACGATGGTTCACAATGGTACACCTACCGTGGCCATGCGAATTCGAAATCGACATATACTACTCCTCCCGTTGGAACGGTTTTGAAATATATCCGTGGAGTGATTGTCTGTCAACCAAGGACTGGCACGTGTGGTGATTATTGCGTTATGCCATTGTATCCAGGACCAAATGAACTTAAAGGTTCAACATATCCCGGTGATATTGTTGTTGATAAGTACGGTCCGGCAATTACATCGCTTCGACGATTGCCGACTCCGCCAAAATCAACGGATGTTGTGAATATAACTTACAAATCTTACAATCCGGCCAATATCTATCAACAGGCGGATAGTACATTTTTTAAGTATAGGGTTGGAACACAAACCAATGTAAGGAGCAAATTACCGTGGCAGAGGGTGAGGGTTGATAGCACTGCCGGAGATACAGTATATCACGCAACTATACCTGCGCAAACAGAAGGTTCCCTGGTAAGTTATTATGTGGAATCATGGTTGTCGGGGGTTCAGAGCACATCGCCGGATTCGTCGATTCCATCTTATTATATCGTAAGAGATGCGGGTCCGACTCTCTATGATGTCTGTTATTCGCCATTTGCCAATGGTGCGTCGGGTTTTGCGTACGATACTGTTACAGTGAGCGGTGTTATTACTGCTGATACAACTGATATACAAGATATAACTACACGTGGTGGACGAGCGAATGCTCCATTATTATGGTTGCAGGCGGGAACGACTATGTATAATGGTATCCAAATTTGGAGTCCTCTGGGAAAAATTGTGGATACATTAAAACGTGGAGATAGCGTCTCTGTGCGTGGTTCGGTGTACGGAACTTCCAATAGGATGCAAATAGCAGTTACATCTATGCCATTCTTCAAACGTGGTGGCTCTGTTATTCCTGCGTTTAAAATCCAGCAAGTGGCGAGTTCACCGTACTTCGATTATGATGTATTAAATCCTATTGCGTCAACAATCACTGGAACCTCCACTGCCTACGCTTTTCAACAATATATGTCAATGCTTAACGAGGTTGATAATTGGTATGTCGTCCTTCGCAATGCTGATAATCAGTTAAACACAGGTATAAGTAACTATGGAGAGTTCTTTATATCAAATAGTACAACCCCTAATTCCATTGGATCGTATTACGGTGTTCGTGTGGACGATAATGGCGTGAACAATTTTTATTGTGATACCAATGGTATGTATATTTCAGGAGGGACATATAGTTATAACACGACCCATCTATTTACGGCCGGTATAAAAGGTAACAAGGCATATCTAATTCCATTGTATGCGAAGATTTCCTATATACGCGGCATATTAGATTATACAAACGGTAATTATAAATTAGAACCACGGAAGAATGATGACTTTGGTAGTATCATTACTGGGGTCTTTATGGAACCCAATAGTATCCCGAAAGGGTTTACCTTAGAGCAAAACTATCCAAACCCATTTAATCCTTCAACAACGATTCGCTATACATTACCTGTGAAGAGTAATGTTATGTTAAGGATATATAATATATTAGGACAACAAGTAGAATCCTTAGTTAACATGGAACAGGGAGTTGGTTCCTATGTTGTCCAATATAACGCATCCCGTCTTGCAACAGGTGTGTACTTCTATGAACTGCGAGCGGGTGATTATCGTGATGTTAAAAAGATGTTGTTGTTGAAGTAAATAATCACGCGGAGAGGAGCATTACGCTCCTCTCCGTCGCTATCATTTGAGGAATCTCGTGAGATTTCAAATAACATTTATTTGTTTCTTGCTGGTGATCATTGTTGGTTGTTCGAAACATTTTACCAATCAACCATTGCCCAATCAGCCGCCGGAGACTTTTTTGACGGTACTCACCGACAGTACGTTGCGGAGTACGACAAGTCAGCAGCATCTTCATTGGTGGGGCGTTGACCCGGATGGTTTTATTAAGGGGTACTACATTTCTTTTGATAGTCTTCACTGGACGTTCACAACTAGCAACGACAGTGTTATAGGATTAAAACTCAATGTAAACGATACAACGTACAAATTTTTTGTGGCCGCAGTTGATAATGAAGGATTAGTGGATCCGAAACCAGCATCAATACGTGATCCTATCCATAATTCACCACCAGTGGTATCGTTTGTATTGCAATCGGATGTCCCTGATACTACTTATCCTGTTGCAACATTCCAATGGATTGGTACGGACGTTGACGGAAACGAAACAATCGTCAATTACTATTATGCGATAGACGATACATCGCAACCCGCTCGTTGGAAAACCGTAGCGAGCACCAGCAATTATGTTACTGTGGATTCGTCTGATGGTCTCACAGAGGGAACGCATGTCTTTTATCTGAAGGCGCGGGATGTTGCGGGAGCATATAGCAAAATTATTCGTATGCCGATTGATACAACAAAAACATGGTACGTAAAGAAACCCAAAGGTGATTTCCTCATTATCGATGATTATGGACTTACAGATCCAGCAGATGTATTTTATTCTCAAATTCTTGATACCTTAATGAATGGGAGATTAAAAGCAAAAGATGTGTGGGATATAAAGACCGGATATTCCGGGAGCAGTAAGGGCACCTATGTCCCAGCGCTTATTAATCCTACATTTATAAAGACCTTGAGACTCTTCAAATATATCTTTTGGTACGCAGACAATGATCCACAATTAGGTATTGCACAGGTAGCTCTTCCGGATTTTGAAATGAATGGCGGTAAAGTTCTTTTTGCATCAGGCTTTCCTGATGGTTCTCTTGATCTCACTGGAATCGGGGATTTTGCTCCGGTCAATAATGTCGAATCGAACCGCTTCGCACTAAAGCTCTTCCCTGCGGATTCGATCATAGCGGTTGATCCGAGCTATCCTAACCTCTTCCGTGACTATGGTTCGATCCTTCCATTCCCTCGTGGATTGCTCCCTAAAGTAAACGCCCGGATCATCTATCAAATGGGACCATCTTCGCGTTGGACTCATGATTCAACTATGATTATTATGGGTGTGAAAGACGCTGATAAGGCAAGTTTTGTCTTGGTCTCCGCAATATTACACCGTTTTGGTGGTTTGCCACCAGGTGTACCAAACAATGTCCCTGCTATTCTCCGAAGAGTATTTCAAGGTGAATTTGGGGTTCAATGAGATTGAAGCAGCAAATTAAAATATCGCTCTTGCTTCTCTGTTGCGTGGGATTGTTCGCTGGTATTGCTACAGGTCAAGGGAAGGGCAGCATCAAAGGTACTGTAAGGGATGCAAAAACCGGTGAAGGATTACCAGTAGTAAATGTCAAAATAAAAGGTACATATTACGGAGCTGGAACTGATTTCGATGGCCATTATACTATCCCTAATATTAATCCCGGTAGTTATACGTTAGAATTCAGTCTTGTAGGCTACACATTAGTACAACGTACTGACGTAAGGGTAGAAGCAGATAAGATAACTATTATCGATCTGAATATGCAGGAAACCGTTCTCTCGCTCGGTCAAGAAGTTGTTGTCGTTGGCGAAAAACCGCTTGTAAATCTCGAAGAGACGTCGAGCAAGCATTCCATATCGTCTGATGACTTAAAAGCGACTGCCATAGTAGATGTGAGGGATGTTGTTTCGCAGCAGCTTGGTGTCGTGCAGACTGATAATGAAATACATATTCGAGGAGGCAGAGCTAGCGAAAATTCCTACTTGCTCGATGGAGTCTCGATTCAAGATCCGCTTGCAGGGACNNTAATGCGGAATATGGACAAGCAACGTCCGGTGTTGTGAATGTATCTTTGAAAGAGGGTTCGCAAGATTACCACGGAAGTCTTTCTTATAAACGCGATCATCTTGGCAGAGCCAATGGTTCTTTGCATATCTTTAATCAAGATCTCAACGAGTTTACATTGAGCGGTCCGGAGCCATTGACCACTTTCTTAATACCGCTCTTTGGTGTTCATGATATTGGTGCTTTAACTTTCTTTACAGATTTTAGTGCTAACTTTTCCGATGGAACATTTGGAAAGCGCGCCAACCAAATAAATTCTTCTATTTTCTATGGGACCCGGTTTACCCCGCGGGAAGAAAATAATTACTTCGGCTTAGTAAAACTGACATGGAAAATATCACAAATGATGCGTATTTCGTATTCATACACTCGTTCTGTTTCGGTCACCCAAAATACGCAATCGCTGCAGACAAATCTGGAGTATGTCGAATCGAGCCCAGGGTTCCAATATGCGTTTGAAAATATTTTAGATAATGCTAATACATACACACACGATAATCAGATGCATATGATTAGCCTTACGCATACATTATCCAATTCCTTGTTCTATGAATTGAAGTATTCGCATTATTATACTCACCTTCGCGCTGATGCCAATGGATTGAATTACAATCAATATACAGAACCCTTAGACATCGTTACATTCCCCGTAGCGTACTTTCCAGTGAACTGGCCCGTACGAGATACGGTTAATGTTATCCCTGGTGACGGTTTGTATGACCTTGGAAATGGGTTCCAGTGGCATGATCATTATGTCATAGAAAATAGTTTAAAATTTGACCTCACGAAGAATTTCTCAGAAAAAAATACATTCAAGACAGGGTTTGACATTACATTTCAAGAGATGCAGAATATCGATATCTATGAACCCTGGGTTGGTACACTTGGACTCAATAATGATATTTACAGAGTCTTCCCTGCGTTTGGCGCTCTCTATGCACAGGACAATATTACGTATGGCGGTATGATTCTTAATGTGGGATTGCGTTTTGATTATTGGGCTCCCGGGCAATATGTGGATGATGCAGTAAAAGACACGAATGTAATCACTATCCCGAGTGAGATTCGAAATGACTACATGAATTCAACTTATTCATTCTTAGGACATCGCTGGAAAGGAAGAATTAGTCCGCGGATTGGCATTTCACATCCGATATCGGACAATCAAATGTTATGGTTCAATTATGGCCAGTTTTCAAAACGCCCCAAACCGCAATTTGTCTATGCAAAATTGAGTCCCTCAGCTGCGCAATCGAGTTTCCAAGAATTTGGTAATCCGGATCTTAATCCCGAAACAACGGTGTCTTACGAATTAGGCCTGCGGACGCAATTTTCGAATAACGACGTTCTGACGGTTGATGCCTATTACAAAGATATTTTTGATTATGTGACGACAAAATCTGCTAAGGTCACTTCGGCACGCTTATCAGGAAGTAGTTTTTACACTTATGTCAACCAAGATTATGCTACATCTCGTGGTATTGAGGCCGAATATATAAAACATATAGGAAAATGGTTCCAAGGCACACTTTCAGGGTCATATTCTATAACGACAGGGAAGAGTTCTACTCCAGATCAAGCAGTGCTGGTAGCGCGTGGAATAGACTATGAAACGATTAAAGAAAATTATATGTCATGGGATCGTCCATTCCAATTTAATATCATGACAATGTTCAACGTAATGAAAGATGAACCATTGTTTGGTTTCGGCCGTGGAATCCTGGATAATTATTCGTTCTATATACATGCATTCTATGAATCGGGAAAACGTTATACACCGGATATTTATTCCGGAGTTGCTGCCAATGGTCAACCGATATATTATCAGGATCTAAACAATCTGTTAGGTGCTGTCGGTGAAGATTGGTTTTGGATAGATGTAAATTTTGAAAAAACATTTAAGCTAATGGGAATGGATTTTGTTTTTTCTGTGCAAGTGAAAAACATTCTCGACACTAAAAATTCTGCCATCATTAATCCGGTAACTGGTAAGGCATATGAGTACGGTGACGATACTCCTTATGGCAAAAGCTGGAATAATCCATTATATCCACAAGTTCAGTCGCCTGTGACTGCATATCCTTATGATCCTTCCCGATATCTTGCCGGACGCAATGTGCTTTTTGGAATAAGTATGAAGTTCTAAGAATGAAGAAATCAATTTTCTTAATAGTTTGTGGGCTTTGTATTGTTTGCGCATCGACGATGAACGCGCAATTACTTCCTGTGTTAGGTGCACAACGTGCTGGGACGGCAACTGCTGAATTTCTAAAAATTGGCGTTGGTGCTCGAGCCACTGCGATGGGTGAATCGTTTGTTGCTATCGCGAACGATGCATCAGCCCTCTATTGGAATCCTGCCGGTATATCACAATTCCAAACGAACGAGGTCTATTTTGCTCATACAGAATGGTTTATGGATATAAAGCATGAATTTCTTGGAGCCGTGTATCATCTCTCTTCCGCGGATGCTATCGGGTTGTCGGTAATCTCCTTGCATATGGATGATATGCCGGTTACGACAGAATTTGCGCCGTTCGGTAATGGCAATTATTTCACATTTGGTGATGTTGCCTTCGGCTTGAGCTATAGTCGAAAGTTAACCTCTCAATTTAGCTTTGGTGGTACTATACGCTATATTGAAGAGACTATGGATATATTAAAAATGCGTAGTGTAATGGTAGATTTTGGGACATATTATTGGACTGGACTTGGCACATCAAGGTTCTCTGCGGTAGTGACGAATTTTGGAAATCGGATGTCGCCAAGTGGCTCTCTGACTCTCAATAGCGGTCAGATAATAAATCAATTTCAAGAATTTTCTCCACCAACAATATTTAAATTTGGATTTGCGTTTGAGCCGATTATGGATGATAAAAACATGCTCACGACATCGATTCAACTCAACCACCCAAATGATAATTCTGAAAATATTTGTATGGGTGCTGAGTATAGCTTGCTAAAAACATTTTTTCTACGTGCTGGTTACAAACTAAATGTTGAGGAACAATCCATTTCCTATGGTGCCGGTGTTGCTACATCAATAGATGGCATTAACATTAACTTCGATTACGGATACGCCGCATTTACAAATCTCGGCGGAGTACATCGCATTTCCATTATTGTGAAGATATGAAAATAATTTTTTCCATTAGTATTGTTATTGTTTTCTCTCTTATTGCATGTCAAGTAGACAAGTATCCTGTCGAAAATCTTCCTCAATCCCAAGGTCAAACGAGTGTGATTGCAGAGACGACGTATGTCCAACAGAAACCTGATTGGGATTGGCAGGGATTTAATATGCCGCAGGCTATCATTATAGGGTACGAACCTTTCATTTATGTGGCTGATACATACAACGATAGGATTGTGATGCTGGATATCGCAGGCCGCGTGATTGGCTATTCGCAATATATAAAACGGCCTATTTCACTTGCGCAAGATAGACGGCTCCAATTACTTGTCTGTGCCAGCTTCGACACTCTACTTGCGGGGCACATTGCACCAACAACATTTGGTGCACTCTATCGGTTGAATTTACCAGCAGTAAATCATACAATCTCTATGGCGACACCGGGACGAGTCTTCTTTGAACCGGCCGATTCTACAAGACGATATACAGCCGTTGCAACACTTTATAATGATATGTACTATGTTGCTCGTACCGGTCCTAAAAATGCTCTTACACTGATAGACCGTGATGATGCAATTCTCCTTTTCTCGAAAACAGACCATCTCATCACTCCGGTAACAACAGGTTTTTCTCCAGATGGGACTGGTTTACTCTCCATTCACTATGTAACATCACTTGCGACATTATCTTCGGGAAATGGCGTGGACTTTATCTTTGGACAAGTTGAAGTGCCGGGCGGAGTGATTCCTCTTCTGAAAGTTCAGTGGATTCAGCTGACTATTCAGGGCCAAACAGAGGGGTATGCTTCTAAATATCACAGCATTGATCCCACGATCGGCATAACACAGATCAATAAATTTATGCAGCCAAGAGGTGTGGCGGTTGATCCATCGGGCAATCTATTTGTAGTCGATTCCGGTACTGACAGCCTTTACAGATTTAACACACGTGGGATAGAACAATATTCCTTCGGCGGACACCACGATAAATATGGAAGAAACTTGGTCGAACCTTACGGTGTCGCTTTCTATAACTATACGATATTTATTGCAGATAGGGGGAGTAATCGAATTTGCAGGTTTAAACTCTCTACTGATATGGAATGAAAAAAAGATTTGTTTTATAGAAAAAGGCGTCAAACATTTAACGCCTTTCCTATGTACACGAGCTTCAAGAGGCAATTCAATAGAAATAGAAGGATTATGATTACAACATCAGCGCTATCGGTTTCTCCATCAGATTTTTAAGATCTTGCAAGAATCGTGCTGCGACAGCTCCATCAATGATGCGATGATCGGAGGAAAGCGTAACCTTCATTGTGTGCCCGATGACAATTTGCCCCTTTTTTACTACCGGCTTTTCTACAATTGAACCGACGGCAAGAATGGCTCCTTCCGGCGGATTGATGATCGCAACGAAATCTTCTACGCCAAACATTCCGAGGTTGCTTATTGTGAACGTAGCTCCCTGATATTCTTCCGGTTTGAGTTTGCGGCTGCGAGCGCGTTCTGCGAGGTCATGCAATTCTGAATTGATCTGAAGAATAGTTTTTTGTTCGCAATTTCTCATTACAGGAGTTACCAAACCATCGTCAAGTGCAACGGCTACGGCAATATGCGCTTCGCCAAATTGGCGTATTGTGTTTCCTAGATATGTCGCGTTAATAGTAGGATGTTGCATCAATGTACTGGAAACGGCTTTTACGAGAATATCAGTAAAGCTGATTTTGGTTTCGGTTGCAGAGTTGAATTGTTCGCGGAAAGATATTGTAGGTTCCATATCAATCTCTACCGTGACGTAAAAATGAGGCACCGTTTGTTTGCTTTCCTGCATTCGTTTTGCAATTGTTTTTCTTATGAGCGAAAGCTCTACATCACGATGACCGCCGGGAATGATCGATGCCAGCACTTTGGCAGATATTGGTTGTTCTCTGCCAACGAGAAGTTCAATATCTCGTTTGATAACACGGCCTTGCGGTCCGCTTCCGGTAATCGAGCGAAGTTCAATTTTATTTTCTAATGCAAGTCGTTTTGCGAGCGGAGAAGCTTTTACGGATCCGTCCGTTACATCGGCAGTTGTGCCTGGTTGGGAAGGCGACAGTGGTAACGATGTTGGCGATTCTTTTTTTGATGCTTCAATCGCTTCCGTTTTCTGTGGAAATAACGGAGCTTCAATCAATAATCCAGTAATATCTTCGTTTGCACCGGCTATGATGCCGATGGGAGCGCCAATGCCCGCTTTGCCTCCGTCAGGAACTAGTATCTTGCGCAATACACCTGAATCATAAGCTTCCAATTCCATATCCGCTTTATCAGATTCAATCTCGACGAGCGTTTCACCTTGCTTAACTTTTTCGCCTTCCTTCTTAAGCCATTTGAGAATGATTCCTTCATTCATCGTATCGCTTAATTTTGGCATCAAAATTTTAGTAGCCATAGTTCTCCTCGCTGGCGGTTAATCGAGATACATTACTTTGCGCACTGCGCGAATTACTTTTTGAATATTCGGCAATGAAGCTACTTCAAGATTATGTACATAGGGCAGAGGAACGTCTTCCTGCGTTACCCGTTCAATTGGAGCATCGAGAAAATCGAAACAATGGTTACTCACTTCGTGCGATATTTGTGCCCCGACTCCTGCAAACGGCCAACCTTCTTCCACAATTACTAAGCGGTTTGTCTTCTTCACAGAATTGAATATCAATTCCCAGTCCATCGGTTTTATTGTGCGGGGATCAATAAGTTCAACACTGATATTTTCTTCCGCAAGCCGGCTGACTGCTTTCGTTGTGATGTGCTGAAGGATTTTTGACCAGGAGACAATTGTCACGTCTTTCCCTTCTCGAACAATATCTCCAGTGCCAAATGGAATTGTGTATTCACCCTCCGGAATTTCACCTTTCTCGCCGTACATTACTTCGCTCTCGATGAAGATAACAGGATTGTTGTCGCGAATAGCAGTCTTTAATAATCCTTTTGCATCGCGCGGATTAGACGGCATAACAACCTTCAGTCCGGGAAAATGAGCATAGAGGGATTCCAACGCTTGTGAGTGAGTTGCCGCAAGATTATGTGCTGCGCCGCCGGGACCACGAAAAACAATCGGCACATTAAAATTCCCGCCGGACATGGAAAGCATTTTAGCGGCGTTATTGACGATTTGATCAAAGGCGACAAGGGAAAAATTCCATGACATAAATTCGACGATTGGGCGGAGACCGACCATTGCAGAACCGATGCCGATACCAGCAAATCCTGCTTCTGCAATAGGTGTGTCGATAATGCGCTTTGGCCCGTACTTAGCAAGCAATCCCTGGCTGACTTTATACGCACCGTTATATTGCGCAACTTCTTCGCCCATCAGAAACACGCGTTCGTCACGCGCCATTTCTTCGTCCATTGCTTGGTTTAATGCTTCACGATAACTTACGACAGGCATGCGTTCGTCTCCCAGTTCTAATCTGCATAGACATCAGTATAAAGCTCTTCGAGCGGCGGTTCAGAACTATTCTCCGTGAATGCAACACACTCATCAACAATACTCTTGATCCGTTCTTCTGCCGAATTGAAATAATCTTCTGAGGCAAGATTCGTGTCAGTTAAAATTCCCATAAACAATGTAATCGGATCCAATTTTTTTTGTTCTTCAACTTCTTCCTTCGTGCGATAATGACCATGGATCGGATCAGACATTGAATGACCGCGGTAACGAAATGTCTGCACTTCCAGCAAACTTGGCTCATAGGTTTTGCGGGCATGGTCAACGGCGGCTTTAACAGATTGGTAGACTTTCAGTACGTTGTGGCCTTCTTCGATTACTTCATTGCGCATGTTATATGCAGCGGCTTTCAGATGGAGCTCATCGACAGCGGAGGCACGATCAACGGCAGTTCCCATTCCGTACTTATTATTTTCAATGATATATATGACGGGAAGTTTCCATAGGGCTGCAAGGTTGAGAGCTTCGTGAAACTCGCCAATGTTCGTTGCACCATCACCCATAAAGCACAGGCAAACTCGTTTTTCATCTCGATACTTGCTTGCAAACGCAGCGCCTGCTGCTAATGGAATGTGGCCGCCAACGATGGCATGTCCGCCGAGAAAATTCTTTTCGCGGCTGAATAGATGCATCGAGCCGCCTTTTCCTTTCGTTGTGCCGGTACTCTTGCCAAGAAGTTCTGCAAGAATGCGCCGTGGGTCAAGTCCCTTGGAAATTGCTAATCCATGATCGCGATAAGCGGTAATGACGTAATCATCCGGATTAATCGCACCAATAGACCCTGTAGCAATTGCTTCCTGACCATTGTAAAGGTGGCAAAAACCGCCAATCTTTCCCATACCATACAATTGAGCACACTTTTCCTCAAAACGACGAATGAGAAGCATCTCATCGTACCACTTGAGGAGAATTTCCGGTGAGAGTCCGAGGAGATCAGTTTGCATGTTATTTTTCAACTTCGTATGATTCATTTTAGATTGAAGAATATTAATTGATTCTGGCATTCCTTTTTTTAACACAGAAATATAGCATAAAGTTGCAGAAAATGAAGAAAGAAGGGATGAAAAAAAGACATAGGAAGGTCAATGAAGAGAGAGGAAATAGTGATAGTTAATAAGTTGTGGGAACAATAAAAGATACTTCTTTGTTTAATATTTTAAGTTTGCAGCAGTGTTAAACCTATTACATACTCGGAATGTATTTTAAAAAGAGAAGATGTCGATTCTTTCATTAATAATCTAATATAGGAGGCAGTAATGGATAGAAAAGAATTCTTGACGACAGTAGGAATTGGCGCTGTGGCGGCGATATGCACTTCTTGTTTTGCCGGTTGTAATCCTCTTGATCCAATGACAAATTCACCGACGAATGTCGACTTTACTCTGAATCTGGCAGATCCTACAAATAGTGCATTGAACACAAATGGCGGGTTTATTTATAAAGATAATATTATCGTGGCACGCATTTCGAATGGATCATACATAGCGGTCAGTTCCATCTGTACACATCAGGGAAACACAATTGCATACGACGTCACAGCAAATAGATTCCATTGCCCGGCTCATGGTTCCAACTTTGCGACAGACGGTTCTGTCATTAATGGGCCCGCAAGCAGTTCGTTAACGACTTATAAAACATCTCTCAATGCAACATCGTTGAGAGTCTTTTCCTAGGTTCAACCGATGGATAGAATCATTCTCATTGGTGAATATAAATCAATAATCTGAGTTCATTATTTCATGGGGAAAAATATGAAACACATCGTCCTTTCTATCGTTGTTGTTGCACTCTTTATCCAAGTATTACAAGCTCAGGAGTATACATATCTGCCCAGCTTGAAAGATCAACTACTCTATGGTCCATTGGAACTGCAGATCGATTCTCTTCCGCAAGCACCGAAACGTAAACTCTTACCGGATAATATGAGCTTTATGGAAAAGGGATTATGGGGCGAGGATGGGATTTTCCGGAGCATTGGTTTGGCTGCACCTCTGACGCCTGAATCGCGAAAAAGTGAACTTGCACTTCGTCGTACAATGCTTACCGCTCATCAAATTGGCGGATTTGTTACATTATGGTCGATGATTACTGCGGTATATTTTGGTCAACTACTCATTAATAATGGAGATCGTGGATATCGCAAAAACCACCAGATATTTGTTACTACAACAATTATTTCATATTCCGCAACCGGATTGCTTGCCGTGCTTTCACCGCCTCCTATGATCCGTCGCAATGAAATGAGCACGACGACAATTCATAAAACTTTGGCGTGGGTACATTTTGCCGGAATGGTATTGACACCTATTATTGGCCTCTCCGTCAAAAGACATGGGACAATTTCCGATGTAGCCCATTTTCATCAAGCATCAGCGTACATTACAACTGCGGCACTTGCCACATCCCTTATCATTATTACTTTTTAGCAAGGAGCACATATGTCAAAACTTTCTAAATTAATCATATTGCTGTTTGGATTTTGCATGAGTGCACTTGCACAACCAAAGTGGGCAGAAGTCATCAAAGACGAATCTTCGGTAACATATCGCCTCACTCATCTTCTGCATACTGTCGAAGCTGTCAGTAAAGATGTAACATACCGGATTGAAATTGATGTATCGAAGAAAGAGATAAAATCCGTTTCAGCTCAGGTTGATGTCACCACATTCGATAGTGGTAATTCAAACCGGGACTCGCATGCAATGGAAGTTATTGATGCTATCACTTATCCCAATGCCTCGTTTTCTAGCACATCGATTATACAACGAGGTGACAGCGTTACAGTTGCTGGTAAGCTGACATTCCATGGAGTTACGAAAGATGTTGTCCTCTTGGGAGTAACAAAATGGTCGCAGAATAGACTCGACGTACAGGGAGGATTTGAAATAAGTCTCACTGCATTTCAAGTCCAACGGCCTTCGTTGCTGATGGTTCCGGTCAAAGACGAATTACAATTTACATTGAAGGCATCTTTCGTATTATAGCAATTATCTATATCGATTTCGCAAGCTGAATAATAAAAAGAACAAATGCTTATGTATCCAGCGGGCTGCGAACGATTACTTCAACGTTGCCTTTAAAAATTTCTGCATCTCTGCCCAAGATTTCTTATCTGCGCTTTCGTTATAAGCGATAGGCATATTGAACTTTTTGCCGAGTTCTGTTGCCGCTGGATTGGAGAACGCGTGCAACGCACCCCTATACGATTTAAATGTAAAATCCACTCCGGCTGATTTCATTTCATTCTTAAAGTTACTGATACTTTCACTCGACGTGAATTTGTCTGCTCCGCCATTGCACACGAGAATTTTAGCTTTCACTTTTCCTTTTTGTGCAGGTTCTACCGCCGCCAGATTGCCGTGAAAACTCACGACACTCTTTAAATCTATTCCGGCACGCGCCATATTCAACACAACGCCGCCGCCGTAGCAATAACCGATTGCTGCGATTTTGTTTG
Organism: Ignavibacteriota bacterium; assembly: GCA_003142475.1. Taxonomy (GTDB): domain Bacteria; phylum Bacteroidota; class Ignavibacteria; order UBA10030; family UBA10030; genus Fen-1298. Next base: position 48,490 of record PLMK01000005.1, read on the forward strand.
TATCGACGAGTTCGTTCTTCTTTAAAAGATCTATCGCTGCCAAGAATTTTTCCTTCAACGCGGAAAAATCTTTCATCGATTCGCTGGCATACTTTTGTGCGTCGGTCGGATTATCGGCAATCTTACCGTCACCGTACATATCGGCAGCAAATGCTACATAGCCCAATTTCGCAAGCATCTCTGCACGCTTTTTGGGATAATCTGTGACGCCCCACCATTCATGAACAACTATGACAACCGGTCGTTTGTCTTTGATTGAATTGTCGTATGCAAGGTAGCCTTTCAGGGCTACACCGCCGGCGGTATATTCTATTGTCCTACCAATGACTTCAGCCCGCGCTACAACGAAGCTTGCAAGAACAAGCGTGAGAAATGCGAGTTTCATATAGAGATTCCTTTGAGATGTGAAGAATCATAAAATGAGAGAATAAATATGCGTGTACTGTTTCTTCTATTACCATTACTCGATAAAACAGTCATAAGAAGATGAAAGTTCCACACCTATGCCAACCTTATGAAAGAGAGAGCGGGGACTTTACCGGTAGAATCTCAAAAAGAAAAACGATCGAGCGTGAAGCATTATTTGTTTCTTCTTTAGCTTTCTCCTTGAAGTTTGTATTTCTTAAGTCACTTTTGTAGATTAGAACCAGTTCTACTATGATATGCACACGGGGAATAGCATATGCAGATTTGCCAACGTAAGAGTTTTCCAAACACACAATGATATTAATGGACTGAAAGGTGGAGTCTGTGGTTTACGCTTATAAGCGCAAAATATAGATTAAGTCTATTTAATCACATGTTAGGGCGCAGCCTTACATAACAGATGCTGACAAATCAACAAAATAATACCGATCAAAAGTTACGAATCGCGGCATTTCATTTAACCGAGATCGCCAAATCTTATCAAGCTGCTATCGGCGATGACTTCAGTGTCGCTCATTATGAAGCCTTTCTCGCTCAGCTATTTGGCGCGTATGACTCATTTCTACAGGAAGTCAATCAATTCTTCGGATTTGAATTATCCCCTACGCAGGTTACATTGAACAATCTTTCAAGCAAGTCAACTCTAGTTCAGAAACCAATTTTTGATGAATTGACTTCATTGGTTAAAGATCCCAATAGTTGGTTCGGTCAAGCGAAACGGTTTCGCAATCATACAACCCATGTGAACAGAGTTGGAATCACGTATCACGTTGGCGGTCCTAACAGCGGTAAATCTATGTTTCGTGATCCAAGTACTACGCAAACTCTTGAGCAAGATATCTTGTCATTATTAAAAACATGGCTAAGCGAAATGGAACAACTTATTTCTAGATTAAGGTCTATTATGTAACAATCAGCTGCGCCCTAACCAGGCGTTCAAGCTGATCGGATGAGCCTGCCTGCCGGCAGGCAGGCGTGGGTACGTTAAGCATGGCGTACAGAGGTTTTGTGAAATTGGAAAGTAAATTACATGGAACTCGGTTCGGGCAGTTGTACATTGAAAGTTATCGTTGCTGCAACTTAACCGCCATCCGTTAGGGCGCACAGAATTTACTCTAGGATAAAATTATGACAAAACAAACCTTTACAATCATAATATTATGTGAAGCCTGGATTGCATGCAATTCTCCTAACTCTCCTGTTGAATCAAAGAATAATATTATACCACCTTCAGATTCTTCACCAACAGTGTCTATAATTCCAAACAAAACAAAATTAGCTCCAGGAGATACGCTGAAGATATCTCTTCAAGCTTCTGATTCAACTTTAGCAAACGGTTCGATAGACTTTAGTGACGGAACTATTATTCAATTCAACCATTTGAGTAAGATCTTTGACACAACTATTGTTCATATTTATTCCCAAGTTGGAATATATAATATATATGTAAAATTTAGTGATGGAAATATGACAACATCTTCTTCGTTAATAATCACGGTCACATTTGTTTGGACGACACAGTCGAGCGGAACGATAAATACCCTTTACAGTGTCTTTTTCACAAAAATGAATACAGGCGTGGTTGTAGGAGATAACGGAACCATTCTTCGAACGATTAATGAAGGTACTACGTGGGAAACCGTTAGTAGTGGAACAGCGGCTACTCTCAATAGAGTCTCATTCGTCAACGAATTAATTGGAACTGTCGTTGGGACTGGAGGTACTATTCTACGTACGATAGACGGAGGTAAAAGCTGGACACCACAGATAAGTGGAACAAACTCAAATCTACATAGCGTTTCTTTTATAGATGCTAATGACGGTGCAGTGGTAGGCGACAATGGTACCATTCTACTTACTAAAGATGGTGGAACAAATTGGATAAATCAAACACCCATTAAATGGGATACTATTATCCCCCCATCTCCCCCAATGTTATATGATGTTTGCTATCCTGAACCCAATCACATTATTGCATTATCTGGCGGTACTTGGAGTTTTTCCTTGCGCACTACAAACGGTGGCACAAACTGGGTATATGAACGAAATGTACCCAGTAATTATCCTAGGATAATATTTTGGAATAAAGATACAGGAATGATGTTTTGTCCAGATCATATGACGGGGCAGAATTGGACCATTGTATATAAAACAACTGATGGTGGAAATACTTGGTTCCAATATGGCGGTAGTACTGGAGGTATATATGCATATGATGTATCCTTCTCGAATCCAGATAATGGAATGATAGTAGGAAGTCCGAGTAGTGTTGGAGGTAGTACTATTGAGTGCACAACAGATGGAGGTCAAACTTGGACTGCGCAATCTAGTGGTACGACATCAATAGCTCTTTTTGGTGTCTTCTTTATAGCTGCTAATAATGGAACTATCGTCGGTAGTGGCGGTACAATTCTACACACAACACCTGGTGGGATGTAAAATAATATCGCCGCCTATCCAAGCGCTCAGGTTGACCGGATGAGCCCGCCACAAAGACGGCGGGCAAGCTCACTGCAAAATTCATGGCGAGCAGAGGTTGAGTGTTAAATTGAAAGTTGATATAATGAACTTGTGGCGCAGAGCGCCATGGCGCGGAACATATAAATGTGAGGCGCCATTTCGTTATCAACATGTTGCAAATTATCAGTGCGGCAGCTTAGCGCCAATCCTGCTTGCTGAAAGTCTTATGCTTATATAAAATAATCACTAAATCATTCCTCATCTATGAAGAAGTGTACAATTTATGGCCCGTAACACTGGAATTAAAATCAGCTCCTCATCACTGAGGAGACGCAAGTTTCTAAAGATGCTTGGACTCGCTGCTGTCGCAACAACGGGGATTCCAGGCATAATAGACCCACTTAATTTCGCCAGGGCTGCAATTGCACCCGGCGAAAAGGGCATCTATATTACCGACATGTACATAGGGCAACTGTCCGGATGCGGCGGTGTTATTGTTCGTCTCGACACAAACAAAGGGATTTCGGGATATGGCGAATGCCGTGAGAACGACAGTTATGTTGTAACCGACCTGAGCTACCTCAAGCCGGCCGTTATTGGAATGAACCCTACTCAGGTTGACAGAGTTTTCGATGCAATGAACAATGCAATCCTGACTTATTACGATCCGCGCAGCGCCTACTCCATGAGCCTGATTCCTCCACGTTCAGGAGCACTGTGCGGCATTGAGGTGGCCTGCTGGGACATTGTCGGCAAAGTGTATAACATGCCGATATGGAAACTCATCGGCCCTAAACTCAGAGATAAAGTACGATTATATTGCGACACTACTGAGAGGACCGCGGACACGTTGCCGCAATACGTCCAGTCCCGATTAGACATGGGGTTTAGATGGTTTAAAGCAGATATGACTCTTACTTCCCTGTGCACTATTAATACCGATTATACCTCACAATCCGAAAGCGGTTATCCTTACACGTGCTATACTATTAAAGATTCGGGGCTTCAAAAGTTTGCGAACTACGCCGGGCAATATCGAAGCTTAATCGGCAATGATTATCCTCTCTCATCCGATCACTATCAAGGGTGGGCCAGTAAAATTAACCTCGATGTTCCTTCGGCTGTTAAACTTGCCGATCTTATGTTGGAGTCGAACAATCAGGGTATGAACGGGGGATGGATGGAAGATATCATCCAATGGTGGTATCCCGATCAATTCGCGCAGGTAACTGCCGGTACAGATATGCCGATTCTTACCGGTGAGGACATTTATAGTTTTAGCGAGCTCAAGCCATGGATCGATGCGGGGACGTTGGATTATATTCACCCGGATCAAGCCTCTTTCGGAGGGATACACGAGACCAGCCGTGCCGCCTCGTATGCGCATTCGAAAGGCATTTTTACTGCGTTACACTGCGCCGGGGGGCCGTTCTCGTTCGCAGCCAACCTTCACATTGCCGCAGGCATCCCCGATTTTCTCGCCCTGGAATACCACCATGTAGACGATTCGTGCAACTCCTGGTTTGACAGCGTGGTTGACGGTTTTATAAGGCCTTTTATTCAAAGCGACGGACATTCATACGTACCAAATGGACCCGGACTGGGCATAACGCCGAACGCGACGGCGAATTCGCATGGTCTCTCATGGACACAGGTGACATAGGAATATTTATGAAACAAGTTTTGCGGTTCTCTACGGTCTGGATGGCCGTTGTATTGTCATTCGGAAATGCAGTGGTTGGTTTTACACCGGTTGCTACAGCCAATGTGCATGGCAATGACGGCGCTTCGGCCTGCACAACCACGCTCGACAGCGAATGGATACAGACAAATTGGCCGGCAAGCAACAGTTTTTTTAGTCTTTACACGAGCCAGGACAAGGTTTTTGCAAGGATCTGGGACAGTCTTAATGGCGGCCGTATGTTTCTTACCGTCGATGACGGCACAAACTGGACTCAGATCGGTTCTGCAGACAGCAGTATTGACATTCTATCCATTGTAATGTTGAACTCCAAAATTCTTGCCGGTACATGGAATGGTTTTTTTCAATCCACCGATGACGGCAGAACCTGGAATGCTGTCATACCCACTGGAATAGCTGCAGACACTACCATATGGTCCATTGTGATGATTAATTCCACTCTTTTTGCGGGCATAACAGGTGGTATCTATAAATCCTTAGACAATGGCAGTACCTGGACCGGAGTAAGTTCGGGAATACCAGTGGATGTCCGTATTACCTCTATTGTTGCAAGTGGGAACACCATTTTTGCAGGAAGTGCCAGCAACGGTGTTTTCAAAACAACAAACGGCGGAACAAGCTGGACTGCAATCAATTCCGGCCTTACTGATAAGCACATCTCCCAGCTCGCGGTTTTGGGTACTAGAATGTTCGCAGTGACCTTGACCGGTGTTTTTATATCCGACAATTACGGCACGAACTGGGCGGCAGACAATTCCGGCCTAGAGAACGTAAATTGCTTCGTCGTTGTGAATGATCAGCTTTTTGCCGGCACCGATGACAACGGAGTCCACCGCTCGACCGACGGCGGCGTAACCTGGGCTTCATTCAGCTCGGGGATACCTGCCAACACTCGTATTTGGTCCCTGGCCGTAAACAGCGACGGTATCTTTGCCGGGACAAGTTCCGGTGTCTGGGTTACGGCTTCTCCCACTGAAGTAAAGATAGAAAGAGTAATCTCAGATCCCTTTTCATTTTCCTTGAAACAGAACTTTCCAAATCCGTTTAATCCCAGTACAACTATTTCATTCACCCTCGCTAAAAGATCATTTGTGATTTTAAAAGTATATGACATTTTAGGAAGAGAGGTTGAGACATTAATAAATGGAGAAATGCAAGCTGGTAATCATAATCAACTATGGAATGCGGCCAATTTATCAAGCGGTATATACTTTTATCGTTTACAGGCTGGATTGTTTACAGAAACAAAGAAATTAGTTTTATTGAAATGAAAGAAAAACTTGAAAATTATTGATGCCGCAGCGCGTTGTTTGTGTCCCGCTAAAGCGGGATCCGCACTTCGACCACGATTTGATTGGGAAACATCAAATCTGTCGAAGCGGGACTTAGCGCCGATCCGTTAGGCGGCACTTGATTTTTACAATTAGTAAAATACAGAGGAGGTCTTGTGAAAAATATTTTATTTGTTGTTTTTAGTTTAGTGCTTATATCAACGGAATCTTTTTCTCAATGGGTTCAAACCAGCGCGCCAGCGGGCGGATATATTACATCTTTTGCATGCAGCGGCACAAATATTTTTGCTGGAACATACGGAGCCGGTGTTTTCCTTTCTTCGGATAACGGAACAGATTGGGTACCTGTAAATTCAGGAGTGCTTTATCCTTCTGTCCGCGCACTTGCAACTATTGGAACAAATCTTTTTGCTGGTACTTGGGGTGGTATGTATCTTTCAAAGGATAATGGAAAAAAATGGACGTCCATTAATGCAGGGTTAACGACAGGTGCGATCTGGGCTCTTATAGCAAGTGATACAAATCTTTTTGCTGGAACTTTTGATGAAGGAGTTTTCTTATCTACTAATAATGGCTCAAGTTGGGTTGCGGTCAATACAGGATTAACAAATTTACGTATTAGTTCTTTTGCTATAAAGGATACAAATCTTTTTGTGGGCACAGATGGAGGTGTCTTTCATTCTACAAATAATGGTACGAGTTGGACCGAAGTCAACACAGGGTTAACGCATACCGGCATTACTGCTCTTATTGCAAGTGGTTCGAATCTTTTTGCTGGTACCAATTATGGAGATATCTATATTTCTACAAATAATGGTGAAAATTGGAATGCCACCAATTTGATTAATCCATATTCTAATAATATTACTGCCTTTGCAGTTCGTTCAGATGGGATAGGTGATACACTGCTCTTTGCAGGTACAAATGGGTACGGTGTTTTTCTGTCTACAAATAACGGAACAAGTTGGACTGGAGTAAATACCGGATTAACAGCTATCTCTGTATTTGCCTTAATGGAGTATGGAACAAACCTCTTTGCAGGAACGGAAGTCGGTGTGTTTCTCACTAACAATGATGGTGCAAATTGGAATGAAAGTGACTCTGGTCTATCGGCAACGGAAATCCATGCATATAATACAAAAGGATCAAATATTTATGCTGCTACCTGGGCGAGTGGAGTATTTGTTTCCAAAAATGATAGCTTGAACTGGACGCGTTTAAATACTAGAATAAAAATATACAATATTACATCACTTGTAGTAAGTGTTTCAAATATCTTTGTTGGAACTGACGTTGATGGTTTCTTTATTTCCACAGACAATGGCACAACATGGTCAAAAAGCAATACAGGACTGACGAATACTAATATTCAAACTCTTGCTATCTCTGATTCAAATCTTTTTGCAGGAACTGATGGCGGTGGTATTTTTCTTTCCTCGGATAATGGCGCAAATTGGAATGCTGCCAATATCGGATTGACAAATATGACTGTATATAATCTAACAGTATACAATAATACCATTTATGCTGGGACTGCTGAGGGGGGTGTTTTTGTTTCGAGTAATAATGGTTCAAGTTGGTCATCCCTTGGTGTTGTGTCGCCGAAATGTCAAGTGCGCTCAATTATAATTTGTGACACAAATATTTTTGTTGGAACTTTGGGCAAAGGTGTTTTTCTTTCTACATACAACGATACAAGTTGGACTGCAGTTAGCACTGGTTTGACCGATATGAATATTTTTTGTCTTGCTGTAAGCGGTAAAAATATATTTGCTGGAACATGGCTCGGAGGTGTTTTTCTTTCTACTAACAATGGAACTAATTGGACTTCTGTAAATACTGGGTTGCCAAATACTCCAGTGTACGCTCTCAGAGTGATTAGTGAAAATCTATTTGCTGGAACTAGTAGTGGAACTAGTAGTGGATCTGTTTGGAAACGGCCTCTCTCTGAGATGATTACCGTTACCTCTGTTAGGAAAGTTCCTGCTCAATTACCAGAAAGATTTGCGCTATATCAGAACTATCCAAATCCGTTTAATCCAAGTACGTCAATTTCATTTAGTCTCCCATTAAAATCTTTTGTGTCGTTGAAGGTTTTTGATATTATGGGTAGAGAAGTTGCCACTCTTGTCAATGAAGAGTTATCTGCTGGGAATCATCTTCAGCAATGGAATGTAGCAAATATATCAAGCGGAGTATATTTCTATAGGATACAAACGGGTCTATTCACCGAAACAAAAAAATTATTATTGCTCAGATAATGCAATTGCGCCCTAACCAGGCGCTCAAGCTGACGGAATGAGCCTGCCTGCCGGCAGGCAGGCGTGGATACGTTAAGCATAGCTAATAGAGGTTTTGATGTTTAATAATTAATTTTTCAGCATGAACTTAGTTCGTTTTCAGCAACTTGAAAATTATCAGCGCGGCAGCACGTTGTTTGCGTCTCGCTAAAGTGGGATCCGCACTTCGACCACGATTTGATTGCGAAGCATCAAATCTGTCGAAGCGAGACTTAGCGCCGGTCCGTTAGGCACCATGCAGAATAGAACAAAAAAGGTAAATGAAATGCAAAAAATTTCCAATACAATCGATAATATACGCACAATTGCTATAGCACTAACTTTAAATGTTCTTCGCATAGTTAATACAATCTTCTTGATAGGAGTTTTGAAATGAACTACGTAGCAATAATATTGGCCTTGATAACATTTTTATCGACGCTCTTCGGCGGGTTCATCGTCTTGAAATTCAAAAAAAGTCTTTCAATTATATTCGCTTTTGCAGCAGGGAGCGTCTTAACCGTCGCGCTCATGGAGATACTGCCCGAAAGCTTGGATATTGCAAATAAATTCGGAATCCCGGTTAAGTATATAATGATGTCTGTTGTGTTGTCATTCCTGTTTTTTATAATTCTCGAGAAGCATTTCTCAGCTCATCCTATCAAAGGGATAATTTCTGAGGGGCATGTCATGGGACCCATTGGTGCAGGAAGTCTTATTCTGCTAAGCTTCCTGGATGGTCTCACCATGGGGATAGCGTTTCAAGTGCGCGTCTCTATTGGCATCGTGGTGGGCCTTTCAGTAATAATCCATGACTTGCCGGACGGCATTAATACAGTGGTTTTGATGCTCAAGAACGAACAGTCAAAGAAAAAGGCATTGATCTTTCTTTTTATGGATGGTCTCGCACCGCTGTTGGGTGTTTTGCTCACGTCAATCATATTAATTCCGAAGAGTGTTCTCGCAATATTGCTGGCGGTTTTTGCCGGTGAGTTCATTTTTGTGGGAGCGGCGAGTCTTCTCCCGGAGAGCCAGGAGCACAACGTCCCCCGAATCGCGGTAGCAACGACTTTGGGCTTCCTCTTTATATTCGTGATTACGATATTCCTGTAGAGTTGTGCGAATAAGTCTCTAAACAAAATGATTAATTTATACAACAAAATATCGGAAAATATTATTATGACCTTTTCAAATAATTTAAATCGAATACATCTTGAACAAGCCCTGACAGCGAAACAATTGCGAGTAATTGTCATCATCAGAATTGCCCTGATGTTTGGAATCTTGTTCTACTACTTCGTTGTTCTTCTGTTATATTCTCTGTTCAATCCCGGCGGCTTTAGTAAACAAGATACGTCGTTGATGGATGTGCTTTCCGTAGCACATGCTGTTTTCACGCTAGTAGCGATCACATTGGCGTTTTATCTCTCAAGCCTTCTGCTGCGTCCCGAACGTCTCACCGAGCAGTCTGACATTCAAACACCGGAAGAGGCTGCTCTTTATGCCGTTGGATTATATCGGGCAAGCTCACTGATACTCATGGCACCCATTGAAGGAGCATCCTTCTTCGGAGCTGTGATTTGTATGATTGGGGTTCAGAACGGGACAATAGAATTTTATCCGATGTATTGGCTGAATGCAGCATCTGCCGTTTTATTAATCTTGGTAGGAATAATGACATTCCCGACACGCGAGAGGGTTCTTAAAACGTTGGAGTCTGCATTCGTGCAACGGTGATTCTTGTAAGGCCGCAATCTATCCAAGTGCTTAAGTTAGAAAAGGAATTTGTTTATGAATGAAATCAAAAATATTGTCCAAAAAGATGCTTTTGCTAAATTTCTAGGCATTAAAATTCTGTCGATCGGAGAAGGGACAGCAACAGCGGAGATGACTATCACAAAGGATCATCTCAACGGGGCATGTACAGCCCATGGAGGCGCTATTTTTTCACTTGGTGACACAGTCTTCGGTGCAGCGTCGAATACTCGCGAAGGATTAGCCATGGCAATTAATGTCAGTATCTCTTTTTTCAAAGCAATCACCGAAGGAAAACTTACTGCAGTCGCAGAAGAAATATCTCTGCACAAGAAACTAGCAACATATATCGTCAGAATCTTCGATGATAAATCAAAAATCATTGCTTTATTCCAGGGGACTGTCTATAGAAAAGAATACAAAGAGGGATTTGATCGATGAAGAACCCCTATAGGGTACAAGTATAGTTTATTAAGTATAGCTGATAGAGACACCTTGCCTTTCAAGCGAGCGTTTATTAATTTTATTCACACAATTATTTATCATACCTGATGCCTCGATTTACGATAGACGAAATACGCAGTAAATTTGCTAACGGTAAAGATTTTAACGAGATTTTCGATGCCTTTGAAGATGCGCTGGTGCAAGGTATTCAAGATGTCGAACTCTACCGGCTCCTTTTCTGGAACTCTGCACTCTGTCCCGATGAGTTACGTCTTTTCGGCGATAAACTTGCGAAGGAATTCCCAAATCTTGCTTATGAAACATATATGTGGTTAGCAAGTGTTTTCGAGGCAACATATTCCTTGTCTGATAACTTTGAGTTAGCAATGCAGTACTATCGTAAGGCGGCGGTGGTGAAACCCGAAGAAGTTCAACCGTATCTTGATGCCGCCGATTGTCATGATCCGGAACTCAATATCCCGCCGCTTTATTGGCTCGTGGAGTTTTTAAAGTTAGGCATCAACCTTGTAAAAGATAAAAAAACGCTTCTGCACAGATTATCATATCTCTACCAAATGCATGGAGATCAGAAGCAGGCAGATTTTTACAGAAACCTTGCTGATGACCTCGGACACAGCCAAAACTAATATACCCATTCATCGCTCGCATACACTCCGCGGATTTATTCTCCTTATGATTGCTGTACTTTTCTGGGGAAGCTCGGCGCCAATAGGAAAATATCTCATAGTAACACGCTTTGATACACTTATCATGGCGCAGACACGTACGTCGCTTACCTTCATACTTTTACTTTTCTTTTTTCTATTAAGTAATCGAAGTGTATTCAAGATTAATCTTTCGGATTTATGGAAATTTGGAATATTAGGTGTGGTAGGCATTTCATTGACAAATTATACTTATTACTTCACTGCGAAGGAATCATCAGTAGCGACGGCAATCCTTGTCCAATATAGTGCGCCGGTTTGGGTTGTGCTTTATTCAGTGTTCGTTATTAAGGAAGATAAGCTTGATCGCGTTACATTCTTCTTGCTCGTCCTCGCACTGATCGGCTGTTACTTTGCAGTAACTTCCGGCTCGATGCAAAGTATAAACCTGAAAGGATGGGCGATTATCACCGGACCGGTGTCGGCATTCACGTTTGCATACCAGATTGTGGCGACGAAACAGTTGCTGAAGCGTTATTCCGTCTGGACGATGTTAGTGTATATGTTCGGTTTCTCCGCGATCTTTTGGTTGTGTATAAATCCCCCTTGGAATATTCTTGCGAAGAATTATACGTACGACGACTGGGGAATATTTTGGATGTTTGCAATTATATCGATTCTTATACCACAGACGGCATTTGCATCGGGATTAAAATTGCTGGACGCATCCACTGTTGGAATTGTCAGTATTTTAGAACCGGTAATCGCAATTGTGGCTGCATTTCTCATTCTTGGCGAATCGCTTAGTGTCGTACAAATGTTCGGCGGTGTGCTGGTAGTAGTGGCAGTAGGATTATTACAAGCCCATCCGAGGTTAATGAAAAAAATAAAGTGGAAATACGTATCTTCGATAAAAGTAGAATGAGAACAGAACGCCGATTAAATCGTTTAGAACAAGTGTTGCGGCATCGTCAGCCGGATATTACGGTTGTTATGGAAAATATTCATGATCCGCATAATGTCAGCGCTGTACTACGTTCATGTGATGCAGCCGGCGTGATGGAAGTACAATTAATCTATACGGATGTAGATTTTCCAAACATCGGCAAAAAAAGCTCGGCGAGCGCAAAAAAATGGGTTGAACTGCGGCAATTCGAAAATGTGAAAGATTGCTATAAAAAGTTGCACGAAGAAGGGTTTGCAATTTTCGCAACGCATCTGGAAGAAAAAGCAAAATCATTGTACGAAATTGATATGACAAAAAAGATAGCGATTGTTGTCGGGAATGAACACAAAGGAGTATCATCGGAAGCAGCACGGTTGGCGGATAGTATTCTCCAGGTTCCAATGTTCGGGATGATTCAAAGCCTCAATGTCTCTGTTGCAACGGCAGTCATTCTTTTTGAAGCCGTCCGCCAGAGAATCGCATCAGGACAGTATGACGAATCAAAATATTCTAAGACAGAATTAGCGAGACTTCTTAAGATTTGGGCGATGAGACAATGAACGATGCATTACTCATGGCTAACGAATGAATATTCGCTCAGATATTGCAGAATTTATTGTTAATCTTGAAGTATTCAGTAAAAGGAAGCTGACCTATCCGTTGGAAGTTGGTGAATTACTTCAGATTGCTGTTGAGACCGGGTTGACAGACGAGTTTGAAGAATTGATCTTTCAAGCGAAGTTTCTGACGCGGACGCAGGATGTGATGAGACAAATCAGTCATGACGCGGAGGGATTCGAAAAACTTTCAACGGAATTTAATTCCGGCATAAAAATTTCAATGGAGTTGATGAAGATGCTTGTCGGAAGAGCGGCTGTAGATGTTACACGAAGATATTCTGAAGGCTTCTTTGCAATAGAAACAGAAAGTATTTCTCGTTTGATGAAATTGTATTCTGATTTGAGCTGGGTAAAAAATTGGCAGATTGACGGAAAATCATTGCCGTATGAAACAAAATCACCAGTAATAACTAGTATTCAAGAAAATGTAAATTTTCAAACAATAGAAAAACAACAAAATAATAAATCCATAAAACATCTTTCCCGGATTCAAAAAAGTGCGATGCTTAGCGTGATTCTCTTAGTGTTATTTCTTCTTATCGATCCACCGGCAACAATCCTCGGATGGATAATCTCACTATGGATTGCGGCATTGCTTACGTATATTGTTGTCCAGATACTATTCTTAACTAGAAGACTAATCGAATAGATTTTAAATGAAAAACAAATTTCGCTCATTAATGTTTCTTTGCTTAATATTTACATTGCAATTATTTTCTGCCGCTCCAACAGTGAAGCCTGGAATTGATGTGCTGCGCGAACGCGATTTTGATATTCTTCAAGGAAAGCGTGTTGGTCTTATCACAAATGCTACAGGTGTTACTTCGGATTTACAGAGCACGATTGATGTGCTGTTCAACTCTCACGGAGTGAAACTTGTTGCGCTCTTCAGTCCAGAGCATGGTGTGCGTGGCGATGCTGATGCAGGAAAAGAAATCAACGGTTATAATGACTCAAGAACTGGATTGCCGGTGTACTCACTCTATGGTAGAACACGCAGACCGACAAAGGATATGCTCAGAGGAATAGATGTGCTTGTGTATGATATCCAGGATATTGGCGTGCGTTCGTACACATTCATCTCAACGATGGGATTGGCGATGGGAGCCGCAGCGGAAAATGGAATTAAGTTTGTTGTTCTGGATAGACCGAATCCATTGACTGGCGAACGAATAGAAGGAGCGATGTTAGAACCAAAATTTAAATCGTTTATCGGTGAGTATCCGATTCCTTATGTCTATGGAATGACCATCGGCGAACTAGCACAGATGATAAATGGAGAACAATGGCTCAACAACAGAGGCTCATCTAATACAGCAGATAAATGCGACCTAACAGTTGTAATGATGAAAGGATGGAAACGATCCATGTGGTGGGATGAAACAGGTTTAGCTTGGGTTCCGACATCTCCCCACATTCCACATTCCTTTACAACGATCTTTGCCGTACTCACTGGACTTCTAGGAGAACTTGGTACTGCCAATCAAGGTGTTGGGTATACGCTGCCATTTGAATTAGTTGGTGCTCCATGGATAGACGGCTACGCTCTTGCTCGCTATCTGAATAATCTCAATATGCCAGGTGTACACTTCCGTCCAATTTCGTATATCCCATTCTACAAAGATACGACAGGAATTCGGTATAAAGGCGTGCAGATACATATCATAGATCGGACGATACTGAATATAACTCAGGTGCAGATTGCCATTCTTGAAGCTCTGCTTTATCTTTTTCCGGATAATAATATTTTTGATCGTGCAAAGCCAGAGAAGATCAATGCATTCGATAAAGCTGTTGGAACGGATGATTTACGACGTGCACTTCAGAATAAAACTTCTGTTGAAGAAATACTTCATAGAATCGATCTATTGCGAGCGCAGTTTATGATAAAACGGGAGAAATATCTTTTATATAAATAGCAAAGTGAACTTTTTTTAGATAATAGATGCCGCTTGTCTGAATTGTAGGCAGCGAAAAAATTCCATTTCCATCCGTTGCATTTCATGCAAGGCTTTCCTATTTTATTGATGAATTCAATATGAACATCCAGATAAACATGAGTCCATGGAGCGAATCGAAACAGGTCATTCAGACCTGAAAGCCAAAGTTTGTTTTATCCCTACGCGTTCCACGGAATACGAGTCCCCTGCACCATCTCCAAAATTAAATTATCACAGACATCAGCGTAAAGCAAATGCTTTCATAGGTATTGTTGAAGGAAGGAGTGTGTGTTGTTTTTAACAATTGCAAAATTAATATTTTTATTTCCTATATCATTAGTGTTCTCATTATTAGCATTTGGTTCTATCCCATTTGATCGAAAAGGAGATTTTTTTCGCTGGTGTCCTTGGATGTGGTCAAAGTGCATTCTGTGGACTTTTGGTATTAAAGTAACTGTGAAAGGACTTGAAAATATTGATCTCAATCAGCCGTACATTTTCGTCTCGAACCATGCAAGCATGGCTGATATTCCAACAGTGATGGTTGCTTTGAACGGCAAAGTGAATATTGTGTTTAAAAAAGAATTGACTTGGGTGCCTATCTGGGGATGGGCGTTGCGCTACGGGCATTTTATTATGATTGATCGTTCGAATCCACGTGATGCAATGGATAGCATTGAACGGGCAGTGCAAACTATCCGCAGTGGTCAGTCGGTAATATTGTTTCCGGAAGGAACACGGACAAACGACGGCAAACTGCAGCCATTCAAACGCGGCGCATTCACACTGGCGGCAAAATCAGGGGTTCCAGTTGTGCCGATGATAATCAATAATACATTTGGGATTATGCCTAAAGGGTCTCTCAACGTCAAGCGGGCAGATATTTCAGTAGAATTAGAAAAACCAATTCCCACAGACGAACTTGAAAACAAAACCGATGAATTGGAATTGATGGACAAAGTACATAAAGCGATTGAAAAACATTATATTAACCAATCATGAGATGATTGTATGGCAATAACAATAAAAGATGTTGAACACATAGCTAAACTAGCGAAATTGGAATTTACAGACGCAGAAAAAGAAAAGTTCACACACCAGATGAATCAAATATTGGAATACATGGAACAATTAAATACACTGGATACGGGCAATGTTGAACCGCTCTCGCATGTTATCGAACTCAGCAATGTGTTCCGTGTAGATGAAGTGAAGCCTGGTGTATCAACTGAGGACGCATTGAAGAATGCACCGGCAAGGAACGAGCAGTTTTTCAAAGTGCCGAAAGTAATTGGCGAGAAATCATGATGCCCGCGAAATCGATTGTTATTGGAGTTATTCCATCGCGCTATGCATCGCAGCGCTTACCGGCAAAGCCGCTGGTCGATTTGTGCGGCAAACCAATGGTGCAAAGAGTATATGAGCAAGCAAAGAAATCCCGGCTGCTTGATCATGTTGTGATTGCAACAGATGATGTTCGCATCGAAGAAGTTGTGCGTCGGTTCGGCGGTGAAGTGATGCTTACATCGCAGGATATAGCGAGCGGAAGTGATCGCGTTGCCATGGTTGCGTCGCACATGGCAGGTGATATCTTCGTGAATATTCAAGGTGATGAACCATTAATTGCACCGGAGATGATCGATCAGGGAGTTCAACTTCTTCTTGACGACGCATCAACTCTTGTTGGCACATTAATAAAACAAATATCTTCGCAAGAAGAATTATTAAATCCAAATGTAGTAAAAGTAGTGCATAGTAATGATGGATATGCTATTTATTTTTCTCGTTCAATAATTCCTTATGTGCGCGGTGAAGCAGACGAGAGGCGATGGCTTGAACGGCATACGTTTTATAAACATATCGGTTTATATGCTTTTCGGCGTAAGTTTTTATTACAGTATGCGCAATTGCCGGTTTCAAATTTAGAGAAGGTGGAAAAATTAGAGCAGCTGCGTATTCTTGAGGCAGGGTATAAAATTAAAGCAGGAATAACGATATACGATAGTATTCCAATTGACACACAGGAAGATGTTACTCATGTGGTTGCGATATTACAGCAGACGGTGTCTGGTATATAAATGAGAGACCAATGGCAAGAAACAATGTGAAGTTTATTTTTGTGACAGGTGGTGTTGTTTCATCACTTGGAAAAGGAATCGCAGCCTCCTCATTAGGGATGTTGCTCAAAGCGCGCGGTTTGCGCGTGACAATTCAGAAGTTCGATCCGTACATCAATGTTGATCCGGGAACAATGAATCCGTTCCAGCATGGCGAAGTGTACGTTACAGAAGACGGCGCTGAAACGGATTTGGATCTTGGTCATTATGAACGGTTTCTCAATGAGAATATGACTCGTCAAAACAATACAACGACAGGTCAAGTATATTACGAAGTGATTTCACGGGAGCGACGCGGCGATTATCTTGGTGCAACCGTACAGGTGATTCCACATATCACGGATGAGATTAAAAAACGCCTTTGGAATCTTGCCAAGACCGGCAAATATGACGTCATTATTGTTGAGGTAGGTGGTACTGTTGGTGATATTGAAGGATTACCATTCCTGGAGGCCATTCGTCAGTTCAAGCATGACGTTGGGCGGCGTAACGCGATTAATATTCACTTAACATTGATTCCGTACATCAAAGCAGCAGGTGAAATAAAAACCAAGCCCACGCAACATAGCGTAAAGACACTTCTCGAAATAGGATTACAACCGGATATCCTTATTTGTCGCACGGAGAAACCGTTATCGAAAGAACTGAAGGAAAAGATCGCCCTGTTCTGCAATGTGGAAACTCGCTCTGTGATTGAAGGAAGAGATGTTCAATCTATTTATGAAGTTCCGCTTATATATGAGAAGGAAAATCTTCCAGGAATTGTTATTGAGAAATTAAATCTTAAATGCAGCAAACCTAATTTAAAACAGTGGCTTCGCTTCGTAAATAAAGTGAAAAAACCAAGCGGCAAGGTGCGTATCGCCATTTGCGGGAAATATATTGAATTAAAAGACGCCTATAAGAGTATTTCTGAAGCGTTTGTCCATGCAGGTGCAGAGAATGATGTAGAAGTACAACTGGATTGGATACGAGCCGAAGATGTGGAAGACTATGGTGCTGAAAAATATTTAAAAGGCGCTAAAGGATTACTGGTCCCCTGGGGATTTGGTAACCGCGGTATCGAAGGTAAAATTGATGCCATTAGATATGCTCGAGAGAATAAAATTCCATTCTTTGGAATATGTCTTGGTTTGCAGTGCGCTGTTATAGAATTTGCGCGGAACATGTGCGGGATGAAGGATGCAAACAGCACTGAATTCAGAAAAACGAAACATAATGTAATCGATATGATGCTGGAACAGAAGTCCGTGAGGAACTTAGGCGGCACGATGCGCCTTGGTGCATATCCATGCACAATTCAGAAAGGATCAAACGCATATGCTGCTTACCGAAAAGAATTAGTAACGGAAAGACATCGCCATCGTTTCGAAGTAAACAATAAATTTAGAAAAAAGCTTGCAGATAATGGTATGATATTTAGCGGCATGTACATTAATAATGATTTAGTCGAAATTATTGAATTGCCGGATCATCCATGGTTTGTTGCAGTCCAATTTCATCCAGAATTAAAATCCCGTCCGATCGCTCCCCATCCACTATTCATCGGTTTCGTTAAAGCAGTGAAAGAGAATAGTAAGAGTCAGCAGCCATAGATTAAACAGAAGAAGCAAGCATCAATGTTGGTCAGTGTTATGAATGGATAGGAGTAAAAATGTTTGCGAAGAAGACGCCTGATAAAATATTGTACGTATATATCTTCGGGGAAGTTCTTAGACAGGTTAAAAAAACTCACGCTCCTGAAGCAAGGGGGATGCCTCAAGAGCGCGATTAGAGTCTCAATAGACCACGTATCCACTAGACGTGATCGCGCAGAGACGTACGCTGAATTTACCTATAAATTATCATCTTACAATATACAAACTTATCAAAGTTGAACATTTATTTTTCTCATCATCATTTCAATTGTCTTTCATTCAACTTCCAATATAAATGTTCACGAAATATGCCAGTTGAAGAAAGGTAATTCATTAAAATGAAAAAACGAGGAGATGCTTGATAAATAAGTAGAAAACGAGATAAGGTTAAAATTCTTTATACGGATATTTTGGCTTTTAATGTGTAAGTTCTACAAATATTCTGTATTCCTGAAATTCAGATATTACAAGATGATAATGTATCTACAAAAAGGTGAGGAGCTTAATGAAGCAAGAACTCGCCGCTTGGGCTAATTTAAAAAAATGTTTCAAATTTATTCTAATTTTAAACTCGCTGTTTCATAGTTCATAATCTACAAATTCGCATGAGTATTTGAATCTCTATCGGTTCTTGATTGGACAATGCGTACTGAATTTGAATTTCATTAGCTCTTTGGCTATCTTCTTTCAGCATTTTAAGTAAATGCAATATGTTAATACATAACTAAATAAAACTACACCGTGACTCTGAATTCACAGCCTTCTCTTCAATATATTAAAGGTGTTGGACCTAAACGCGCAGAGGCGCTGGCGAATCTCGGCATCCATAACATCAAAGATCTCTTCTCGTATTTTCCACGTGGTTATTTGGACCGCAGTCAAATTGTGCGTATTGCTGATTTGAAGAATTATCTCGAGAGCGGTGAACCAGTTACCATCTTCGCAGAAGTGTATCGACAAGAAGCAAGACGCACACGACGCAGCAACAAATTGATATTTATGCTTACAGTGAAAGATGAAAGCGGATTTCTTACATGCGTGTGGTTTGAAGGATTCTATTGGTTGAAAGATGCGTTTGAGGTTGGCGAGTTACTTGCACTTTCATCTATTCCAACGCTTGATAAGCTTAATCGTCCGCAATTTGTCCATCCGCAATTTGATAGATTGAAAAGTGTTGAAGAGGATGAGCCGGATTGGGGCAAATTATTCAATACGGGCGGTATCATTCCAAAGTATCGCTCCAGTGCTGAACTCGAAAAAGTCGGACTCGACAGCCGCGGTTTTCGACGTATCATTCGTAATGCAGTAGATCACCATTTCTCTGCAATTGAGGAAACAATCTCACACGAAATATTACAGCGTCATTCTCTTTGCGACGAACCGTCAGCAATACATTCCATCCACTTTCCAGCCAGCTTTCAGGAATTAGAGGCAGCACAGCGACGGCTCAAGTTCGAGGAGTTATTTTTTCTTCAGTTAATGTTAGCGTTACGAAAACGTGGGGCACAGCAGCAATTACGTGGATTAACATACAACACAGAAAGCAAGCTTGTTCACCAGCTTGTTAGTACACTTGAGTTTGAATTAACACCTGCGCAAAAACGTGTTATGCAAGAAATTATTAAAGATTTATTATCTCCATATCCAATGAACCGGCTTATGCAGGGCGATGTTGGAAGTGGAAAAACAATAGTTGCGCTTTGTACAGCACTTATTGCCGTCGAAAATGGTTTACAGGTTGCATTTATGGCGCCAACAGAAATTCTTGCTGGACAGCATTATCAAACCCTTAAATATTTTTTAAAAAATCTACCGGTGAACGTACGCATGCTCATCGGAGGTCAGCGAAAAGTATTACGAGAAGATGTTATGGAAGACATCCGAAGTGGAAGTGCAAATATCGTGATTGGTACGCATGCATTAGTTGAGGAAAAAGTCGAATTTGCCAAGCTTGGTTTTGTTATTGTAGATGAACAACATCGATTTGGGGTAATGCAGCGTGCAGCATTACGCGGAAAAGGTATCAATCCTGATGTGCTCGTAATGACGGCAACACCAATTCCGCGCACGCTTGCAATGACTTTGTATGGCGATCTTGAAATATCAATCATTGACGAACTGCCCGCAAACCGTAAATCTATTCGTACGGCACTTCGGACTGAATCTCAAAAGCATAAAGTTTATCAATTTGTCAAGGATGAGATTGACCGAGGCAGGCAGGCATATATTGTTTTTCCCCTCATCGAGGAATCAGAAAAGATTGATCTTAAAGCCGCAACGAAAGAGTATGAACATCTACAAAATAATATTTTTCAGAATTATCGGCTCGGTCTTTTGCATGGCAGATTGAAGCCGGAAAAGAAAGATGAAGTGATGCAGAAGTTCAAAGCAGGCGAAATTCAGATTCTTGTTTCAACAACGATTATCGAAGTTGGTATCGATATTCCAAATGCGATTATTATGATTATTGAAAATGCGGAACGGTTTGGACTATCGCAGTTGCATCAACTGCGCGGCCGCGTGGGACGCGGAGCCGATCAATCCTATTGCATTCTAATTGCAAATTACAGTTGGTACGATGCACATAGCAAGGGAATAGAAGCAACGGAATTGCGTGACGAAAAGGAACATGCGCGTACCCGTTTAGAAACAATGGTGCAGACGACAGATGGATTTAAAATAGCGGAAGTGGATTTGAAATTACGAGGACCAGGGGAATTTTTTGGAACACAGCAAAGTGGAGTTCCGGCGCTTCGCATTGCAAATCTTATTGATGATGCAGATTTGCTTGCGTTGGCACGCACAGAAGCATTCGATCTCATCAAGAATGATCCGCATCTACGTCAAAAGTCGAATGAATGTATTCGAAAACATTATGAAGAAGAGTTTAGAGAAATTCTTGAGTTGGGAAATATTGGGTAAACAGAAAAACAAAAGCAATAAACTGCCCACAATATATTTTCCTTCACCCGATCTTCTATCTGTATTTCTCAAATCATAAATCAAAAATTATTTCTTCTTGTCATACTTATGTGTTGCGAAAAATTCATCGGTAAACGAGCGAAAAAACTTGACAACAAGATATAAAGGATTATATTAGTATCAACATTTGTTGTTCATTGAAACAGCAAAGTTGATTAGTTCAACAAGAGAAAGGTTGATCTTACCGCTTGCTACAGCGACTGAACGTAGCTCTCGTCTATAACATGAAGAAAGAATGTGTAGATGAAGTTTCGAGTGACGATGGTGATCCGGATAAATACACCAGAAGAAATGATGCCGTCGCAGTAAAAACAAAACTTCATCAGACGAAAGCTGACACATACGCAGAATGGGATACGGAAGAAACTATTCTCGCTGTGAAGACAGCGCTCGAATTGCATCATGATGTTACTCTCATCGAAGCAAACGAACAATCCTATCTGACACTCCTTCAAACGAAACCTGATATAGTTTTCAATATTGCTGAGGGTCTGCGAGGACCATCGCGCGAAGCACAAATTCCAGCAATTCTCGAGATGCTTGGTATACCCTACACTGGTTCTGATTCACTTACGCTTGGAATTTGTCTTGATAAGTCGCGGACAAAAGAAATCCTCTCATATTACAAAATTTTGACTCCACCGTTTACTGTTATCAATTCTCTTCATCAATTATCGAAAATAAATATATCTCTGCCTTGCATTGTGAAACCATTGCATGAAGGATCGAGCAAAGGGATTTACAACGCATCCGTTGTTCACACAGATGAAGAACTTCGTCTTCAGGTCAAGAGAGTAATGGAAGAGTATAATGAACCTGCATTAATAGAAAAATTCTTAACAGGACGCGAGTTCACTGTGGCAGTTCTTGGCAACGACTCCGACATTCGAATATTGCCAATTGTAGAAATTTGCTTCGATTCATTGCCTGATGGTGTCAATCCTATTTATTCATATGAGGCGAAATGGATCTGGGATACGATAGAGAATCCCATCGATGTGCATGAATGTCCGGCTAAAATTTCCTCAGAACTTCAGAAAGAAATTGAAGCTGTTTGCCGTTATACTTACCGTATATTGCGTTGTAGAGACTGGTGCCGAATTGACATAAGGTTAGATGAACAAGGACGTCCAAATGTGCTGGAATTGAATCCTTTGCCCGGAATATTGCCAAATCCTGAAGAACATTCTTGTTTTCCACAAGCCGCCAGAGCGGCAGACATGGATTACAATACATTGATTAACGCCGTGTTAAATGCAGGAATCAAGCGATACAACTTATGCTAATCGAAAAATGACGCTCAAAATGGAACATATTGCAGTAGTTTTTAATGAACCGACGATTACCACGGAAAAAGGGCGAATGTTCATATCAGCAGAAGGGCAAGTTGGAGCTCTTGCGTCTCATTCGGAAATAGTCTCTAATATGTCGAATCATTTAGTTGACATGTCGGAGGTTGGAGTAATCGAAGAGCGTGAGCAAGTTGAAAAAGCACTTCAGCACAGAGGGTATCGCACTTCACTTTTTAATATTGATGGTGACATCAAGCGTCTTATCAATTTCATTGAGGTACAAAAACCGGATCTTATATTCAATTTGTGCGAATCGCTGATGGGAGAATCACTTCACGAGATGCACATTGCCGGTATTTATGAATTGATGAATATTCCCTACACTGGTGCCGCGACGCTTGCTTTAGGAACATGTTTGAACAAAGTCCGCACTAAAGAAATTCTTCGGGCACATGGAATACCGACCGCGCAGCATATCATTTCCGCGAATGTTGAAGCTTGCCATATCGATGATGCGCATTTGCACTTTCCATTTATTGTTAAGCCAATACATGAAGACGCAAGTATTGGTATAGAGAATTCATCTGTGGTGTATGATATCCAATCGCTTCAAAAGCAGATTGCCTACATTTTAAAGACCTTTGACGAGCCGGCTTTAGTGGAAGAATATATTGAAGGAAGAGAATTGAATGTTGCCATAATCGGCAATGGGCAACCAACATTGTTGCCGATTTCTGAAATTGATTTTTCAAAATTACCGGCTGGCTATCCAAAAATTGTAACGTATAATGCAAAATGGGTCGAGGGGACACCGGAATATGATGGTACTGTCGGAACTTGCCCGGCACAGCTTGAGCCCTTTGTTGAACAACGTGTGCGGGAAATTGCATTGCATGCATATCAATTAATGGATATTCGAGACTATGCGCGAGTAGACATCCGTCTTGATGCTTCGAATACGCCGTATGTTTTGGAAGTAAATCCGAATCCGGATATTTCATGTGATGCTGGTTTTGCTCGTTCAGCCCGCACTGCCGGAATGACATTTGACGATATGATCGTGAAAATAGTAGAGACCGCGCTTAAGCGGCCGCATCGGTAACGATATGCCGATCCGGAAATTTGAAAAAGAAGATATTAAACCACTTGCAGAAATTGTGCGGGCGACGGGTGTGTTTCGTGAAGAAGAAGTTAGTGTCGCAGTGGAATTGATGGACATTGCTGCAAACGATAAAGAACAGAAAGATTATTTTCTTTTTTCATATATAGATGAAACCGGTACCGTACAAGGATATTATTGTGCGGGACCTACACCAATGACGCAAAAAACATTTGACTTATATTGGATTGTCGTGCATCCACGTGTACATAAAAAACGAATTGGTCATGAATTACTTGAGCATTGTGAAGAGCAAGTGAAAACGATGGGTGGGAATTTGCTGGTGGTGGAAACATCATCACAACCGAAGTATGAGCAAACGCGAAGGTTCTATCTTCGGCATCATTATGCAGAAGCAGCCCGTATCAAAGATTATTATGCACAGGATGACGACCTCGTCATCTATTCTAAATACTTTTAAGGAGCAATAGCATTATTTATGGAACTCTGGCAAGAAATGCTTAGACAGAGCGTCGACAGTGCAAAAGATTTAGTTGAACGCTTTGGATTTGATAAAGAGACAGCAGAGAAACTTGATAAATTTTTTCATATTAGAATTAATCCGTACTACTTGAGTTTGATTCGTTATCCGAACGATCCTATCTGGCGGCAATGTATTCCTGATGCAATCGAACTTCAGGATGAGAAAGCACCAGAAGATCCACTCAATGAAGATGCCGACAGTCCGGTTCCGAGCATCACACATCGATATCCGGATAGAGCGTTATTCCTCATCACAAGTCAGTGTTCTATGTATTGTCGGTTTTGCACACGTAAAAGAAAAGTGAGCGATTCGACGAAGATCAATGCAAAATATATTAAATGGGGATTGGATTATATTCGCGCTCATCCGGAAATACGAGATGTGATTATCTCTGGCGGCGATCCATTGATGGTGACAGACTACGCGTTGGAGCGTGTCCTGTCAGGTTTACGGGAAATTCCTCACGTCGAGATTATTCGCATTGGCACAAAAATGCCTTGTGTTTTGCCGCAACGCATCACTGTAAAGCTATGCAAAATGTTGAAGAAGTATCATCCTCTTTATATTAATACACATTTTAATCATCCATGGGAATGTACACCGGAAGCTGAACGCGCCTGCAATATGCTGGCTGATGTCGGAATCCCTGTTGGCAATCAATCCGTGCTGATGAAAGGTGTGAATGATGATCCAGATGTAATGTTGGAACTGCATCGGAAGCTGCTCAAAATGCGCGTACGCCCGTACTATATTTATCAAGCCGATTTGACAAAGGGCACGAATCACTTCAGAACCCCTGTTCGTGTTGGTTTGGAAATTATGGATAAACTGCGTGGACACACCTCGGGCCTTGCGATTCCTTATTATGTTATTGATGCACCGGGCGGCGGCGGCAAAATACCATTACTTCCGCAATATGTACTTGGAAGGAATGGAAAAGATATTATTCTCCGCAATTACAAATATGAAATCTATACTTATCCAGATGTGGAAGAAGCCCCGGTTGAACAACATCCAGTGGAGCATAAGTACCTGCGGAAACGTCAGAACGGAAGACGAAAACCTATGACCGTTGCAGATACACCTAAAGGGATGGAGGAAAAGGTCCCTATGGAACAAGTTGGAAAGTAACTGATTGAGTTATACATTTAACCCGTCCCGACGAGTTGGGACGGGATTTTTTATTCTATATCAATCCTGCCCACAACAATAATAAATGCACTCAATGAGGAAGTTGCGATTATGAACGCATTAAAAGATTACTCCGAATTGATCCATGAAATCCAAAAAGCATTGCAGACAGAACACATAGATGGTTGGCTTCTTTACAACTTTCGTGATTCGAACATATTTGCAACTCGCCTTCTTGCACTTCCGAAGCATATTATGTTCACACGAAGATATTTCTACTATATTCCCGCTGAAGGTGAACCAAGAAAATTAGTTCACCGAATAGAAGAATGGAACTTAGATGCGCTCCCCGGTGATAAGAGCATCTATCTAAGTTGGCATTCGCTGGAAGAAGAGTTGAAAGAACTTCTTTCTAGTGCGAAAAAAGTTGCGATGGAATATTCGCCCCGATGCGCAATTCCGTATGTTTCAACCGTTGATGCTGGTACTGTTGAACTTGTTCGAGGTACGGGAGTTGAAATTGTATCATCAGCGAATCTCATCCAGTACTTTGAAGCCCGATGGGATGATGAGCAATTAAGAGACAACATTGCGAGTGCAGCACATTTGCGTCAGATCGTTGATGAAACGTTTGGATTTATTCGTAAGAATATAAATTCGAATAGTGCGATTACAGAATACGATGTTCAACAGTTTATGTTGTCGGAGTTTATTAAACGCGGGTTGGTAACATCGAGCGATCCGAATTGTTCTGTAAATGCAAACAGCGCGAATCCCCATTATGAACCGACGAAGGAAATTCATACTCCGTTACATAAAGGTGATTACGTGCTGCTGGATCTTTGGGCAAAGAAAGATAAGCCGCGATCGGTCTACGCTGACATCACTTGGATGGGATTTCTTGGAGATACAGTGCCGGATGAATTTGAAAAAATATTCCAGATCGTTAAAGGCGGCCGCGATGCAGCATTGGACTTCGTTCGTTCATCAATAAAAGCAGGAAAGATTATTCACGGGTATGAAGTAGACGATGCCGCGCGTAATTATATTACCCAGCATGGATATGGCGAATATTTTGTACATCGCACCGGACATTCAATAGGAGAGGAAGTGCATGGCAACGGGGCTAATATGGACAATCTTGAAACGCGCGATGAACGAATGATCATACCGCAAACTTCATTTTCCATTGAGCCGGGAATTTATTTGCGCGACAAGTATGGTATCCGCAGTGAGATAGATGTCTATATCTCGAAAGACAGGGAAGTGATAGTTACCGGCTTGCCGATGCAGGAGAAGGTAGTTCCGATATTACAATAACGAAATCGGTGATTACTCTCTGAATGTTCCCTGCACTTTTCATAAAATAGTAATTTGATATATATTCACGTTCTATAAAACAATCACTTTATGAAACATTATTTTATGATGCGTCTGCTTTCCACAGTAATAATTCTTGTTTCCTTCAATATATCGATATATGGTCAATCATCATCCAAAACTATAAAACTCTGGAATGGTAAGGATTTTACTGGTTGGGAACTTATTACCAGTTCTGCCGCGGACATCGAATCCGTTTGTACAATTAACCCCGATAGCGTGCTTGCTGTGGCCGGCAAGCCCATTGGTTATCTGGCAACTATTGGTTCATATGAAAACTACAGGCTTCACATAGAGTATAGATGGCCGATTAACGCTGTTAAAAATAGCAACAGCGGTGTGCTTATCCATATTGCATCTGGACCGATTGATCGAAATACATGGCCAATGTGTTTTCAGATTCAGACGAAGATCGCGCATGTCGGCGACTTGCTACCAATGGCTGGCGCGAAATTCGCCGAGCCGCTCTCAACTGCCCCTGAAGCCAAGACACCTCAGCTTGAACGCCAGAAACCCGACAGTGAAAAACCTTTTGGCGAATGGAACACCGTCGATATAATTTGCTGTGATAGCACTATTGAGTGTACGATCAATGGCATTGTTCAAAATCGTGTAACCAAATGCGAACCACATGCCGGCAAGATTGGCATTCAACTCGAAGGAGTTCCATTTGAGTTACGCAATATTTGGATGAATATATTGGATTAAGTCGCATACAATGCATAATTTGTCTTCAAATATTAGATCCATTGGGTTCTATCTTACGCCAAATTTCAAATAAGCAAGCTTTACTCCCCACTTAAAAGGATGCAACTTTTCAAGGTTTAATCCTTTGCAATTCATTACTTCTATTTATAAATTGTTCTCGTCAATCGGAGAGGAAGCTATGTCTGTAAATTTGACCTGGCAATTATTATACCAGTCTAACACAACTTATCTTTTTACATCTAATTCGTCCTCGGGCAAGATAGAAAGCTATAAAATACAGGGGAAACAGTGACTACAGAGAATCCAATTCGAATTCTCTTAGTTGAAGATGAGAAACGATTGGCGCGTCTGATCGAACGCCAGCTAATTCGTGCGGACTATAGCGTTAGTCTTGCATTCACAGCGGAAGAAGCACTCATCAAAGCAATATCGGAGGAGATCAATCTCATTCTCCTCGACATAAATTTACCGGATAAATCCGGTTTTGAAGTTCTTCAAGAACTCCGTAACAAATCGTATTCTACTCCCGTTCTTATTCTCACAGCACGCCGTCAGGTCGAAGACCGAATTCAGGGTTTGGAAAATGGCGCAGATGATTATCTGGTAAAGCCGTTTGATTCAGGTGAACTCCTTGCACGTATTCACGCTATCCTCCGCCGGTCAGGGGTTGAGCGCACTTCAATTTTAAGCGCTGCCGACTTGGTCTTTGATGTTGTGAAAAAAACTGTAAGACGCAATGATAAAGAACTCAACTTGTCGCAACGCGAACAGGCATTATTGGAATTCTTCCTAAAGAACAAGAACCAGATTATCACTCGCAAACGTATCGCGCAAGAAGTATGGGGTTATAAATTTGAAACCGGTACGAATATAGTCGATGTGTACGTGAGCTATTTGCGTCGTGCTATTGACGACGGCTTTGAGCGTAAGCTTATCCAAACGGTTTATGGTCAAGGATTTATTCTAAAAGATTCCTGATGCAAAACATTAAATTAACTTAAAGAAGATAACATTAACGCACTTCAATCCATATTCCTGCGTTTTGAAAATTTAATACACCATCGTACATACCTCTTCACCGTTATTGGTTCTATCATTCTGGCAATCATAATCGGTTGCATCGATTATTTAATCGGCACTGAATACTCAATTCTAGTCCTTTATCTAGTACCCGTGGGTTTTGCCTCATGGTTCGGAAAAAAAAATATTGCTATTATTGTGTGCATCCTGTGTGCTATTTTTTGGATAGTGGCAGAAATAATTAACCAACCTATTTATTCCACCCAGTATGTCTTATATTGGAATTCCGCAATTAGATTTTCAGTGTTTCTCTTATTTGCACTGCTTCTTAATACACTCAAGAAAAAGTACTATGAGCGTGGAGACATAATTCAGCAACACTCAAAAGCGCTTGTCGAAGAGAAAGCAAGCCGCAAACATGCAGAAACCCTTATTCAGCGGACACTTGAACAATACCGTGATATGATAGAAAACATGAGCGAAGCGTATGTCGTGTGGGACACTCAGTTGAATATATTGTATTGTTCTCCCAACGTTTCTATACGAACAGGGTATTCTGTAGAGGAAATCAAAACACTGGGTTACAGGAAACTTATTGTGCCTGAAGATTGTAACCGTGTCGTCGATTTCTATAGCAGTCGAGCCGCCGATGGTACACTTGATACGACCTGTGAATTCCGAATACAATGCAAAGACAAAAGAGTCATTTGGCTTGAAATGTCAACACGCATATTGCGTGATCCCAACGGTGCACCAATAGAATTTCGGACCATAGCTCGCAATATTACCGTTCTCAAAGAAGCAGCAGAAGTTCTTCAGCAAAGCCAGAATCGCGTGCATGATTTGTTCCGGCAGTTTCAAGGTAATGGTGCATCACTTCCAGCCAAAGATATCTTTTATGAATTACCAGTCAAATCTGTGCATACGCTCGCTCAGGAGATTGGCAGAACACTCACTCTATTTGAAAAACAACTCCGGCATGTTCTCACCTTTTCATCGCTTGCCTCGCATGAATTAAGAACACCGCTCTCTATTATTCGGGCGCAACTCGAACATACTTTACGCACCAGCACTTCGGTAGAAGCGATACGTGATAGCATCACTTCAGTCTACGATGATGTTTTAACACTTAATCATATAATTGACGATCTCCTTGATTTTAGTCAATTGATTGCCGGAACGCTTCGTATTAAAACACAGCAGATAAATATTCGTTCATTTCTTCAGGACTTTTATGACGAAGGATGTATATTAGCTCGCAGTAAAGATATTTCTCTCTTCTTCCGGCTCGGACCCGATATTACAATATCTGCTGACCCGACTAAATTGCGGCAGGTGCTCTTTAATATTTTAGATAATGCAATAAAGAATACATCGGAAAAAGGTAAAATCCACATGAGCTATCATATCGATGGCGATTACCTTGTGCTGCAGATTGATGATAATGGAATTGGCATTCCGGAAGATTCGATTACAAAAATATTCGAACCATTTTACAAAGGTTCCGAGGCACACCCTCAAAAAAGTGCAGGACTTGGACTTACACTTGTGAGAGCGCTCATTGAAGCGCATCACGGGAATTTACATATTGAGAGTGAACAGGATAAAGGCACAACTGTCAGCATTCAACTACCGCTTCATACTCCAAGTGAATAAAGTTTTAATGTGAAGAATTTGAAACGAAGCCATCGAATTTATTTAAAATCCGTTTCGAGGACTTGTCATTCTTTCCCAGATAAAAATCGTGAGAAGAATCTGAAATAAAAATTGGACTTTTCGCACTCCTCAGAGTAACAAAAGGATTTTTAATACAAACTCCATCCTTTCGTAACACCCAGAATATTTCGATATTTCCTTTGATATTAAATAAGATGATTCACTTCTGAACAATTCTATCTTTCGTTACGTAGATAATTATCCACTGGCTTTTTGGCAGAACTCCATTAGAACAGAGAAACATTCTCTAGTGCTCTGGAGTTTTTACAAAATAATGTGCCAATGACACCGACGGAGTTCCCTTATGATATTCCTTTTAGAAGCATTGTCTAAGTAACTGTCAACAAAGTACATTTTTTTCTTTTTTCATTAGAATCTTTAATAATTATTAAAATATTCTAATAACTTTTATAGGTTTCTTAATAGCGAAAATCCTCTATCTTTCGTATATTACATTATAGGATAAAAAGACATTATGGCACCTCTTAATTTAGAAATACTTGTAGCTATGAAAACACGAATAAAAGAATAACACTCCGCTCAATTATTGACCGGTGAAAGTTCCGAGCATATTGCAGTTGAAGCGATGAAATGAAAAACTTATATGTAATTACTTCAAGGAGACAGCAGATATGGAACGAATTGATGGAGAAATTCAAACTACGAATAGTCAACATATGCTGAATGAGGAAAAAGCTACTGCATCAACAAATCAAGCTCCCACAATACAAGAACAGCACTTGACAGAGATGGTCAATTCCGTGGCAAGTGTTATTCTGAATTCTCTCGCAACAATGCGGATGAAGATGGATGAAAGTGAACAAGAGTTAACGCAGTTTACCACAGGCACCCAACAAGAAAATATAAAAGGCATCTGGAGTGAACTGAAGAATGACCAAGAAGTGGTGACGTCTGCTGTGATGACTCTGCTCAGTATTGCAAAAGTTGTTGATGGAGAAAAGAAGATGTCGTTCACTGCAACACAAATTGAAGGATTCAAGAAAAAGTTTTCTGAAAAAATATGAATGATAAATATTAAATGAACGAAAATAAAAAAACAATGGCTGAGTATTTCAGATAAATTTTAAAAATCTTTATACCAAAATAATCTTTTATTAAAATCCCTTCTTTTAACGTGTAAATGCCCTATTAATAATTTATTTTACAGCTATGTATCATTATGATACATAGCTGTATGATATAAGTCCATTTATCTAATAGTATTGTTTTTTAACCGTGATTAGCAGGTTCTCATTGTGAGCCACTGTTCTCGATATGATACATAAGGATTTATAAAATCCCTGAAATCCTTTAAAAACAAGCGATTTTTTGCTGGCACACAGATTGACGTAATTTAACTAAAATATGAAATTAAAATTCAATCAAGCAATATGGAGATTCAAATGAAAAAAATTAGTTTTATTCTTCTTACCGCACTGCTCGTTGTTGCACTGAGTGCAACAACATTAGCAGTGACCAAGACCAGTGCCAAAACTGGAAACTGGAACACGGCTAGTACGTGGACACCGAGTGGTGTGCCAGCGGCAGGTGACCTAGTCATCATCGCAAACACTCACACTGTTACCGTTAATGCTGCGAAAACTTGCGCTAGCGTGACTATTAATACAGGTGGAATTCTTACGATGACTACTTTCGGACTTACCATTGCTGGTCCTTGGGTTAACAACGGTACATTCAATGCCGGAACCGGAACTGTCACTTTCAGCGGTACCGCAGCGGCTATTGCTGGTACTGGAACAGGGAACTTCTACACAATAACTTTACCAACTGGCATTAATACTTTAACAATAAATACTTCTGTAGTTTGCACAACTTTTACAATGCCTCAAAATACTACTAATGGAGATATAAATACTGTCAACATTACTGGATCAAACATATTGACTGTTTTAGGTGTGCTCTCAATTGATCGTATTTCAACTTTTAATGTTAATACTGGAACATTGAATGCTGCATCTATAAATATGACTGGAGGTAGCGGAGTTAATCAAGCAAATTTAATTATTACGACTGGAACAGTTACTGTTACCGGTAATATTGCATTTCTTGGTGGTATAACAACTATACAAAAAATTACTTTGGGTTCAGGCACATTAAATGTTGGCGGAACATTTGACGCGGATGGTACATTAACAGTCGGAACAGGCACTGTTAATTTCACAGGTACTAATCAAACCATTCCACCTTATACGTACAAAAACCTTACAGTCTCAGGCAGTGGCACTGTTAACCTTTCAGGTATTACAGTAAATGGTGATATTGCGGTAATAGGGACGGCAACAGTTACATTACCGCCAACGTGTAACGACCTCACTGTTAATAATTCTAATGGCATAACGTTGAACAGCGCAACAACCATTAGCGGAAACCTAATATTTACATTAGGCAATTTATATCTCGGCAACTACAACCTTACACTTAATGGTTCTGTGGTCGGTGCGGCAGCAAGTAAATGTATCGTTACAAATGGAACCGGAGTGGTTTCTCGCAGCATTACAGCAGGTAACTTTACATTCCCAATCGGTTCTGATGCAACACATTACAATCCGCTGAGAATTGCTAACAATAGTACTACTGCCAAAACGTACACTGCACGTATCGTGACAGGAACAACCCCGATTGGCAGTGCAAAAACGACTAACACTTGCGGCCAAACATGGATAATAACAGGTACCTCGGCAGATACTGTAGCGTTCTCTTGGAACACTTCTGAAGCTGGTACTGCACTGCAAGCTGGTCTCGTCGGAGCAAGCGCGTGGCGTTCTGATAATGGTAATGATTGGATAGAACAGTTCAGTATTACAGCTGTAGGCACTCCCAATGCAACTACAGTTACAGGCGTTACATCGTTTTCTTCTTGGATCGTTGGTACGGGTGGTAGCTTGCCGGTTGAAATGACTTCTTTTGCAGCGGCTGCTCAGAATATGAATGCACAGCTGAAGTGGAACACAGCTACAGAAGTCAACAACTATGGTTTTGAAATCGAACGCAGAGCCATTGCAAGCAATGCATGGGAAAAGGTTGGTTTTGTGTTAGGTTCTGGAACCAGTAATACTGCACACAATTATACTTATGCAGATAATAATCTATCAGCAGGGAAATATGCCTATCGTCTCAAACAGATTGATAATGACGGTGCATTTAAGTACTCCGTCAGCACCGAAGTTGAGATCATTGGCGTAGCAAAAGAGTTGAAACTTTTTGGCAATTATCCGAATCCGTTTAATCCGTCAACGAAGGTGCAGTTTGCAGTTCCTGAGAATGGCAATGTAAGTCTGCGCGTGTATAACATCATCGGTCAGGAAGTAGCAACATTGTTTGATGGTGCAGCTGAAGCAGGTAATATCTATACTGCGAATTTTGATGGATCGCATATGGCAAGCGGCTTGTATTTCAGTGTGTTGGAATTTGGCAATCAACGCATAACACATAAAATGATGATGACGAAGTAATCCCAATACAAATCTTTATCAAGATTGTATATTCTTGATAAGATTTAGGTAAACAGTTTGGAAAGGCTCAGAGAGATCTGAGCCTTTTTTATTTCCGCACTCATTACGAAGTAATTAATTGCGACCTCCCAATCTTCGACATCCCCTCTTTTTGATATGAAGAAAATCGGATTCTTTCGGAAACCTGTCAAGTATAAAGTGACATTTTTTCGATAAGAGTCACCTCACAATCATTAGAGCTTTCTAATAACTATTAGAGGTTTCTAAATAGCAAAAGTCCTCTGATCTTAATACCCTACTACAGGGGAAAAAGGAATTATGGCACCTCCTAATTTAAAAGTACTTGTAGCTGATGATGATGAACTCTTTCGTACTTTCATTGAACATAAACTTTTAAGTTATGCATACGACGTAGTATTATGTACGAATGGACAAGAGGCAATCGATCTGTTAATGCAAGAAACGTTCGATGTTATTCTTCTTGATTACAAAATGCCGGAACGATCCGGCTTGAACGTATTGCAATGGATGCATGAGCAAAAGAATAACACTCCGGTCATAGTATTAACCGGTGAAGGTTCTGAGCATATTGCCGTTGAAGCGATGAAATTGGGAGCTTATGCGTACCTACAAAAAGGAACAGCAGATATGGAACGAATTGATGGAGAAATTCAAGCTGCAAATGGTCAACACATGCTGAATGAGGAAAAAGCTGCTGCATCCACAAATCAAACTTCCGCAACTGAAGAACAGCACCTAACAGAGATGGTCGATTCCGTGGCAAGTGTTGTTCTGAATTCTCTCGCAACAATGCGGATGAAGATGGATGAAAGTGAACAAGAGTTGACGCAGTTTACCACAGGCACCCAGCAGGAAAATAT
This sequence comes from Ignavibacteriota bacterium, assembly GCA_003142475.1. Lineage (GTDB taxonomy): Bacteria > Bacteroidota > Ignavibacteria > UBA10030 > UBA10030 > Fen-1298. The sequence goes on from PLMK01000005.1 coordinate 82,999, forward strand.
AAAAAGCATCTGGAGTGAACTGAAGAATGATCAAGAACTGGTGACGTCTGCTGTGATGACTCTGCTCAGTATTGCAAAAGTTGTTGAGGGAGAAAAGAAGATGTCGTTCACTGCAGCACAAGTTGAAGAATTTAAGAAAAAGTTTTCTGAAAAAATATAAATGACAAATATTAAAGAACAAAAAAACTTGTAATATCGAAATAGCAAATTAAAATAATATTAGACCGATGTGTTCAGTCTTATTTCTTTATCACGTTTTTCGAGGAGAGCTATATGAAAAAAATATTTCTGTTTTTATTAATCAGCATGCTTGTGCTGACTTTTACACAAGCATTTGCCGCAACTAAAACCTGGGCAGGCGGCGCTGGAACGGGTTTGAATTGGACAACACCTGCAAACTGGGGTGGTACAGCACCAGTTGCAGCGGATGATATTGTGTTTAATACAGCAGGAACGATAACATTTTCAACAATGCCAACAGGTACTATTGCATACAATTCTCTTACTATCTCTCAGGGTACAATAACACTGGCTGGAAGTTCAAGTTTGACGATGACACTCGGTGGTAATTCCGGAACTGATTTTACAGTTGCAAGTGGAGCTACGCTAGTAATAAATGCAAATGTGAACATTATTCTTGCCTCAAGTGAAACTGCAAGTATTGCCGGAACTCTTACAACAAGTGTAGGAACAACTACTATTAATGGTACAATTACTAATTCTGGAACAGTGACAGGAACTGCAACCACACTTATTTTTACAAGCGGTTCAACATACGAACATGCACGGGATGGTGGTGCCATCCCTACGGCAGGATGGAATGTAAATTCAACTTGCTTAGTGACTGGCATAAAAACTACTAAGTTAACTTCTGCTATTCCTTCAAACATTGGTAATCTTACATGGAACTGTACTGGTCAAAATTATGGTAGTGAGACTGCAATAACTGGTCCTCTTACAGTTAATGGAAATCTGACAATTATGAGTACTGGTAGTGCGACTAATAAGTCTGCTCAATTTAGGGTCTCGACAGGCAATATAGCTGTAAATGGTAACTTTATTATGACGAAAAGTCCGGGAAGTAATAGTACTTTAGTAGTGTCGGGGCAATCTTCAAAAAATCTTGTTGTGGGAGGCAATGTTGATTTAGCTAGTGGTGATAGTTTAATACTGAATCTTGATGGTTGGCCTGCCGATGGTTGGTTACACGTTGCAGGTAATTTAACAAATGCTGGTATCATCACGGTAAAAGGAACATCTACGGCTAGTGGTATTACATTCACCGGGACAGGTACACAAATATTTACTTCAAGTGGAACATTAGATGGTGTATTCAGCGACACTGTGAAAAGTGGTGCTACATTAACTATTAACGGCGCTAGTGCTATTCCAATCTCAAAATTTACGGTAAATGGAACAACAACGAACAACAGTAGTGCGCTTACAGTATCTACAACGCTTGAAGGAACAAGCACGCTTACTAATACAGGAGTACTCAACATCGGTGGAACTTCCTCAATTACCACTCTTACAAATTCAGGAACAGTAGCTATAACCGGCTCGGGCGCAATTAGCACAACCCTTGCCAATTTTACTAACACCGGCACGCTTAATCTCAACGGATCAGGAACAATTGCTGGCATTACCAACAACGCTGCAGGTATAGTTAACCTTAGCAGTTCCGGTACAATAACCAGTTTTAATAACGCTACTTCAACAAGCACGCTTAACATTAGTGCAGCTACTGTACCAACAATTACCACACTTACAGCAACCGCTGCCGGCAATATGGTCAATTATACTGGTGCTGCTCAAACAGTTAAGGTAACACCGTATAGTAATTTAACTCTTTCAGGTTCGGCTGCAAAGACAATAGGAGCTATTACTGTAAATGGCATCCTCTCAATGGAAGGAACTGCAACAGCTTCTGCAGCTCCAACCTACGGCGCAGCGGCAACACTGCAATATAACACGGCGACTGCTCGCACTGCAGGTGTGGAATGGATAACCCCATTTGTAGCGACCGGTGGAGTTATCATTGCCAATACCGGAACAATCACCTTAAATGCTGCAAAAGTTTTCAATGCTTCAATCCCACTTACAATCCAAAGTGGTGCAACGTTAGCCACTAACGGCTACGCTCTAACACTTGGCGGCAACTTTACCTGCGCTGGCAATTTCAACGCAGGTGCGGGAACGTTCACATTGAATGGCTCCGGTTCCCAAACGGTTGGCGGAGCAACATACAATAATCTCACATTGAGCGGTGGCGGAGCGAAATCACTTGGTGGTGCAGCGACCGTGAATGGTGTACTTAACTTTGGCGCTGCGAATAATCTTTCTCTTGGTGCAAATACCTTAACACTTGGTGGAACAGTAAGTGGTGCAGCAGCCGGACAGTGCATTGTGACTGATGGTGCGGGAGTGGTTTCTCGCAGCATTGCAACGACTGGGAATTTTTTATTCCCTATCGCTCCAATAGCCGGCAAATATAATCCGGTAAGCATCACGAACAATGATGTATCAGCACAAACATACACTGCCGCTGTGGAAGTTGGAGAGAATCCGTCGACAATATATAATGCATACGGATGCAATAGAACATGGAGGCTTACAAAATCAGGTACTTCTGATGCTGATGTAGTCTTTACGTGGTATGATGCAGACAAAAACGGTTCATGCGTTGGTTCGTTGTGCGATGTATACAGCAGCGAAGGAGGAGGAGCCTGGATAGAGAAGGGTGGTAGTGGTACAACTGGCACTGGCACACCCTATACGACAGCAGTTACAACCAATGTAATGTCCAATTGGACAGTTGCTAATAGCGGTGCGTTTCCCGTTGAAATGACCTCCTTTACAGCGGCTGCTCAGAAGATGAGTGCGCAGCTGAAGTGGAACACAGCTACAGAAGTCAATAACTATGGCTTTGAGATTGAGCGCAGAGCCATTGCAAGCAATGTATGGGCAAAGGTTGGATTCGTGTCAGGCAACGGAACCAGTAACATTGCACACAATTATACTTATGCAGATAATAATCTCTCAGCAGGAACGTATGCCTATCGTCTCAAACAGATCGATAATGACGGTGCATTTAAGTACTCCGCCAGCACCGAAGTCGCTATTGCCGGTGTGCCTACAGAGTTAAAACTCTTTGGTAATTATCCGAATCCATTTAACCCATCAACGAAGGTACAGTTCACAGTTCCTGAGAATGGCAATGTACGTCTGCGTGTGTATAACATCATCGGACAGGAAGTGGCGACCCTCTTTAATGGTGCAGCTGAAGCCGGGAATCTCTATACGGTAGATTTTGATGCGTCGCGTATGGCAAGTGGTTTATATTTCAGCGTGTTGGAATTTGGCAATCAGCGCATAACGCACAAAATGATGATGACAAGATAATCTCGATACAAACCTTGTAACCTTGT
>PLMK01000028.1 GCA_003142475.1 Ignavibacteriota bacterium
TTTTTTTCGGAGACACCATGGTCACGTAAACAGCGTTCAGCGCCTTCAAGTAATTTTGTGGTAATGTTTTGGTTGAATCGGCTAATAACAATAGCGAACTGAAATTTAGCCGCTGATCCTTGAAACGTCTTTAATGTTTGTTTCCTCGGATTCATGATACCTCATGAAAAAAGACGAGTGCGCATATCCTCAACAATTTGGAGCGGCACTGTATAGACGCCAAGCACTTGGTCATCGTTCTTTCTGCCACCATGGTAATCAGACCCACCGCATTCTAATAGAAAATATTGGTGAACAACACCACGGTAAAATTCCTGACGCGCTTCGTTATGTGATGGATGGACAACTTCAATCCCATCCAACCCGGCTTGAATGAGAGTTGATAGCTCAAAATCTGTAGTATATTTACCGGGATGAGCGAGGAACGTAAGTCCACCGGCTTGAGCAACAAGTTGTGTTGCTTCAAGCGGAGATAATTGATACTTTTTTTCATACGCTGGAGCGCCAACACCGATGTATTTCATGAATGCTTCGTGATATGTTTCAATCAATCCTTCTTCTAATAGAGCGCTGGCAATATGCGGCCTGCCTACAGAACCAATTCCTGCTTGATCGAGCACGGCATCCATTTTTAGAGAAATGTTGATATCGTTCAATTTTTGGACTATACGTTCTGCACGCTTCAATCGCTCATAACGAAAAAAGGCGAGATAATCCTGAAGTTTCTGATTTTTATAATCGAAGAAGTACGCAAGCAAGTGAATATCTTTTTCATTTAACGCAACACTCAACTCCACACCAGAAACAACTTCTACACCTAAGCACTTCCCAGCTTCGATTGCCTCATCAATAGCACCGACATTATCATGGTCGGTAATTGAAACAACGGAAAGTCCCACGGAGTGCGCGCGTTGAATGAGTGTCTCTGGAGAGAGTGCTCCATCGGAGTACGTTGTATGCAGATGAAGATCTGCTCGAGAATTGTCTAAACGATCTATTTGTTTGGTTAGCCCATTCCCCATCTCAGCCATAAATACCTACATACACCTTTGTTCTTATACACATAGAAATTAGATATCCTGTGCTTTGAATCAATGCAAAGCATGAAAGAACATTTTATAAATATTTCTTACGGAACGCTTCGTAATCGTTGATAATAAGTTTATTTCCTCTAATCTGTACTTCTTTGCAATCGCTGAAAAAATGAATCATACGCGAAACAGTCTCACGAGACGTACCCGCCATATTGGCTATGTCCTGCTGAAGCGGCAGATCATCAATTTCAACTTTTCCTTTTCGAAACACTCCAACATCATCGGCAAGAATCAACAGCACATTAGCAACGCGCCCAGCGGCATCTTTAAGGGATAAGCTCTTTATTTGCATATCGGCTTTGCGAAGCCGCATCGCAAGCTCAGCCAGCAGGGAAATCGCTACTTGAGGAAATTCATGAAGCGATTCTAAAAAATCTCGCCGATGGATCATAAACAATTCTGATTTCACAGTTGCTACAACGCTCGCCGAGCGCGCTTGTCCGTCCAACAGCGACATTTCACCAAAAAACTCGCCTGGTCCAAACATTGAAAGAATGACTTCTCGTCCATCTTCATCCATCCGCACTACTTTTACTTTTCCGGAGACAATAACGAAGAGTGCCGCTCCGTTTTCTTGTTCAAGTAAAACGAGATTGCCCCTCTTGTATTTTTGCCGTGTGCCAAGTTTTACAATCTTCTGTAAATCCTTTTCTTCGAGGTCGGCGAAGATGGGCACGTTGCGGAGAAAATTAATTTCTTCTTGGGGCATTGTGGTCCGCGAAGTGTGTTTAAGTTCAGATACCTATTAAATTAGGAATTTTCGTTCGTACGCACCACGAACTTTAACAATATATCCTCCGGAGTTGTGAAATGCAAGGTTTTTATAAATACCAAAGAGATATCTGCAATTTGTTACGATCAGTATAGAAAAAATTTGATAAATTTAGCAACTAACTTTTAACAATGATCGATTGGTCGTAAACTGTCAGTTTTTATCTTCCTATATTATTTTCTGTACATAGCCTTTTTTATGAATTCGACTCTTCAATTTTAAAACTCTAACCTTATTTTATCCAATCGGGATATCTGGAAACTTATGTTTCATCAAGTGCTTGAGAAATGCTTTGATCTCGTCTTCAGATTGCATCGTTAAAACTCGCTCGGCAACGTGCTGTGCTTCCGTATAATGTATAGAACGGATAATTTTTTTAATCTCCGGCAAAATATTGGGAACCACACTGAATTCATCTAATCCAAGTCCGACGAGCAGAATAGTTGCTAGTGGATCACCCGCCATTTGTCCGCACATACCAACCCAGGCGTGTTCCTGTGTACCACGTTCAATTATACGCCTCAAAAACCGGATTACCGCTGGGTGAAATTCCTGAAACAAATCCGATACAATATCGTTACCACGATCAACGGCAAGTAAGTACTGAATAAGATCGTTTGTACCGATACTCAAGAAGCTCACTTCCCGCGCGAGATGATCCGCAATGACAGCTGCAGCGGGCACTTCAATCATAACGCCAAGCCGAAGGTTTTCATCGAATGGAATATTATGGACACGCAAATCATCCTTTGCCTGCGCGATGAGCTGCTTACTAAGTTTCACTTCTTTAATGCTTGTAACCATCGGTAACATAATGGCAAGATTCTTCAAAGTGCTCGCCCGCAAAATAGCGCGCAACTGATCGAGAAAAATCTGCGGTTTATCCAGCATAACACGTATTCCACGCCAGCCAAGAGACGGATTATTTTCTTTCATCGCCTGCGTCATAAATTTATCGCCGCCGATATCAAAAGTACGTATAATGGCATGTTTAGGAAAAACCGACTCAGCTATGCGGTGATAAACTTCGTATTGCTCTTCTTCGCTAGGAAAAACTTCCTTACCGATCAGCAAACTTTCTGTGCGATAAAGTCCAATTCCGTCTGCTCCACGAAGTTTGATGAATTCTAACTCTTCTTCCAACTCTACGTTTGCTGCAAGTTTGATTCGGTGCCCATCGAGTGTTTCGGCAGGAAGATCGCGCAATGGGGCAAGTGCTTCTTCAAAGGCTTGGTATTGGGTTTTCTTTTTCTCGTAATATTTTAACGTCTCCGAATTCGGGTTCAGCACAATCGTACCGCTGTATCCATCAACAACAATCTGATCGTTAGTCTGTACCAGCGATAACAATTGGTGGACACCAACAATGGCTGGAATTTTTAATGCGCGTGCTAGCAACGCCATATGGGATGTTGCACCACCTAATTCTGTCACATACGCCAGCACGTCGTTACGACTAAAGATCAGTGTATCTGCCGCTGCAAGATTGTGCGAAATAATAATATGTGAACCATCGATTTTCGAAATAAGTTTTTGTTCTTCAAGATTTCGGAGAATGCGGTTTTCAACATCGAGCAGGTCGTCAGCACGCTCTCGTGCATATTCATCCTTTGACGCCGTCATCATTTGGTGGTACTTTTCCATTTCATCTTTAAGGATATATTCCGCATTTTTCTGCTCGCGTTTTAGGCGTTTGTACACTGCCTCAAAAAGTATAACATCTTCAAGTATTAGAATCTGTGCCTCGAAAATTTTCGATTGTGCAGCTCCTAATTTTTGTTCAGCAAATTCGAATACCTTTGTGAGTTCCTTTTTTGAGCGTGCGACAGCATTTTGAAGACGTCCGATTTCTTGCTCAACATCACCGGCAGCGATTGAGCGAATTAGTATTATTGGTTCATGTTTTCGAAATAGGAAAACGGGGCCGATGGCAATTCCGGGAGAAGCTGGAATTCCCTTCAGTTTAATTTCCTTTTTAATAGTCTGATCCATCTTCTTCCCGTTTATTAGCTAACAGTTTACATCTATAGTGGCTCACAAAAGCCGCTCTCGAATAGTTCTGCCATAGCTTGATATGCTTCTTCTTCATCGGGTCCATCAAAGCGCATTAGAAGTTTGGACCCTTGTTCGGCAGCCAACGTCATTACACCGATAATACTCTTTCCATTAATTTGGAAATTATCTTTTTCGATAAAAAACTCAGATTTAAATTTTGCAGCCAGTTTCACAATCGCAGCAGCCGGGCGTGTATGTAACCCCGCTCGATTCCGAATAGTTACTTCGCGTTCGATCATTCCTTGCACATTTCGTTAGAATTTCCTATTCAATAATCTATCTGTCATCCACCGAAGCGTCTCACGAGCTGCGGAAGCAGGCAATGTTGAAAGTTGATTTTTCGCTTCAGTGATATCATTTTCGATTCGTTTCTTGGCAGAATCAATTGCGCCTGTTTCCTCATAGATGAGACGAAACGCTTGTATCTGTTTTCGTGGTACACCACGGTTTGTAAAAATACGCTGAAGCATTTTTTTCTGCTCTCCTTTTGCACGGCGTAACGCTTCAAGGAGCAGAAATGTTTTTTTACCTTCTACTAAATCACCGCCAATTGTTTTGCCAAATTCTTTTTCGTTTCCAACGATATCCAGCAAATCATCCTGAATCTGAAACGCTCGTCCTACATATTCGCCGTATCGCCGCAGCGCTTCAAGATCCGAAGGTGCTGCATTTCCAACAAGCGCACCCAGCTGCGCCGCTATCGAAACTAATTTCCCGGTTTTCTTTTCGATCATCATCAAGTATTCATTAACATGCACACGGTGGCGTGTTTCAAATTCCTTATCCAACGCCTGTCCTTCACAAATTGTAACCACACCCTCGGTAAAAATTTTACCGATTTCCTGAATATGAGTTGATTTTGTTCTGAGTAATGCACGATATGCAAACGCAAGCAATGCGTCGCCGGAAAGAAGTGCAACATTTTCATCCCACTTTTTATGCACAGTAAGACGTCCACGGCGTGTTTCTGCATGGTCCATTATATCATCATGAACGAGTGTAAAATTATGAAGGATTTCAATTCCAGCTCCCGCGTGCATCGCATTGTTCGCTTCGCCGCCAACAGCTTCGCATGCAAGTAATGTAATCACAGGGCGAATGCGTTTGCCGCCTGCCACGAGTACATATTTTGCTGGATGGTACAGCGTTTTAGGTTTGTGTTCGGTGATAAAACTTCGAAGATATCGTTCCACCGCCGATTTATGTCGTTCGTATCGTTGTTCAGGATTCATAATTCATTCTCATCTCATACTCTTGAATATAATATTTGTTGCTGCAGATCAGCGATGGAACGTGAGCCGGTTAGAAACATCGTGCTCTTCAACTCCCATTCCCATTGATTAATAAGCCGAAGAACCGCTTTCGTTCCGCCGCTTGCAAGCGCTTGGAGCATAGACATGGCAGAAGCAGCAAAATCGGCGCCAAGTGCAATTGATTTTGCACAATCAATTCCGCTTGAAATTCCACCCGATGCAATAACCTTCAACGATGGTGATGCACTCTTTAAACAACAAACAGACTTCAGTGCATCTACTGTCGGAATTCCCCAATCCCAAAATATTTCCGCATTTAAATTTTTTACTACTTTCTTCCTTTTCACATTTCCCCATGTTTTTTCCCCTTCTTCATTTCTTCTCACAATCTCAACTCCCGCCCAGCTTGTACCGCCGGCACCTGCAATATCAATAATTTTTACTCCGACATCAATCAATCGTCGTGCAACATTAGCTGAGATACCAGCTCCAATTTCTTTAACGATAATGGGAACAGGAAGTGACTTCGCCAGTAATTCGATACCGTTAAGAACACCGCGAAAATTCGTATCACCCTCCGGCTGAAGTAATTCCTGCAATGGATTGAGGTGTACTGCAAACCCATCGGCTTGAATTAAATCAATCAGCCGTATTATCGGCGATATATCCCGTAATTTAGCAACTTCTGCTGCTCCAATATTTCCGAAGATTGGAATATCTGATGCAATTTCACGCACCACTGAATAAGAACGATGATACCGTACATCCTCTGATGCCTGCCGTTGACTGCCAACACCTAATGCGATTTTTTTTTGAGCACAAACTTCAGCAAGTTGCCAATTAATCCGTTTGGCCTTTGCATACCCGCCGGTCATACCAGAAATGATGAACGGCAAAGTAATTTTTTTCCCTAAAAAAACTGTTGAGGTATCGATATCCGAGAGATTTAGTTCAGGTAGAGCGTTGTGTAAAAAATCCCACCGATCAAATCCAGAAGATTTAGTGCGAAACGATACATCCTTTGTCAAACTAATATTGACGTGTTGTTGCTTGCGTGAGGATGTCCGCGTCATTTTCATACATCATATCTCTTTAGAATAATAAAGAAATCGGTTTCGAGAAGCAAGGTAGCGAATAAAAAGCGTTTCTTGATTTTCCTTCAATTTTTCGGTATCTAATTCCATACACAAACACGATGAAAACAAATAAACCTCGACAACCGCAAAAGCTAACTGTGCGACAAAAAACTTATTTCTTCTCAGACGCTCATCTCGGTCTCGGTTCAATAGAAGAAGATCGCCAGAAAGAATTACGGCTAATTCGTTTTTTAAATTTTATTCAGCAAGATGCATCACAAATTTATATAGTAGGCGATCTATTTGATTACTGGTTTGAATACAAATCAGTCGTGCCAAAAAAATATTTCCGCCTTTTTTCAAAACTTGTGGAATTGACCGAACATAACATCCGTTTGGTTTTTATCGCAGGTAATCACGATTTTTGGGTGAAAAATTACTTCCGAGATGAACTTGGTATGGAAGTACATTTTAATCCTGTCGAAACGGAAATTTGCGGCAAGCGATTCCTCATTCATCACGGTGACGGTTTACTTAAAGACGACCTTGGCTATAAGATTCTCAAAAAAATATTGCGTAGCAAAACTAACATTTTTCTCTTTTCGTTAATTCATCCGGATATTGCTGGATGGTTCGCACGTTGGTCGTCGAATACAAGCCGGCGCTACACAAGCAACAGAACGTACGAAAGCACCGGTATGGTGGACTTTGCAACACGTAAGATAAAAGAGGGGTTCGACTTTGTAGTGATGGGACACAACCATGTTCCATCATGCCAAACTCTTGACGGCGGTGTATACGTCAATCTTGGTGACTGGATTTTTGAGAATACTTACGCGGTTTTCGATGGCAAGAAAATAAAATTGAAGAAGTGGGCGGATTGATCTATGCATTTGAGACAAAACCAATATTATGACTGATAAAAAATTTAGTTCAGAAAAAATGGAGCGGTACTTTAACGATCCGGAGTACCGGCATGGAAATATGAAACTCAATAAGCAGTATTTCAAACGGAAGTATATAATTCTTTTTTGCACCATTTTTATTATTGCAGCGCCAGTTACATGGTACTCCGTATATATTTTAAACGGGTTGCCGACTCTCGAACAGCTAGAAAATCCAAAACCTGAACTCGCAACTAAAATTTATTCCGCCGACGGTGAAGTGCTGGATCAGTTTGCGTACAAAAATCGCACACGCGTTACGCTCAACAGACTTCCACCAGGATTAATCAAAGGACTTGTCGCCACCGAAGACAAAGATTTCTATGACCACTGGGGCGTCAATCTATCACGTTTCATCCGGCAAATGGTGATTAATGTTGTCACATTTCGTCAAGCGGGCGCCAGTACTATAACACAACAGCTTGCACGGAATCTCTACAAACTCCAGATCAAACACGAAACGATGTTTGATAAAATCACACGAAAAATCCGCGAGTTTCTCACATCTGTCCAAATTGAACGTCGTTTTACAAAGAATGAAATTATGGAGTTTTATTTGAATGTAGCCTATTTCGGTAAAAATGCCTACGGCATTGAATCTGCCTCCCAGACATATTTTGGCAAGCCCGCAGCTAAAATGACACCGCCGGAATATACAATGCTCATTGGCATGCTCAAAGGACCAAGTTACTACGATCCCATTCTTCACGCCGACCGCGCATTTGCACGCCGTGATGTAGTAATAAACCAAATGCTGAAGGAAGGATTGTTCACTGAAGAGACAGCGCGGCAAGTGCGTGCTGATTCTTTGGATTTGAAATCTGTCGAATCAGAATTTCGTTCCGGCATTGCACCACATTTTGTTGAATGGATTCGCCAGCAGCTTCTAAAAAAAGCTGAAGCGCATGGCTATGACATTTACCGCGACGGCTTGCGTATATACACATCGCTCGACAGCCGGATGCAGCGGTACGCCATCTCGGCTATCGAAGAACATTTGAAGGATTACCAACAAAAGTTTGATGCATCGTGGAATTGGAAAGAACATCCTGACATTATGAATGATGTCATCAGCAAAGCTATTCGGGAAGATGAATCGTATAGTAAATCGCGCAATGCTGATATGCGGGACAGCATTCGCAAAGAACTTCGCAACAGTCATACTTTTATCGATTCGGTGCTGAAAGCCGCACAGACGATCGAAGTCGGTTTTGTTGTCATTGATCCGCATAATGGAAGAATTAAAGCGATGATTGGTGGACGTAATTACCGTACATTTAAATACGGACTGAACCATGTTACGCAGATTCACCGCCAGCCAGGATCTGCGTTCAAACCATTCGTCTATACCGTTGCGCTGGATAATGGATATCCGGCATGTTATGAAGTGTTGAATCAACCAGTCACTATACCAATGCCTGATGGAACTCGCTGGGCGCCGGAAAATTTTGAGAGAGACATCGGCGGTAGGTTTACACTGCGCGAAGCACTAAAACATTCTATTAATCTCGTAACTGTTCGTGTTATTTTAGAAATCGCTCCTGCCGCGCAAGTTTCGGCATATGCTCATCGAATGGGTATCACATCGCCTGTGCCTGCGTACGAGTCTCTTGCGCTTGGCACTGCGGAAGTTTCACCATTAGAATTAACATCAGCGTACTGCGTGTATGACAATGAAGGCGTTCTTGTTTCACCTATCGCAATTACGCGCATTGAGGACAATGACGGTAATGTGATTGAAGAAAATTATCCGGAGAAAAAAGAAGTTCTGAGCAAAGAAACTGCATACTTGATGACAGACTTACTAAAGGGCGTTGTGAATGGTGGAACTGCAACAACCGCCGTACGCTCTTTCTTCAGTGGTGTATGCGCAGGCAAGACTGGAACAACAAATGACTATGCCGACGCATGGTTTGTTGGTTTCACCCCGCAATTGGCTGCCGGAGCGTGGGTTGGTTTTGATGATGCACGCATTCGTTTTAAAAGTGCGGATGGTCAGGGCGGCAAAGCAGCAGCACCAATTTTCGGCTTGTTTATGCAGAAGACATATGAAGATCCAAGTATTGGATTAACTCAGGAATTTTTTATTCAACCGGAAGGCATCATTACTGACACGATTTGCGCAGATACGAAGAAAAAAGCGCGCGAGTGGTGTCCGACCAAGACGACGGAAATCTTCAATTCTAAATATCCAATTGGATTATGTGACAAACACACCAGCGCAGATTGGAATCAGGGCAAAGAAGGCGAAGACACACGAAAGAAAAGTAAAATAAACTGGTAAAAAGATATACTCATTTCTTAAGTATTTTTTCTATGGCTTTTTGAATCAGCTTGGGAGGTACATCATCAACTACTTTCACTTCTCCAATTTTTATCGGCAATACGAAACGCAGTTTTGTACCAACGTGTTTCTTATCGCGTCCCATAGCACTTACAATGTTTGCAATTTTCAATGAAGAAAGTTTTGTCTTTATCGGGACACGGCGGATTAACGCAACAATGCGCTCGTAGGAATCTGCATCTAAGAATTTCATTTCTTTGGCAATAAAGCTTTCGGCTATCATTCCAAGCAAAACCGCTTCACCGTGCTTCATCAGTTTATAATGCCCGGCAAATTCCAGTCCGTGACCAATTGTGTGCCCGCAATTAAGGATGATGCGGATTCCTGATTCTTTCTCATCTTGCGATACAATTTCTGCTTTAACTGTCGCACATTGTGCCTGCACATACATTACTACTTCGGCATCGAGCCGGAGAATTTTTTCCAAATGTGATTCAAGAAATCCAAACAATTCGGCATCTCGGATAACGCCGTACTTTAACACTTCGCCGAATCCACAGATAACCTCACGCGGCGGCAATGTCTTAAGGTAGTAGACATCCGTCCACACAAACGCCGGCTGGTGAAACGCGCCAATCATATTTTTCCCCAATGGATGATTGACACCGACCTTTCCACCGATGGAACTGTCAACCTGAGAAAGCAATGTCGTCGGGACTTGCACTAGTTTAATGCCACGCTGGTATGTTGCCGCGACAAATCCAGCAAGATCACCAACCACACCACCTCCTAACGCAATAACAGTTGAGTTGCGTGGAATTCTTTTCTTCAACATCTCAGTGAAAATTGTGTTTGCACGATGAAGACTCTTCTGATTTTCTCCCGATGAAAGAATAATAGTGGTCGGTTGAAATTTATGGTGCTGAAGATTTCGCAGAAGCGGTTGAAGATGGTACAATGCTACATTTCGATCGATGATGATTACAATAGAATCTGAAATTCCGTGCTGGCGGCATATTGGTGCGAACGAAGAAACCATGTCCGCACCTGTATAAATGGGATATGAGCGTTCGCCAAGTGCAACATCAATCTGCCGATGAATCATAAATTTATTCCTCATTAATCATATCGTGAATGTTTTTCACAATCTCATCTACCGTTGCACCCACATGCATATTATCGGCGTTTATCACTACATCGGCGCGAGCGTAATATTTTTCACGGTGGCTCATTAAATCAAGCACTCGATTCTTCAACTCCGATGGTGAGAGTTTGTTGCCTTGTTTATCTTTCAACATCGGACGGTTACTCCGGTACTGTACACGTTGTATAATTTCTCCAGGTGAAAGTTTGAGATAAACGAGAATTGCTTTCTGTAATACAAGTTGGCAATTCTCTTCGTTAGCAATTGCGCCGCCGCCAAGTGAAATAACACAATTATTAAGTTCGGTTAGTTCTAGTAAAGCTTCCCGTTCTAAAGTACGGAAAGCCTGCTCGCCTTCTGAACTAAATATTTCCTCCACCCGCTTATTTGTTTTTTGTTCGATGTGATGATCAACATCAATATATTCAAAGCCAAGTGTGTTGGCGAGAATAGGACCAATAGTGCTCTTTCCGCTTCCCATAAATCCAGTAAGGAAGATTAACGATTTCTTATGTCTGTGTGGTGAATTTTTCATATTCTGTGTTAAAAAAAAGGCGTCTCGATTAATCGAGACGCCTCAGATAAACGAGAGTGAATTTTATCGGAAGTATTTATCTCGATGATCAACAATGTTTGCCTTCTCATGCAGTGCTGTCTGCCAATCCATCAGCGCACGCTGACGCTTTTCCTGCAATAGTTGTGTACGAAGCGATTCACGCTCCATACTGTACCTTGTTGTATCGATTTCTGTTTTCGACAATAATTTTATGATATAGTAACCGAGATTACCTTCAAATGGTTTTGACAACTCACCGGACTTCATCGCAAGTGCGGTACCTATAAATTTCAGATCACGCCCAACGTTGGCTGGCCCATCTATCGGTTTGAATGGACCAGTTATTTGTGCTGTTAAATTCGGGTTGGATTGCGCCATGGCAATTAAGTCGCTTGAAGAATTCAGAGTTTTGTAGAATGCATCTACATCAGGGCGTATCTTCGCCAGCTTTTTCTCTTTTAGTGCTAACGAACGAACAACGCTTTTCACTTCATCAAATGGACGGATGCCTTCTTCTCTGATGTTCGATACCTTAATTATAATCACGCCATTTCGCACATAAATTGGATCGGCAATTGCTCCAACTTTATTGCTAAATGCAAAGTTCGTTATTGCATCGTTTAAACCGATGCCGGGAATTGATCCCGTTTTTGTGAACTCCGGCGTTTCTTGTACTGTAAGCTTACTATTCTCAGCGGCTTTCTCAAATCCTTCATCCTTCGCTAATATACCAAAGTCTTGCGCCTGCTGGAAAGCGGCATCTAATGTTTGTGCGCTTGCTTTCACTTTCATAGCAAGATCAAGAACTTTCATTTCGCGTTTATCTTTGCCAGTTACCTTAATAATGTGCCAACCAAATTGCGTACGCACCGGGCCAACAATATC
Organism: Ignavibacteriota bacterium; assembly: GCA_003142475.1. GTDB lineage: Bacteria > Bacteroidota > Ignavibacteria > UBA10030 > UBA10030 > Fen-1298. The sequence goes on from PLMK01000028.1 coordinate 12,064, forward strand.
GCCCACTCGCGCGTTAAATGCTGCATCAGCAAATGGTTTCACCCAGCGATCTTTTGACGCCCATCCAAGCTCGCCACCTTGCATTGCAGAACCGTCCTGACTATTCTCACGAGCAAGTTTTGCGAAATCGGCACCGGAACGCGCTTGCGCCAGAAGTGCACGTGCTTTCTGAATCACTTTTACACTATCCGGACCAGAGACTAAATTCAGCAAGATGTGGCTGGATTTGACGAATTCTGTTGTCCCTTGCCGCTGATCAAGAATTTTGATGATGTGAATACCGTCATTATCGTTGATCGGACCAATAATATCGCCTTTCTTTGCAGAATAAATTGCATTCTCTTTTTTCTGGCTTAACTCACCATGCTTGAAAAATGCTTCGGTGGAAGGAACTTCAGAATATGTTTTTACAAGTTCATCAAAATCCATAACGCCGGATTTTGCTTGCTCCAACAAACGCTTTATTTCTATTTCTACAGCTGCCGAATCTTCTGAAGAGGCATTCTGGTTGAAAAGAACATATTTAACTTTCCGCGCGGCTTTCGCTTGGAAGTCAGCAGCGTGAGAATCGTACTGCTTCCTCATATCATCATCTGACACAGTTACAGCGGATTCTGGTACAAGTCGATTGATATTAAATAAAATATAGGCTGCATCCATTGTCACGTTGTGATCGATGAAGCGCTGTTTCAATTCACCTTCGCTCGCATTGACATTTGCCAGCAAAAGACTTTGCAGTTTCCGGCGTTTCTGCTCTTGACGAAGCATTTCTTCCACTTGAATCCACGCAGATTTATTTTGCGGATCTCTCATTGCTTGTTGATATGCATCTCGTCGGAATGTCCCAGTGGAATCTGTAAATTGCTTTACCAGAAACTCCGGCGGATTCTGCCCGTTTACAATATCTCGAATCTCTTGGTCTGTTACTGTAATACCGAGGCGGTCAATTTCTTGTTCGATCAGCATTTCATCTACAAGCTGATTCCATACTTGCGAACGAATCTGCCGTTCGGTTTCATCGTCAATGTCGCTGCCTTGCTGTTTCTTCTGGTTTTCGGCTGCTCGCCGCACCAATTCACTGTACTGCTTGTAACTCACTTCTTTGCCGTTCACTTTGCCAAGCACTTCAGCTGTGCTGCCGCCACGCCCCTTGCGTCCAGAGATATCGAAGCCCCAGTCGAAAATGATTAGGGCGATAAAAATAATTGCCGCACCGGCAATAATAAATTTTGGAGATTTTTCGCGTATATCATTCAATACAGCCATGTCAGGACAACTCCTCTTTCTTAATCGAGACTTGAAATTACTTTTTTTACGTTGATAAATATAGCCGACAATCGCTTGATATGCAATGACTTTCTTGTTGACTTTGTTGGCATATCAGGTTATATTTTCGAACGAAAATTTATTTACGACTGTAATTTTCATACAAAGCGCGAAGAGGTGTATTGTCGCGCTTTGTTTCTTCATTTATCATCAATGCTATAAGTGTGGAGACAATTTGTGAGAAATCAGCTAACCAGAATTATTATCACCGTCTGTTTTGTCGTCCTTGCAGTTTATTTTCTTTGGCCGACCATACAGGATTATAACTATCGCAAACAACTCAGCAAGCTTTCAGGACAGGACAGCATCGCGTATGCAGAAAAAAATCACGATGACATGTTGAATGCAAAGCTGAAACGTATGAAGCTGGGCTTGGATTTACAAGGCGGAATGCGTGTTGTGCTGGAAGTGGATGTCATCCAATTGCTGGATGATATGGCAAAGAACAAGGATGACAACTTCAGGGCGATCATTAAAGAAGTGCGCAATGAAACCGCATCAAACGACTTTTCTATTATTCCATTCTTCGTTAAAAAATTCCAGGATCGTAGTATTCGCTTAAGCAGATACTACGGTAGCATGCGCGATGACGACGACAAGGTTACAAAAACGCTTGAGGATGAATCTGGAAAAGCGGTTGATCGCGCCAGCGAAATAGTAAGAAATCGCATTGATCAATACGGCGTCTCTGAACCAACGATTCAGAAACAAGGCGGACGCCGTGTCATCGTCGAATTGCCGGGCGTGAAAGATGAAAACGAAGTACGTTCGTTACTGCAGGGAACGGCAATGTTAGAATTCAGAATGTTAAAGGACCCGCAGGTTTCATATAAGGTGATGGAATCCATCGACAAATTCCTTACCGGCAAATTAGAAACTGATACTATTTCCTCATCTACGGCATCCACAGAAAAAGGAAAGGAACCAGCAAAACGTAAAGATGCTCTTACCGAATTAACCGGTGGTGCGGCGGCGGTTGCTGAAACGGATACGACGAAGGAAGCTCAGTTTGCGCGCGAGCATCCGTTCTTCATGTATGTAAAACCAGACCAGCGCGGTTCCGGCGAAGGATATATAGCTGAAAAAGATAAAGAGCGCGTTGTCCGATTGCTTAATCGGCCGGAAGTTCAACAGATTATTCCATCAGATTTTGAATTTCTCTGGTCTGCCAAAGTCCAGACATTTCAGAACGGGCAAAAGTTTTATCTTTTGTACGCCGTAAAGAAGACATCTGAACTTACAGGCAATGTTGTTACCAACGCGCAAGCGAGTGTAGATCCAGAAGACAATCGCCCCATAGTGAATATGGAAATGAATAGTGAAGGTGCACGAGATTGGGCTCGCATCACTGGAGCTAATATCGGCAAACGAGTAGCCATCATCATGGACAAAGGAATATTCTCAGCGCCGGTTGTGCAGGCAAAAATCACCGGCGGTCGTTCACGCATTACCGGAATGGATTCTCCGAATGAAGCACGTCTATTAGAAATTGTGCTTAAGGCAGGTGCATTGCCGGCACCGGTTTCTATCATTGAGCAGCGATCAATTGGACCATCGCTCGGCGAAGATTCAATACATGCTGGTCTTACAGCAATTTTTATTTCTTTCATTCTCATAGTTCTCTTTATGGTTGTGTATTATCATTCAGCAGGTGCTGTAGCCGACTTCGCTTTATTCTTCAACATCTTGTTCATCCTCGGTGTTATGGCAAGCTTCGGTGCAACACTCACCCTCCCCGGTATTGCAGGTATTGTGTTAACCATCGGTATGGCCGTAGATGCAAACGTTCTCGTGGATGAGCGTGTACGTGAAGAATTGGAGACTGGAAAAACTTTACGTGCAGCAATTGATACTGGATATCATAGGGCGTTCACTGCTATTTTTGACGGCCACGTTACTTCATTTCTGACGGGTATTGTACTATATCAATTTGGCTCAAGCGGGGTGCAGGGATTTGCGCTCACGCTGATGATTGGCTTGGTCGCAAATCTCTTTAGCGCGATCGTCATTACTCACGTAATTATGAACATTATGATGGATAAAGGGTATCATCCAAAATTCGGATAATCCATCATTCCACTAAACATGCAAATGTAAAGGATTTTCAATGCGACTGTTTAAAAAAACGAATATCGATTTCATCGGAAAACGCTTTTTCTGGTACATCGTTTCAACCATAATGGTGTTGATTGGGTTGGTCTCTATTGTCTTTAAAGGTATTAATTACGGGATTGATTTCCAGGGTGGAACAGAAATGATTGTGGCATTCAGCCCCAACGTAGATGTTGGAAATGTGCGTATTGTACTCGATAAAGTGGGACTCGGTAAAAGCGAAATCAAATCCTACGGTAAAGAATCAACGCTTTTAATTCGAACAAGTGAACAAGGTGAAGGAACCATCATTGGTACAAAGATCAAGAATGCATTGACTGATGGATTCCCTGGCAACAACATCACAATTCTGCGCGAAGATAAAATAGGACCGAAGATTGGAAAAGAGCTCCGAACCTCTGCCCTCATGGCAGTCTTGTGGGCTCTTGGCGCCATTCTTGTATATATCGGACTTCGATTTAAATTCCGTTATGGTCTTGGAGCAACGATATCGATTTTCCATGATGTGTTGACAACATTTGGATTTCTTTCGATTATGAATGGATTGATCCCAGGGTTGAATCTCGAGATTACTCAGGAAGTCATTGCAGCATTTTTAACACTCATTGGTGTCTCGGTTAATGACACGGTCGTTATCTTTGACAGAATCAGAGAAAATGAGAAAATTTTCAAGACTATGCCGTTGGGAGATTTAATGAACAAGAGTTTGAACGAAACACTTAGCAGAACCATCATAACATCAGGCACAATTTTTATGGTGTTGGTGATCCTATTGATTTTCGGCGGCGAAGTCAACCGCGGATTTGCGTTCACAATGGCGTTTGGAATAGTCACCGGTACCTATTCGTCAATCTATGTGGCAAGTGCGTTTGTGCTCGACTGGACACGGTACAGAAATCGCAAAGCAGCAAAAACAGCCACAGCATAATTCCTTCTTTCGGTTGAAAGGGTATCTATGAAATTCAAAACGAAAGAGATTAAGGACGTCACAGTTATCGAGCTGGAAGGCAATGTGATGGGCGGTCCGGATGCATCCGCTCTCAATGATTTTCTGCACAAACTCATCACCGAAGAAAAGAATCATGTTGTCGTTGATCTTAAGGAAGTTAGTTTTATTAACAGTTCGGGACTTGGCATGCTTATCGGTGGGCTGACAACAATGCGCCACTCTGGCGGTGACTTAAAACTCGCACGAGCTTCCAAGAAAGTTGAGAATCTATTCGAAATGACAAAGCTGCTAAAAGTGTTTGATCTTCACAAGAACGTGAATAATGCAATCGCGTCCTTCAAGTAATTGCTGGTCCGCGGGTGTGATGAACATCCGCGTAACCTCGCTTCTCATCTTCACTCCATCACACTGAATCCTAATGCCATCTCAACCACTTTTTGTTGCGGTAGCAGGTAACATTGGCGCTGGGAAATCTTCGCTGGCACGGTTGCTGGGCGAACGCTTTCAATGGAAACCGTACTTTGAATCTGTAGATGACAATCCTTACCTCGCCGATTTTTATGGCGATATGTCACGCTGGTCATTTCATCTTCAAATCTATTTTCTTGCAAACCGATTTAAGTGTCATAAAGAAATTGTCGAATCGAGCGAGTCGGTAATTCAAGATCGCTCTATCTATGAGGATGCAGAGATTTTTGCACGCAATCTGTATGACATTGGTAAAATGACAGAACGTGATTACGCCAACTACGTATCGCTATTTTATGTGATGATGGAATACCTTAAACCGCCCGATTTGATGATTTACCTTCGAGCGAATGTTGATACATTGGTAAAACAGATATCAAAACGTGGTCGTAATTTTGAACAGGGCATTCAGCGCTCGTATCTTGAGACACTCAATAAACTGTACGAAGATTGGATTACTCGCTATAAACTTGGTCCGCTACTTATTATTGAAAGCGACAACCTCGATTTTGTCAATAACAAAATTGACCTCGACTATATTCTAGCAAATGTAAAAGACCATCTGCCACAGATGCAGTTATTTGAATAATAAGATAGGTGAATAATAAGTAGCGAGTAAAGGTAACTCTAGTGAAGGTTTTTTTTTATTTACAAGATAACCCACGCAAATTTATCACCCTTCGAAATCGCACTCTAACACACTTCATCTTGTTTCTCCTGCAACATTTCTCTACCTTTTTTATTAACATTCTATAAGGGTAACCGTCGTGATTAACGCATTCAATTATACCCTACCAATTATTTACTTTGCTTTGGTGTGGACGTACGGTAAAGCATTCTTTGCCGATAAACTTTGGGCAAAACGAGCTAAAACACCAATCCTGATTGGTACTATTGCTCTTCACCTTCTTTCTCTAGCAGTCAGAGCAATAACATTTCGGCATCCGCCCGTCACTACGATATTTGAAATATTCACCGCACTGGCATGCTCTGTTGCGGTTACATACTATGTAATAGAGCTCTATTCGAAGCATAAAGAAACAGGTTATTTCATTCTAAACATCGCGTTTTTTTTTCAGCTTGCTTCATCCATCTTTATCAAAGACACACCGGAAGTTCCGGAAATTCTCCGCAGTCCTTTCTTTGGTACACACGTTAGCTCCGCACTTCTTGGATATGCCGCCATCACTATTGCTGGTGCGTATGGTTTGATGTATCTGATGCTTTATCACGAAATGAAAGCGACACGATTCGGCGTTATCTATAAAAAGCTTCCCACGCTTGAAACTCTGGAACGAATGACATTTACCTCTGTGACGCTTGCTTTTTCCCTTCTTAGTATCGCTATCTTTTTCGGATTCGTATGGCTTAACCGCGCAATTGCTAACCCGAATTATTTCGATCCTAAATTCATTGGCACAATAGTTATATGGGCAATATATGGATTCATCGTAATCGCAAAAACGCTAAGTGGATGGAGAGGCCGCAAAGTTATGATTCTCTCTATTGTCGGGTTTCTGATCTCAATCTTCTCAATGACCATCATTAATATTTTCTTTAGCAGATTCCATAAGTTCTACTAATATGAATCTTCTTTGTATCGGCATATCGCATTATACAGCTCCATTGGATATTCGAGAAAAGCTATGGTTTTCTTCTGAGGAAACATCTCAAATTCTGTCTCTTTTAAAATCTATCGGTATAGGTGAATGTGTAATGTTCTCGACTTGTAACAGAACCGAACTGTACGTGTTAACAGAGAACAACATGCTTCCATCGGAAGAAATTAAGGGAATATTAATTACGCAGAAATCTGCAGAAGGCAAAGTCCAATTATCCGACTTATTCACACTTTCGGCAGGGGAAGCAGCGCGGCATCTTTTCCGTGTTGCCGCTGGCATTGATTCGATGGTACTGGGGGATGTACAGATTCTTGCGCAGGTGAAAGAGGGATTTCAGCTCGCCACCGAACTTGGCACGGCAGGAATTTTTATGAACCGCTTATTCCAACTTGCTTTTCGTGCCGGCAAACGAGTACGCACAGAGACAGAAATCGGAGATGGTGCCGTCTCCGTCAGTTATGCCGCAGTAGAGCTAGCAGAGAAGATTTTTGATGATTTGAACAAGAAGTCTGCATTAGTCATTGGCGCCGGTGAAACAGCAGATTTAGCTGCGACACATTTGCGCGGCAAAAAAATCGGCAAGCTTTTCATTACAAATCGCACACAGGAACACGCGGAGCAACTTGCGGCAAAAGTTCAGGGAACGGTCATTCCTTTTAGTAACTTATTCAATACCATTTACGATGCAGATATTGTGATTTCCTCTATCGAAGTAAATCGGTTCATTCTCACAGCAACAGATATTCAGCGTGCTTTGAAACGCCACGGCAACAAAACATTATTTATAATCGATATCGGTGTTCCACGCAACATCGATCCTGAAGTGAAAAATATTGAAAATGTTTTTCTCTATGATCTTGACACACTCAATTTGATGGTTGAAGAAAACTTACGAAAACGCGGAGCAGAAATCCCAAAAGTCGAAGCTATTATTACAGAAGTCCTCGCTGAGTTGACGCATTGGTATTCTTCACTCGAAGTCAATCCGACAATTACGGCACTCACACAATTTATGGAAAACATCCGCCAAGAAGAGCTTGCTAAAAATATAAACCGGTTCGATCCAAAAGACCGCGAACTTGTGGAGTTGGTGACAAAGCGCATCATTAATAAAATTATTCATGCGCCTATCGTTAATTTGAGAAATGGGCAAGAAACATCGCTCACGGAGCGTTTGCAAAGAATGAGCGCTATTCAAAAATTATTTGGCATTGCCAATCTCTCCAAGGAAGATCCCAATGCCTAATACTATTCGAATTGGCACTCGAGAGAGTGAACTTGCACTTTGGCAAACATATCATGTGAAATCGCTGCTTGAAACACATTTTCCCGGTATCGCTATCGATGTGCAAAAGATAAGAACCACAGGAGATAAAATCCTTGATGCGCCGCTCGCGAAAATTGGCGACAAAGGTCTTTTCACTAAAGAGCTTGAAATCGCTTTGTTGGATGGCCGTGTGGATATTGCCGTACATAGTTTCAAGGATGTTCCAACAATTGTTCCCGTGAGTCTTACCATTGCTGCTGTTCTTGAGAGAGAAGATGTGCACGATGTTTTTATTGCCAATCCGAAAAAATCACATCGAACGTTTATCGGCATTCCTAGGAACGCTATAATAGCAACGGGAAGTCTGCGCAGAAAATGTCAGTTGCTCAACACACGTTCCGATATACAAATTGTTGAAATTCGCGGTAATCTAAATACGCGGATAAATAAATTAGATGCATCTGAATGGGATGGAATGATTCTCGCAAAAGCAGGTGTCATACGTCTTGGTTGGGCGAAGCGCATTACAGCTGTTTTGCCGCTTGAACTCATGCTTCCAGCTGTCAGCCAAGGCGCATTGGCAATTGAAAGCAGGATTGGTGATCAGCGCATTGAAGAAATGCTTCGCCCACTTCACCATCGCCCAACAGCGTTAACAGTAATGGCAGAGCGTGCTCTTCTTCGTTATCTTGAAGGCGGATGCCAAATTCCTGTCGGTGCTTATGGACAAATTATTGGAAATGAACTTCGACTCGATGCAGTGATTGGAAGTTTAGACGGGAAGCGAATTGTGCGAGGAAGTAAAGTCGGAACAATTGCTCATGCTGAACAAATAGGAATTGAGTTAGCAAAAGAATTGCTTATACGAGGCGGAAAAGAAATTTTAGAGGAAATCAGACAAACATTCTGAACCATACCATCTTGATACTCTCTGGTAAAACAATACTTATAACACGTTCAATAAGTGCAAGCGCGGAGATTCAAAGCATGCTTGAATCCCGAGGTGCATCCATAATTTGTTTGCCTACAATAGAGATTGTCGATCCAGATTCATGGGATGAATGCGATGCAAAAATTTGGATGCTTGCTGAATATGACAGCGTCTGCTTCACAAGCAAGAACTCTGTCGAGAAATTCGTTAAGCGGATTCGCCTTCTACGCCCACAGGCATTAAATACTTTAGCCGCACGAAATTTATATGCAGTTGGAGAAAAGACCAAGTCGACATTGGAAGCAAATGGATTTTCTGTGCAGCCGATTCCACAGAGACATTCTGCGGAAAATCTGGCACAATCATTCTATGGACAGAATATTTCGGGAAGACATTTCCTCTTCCCGAAAAGTGACATTGCAGGTGATGTTGTATCGAAAGAACTAAGGTCACTTGGTGCACTTGTTGATGAAATAATAACATATAAGACAGTTATTCCAGAGACCGGGAATCTAGAACTCGTTCGCACTTTTTTAACAAATGGAAAGATCGATATCACAACTTTTTTTAGTCCATCAAGCGTTCGTAATTTTGTAGAAATGATCGGAATTGATACATTGCGACGTGTTTTAATTGCTGTGATCGGGACAACAACGGCAGAGGCAGTGAATGAAGTTGGGTTAGAAGTTAATATAGTTGCCAAACAGCAGACAGCGGAGAGTTTGATTCAGGGAATTGTAGAGCACTTTGGCAATTTGTGATGAAAGAATAAATATGCTGAATTTTGAATTCGTATTTTGCTACTCCATTCACATAAAAAGGTTATCAAAGAATGACCAATGATTTATTTCTTCGTGCATGCCACCGGGAGCCGGTGGAACGAACACCTGTGTGGATGATGCGTCAGGCGGGACGTTACTTGCCGGAATATCGAGCTATCCGTGCTAAGGTAGATTTTCTAACGCTTTGCAAAACACCAGAGCTAGCAGCAGAAGTCTCTATTCAACCAGTGGACATAATCGGAGTTGACGCTTGCATTATCTTCTCAGACATTCTTGTTGTACCAGAAGCGATGGGCATGAAATTATTCGTAGAGGAAGGTAAGGGAGGACCGCGTTTTGAGAATCCTATCCGCACTCGGGCTGATATTGTTAATCTTGCCGTACCTGACCCAAATCGTGAACTAAAGTATGTGATGGAGGCACTTCGACTCACACGAAAGCATTTAAACAACCGCGTCCCACTAATCGGTTTTGCAGGGTCGCCATGGACACTTGCTACGTATATGGTGGAAGGAAAAGGATCAAAGAATTTCCGTTCGATTAAAGAACTCATTTATTCCAATCCGAACGAAGCGCATGCATTGCTTGATAAACTTGCACGTACAGTTGCCGCTTATCTCAGTGCGAAGATTGAAGCCGGCGCACAAGCGGTGCAAATATTCGATACGTGGGGCGGTATACTACCGCCAGATGAATTCAAGGAATTCTCTCTCCGATATATCGAACAAGTTTTAAAACTTCTTAAACGTAACGGCGCTCCAACAATTGTCTTTTGTAAAGACTGCGGACATTCGATTGAAGCCATCGCAGATACCGGATGTGATGTTGTGGGACTTGATTGGTCGATCGATATCGCAAAGGCAAGAATGATGGTTGGCAGTTACGCGGCACTCCAAGGCAACCTTGATCCGACTATGTTATATGCACCGCCGGAACGTATCCGTGAAGGTGTAAAAAAAATATTAGAAAAGTTTGGTAAAGGCTCAGGTCATATTTTCAATCTGGGACATGGCATTCTACCGGACACTCCCGTTGAGCATGCAAAAGCGTTCGTACAAGCTGTGAAAGAAGAAAGCGTAAGATATCACCGGCAATGAATTAAGTTACCGATGATCACTCAAATATGCTAAGTGCTAAAAGCCATATGCTAACCGCTAATAAAAAAACGGCTGTTGTTCTCTTTCAACTTGGCGGACCGGATTCGTTGGAGGCAGTCGAACCGTTTCTCTTTAATCTTTTCATGGATCCGGACCTCACCGATTTTCCATTGGCATTTTTATTGCGAAAGCCATTAGCGAAATTGATATCCGGCAGACGTTCTCCAAAAGTGCAAAACAACTATAAACTGATTGGCGCAAAATCTCCCATTCTCGAACTTACGCGTCTTCAGGCAAGCGCACTCAATGCTTGTCTCGTTCAGCAAGGTATTCAGGCGCGGGTATTTATCGCTATGCGGTACTGGCATCCGATGATAAACGGTGTTGTGAGTGAAATAAAAGTTGGCGGATTCGATCAAATAATTCTTATTCCGCTCTATCCGCAATTCTCGCAGGCGACGACAGGTTCCAGTGTCGACGAGTGGAATCGTCAAACAAAGAAGCAGGGTTTGAATATTCCAACACGTCTTGTATGTTGCTATCCAAATCATCCAAAATTGCTGGAAGCGCTCGTTGAAAACATTAATAAATCGCTGACGAGATTTTCCAACACCTCGTCGGCAAATATTGATTTGGTTTTTAGCGCACATGGTATCCCTATTAGTTATATTCAAAAAGGGGATCCTTATCAGTTACACATTGAAGAAACTGTACGCCAGGTAATGGAGCGTGGAAAATGGAAATCCTCACACATTCTTTGTTTTCAAAGTAAGATCGGGCCAATGCGTTGGCTAAAACCATCTCTTATTGAAACAGTAGAACAGCTTGCAAGAGAGGGTCACAAGCATTTGCTAATCATTCCGATAACATTTGTAACCGATCATATTGAGACATTGCATGAAATCAATATCGATGTACGCAGGTACGCAATGACACATGGTGTTCGGCAATTCGAACTCATGCCCGCACTAAATGACCATCCAAAATTCATAGAGTGCTTAACAGACATGGTCATACAGAAATTGACGCATACCGTTGAATGCACAACATGCGAAACGCTGTGGCGGGAAAACACCGAAAGATCAAGACCTAAAAAATGTCCACAGTATAAGCCGTAAGATTGCTGAATAAAAAGTTCACTCCTTGTAATTCCCTTTACAAATAAAACACACGAAAATTGTGAGCGGAATTTGTTTCTATCGTTCATAGGCAGGTTCATTTACAGAACTGAAAATATTTACTGTTAAAATAATATCGTCCTAACAATTCTCTGCACTTATTTGTATCATTATAGATAACGTGTAGATTAATATCTGTGAATTTAGTACATGACCTTCAATTATTGCTAATGCTAACATAAAGAAATGCAAATATGCATACATTTATCGATCTTTCGCTTCCCATTACCGACCAGATGCCGGTATATCCTGGTGATGAATCGCCGCATCTTTTAAAGGTGAACAATCTTACGCGTGATGGATTCAACAATTTCAGTTTGTCCACTAATATGCACACAGGCACACACATTGACGGGCCAATGCATTTAACACAAAGCGAAAAGTTTTTAAATGAAATTCCGTTAGACCAATGTATTGGTGTAGGATGCATACTGAATGCTGTCGGCAAAAAAAATATCCCGCTAACGACAGAATATGAATTGCTCGTTCAACCACAGAACATTGTTTTACTATACACTGGAATGAGCAGTTTGTTTGGGAGCAAAGACTACTTTAATGATTATCCGACAGTCAGTAAAGCACTCGCTCAATTGTTTGTCGAGCGGCAGGTAAAAATGGTTTGCATTGATTCTCCATCACCGGATCGACATCCGTTTGATATTCACAAACTCCTTTTAGAAAACAACGTACTTATTGCAGAAAATTTGACAAACCTTGACAAGCTTCTATTAATTGGGAAATTTGAGGTGATTGCATTGCCGCTGAAAATTCACGCTGATAGTTCGCCGGCAAGAATTGTTGCTCGAAAATTGGAGTAACCATATAAACACAACATCAAACAATTCTTTCTGTGAGCGTCCCCCGCACGTGCCAAAGCCGACATGGCAGTTAAAGAAATTAGATTGAGGACAAATACTATGAAAAAGAAAATATCTCAACAACTTTCTATCGCTACACGGGCAATTCATGGAAAAAAATTATTTGCATTTAAGGGGCCGGTTGCGACTCCGATCTATCAAACTTCCACGTATAGATTTGAAACATCAGAAGACGCAATTAGGTACGCGAAAGGTGACCCGACTGTATATGTCTATTCGCGCTATCACAATCCAACCGTGCATGACGTAGAAGAAAAACTTGCATTGATAGAAAATGGTGAAACAGCGGTACTCTTCTCGTCTGGTATGGCTGCAATCACCACCGCAATTCTTGCAGTGACAAAAGCGGGCAACAATATCATCAGTACGCCAGCTTTATACGGCGGCACGTACCGATGGATGCGAGACGAATTGCCAAAACAAAATATTGGCGTACGCTTTATTGATCCTAATCATCTCGCAGAAATATCACATGCCGCTGACGAACGAACAACCATCGTTTATATTGAAACTCCGACCAATCCCACGCTTACGATAGTGGATATCGCAGAAGCTGTGCGTCAAACCAAGAAAGCCGGAAAAAGATTGAGTCGCCCTATTTTAACGATGATTGACAATACGTTTGCTACAATTATTAATCAGGATCCATTCAAACTCGGCATTGACGTCGTCACGGAAAGCGCAACCAAATACCTTGGCGGCCATACCGACATTCTCGCCGGTGTTGTTGTAGGTAAGGAAGAGTTTGTTAAACGTGTGCGTATGCTTGGAAAATATCATGGTGGTTGCGCCGACCCATTTGCGGCATATTTGCTCGGCAGAAGTCTGAAGACGTTCGAACTTCGCGTGCACAGGCAAAATGAAAATGCTCTGGCTCTTGCACATGCGCTGGAGAAAAACAAGAAGGTAAATCGAGTAATCTATCCGGGACTTCCATCTCATCCGCAATTTCAAATTGCAAAGAAGCAAATGACTGGCTTCGGTGGAATGGTTACGATTGAAGTTAAGCCGGCGAAGCGTTACTCGCCGGTCGAAACAGCGGCAAAGGTTTGCGATAATCTTAAAGTCGCCGTGAACGCAATGTCACTGGGGGGTGTGGAGACGCTCGTTAGCATTCCTGTCTATTCATCGCATATCTTTATGTCCGACGCAGAATTGAAGCGGCACGGTGTAACAGCAGGAATGATCCGCATTTCTGTTGGTGTAGAAGGAATCGAAGATTTAATTGAAGACTTTGAACAAGCGCTAAATAATATTTAAGGAAAAATATTTTGAAAACTCTACGTTCTCTTGTTTTGTTGTTATGTATATTTTCTCTCTCACTGTTCAGTCAGAATGTAATCATTGTGGTAATAGATGGCGCTCGTTATTCTGAAACGTTTGGCGCAGATTCTCTTTATATATCACATATCTGGAATCAACTTCGCCCCCTCGGTACTATATGGACAAGCTTTTACAATGATGGACAGACTAAAACTGATCCAGGACATTCAGCAATTGCATCAGGCGCTTGGCAACAAATCGACAACAAAGGACTCGATAGACCCGAACAGCCTACGGTATTTGAATATTTCCGCAAATATACGATGGCTCCCGAAAAGGCTACAGCGGTTGTCGTTGGAAAACAAAAATTAGATATTCTCACTTACAGTAATCATCCTGACTATGGCAAAAAATATAAAGCTTCATCGTTCATTAGTTCAACCGATACTTCCGTAATGAATGACGTAAAAAGGGTCCTTTCATTTAATCGACCACGGATTATGATGGTCAATCTTCCCAGCGTCGATGCTGCCGGACATTCAGGTAATTGGACAGAGTATATTACTGCGTTACATAATGCTGATTCACTTATTTGGAATCTTTGGCAGACTCTTCAGTCAAATTCTGTATATCGGAATACTACGACACTTTTTGTAACGAACGATCACGGCAGGCACGATGATACACATGACGGTTTTAAAAATCATGGTGATGGCTGTGAAGGATGCCGTCATATTCTTTGTCTTGCTATCGGGCGTGGCTTTCCTGCAAACCAGATTATCAAGCAGAGACGAACCCAATGCGATATTGCACCGACAGTTGGTGAACTTCTTTGCTTTCCGACACCATTTTCGATAGGAACAAGTCTCTTGCGGGATGTCGGTTCTGCCAAAATAAAAATTCAAAACAAGTAATAGCGGTTTCTCCTCTCACATGCAGATCGCTATTGGGTCCATCAGACATTATTTTCAATCATTTCAACATAGCACACAAGAAAATTCCGAACTCACTCCCGCTGCTGTCCTCATCCTGCTTTTCAAAAAAAACGATCAGCTTCATGTCATTTTAACGAAGCGCACTGACAGAGTAAAACATCATAAGGGACAAATTTCTTTTCCTGGCGGAACAAAAGACAGCGCCGACATGACTATTATAGATACAGCGCTACGGGAAACGGAAGAAGAAATCGGATTAACACGGGATACCGTTGAAATTCTTGGAATGCTAAACGATTTCTGTACCCCAAGCGGCTTTTGTATAACTCCTATTGTAGGATTTCTGACAGCAATTCCATCTTTTATCCTAAACAAAATAGAAGTATCCGAAATCTTCGATGTTCCGTTATCGTTCTTCCTTGATTCCCGCAACGAACGTATGGAACAGCATGAGCGTTCCGGTAAAATGACGAATGTGTATTTCTATAAATATAGTAAATATGAAATTTGGGGAGTGACAGCGGCCATATTACGTTCGTTTTTAATTGATCTTGGTACACAAAAGGGGCAGAAAAAGACTTTGTAAATCTGGCAATTCTTGATTATATTTATTCAACAAAGAAAAAGAAGTAACATCAAGATGCCCTGAGTTTAGGACAAAGGAGATTGAATAAATGCCACAACATAAATCAGCAGTAAAACGAGTTCGCCAGTACGCAAGCCGGGCAGAAGGCAATAAAAATCGCCTCTCGAAGGCGAAAACACTTGTAAAGAAAGTGCGTTCTTCCAAGACTAAGGAGGAAGCAAGTTTAGCATTGAAAAACGCTGTGAAGTACCTTGACCAGCTTGGTGCCAAAGGCACAATTCACAAGAACAATGCTTCCAACCAGAAGTCAAGACTGACAAAGTTTGTTAACAAAATTAAGTAAGTTATTTTAAGAGCATAGTGACAAAAAACCCCGATCCAAATTGAATTGGGGTTTTGCATTTCGTGATATAATTCATAAAAGTTTCAAAATCTTTGAGAGTCTTATAAAAACAAATTGGACCTATTATCCTCCACTTTTTTTCTTTAATTCTTCTAACTCAGCAATCCGTTTTTCGTACCGCTCTTTTTCCGCTGGTTTATTGTGCGCCAGTGTTCTGTACGCTTTAATTGCATCGTCATACCAGCCTTGCTTGGCATAAATTTCTGCAAGTGTCGGCGTTACGAAGCCCATACCCGATTGTGTATCTTGCTCGGATACGGCAGGTGTTTCCTTCTGTGCAAAGTTGATGACAGGTGTAATTTTGCCAGCACTTTGCAATTTGTTAGTAAGCTCCTCAATTTTATTCTGTGCATTCGTGGGAATTGAATCAGTTCTCGGTAGTGTAAATTCTTGCGGCATTGAATCAGTTTTCGGTAACGTGAATTCTTGCGGTTTTACAGGAGTTTTGTTGCTCAGATACTCTTCCATTGAAACCGTGTTTTCACCAGAGAGTTCTTTCGCCCGCAGTGAACTGTAATGCTCGAAAGATTCTTCCTCAGATGGTGTTGCAGATATAAAAATATTGACATCGGAAGTTGGTGGTGTAAATTCAAATCCTCTTGACGACTCTGTTGTTGGTGTTGGTATTTTTAGTTCTGGTTGCGGAAAATTGAATTCAGAAAACGGCGAAGTTTCGAATGTTGGCGGCGTTTCGACTAATGGTGCATTTAATCCAAAACTGCTCGTATCTTCTGTTGAAATTTCAGGACGTGGTTGAGTTATTTCATCAAAGAAATTTTGCGCTGGTGTGGCGATCGGTAACGTAGGTTCCGGCTGTTGCTCTACTTCTGTTTGTTGTTCCACTGCCGGGGGTTCAATTCCACCAAAATTAAATGTCGGTTCCGGACTTTGTGGAACCTCTGGAAGAGTAGAAACTGGATAATCAAATCCGCTCATCATAGGCGCAGACGACTCTGGCTCTGGTTCAACTACTTCTGGCAATAGTTCTGGAGGTGCTATTGTAAGTGTCTCTTCTGCCGGAGGCGGCATTTGCGCCAGCAAATTTATTAAAGTTTCATTGTTCGGTAGAAAATCAAGAACGAATTCAAATTCGCGACGTGCCTCCGCTTGCATATTTAATGCGGCAAGCGCTTTACCTTTTATGAGGTGCCCAGTGGTATAGAATGGAAAATTCGCAAGGCCTGCATCGCATATTTGCAATGCATCTTGTGCGCGGCTTGCCTTAAGATAGTAATGTGCTAATTGAGCAAAGAGTGGAGACTTGGCGTCTGTTCCCACTCTTTTTTCCAGCGTTGCAATATGCTGTTGAGCTACGTCGATCATTGTGTTTGTTGACGAAGTTTTCTTGCCTCAAGTGCGTGCCTGATGGAGAGCCACGAAACACATGCGAATCCCATAAAATAGAGCATCTGGAATGGCAATGCAGCTATCTCTAAATAGTATAATGATGAAATCACACCGAAGAAGCAATAGATAGCAAGAATAATTTCAATTGCTACGACCCAGTCAAATTTCTTTTTACTGACGTACATATTCTTTTTCCACGTATCTTTTTTGCCTTCGATGGCATATTTGGGCGTCCGTACAAACTCGCTCTTACGCTTAAATAGCCCTTCAAACACAGCACGTGAATTGTTCACCGCAAATCCCATACTACCAGCCATAAAAAGAGGGAAAAGCATTATGCGCCGACGCCAATCTGGATAGACAGCTTTTTGAGAAATAAGGTAAAATAGGAACGAACCGATAAATGCGATCACAAACACAGACATCAAAGCAAAGTACGCTTCATGCCCGCCTTGCTGTTTGATAAAAATAAGTGGGCCGTTCAATATCCCGGCCAGAAGAATAAAAGGATAGACAATGTTGCTCGTTAAATGAAATGTTGAGTGAATCTTGATACGAAGAGGTATGTTTGACTTCCATACCTCTGGAATCATTTTACGAGCAGTTTCAATAGCACCTTTCGTCCAGCGAAATTGTTGAGACTTCAATGCATTTACTTCCGCGGGTAATTCTGCCGGCGAAGTAACGTCGGTAAGATATTTGAACTTCCAACCCCGAAGTTGTGCACGATAGCTTAGATCTAAATCTTCCGTTAATGTATCCGATTGCCAATTGCCTGCATCAATAATGGTTGCCTTACGCCAAACACCACCTGTGCCGTTAAACTGAATGAAAAATCCTGCCTTGTTGCGCACATCTTGCTCTACAACAAAATGTCCGTCTAGAGCAAACGCCTGTGCGCGAGTTAACATTGAGTATTCGCGGTTTATATGTTCCCATCGTGTTTGAACCACGCCAATTTTTGGATCGGAAAAAAAATGAGGAATTGTTTTTATCAGGAAGTCTGTGTTGGGTACAAAGTCTGCATCGAAGATTGCGATGAATTCCCCGCGCGCGGTTTCAAGTCCATACTTTAGTGCGCCGGCTTTATAACCAGAACGGTTTGTACGACAGATATGTTTAATGTCATATCCGA
Organism: Ignavibacteriota bacterium; assembly: GCA_003142475.1. Classification (GTDB taxonomy): domain Bacteria; phylum Bacteroidota; class Ignavibacteria; order UBA10030; family UBA10030; genus Fen-1298. The sequence goes on from PLMK01000028.1 coordinate 30,343, forward strand.
GAGCGCGATAGTGAGTTACTGCTTTTTCCACCAATTCAATTGTCTCGTCTGTTGAGTCGTCCAGCACCTGCACTTCCAATTTGTCTTTAGGATATTCAAGTGCACATACCGCATCAATTAGACGATTGGTAACATACAACTCATTGAACAGTGGGAGCTGTATCGTTACAATAGGCGTTTCTTTTAGAGGCGGCTGGATATTTGCGATACCACGTTGTTTCATATAATGGTACACCATTACAAATCCGTGTGCTCCAAACGCGAATAAAATGAGCAATGAAATAAAGTACAGATACATAACAAAATCCGATAATGCCGGATTTTCGATAATTTCTTGCCTAAAGAAAAATACTGCTAGTGTCATATTACCATCCTGCGACTGTGTCGTTTAGAATATCTTCTGTTAATTTTCTGACCGCATCCGTTACCCCTCCGCTGCGCTGCGTCAACCCACCGCCTGAAGGATAATCTCCCCAACTGCTAAAACTTTTTTCCCATACTTTTTTACGAAGTTTCAAATCCTGAAATGTCATACGTACCGTAACCGTTATGCGTCGTTGTGCAACCTGTTCACCGCCTTGCAGTACCGCTGGTACATCTGTCACATCGGTTATCACGCCTTCGAGCATAGAATCTGCTGTATTGCGATCCGTCAGTTGGAGTGTATTGTCACTCGTAAATAAAGCCACCAATTGATTTGTAAATGTCGTCCGAAGTGATGGATCGCCATATGGGCTGGCGTCTTCCACAACAGGAATTGCAATTGTTTTCAAATGCGGCGGGACTGATCCGCCTTTAAAAGAATAAGTACATCCAACGATTAGCAATGAATAGTGAATAATGATTAATGAAAATAGAAAAAGGCGTGTTCTTTTCCCAATTATTTTTTTTTCATTTTTCATTGAAGTCCAAAATCTTTAATTTTTCTGTATAATGTTCGCTCGCTAATATTCAATTCTTTTGCTGCAAGCCGGCGATTTCCTTTATTTCGATCAAGCGAGCCGGAAATCATCCGTCGTTCCATTTCGTCCATCGTTAGAATACCGTTACCTTTATGCGGTTGTGTGTGATTGATTTGCGAGTCATTTGCACCGGATAATTGTCCAGTTAGCAGTTCTTTCATTTCAATAATATTTGATTTTAGATCAACTAACGCGCGATATATTAGTTCGCGTTCTGCTTGCTCAACAGTTTTATTTGATACAACCGGCAGATTCCGTTCTGTTAATACCGATGGCTGCTCACGAAGATATTTTCTAACGTCGTACCCGTCAATTCGTTTCCCGCTTTCCAGAACAAGCATGCTTTCAACAGTATTTCGTAATTCACGGATATTTCCCGGCCAGCTATAACTCATCAACAATTCGGTCGCATTATCAGTAAATCCGCCAAATTGAATTTTATTCTTTTCAGATATTTCTTTAACAAACCGCTCAACAAGCGAAGGAATATCTTCCTTCCTGTTGCGTAGCGGCGGTAAATAAATATTTACAGAACGCAATCGATAATATAAATCAGGACGAAAATGCTTTTGCTGAACTTCGTATTCCAGCAATTTGTTCGTCGCCGCTATTACACGTGCATCTGTACTGCGTGCCACAGAAGAACCGACCCTTATGTACTCACCACTTTCCAGCACACGTAATAATTTAACTTGCGTAGAGAGCGGCATCTCGCCAATTTCATCAAGAAAAATCGTTCCGCCATCTGCAATCTCAAAATAACCGCGACGCATATCTGCGGCACTGGTGAACGCGCCTTTTTCATGTCCGAATAGCTCGCTTTCAATCAACCCTTCCGGAATTGCGCCGCAGTTCACCGGCACAAGGGCATGTTGTGAACGCTTGCTTGCACCGTGAATTGCTTTAGCAATAATTTCCTTGCCAGTGCCACTCTCTCCTGAAATCAGCACAGTAATATCTGTCGGAGCTACTTGTTGAACAACATCAACAATTTCTTGCATCTCCGGCGATTTCCCAATAATGCCGTATGTTTGCTGAAATCCTTCCCGATTCATCAACGTGAAACAACTATCGATGTTAGATTAAATTTACTTTTGATTTCTGCATTAAATCGCCGCGCTTCATCATAAGTCTGAAATTCACCCACCCAAACTTTGTGCAGTTTTTTACCATGGCTGACGATAGTGAAGATGTTCGATTGAAATCCTTCTTTCTCGAATTTTGCTTTCAGTTCGCCTGCGTTTTGAAGCGTTGAAAACGCGCCAACTTGCACAGTGAAGTTTGTTGCAAATTTCGGCACAGTTCCTTTGGGTTTCATCACAGTTGGCTTTTCTTTCGCTGCTTGCTTTTCTTCTACTACCAGGTTTTTTTCTGTTGCATATGCGGAGAAAGGATATTCTTCTTTTAATTGTGTCAATTTTTGATCGGCAGTTTTATATAAACCGATAGAATAATAATATTGATAAAGTTTGTAGAGCGCATCATCGCCCCATTCACTTTTGGGAAAATTATCCACAATATTCTGATATAGTTTTGCTGCTTCCGAGCCATCCGTAGTCAGCACTGCTTGTAAATACATTACACCAGGATTGTTTTGATAGTTTGTCATAAGTGATGGAAGCTCGGCTCGCACTGCTTCCGCTTGGCCTTTTTCGATCATTTCGAGACGATGTCGAATATCGGGTTCACTACTGTTCGTCTGCGCAAAAAGCACCGATATAAAAATAATCGAAATGATAAACGTCTTAATAAGTATTCTCATGGCATTAATCTTCCTTTGTGGTAAACATAGCTAATTGGGGAAGCGCATATCCGGTTTTCGTGCCAAATAATGTTGCTGAATTTACTCTTTCAATACGAATGCCAAGGTAATCACCGATATTATCGCCGTTTTTGGGAAAGATCACCATTTTATTTGTATCTGTTCTACCGCAAAACTCGTTAGCGGATTTTTTACTCAATCCTTCGACAAGAACTTCCACTGTATTGCCAATTATTGTTGTGTTTCGCCGAAGTGAAATATTTCGCTGAAGTTCAATAATTTCACTGAGCCGACGATTCTTTACTTCTTCAGGAATATCATCGCCCATTCGCCATGCTTTTGTGTTCTCCCGTGGAGAATATTTAAATGTGTAAGCACCGTCAAATTCTACTTCCTGTAATAAATCTAATGTTATCTTGTGGTCGTCTTCTGTCTCGGTCGGAAATCCTGAAATAATATCAGTGGACAGACTAATATCTGGAATATTTTTTTTGATTCTACGAACTAAATTAAAATACTGATCTCGTGTATAAGTTCGGTTCATCAATTCTAAAATTCTATTTGAGCCGGATTGCACAGGCAGGTGAATATAATTACAAATGTTATTCCGCGATGCAATAGCATCAATGAGCTTATCCGACATATCTTGTGGATGTGAAGTCATGAATCTTATACGCATTTTTTTATCTACACTTGCAACCTTGACAAGTAAATCTGCAAAGTCGAATTCACCATCGCTGTATGAGTTTACATTCTGACCAAGCAGTGTTACTTCCTTAAATCCTCGGCGTGAAAGATCTTCCATTTCTAGCACAATAGATGCTAATGAACGACTTCGTTCACGGCCGCGTGTGAACGGCACAACACAGTAAGTGCAAAATTTATCACAGCCACGCATAATGGAAACCCAAGCACTGAATCCATCGGTGCGGAATGGATCAATGTCATCGTACTTTTCTACGCGAGAAAGTTTCACAGCAATTCCTTTTTCACCACTAACAGCCGCATCGATAAGCGCAGGCAGCTTGCGGTATTCATCCGGTCCTACAACGAGATCAACAAAATCTCCCAACTCCATCAACTCTTTGCAAACACGCTTTGCCATGCACCCCAGCACACCAACTATAACATTGGGATTCGCTTTCTTGTAATGATTAAAATCACCAAGCCGCCCGATGATTCGCTGTTCGGCGTTATCGCGCACAGCACAGGTGTTCACCAGAACAACGTCTGCGTTTGACAGTGTTTCAGTACGGATAAAACCAGCTTTGTTTATAATGCTGAGGACAATTTCCGTATCCGCCATGTTCATCTGACAGCCGTATGTTTCAATATATACACTACGGTTTGCTTGCATTTCAGTCTTTTTGATGAATCATGATAATGAAACAATGGCAGACTCACAACAATTCACATACATGATTAATGTTAATTAATCTTAAAGAAATTGTTGATGTTTTAGCCCTTAACCTATTGTCGTATTGCCAAATCGGCAGGGTTTAATCCTTTTTTTAACTAGTTTTTGGGGATTGATTGAACGCAAATGCTGTTGTATATTGAAGAGAATTAAAAATATATGAATTCCATTGGCTCATAGTGAAATACTTTTAACACCTATAACTTGAAAAACAAATAAGAAAGCAACATATGGCAAAAATTATTGATGAAATAAGAGCAAAAGCAAAACAACTCAAGAAGCATATTGTTCTCCCCGACGCAATGGACGAGCGCGCAATCCAGGCGGCACGTATCATTTTAGATGAACAAATTGCAACCATTTCTCTCGTCGGCAACGAAGAAGCAATTCGTGCCAAGGCACAACAGATAGGTGTCGGTTTGGAGAAAATATATATAGTGGATCCTGAAAAATCAGAAAAGCTGACAGACTTCACTAATATATTTTTCAATCTCCGTAAAGCGAAAGGAATTCAGTTTGAACAAGCACTAGAGACTATGAAGCTTCCCCTTTTTTTTGGAGCAATGATGGTTCGCGAAGAAATGGTAGATGGAAGTGTTGCTGGATCGCTCTCGACCACAAGTGATGTGATTCGTGCAGGAATTCAAATTGTTGGAATGCCTGCCGGGATTGCAGTTGCATCGAGTTTTTTCTTAATGGTTTTACCGCATATAACTTATTCATATGCTGATTGCGGAGTAGTACCAGAACCAACAGCAGAACAACTTGCAGATATTGCAATTTCCACAGCAGCGAATCATCGCAAGCTGACAGGCGAAGAACCGCGTGTTGCGATGCTTTCATTTTCGACAAAAGGAAGTGCTTCACATCCTTGCATAGAAAAAGTACAGAAGGCAACTTCAATCGCAAAAATGAAAAAGCCCGACCTTATTATCGATGGAGAATTGCAGTTTGATGCTGCTGTTGTTCCTTCCGTTAGCGCAAAGAAAGCTCCAGGTAGTCCGGTTGCCGGCTCAGCTAATGTCTTTATTTTTCCAAATTTAGATGCCGGAAATATCAGCTACAAGATAACGCAGCGGTTAGCCGGGGCAGAAGCATTTGGCCCGATTATTCAAGGTTTAAAGAGACCATGCTACGATTTGTCGCGCGGATGTAGTGTTAGCGACATTGTGACTATGGTTGCGATTAACTCTGTCGCAGGAGCTGTTTAACGAACGCGCTTCCAAGAGCGGAGCGCACACATCACACCTGGAGCGAAGGCAAAGGGCGGTACGCATTTCTCGATTTGTACCGAGGAATTATCGTGCTTTTCATGCTCGAAGGACATGTGTTGCGCGAACTGCTCACTCCAGATATCAAGGCAACGCAATTCTTTACATTCCATGAAGTTTTCCACGGTGTTACAGCGCCGGGATTCCTTTTTGCTGCGGGGTTTACTTTTGCCATTGCTACCCAACGTCGATGGGAAGAATCTATAGCATTCACTCATGGATTCTTCCGGCGAATGTGGCGAGCAATATTGCTAATTCTTATTGGCTATGCGCTACACATTCCGTTTCTTTCTCTTCAGAAAACGCTTGTAATAGCAAATCTAGAGCAATTGAATGCTTTTTTTGTTTTCGATGTGCTTCAATGTATCGGTATGTATTTACTGATGATGCGTATATTGCTGGTAATGTTGAGACAGGAAAAGTTGTTTATTGGCACTTTGTTAGCATTGCTCCTCGCATTCGTTTATGCAACACCGTTGTTTTGGACAGCGCAGGCACAGCAAATAATGCCTCTGATTGTTTCATCGGCAATCAATGGATTGGCCGGATCACCGTTTCCATTGTTTCCTTATACTGGATTTCTTATTGCGGGCACGTGCGTATCTTGGCTTTTTTTGCGCGTTGGACAAGACAAACACCAAGAATTGTTCATTAAGTGGCTGATGCTTGCTGGTGTAATACTTATCGTAGTTGGTACGCTTATCGATGCTTTACCGGTGCAAACGTACATACAAGATAATTTTTGGAGTACCAGTCCAAATTACTTTTGGATTAGATTGGGTATATTGTTGTTAATGCTGGGTGCACTTTGGTACATCGAAGATTTTTTTTCTATACATAGCGATACAATTGTATGGATGCCAAAGTGGTTGACTATTCTCGGTATCGAATCGCTATTTGTGTACATCGCTCACTTGATTATTCTCTGTGGATGGGCAACAAATACTCAATACAATCTGCGTGCATGGTGGGGCGGCAAACTCAATATTATCGAAGTAACTCTCGTGTTCCTCGAACTTACTCTATTGATGATACCGTTTTCTTTTGCCTGGCATCATCTCAAAAAGAAACATCCAAAACTAATGAGAGGTATTTTTTGGTGGATCGGTTTTTGCTTAACGTGGTCGTTTCTCTTTAATCCTTATTAATCCAAAAATCTTGAGAGCAAATTCCCTTAGGATCAATGCTGAACATTTGCAAACACATTGCTTATAGCTGAACACACACGCTGTGTTGGACTTGTACAACTATTCTTTCGTTCTTGCGAGACGCTCTTCCTGTAATATCAACCGCAGGGAAATCCGATGTGTATTCCCAAGGTTATTTGTTTCGTCGAATTGAGCAAAAGAATAATCGATATCTATCTTGCGCAGATGAATCCCAGCACCAAGTGTCAGTTGCTTTATATCATTGTAACCAACACGCAGTGCAATAGACTTTTTGAAATCAAATTCAAGTCCTATATGCGGATCAAAACTAACGGGACCAAGGTGAGCAATAGAGGCGAACTGGCGATTCTCAAATCGAATGTCCACATCTGTAGTTGGCGCAAACCGTCCACCAAAAAGTTCTATAAAGTATGTGGTTCCTACTTTTAGAGTCGGTGAAATCAATTCATTAGTACCTGTGGACCACGCTACCAGCGTTGTAGTAATGTCTTGAGCATTTACTGCGACATACCAGTTATTCTTCGGAGAATAAAGCATTCCAACATCAAAACCGATACCTGTAGCTGAATACTCTGCCAGAGTTCTCCGAATTACCTTCAAATTGAATCCATACATTAGACTGCTTGCAGAGCGTCGTGCATAAGAAAAGTACATTGCCCAATCTGCTGAATTAAAATAAGTAATTTTACTTTCATCTATCCGTACTGCATTTGTATATTGATCACGCGGTACCGGATTTCCATTTGCATCAACCCCGGCATCTCTTGTATCTGGGATGCCGTCCACACCAAGACGCATCACACTCACGCCAAATGTTGCATTTGTCCCATAAGGAATCGCCACCGCACCGAAATCATAGTTCTCCAAACTGCCAAATCGTTCATCGTGCATAAGTATTGCTTCTGGATAATCGATACGTGCAAGTGCTGCCGGATTCCAATATCCAGCCGAAGCATCATTCGCGAGTGCTGCATAAGCACCGCCAAGTCCCAGTGCGCGGCCGCCAACACCAATGGAAAGAAACTCGCCTGCATATTTTGCAATATGTTGCGATGATGCATATTGTCCAACAAGCATCATCAGTAGAATTATTTTTAGAATCTTCATGCTCCACCTAAGACAAAAAAACCCGACAATGTGCATCGGGGTTTGATGAACGAACTCTCTCTATCGTTGCGTGATTTGGTTGATGACAACGTTCGAGATAAGTTACGATGCAAAAAACAGCACAGCACAACTTTCTCACAATTGTCTATACGCGGCATTCCTTTCTATATGTAATAATGTAGAAGATTCTATGAAGAGAATCAAGGTTAACGGTTCAAATTATTGTAGCCCATTGACCCAAATATGAACTATCCCTAAGTAGCTTATTTCGATAATGTGTAGGATCACATCATGTTCTTCTAATTTAAGCAATTAAGAGAGTTCCATCAAGGGTAGTGAACTCATAAAACCAGGTGGAACTCTCTTACAGAAAATGAGTTTGGTAAATAGTTTCTCCAAAATTTTGGTTGTACAAAATTCAAATATCTTAAACTTTTCCTCTGCGATGTTCAAGTTCAGTACGTATTTCTTCACATTTCTGTTTTGTAAGATCAAGTTTTGAAATTATGAAGATTACTACAAGCAAACCGACAATGGGGATACATGCAAGCATTGACCGGATCCAGAATATTGTATTCGGTGATTGTGCGCCAATGGCCGCATTGAACCCGGACCAACCAAGAATTAAACCGGCAACGAATCCACCCATAGAATTTCCAAGTTTAAGAACGTACGATCCACACGCCGTAAAAGAACCTTCTCTGCGTATTCCCATCGTTAACTCGTCATAATCAATGACATCCGCTCCAATGGAGCCATGTAGCATCCAGAGACCAGCTGCTGCAAGTCCCATGGTACCAGAAGCGATTGTCTGCAGCCAGGGGATAGCCGGTGTGTAGAGGAACCATGAACCGCCATATCCTAAAATACCAATGACAGCTGCCACCATAACGGCGGTTTTCTTCTGTGTTGCACGCGCCACTTGTCCTAGAAGTGGTGCACCAAAGAATCCACCAATCATGAAAGCAACCCCCATCCAAAAGTTCCAGTTATCCCCGCTGATGGTACTGCCGCCGCAAACATAATAAACGGTGGCATAGTACCCGAGAGAACCCACCATGCTTGTACTTAGGGTGAACGTAGCACCATAGCCCATGATGACTCTGAAGGGTTTACATTTCAAGGTCTCATACAACGACGCTTTCAGTGAAATACGTTCCTTTATCTTCACAACAACTTTTTCGTAATACCGTTCTTTAACCCTGAAGAATATTGTAATGGAAAAGATAGCCATCAATGTTCCAAGTATACAGGTATATACCTGTATACCAAGTAGTGTATTTTTCCCAACCACTGTCCCCGGAAGAAGAAACCAGGAGAGATTGGTGAAGCGCAACGCGTAAAAATTTGCCACTTCAAAAATTTTCTGCATTGATCCTTTATAAGTCATCACCGATGTTCGTTCCTCATAGTCGGGAGTCATCTCTGCTCCAAGACTATTATACGGTACCGTATACATGGCCATGATAGGGATATATACCAGTGATGATCCCATCATATACCAGAAGATAGCAGACAAGCCAAGAAATGTATGGCTAGCCCAGGAAGGAGAGACCAGGAAGAGTGTGGGCAAACAAAGACCGGCTAGTACACCTGCAACAAGAATGAATGGACGCCTGCGTCCAAACTTGGAGCGAAAATTATCCGATATCCAGCCTGTGATTGGATCAGAAATCGCATCGTAGATTCTGATAAGTGTTAATGCAAGACCGACAAGCCACGGATCCACTCCTAGGTAGATATTGAACACCGCAAAAGCAACTCCGGGATAGAGCCAGAATCCCCACATGTCGAGGGCAGTTCCAAGTCCGTATGATGTTTTTGTAGAAACTGGAATTCGATCTCGTATGCGCTCTATGACGTTTTTTGAATTTGCTTCTTGTGCCATTTACGCTCCTTAGTTATGAATTCAAGATAAGTATTTAGCAGTACGTTTTAACATTTCTTCTAACAATAAAAGGAACATTTTCTATAAATGCTGTATATAAATAGTGCCTAAAAAACCTACTTTTGTCATGATAAATATTTTCATTTATTTTTTCAGAATGGTTATCCATTTGCTGTTTGGGTTTTACCAAAGCTGGAAGGTAATACTTGGCCGGAGTAAACCGAAGGCAGGATTTCTTCATAGCAGGAAATGTTGGGCAAACTTTGTTTAGTGCTATTGGCAACACGCTTTGACAATGGAGCGTTCGTTACACCTTGATGAGTTCTTATGGTACATCTTTATAGGGAGCTAAAGAGAATCATAGTATTGCTGTTCGTTAAAAAACATGTTAAAACAGGCTTTGCCGTGGCGAGAGGAAAACATATGATTCTATAGAATTCCGCATTTTGAATGCAGTAAAACTCGAAGAGTATCAACCTATTTCATTTATCAATCAAGCTACTCAACGCGTTCGACTCCAAGTTCGCGTTTGAGCAATGTGAGAATTGGATGTTCTGCTATCTGTTGGGGGGTTTGTTCAGCTTCCATATCTAAATTCTTTGTATCCGCAGATAATGATGGTGGTGTTGTGTAGAATGGTTTTATTGGTATATCTGCATTGGAGCGAAGAACTGGTTCTATGGCAACCCGTTTGCCTAGCACTTGATGAAGAGCGTTAGTCAGAAAGTCTCTATTTCGTTTAAGTGTCGAAAAATGATAATCGTCCGGACAAGAAATGCGTACCATGCCGTTATAAACATCAAGAATGTGGGTCTCTGTCAATGATGTGCCGACAGCAATATGTGATCTTGAAACATTGCTAACGAAGGTGGACCAATGTTTTGTTACTTCATCGGCAGAAACTGATTGAATAACTGTTGGCAGTTTGACAGTTCGCTGAGTGGTGTTTTGAAATTCAGCAAGCTTTGATACTTCCGTCAGCTTGGTAAGATCCGTGCCAATGAGCGATGAATAGCTGATAGCAGATTTACTTTTCAAATATCCTGCACCAACCTCGCCTACAACTTTAAGCTCGGAAGAAGGTGACGTACTGTATCGTGTGGATTCTGGGGAAGATGACGATAAATTAACACTGCTATTGCTGCTTATTTTTTTTTTGAGCAACTCAATTTGTTGGAGTAACTCTCCGATCTGTACAGAACTTTCCATTTTCGCCATCTGGATTAGTCCTGCTTCAAGTCGATACCGCGGTTGTGCTGCCCATCGGAGCGTTTGATCCAATTCGTTTGTCTGCTTTATGTAGCGTAGTATGTCTTGCTCCGTGAATTGATTTGCTTCCTTTTCATACCGCTTTTTATAATTCTCAGATACTTCTACGAGTTGAGTTGATTCGGTCGAATGCACAATTAGCATATTACGAAGATGTTCTGTGAGCCCTCCAACAAACTCGCGTAAGTCATAACCGATTTTTATAACTTCATCAACCAATCGAATTGCACCTTGCGTATCGTGGCTTTTAAGAAAATCAGACACACGAAAATAGATTTCCTGATCGACAACATTAAACGCCTTCAGAAGTTCCGCAGTCTTAATATCGTTGCCGCAGAATGAACGTACTTGATCGAATATACTCTGCGCATCCCGAAGAGATCCGTCTGCACGTTTGGCAATTACTATCAATGCGTCATTTTCAATGGTGATGTCTTCTGCATTTGCAATTATTGTAAGTGTACTAACAATTTCTTCGATGGCGATACGCCGGAAATCAAACCGCTGACAGCGGGAAAGAATCGTCATTGGCACTTTGTGTACTTCCGTCGTAGCAAATATAAACACAACATGTGCCGGGGGCTCTTCAAGCGTTTTCAGAAGTGCGTTGAATGCTTCCTTTGTCAGCATATGTACTTCATCGATGATATAAATTTTATATTTACCGCGTGTTGGTGTATATCGGACGGAATCACGCAGATTTCGGATTTCTTCTACGCCGCGGTTAGATGCGCCGTCAATCTCAATAACATCAAGGCCGCGTCCTTCAATGATTTCCTTACATACTTCACAAATATTATCTGGATTCTGGTTAGAAGGGGAGAGGCAGTTGAGCGCGCGTGCAAGTATGCGGGCTGTTGTTGTTTTGCCGCATCCGCGGGTGCCACTGAAAATGTACGCATGCGCAACGCGATGAGACGCAATTGCATTACGAAGTGTATTGGTTACGTGACCCTGACCAACGACATCGTCGAAGATCATCGGTCGCCATTTGCGCGCTGTTACTTGATAATTCATTTCATCTCAAAATAGAAAATTATTTATTCAAGGATACAGAATTCAGAACATAAAATCCATAATAATCTTTGTTCTTAATTTTTCTTCTTTACTTTTAACTTTTTATTTGAAAATACATATTTCATCGCTTCTTCAATCGTGTCGATCGGGACGATTGACAACCCTTCCTTCACTTTTTCTGGTATTTCGGTGAGGTCTTTCACATTCTCTTGTGGAATCAATACAGTCTTGATACCGCTGCGCTGTGCCGCAAGAAGTTTCTCGTTCAATCCACCGATAGGAAGAACGTTACCGCGCAATGTAATTTCGCCTGTCATTGCAACATCGTTGCGAGCTGGCCGATTACTCGCCGCAGATATAATCGCCATAGCCATTGTTACACCTGCAGAAGGGCCATCTTTCGGAATTGCTCCTTCCGGTAAGTGAATATGGATCTCGCGATTCTTGTTGAACTCCGGATTAACACCAAGCTTTTTTGCATTCGAACGGATGTAGCTCAATGCCGCTTGCGCCGATTCCTTCATAACATCACCCAGTTGTCCGGTAAGTGTAAGACGCTCTGTGCCACGCATTATTGTTGCATCAACATTGAGAATTTCACCGCCAACACTCGTCCACGCCAAGCCGGTAACAGAGCCAATACGCGGTTGTGACTCAGCTGGTTTTGTGCGAAACTTTGGAACACCAAGATATTTTTCCACGCTTTGCGGTGTTACATGAATATTTGTTTTCTTATTCTCCCTTTTAGACAATCCGTTTGTCTGTTTGGCAAGTACCATTTCCTTTGCTACTTTGCGGCAGATAGATGCAATTTCGCGCTCAAGATTTCTCACACCAGCTTCGCGTGTATATTCTTGAATAATTTTTATGACTGCAGTATCTTCGAAATAAACTTCGTCAGCTTTCAATCCATGCGCTTTAAGTTGTTTGCCTACAATATGACGCTTTGCAATTTCTTTTTTCTCGTACTCAAGATATCCGGGCAATTCAATGATTTCCATCCGATCTTGCAGAGGGGCAGGAATGGCGAACCGAACATTTGCCGTCGTGATGAACATAACTTTTGATAAATCATAATCAACTTCGATGTAATGGTCATTAAACGCAATGTTCTGTTCGGGATCAAGCACTTCCAAAAGCGCCGCGGATGGATCGCCGCGAAAATCCATGCTCATCTTATCTACTTCGTCCATTAAAAGCACGGGGTTAACAACACCGGCTCGCTTCATCGATTGAATAATTTTACCGGGCATCGAACCTATATACGTGCGTCTGTGACCCCGAATTTCAGCTTCGTCGCGAATACCGCCAAGCGAAATACGTACAAACTTTCTGCCTAGTGCACGCGCAATCGATTTTGCCAATGATGTTTTTCCCACGCCTGGCGGACCGACAAAGCAAAGAATTTGTCCGCGCATTTCTTTCACTAAATTCAATACAGCGATGTTCTCAAGAATTCTTTCCTTCGGTTTGTCCAATCCGTAATGATCAGCATCGAGGATTTCTTTCACGTGGGCAATCAATAAATCATCTTTCGTTCGTTTCTGCCACGGCACCGCAACAAGCCAATCGAGATAGTTACGTGTAACACCAAGCTCAGGTGACATTGGTGAAGTTTTCTTCAGTTTATTGAATTCTTCAAACGCTTTTTCTTTGGCTTCCTTCGGCATTTTCGCCGCAAGAAGTTGTTCTTTTAGTTTTACAATTTCCGGCGAAGCTTCATCATCACCAAGCTCATCTTGAAGAATTCGGATTTGTTCCTGAATGAAAAACTTTCGCTGCGTTTTCTGAATATTATCCTGTACCTTGGTATCGATATCACGTTCTATTTTCAGAATATCTACTTCCGTGCTGAGAATTTTTGAAAGTTCGTATAATTGATCACGAAGTGCAGGGGTTTGCAAGATACGTTGTTTCACATCTACGCTTTGTACAAGGTTAGACGCAATGTAATACATCTTCCGTTGCGGTTCTTTGATACCATCGTAAGCCATGATCACTTCCGGCGGAATATTACGATTAAGTCTAACATATTCAGCAAACAGGGCAGATGCATGTCGTACAAGTGCATCGATTTCGCGCCCTGCTGGCGGATCAATGCGGTTAACAATGATTTCAGCCTCAAGAAAATTAGAATTGGGAATAAATTTTTTGATGTTCGCTTGCGCAACACCATCAACCAAAATTTTCATCAGGCCATTCGGCAATTTCAGCATTTGAAGAATCTTTGCTACTGTGCCTTCACGATAGACATCTTCTTCTGTCGGTTCATCAATTGATGAATTTTTTTGTGCAACGAGCAAAATATTCTTGCCTCGTTCCAAAGCTTCATTGGCAGCACGAAGCGATGTTTCCCTTCCAACAAGAACGGGAAAAATCATATACGGAAATAATACTACATCACGAAGGGGTAAAACCGGCAAAACATTGGGAATATGATCTAATGTTTCGATATTTATATTGGGTTTCGTGGTATCACTCATAGAATCGATCTGGTTTTAGCTATAAAAACAAAAAGAGGGCGCATCCGCCTCATATGGATACACCCATTATCTTCGCGAACTTAATATACCGATGAATGGCGGGAGAGTCAAGGAACGATAATGCAGGTTATAGGTAAGAGGTTATCAAATTCTATTGATCGTCCAATTGCTTCTTCTCTTGGGTTGTGAGACAAAGGAGTATTCCTAATATAGATTTTTATCGCTCTGAGTTCTTGTTTGTGTTTGATAAAATCAATATACTTTAAATTTAAAGTATATTAAACTAAGCTCTTATTTAGAAAGCGGACAAGAGGTGCTGCCTCGTCGCAAATACCTGCAACTTCATCGACTAAAGATTCGTTATAACATTTCGATTCAGGCAATGATACACCAACAAAGAATTGTTTAAATTTCAGCCACTCTGCCATCGGATGGTTCTCATCGTATCCTTTCGGAACACGTTGAAGTTTTGACCAGTCGAATGGTCCAAAGCGCTTTATTAATCTGCGATCCTCAACTATCGAAAGAAATTCTTCGCCTCGCGCAGCAATTGCTTTGCGTATTTTTTTAAGTTGTTCACCATCTGGTATATAGATTCCACCACCAACAAAAAATTCACGCGGTTCAATTTGAATGTAATAACCAGAACCTATAAAACCTTTTGGCATTCCCCTCAATACAAAGTGCGCAGCAATATGTGTTTTGTACGGAGTCTTGTCTGAACTAAATCTGATATCGCGATAGATTCGGAAGATAGATCGCTTCGGATTAAGATCAAACTCTGGCGCAAATTGAGTGAAGTGCGGCTGTAGCGCTGCGATAAATGAAAGCATAGGCGTTTTAGCATTTAGCTCAAACTCTTCTTTGTGCTTTTCAAACCACTCACGATTATTATTCTGTTTGAGCTGCTTTAGAAACTTGATGCATTCTTTGGGAAATCCCTCGAACGGCGGATAGAGATCGAAATCTATTAGGGAAATTTTAGACATAATATCATTCTCCTATATAATATTAAGTGTGGAACTATTTTCCTTCGATCGCGGCGCGGACAAATCCATTTGATTTTATCAATCTTAGTCGTGCTTCCTCCCGTGAGACACTTGCTTTGATCATTACAAGAGCAGTCTTCACGTGGAAGTCTGACTTCGTTAAGAAATCTGTTGCTTCGTCGTACGAAACCCTTGTAATTATCATAATAATGCGTTTTGCTCGTTCGCGTAATTTTAGATTCGTCATTTGAAGATCAATCATCATATTCTCGTACACTTTTCCTAAGCGAATCATTGCTGCCGTAGTTATCATATTGAGGACAAGTTTCTGAGCAGTTCCGGATTTCATTCTCGTTGAACCCATAATAATTTCGGGTCCGACTTCCGGACAAATAGCAATATCAACTGCAGAAGCAAGGTTAGAAAACTCTGGCAGATAAAAGCTGGATCGAGGGTTTGTTGTTACATATATTGTGCGTGCACCGAGCTGTTTCGCTCGCCTCACCGCACCGACAACGTAAGGTGTGCGAAGACTTGCAGCAATTCCGCATACTACATCATTCTCTCCAATATTTTTATTGTCAATATCGCGTGCACCATTTTCCTCATGATCCTCCGCACCTTCTTGAGCGCGGAACATTGCTTGTTCTCCGCCAGCAATTAATCCTTGAATCATTTCTGGTTCTGTCCCAAACGTTGGCGGACATTCAACAGCATCCAGCACTCCTAATCTTCCGCTTGTTCCGGCACCAACATATATAAGGCGCCCATCATTCCGCAAAGTTTCAATTACAAGTTCAACAGCATTGGCGATATAGTGTATTTGCGTTTCAACTGCTAACGCTACTTTCTTATCTTCGTTGTTGATAAGAACAAGAATCTCTTCAACTGAACGAGAATCAATATCCATGCTTACCGAATTTCTTTGTTCCGTTGCCATAAATTGAAGCTGATCAAAAAGTACTTTCTCTTTTGACAATTTTGTTTCTTTCTGATAAGTGATTTCTTTATAGGTGGACTATCAATATTTTTTTGTCAGAAGTAATAAGTTGTTCCGATCCGATAAATGCAAGATCGATCGAATTGATATTCACTTGAGGATGTTGTCGCTTTGCCAGGTCAATCTCCTGTGTTAAGTCGCCACCTTTGAATGCAATAAGCGCGGGTGGATTTGGATCTATGGGACCGCCGCTTTTTGTATATTCAAATAAATCAGAATAATTCCGTTTTTTAAGGAAGTTTATCGACAAAGAAATTAATTCGTTTAATTGACAAACTGCTCTTGCAATTGCAAAATCAAATCTGTGTAAATACTCGGATTGCATACCAATTTCTTCTGCTCTCCCCCATATTACATTTACATTTTCAAGCTTCAACTCATCGACTATTTGGGAAACAGCGTTTACTTTTTTCCTTGTTGCATCAAGACAAATCAATGAAATATCTGGACGTAAAATCTTTAATGGGATGCCTGGCAATCCACCGCCGGTTCCGATATCAACAATTTTGGATCCTTCCATTAGTTTCAGCTTAAATAGTGGAGATATAGAATGAAGAATATGGTAAGTCCAAAAATTTTCTTCATCTTTTCTAGAAATCAAGTTAATTTTTTTATTCCAATCGAGAAGCAAATTCACATATTGATCTAATTGCTCTAATTGAAAATCCGTTAGCAAGAATCCATTCTTAACGCATAGTGTACGAAACCATAATTTCTTTTCAGGATACACTACTTTTTGCTCCAATTTCAGTCATTTGTTCCACGTGAAAAACGTTAGTTTAATTTCTGAGGTACACCATCAATACAGAAATGTCTGCCGGTGTAACGCCGCTAATTCTGGATGCTTGCCCAATGGAAAAAGGTTGAACCTTAACTAGCTTTTCTCTTCCCTCTGTTGACAACGATTTCACTTTATGGTAATCTATTTCTTGTGGTATTTGAAAAGATTCGAACCGATTGAATTTTTCCACTTCTTCTATTTGCCGTTTGATATATCCATCGTACTTTAATTCTATTTCCACTTGTTCAATCACCTCGTTGAACAATCGATCATCACAAGAAGAACGCAGTCGTGAAAAGAATGCCGTACAAACAATAGATTCGCATTTTATGAAATCTAAAAAGCGAACATTTGTTCTTTTCAAAATTTTTGCTAGTTTTTCGTTTTCTTGAATACAACCAGCGTTTGCTATCCTCAGCAATGGATTTGCATCCTTCGGTTTTATAGAAAATTGATTAGAAAAGAAAATGCCTTCATTTATTAAAATCTCTTTTTTCCGCAACCGTACTGCTATTTCGCTGGGAATCAATCCTAACTTGTGTCCAAATTCCATTAGCCGTCGATCTGCGTTATCTTGACGAAGGATAAGACGATGTTCGGCGCGTGAAGTGAACATCCTATAAGGCTCTTCAATATCTCTGTTCACTAAATCGTCAATTAAAACTCCAATATACGATTCAGACCTTTTGAGAATAATTGGATCTTCGTCTCTAATATACTTCCCCGCATTAATCCCAGCCAACAATCCTTGCGCAGCAGCTTCTTCGTATCCGGATGTTCCGTTAATTTGTCCTGCAAAAAACATTCCGCTAACAAGTTTTGTTTCTAAAGAAAGTTTTAGTTGATGTGGTGGAAAATAATCATATTCTACAGCATAACCGGGTCGCAACATTTTTACGTTATACAATCCCGGAATCGTACATAGTCCCTCAACCTGAATGTCCTCGGGGAGACTTGTTGAATATCCATTCACATAGACAACATTTGTGTCATAACCTTCTGGCTCAAGAAAAATGTGGTGACGATCTCTATCTGTAAAACGATTGATTTTATCTTCAATCGAAGGACAATAACGCGGACCTATACCTTTTATTCTTCCAGTGAAGAGCGGCGATCTGTCAAATCCCTTCCTAAGAACCCTGTGCGTTTCTGTATTAGTGTAAGTTAGGAACATTGGAATAAGCTTATTCGTGATTTTTGTGTTTTGAAATGAGAATGGCTGCGGATTGATATCGCTTGGCTGTTCTTCAACTTCAGAAAAATCAATACTATTCTTATCTATCCGAGGCGGTGTTCCCGTTTTGAGTCGACCTGATACAAATCCGTATTTTTTTAAGCTTTCCGTCAAACCCTCAACCGAACTTTCAGTATATCTTCCTCCTATTATGCTTTGTGTTCCGGTATGCATAAGTCCTCTTAGGAATGTGCCAGCACACAAAATAAATGCTTTACATTTAACTCTAGTTCCGTCATTAAAAATAATTTCTTTTATTATTGAAGTATGTTGTGAATTCTTTCTTTCGACAAAAACATCACATACTATTCCTTCAATTACTTGAATGCCTATTTGCCCTTCAATTCGACGTTGAGCTTCATGTGAGTACTCTTCGCGATCATTTTGTGAGCGTGGCGACCAAACCGCAGGACCTTTCGAAAGGTTTAGCATGCGAAAATGAATTCCAGTTGCATCTGCAATTTTTGCCATTTCTCCACCGAGAGCATCAACTTCCCGAACAAGGTGTCCTTTAGCAGTTCCGCCGATTGCAGGATTGCAGGACATTCTGCCAATTGCATCTTTATCCATTGTCACCAATAAAACTTGGCAACCCATTCGTGCAGCAGCTAAACTTGCCTCTATTCCAGCATGCCCTCCACCAGCCACAACGACGTCATAACCTGTATACTTTAACTCAAACACACTTTTTACCCTGTTTTCGTTTCACGTGAAACCAAAAGCTATTTTCCAATACAAAACTTGGAGAAAATATTGTTAAGTATCTCTTCTGTGGTTACAAGGCCAATGATTTCGCCAATTGAATCTATTGCTGTCCTTAGATCAACTGCTATAAATTCTTCGCTTTCACCTTTTCTTAAAGAGTCTAAAGCAGAAATCAGGCTTTGCTTTGCTTTTAATAATGCAGAATAATGCCTTTCATTGGTTATAATTACCGATTCTTTGTTTTCCACTTGTCCTTGCGAAAATATTCTTTGGAATAATGTTTCTTTGAGTTTTTCAATTCCTGCATTGTTCACAGCCGACGTTTCAACCATAATGACTCTTTCTGGAAGGCCTTTAGATAGCCACCTTTCAGTTTGAAGGTCAATTTTATTATTCGCAAAAATAATTCCGTTTTGATTTTTATTTTCCTTGTTTATGGTTTCCAGGAAAACTATTTCTTCGTTTGTTATTGTTTTTGTACTGTCATGCACTAAAACTATAATATCTGATCTTTTTATGACTTTCCATGTCCTATGCACACCTTCTTTTTCAACCGGGTCTTCCGTTTCTCGAAGTCCCGCTGTATCAATCAATCTAAACATTACGCCTTCTATCATCATTTTCTCTTCGATAAAATCTCGCGTTGTTCCAGGAATATCATTTACAATAGCTCGGTTTTCTTTAAGCAATGCATTTAATAAACTTGATTTTCCGGCATTTGGAACTCCAATCAACGCAACTCGAACTCCTTCACGCCACACCTTGCCATATTTATAGGTTTTAATGAGTTGATCTATTTCTAATATTGCATGTTCGAAAAAATTCTTTACTTTTTTCTTATCAATGAGTGCAATATTCTCCTCTGAAAAATCTAATTCTAATTCCAAAAGTCCAAGAGAATTTACTAATTGCTCTCGAACAATGTGAATCTGTTTTGAAAGAGAGCCCTCTAACTGATCTATTGATGTCCGACGTGCTTTATCGGATTGAGCTTGAATAAGATCGGCAATTGCTTCTGCTTGAGAAAGGTCTAGTTTTCCATTGAGAAATGCTCTTTGAGTAAATTCACCAGGCTTTGCTGGATGTACCCCAATTTCCAATATGCATTCTAACACTCGGCGCGTCACATGAATTCCGCCATGACAACTAACCTCGACAGTATTTTCTCCCGTGAACGATTTTGGCTCGCGAAAGACCGTGCAGACAACTTCATCAATAGTCTCATTTTGGTTGTTAACGATGCGTCCAAAATGAGCAGTGTGACCTTTCGCTTTTGATAGATTTATTTTTCCTCTAAATCGACTAGCCACTTTATTAATTGCAAATTCACCACTAACACGTATTACCGAAATCGCTCCCTCGCCTATTGGCGTAGCAATGGCGGCAATAGTATTTCCTAATTGTCCTATCACTTTCTTTTATCTCCGTAACGAAATGTACGAAAACCCTTGTCCTTTCACAACGCCACAAAAACAAAGCGCCTTGTTGTTGACAAGGCGCATCTATAAAAAATTACTTCCGATTAGATCATTTCTTCAAACGTGGTATGTCTTTCGCAAATTTAAATATTCCACCGCGGGCCTTTTTCTTCGGTTCTACTTTTCGAAGCGGTTCATCGTCGTCTTGCTTGTTGATGAGCATTTGTTGTCCAATAGCAAGAACGTTGAATACTGCATAATATAAATTTAGACCGGATGGAAAACCATTGAACAAGAATGTCATCATAATTGGCATCATCCATACCATCGTTTTTTGTCGCGGATCTTTAATTGTCATTTTTTGTTGGATGAACATCGTAATACCCATAATCACGGCAATGCCGCTGATATCTTGAATGCCAATAAGCGGCATTTTGAAAGGCAAGCGATAAATGATATCTGGAATTGAAAGATCTTTAATCCATCCAACAAAACTTGCTTGTCGTAATTCAATTGCTCCGCGAAAAACTGCATATAATGCGTACATAATTGGCATTTGCAACAATAGCGGTAAACATCCACCGGCCGGATTGACACCGTATTCTTTATACAAATTCATTATAGATTGATTCATCTTCTGGGGATCGTCTTTGTATTTTGCTCGTAACTCATCCATTAGTGGCTGAAGCTTTTGCATTTTTTTCATCGACTTCATTTGACTCTTAGACAGCGGATGCATGGCCAGTTTAATGAGAATAGAAAAAATAATAATTACCAACCCCCAGTTGGGTACAACATAGTGAATTGCAGTGAATATAGGCAACATAATATATTCGGATATAGGACGAATTAACCATGCCCAGCCTAAACTCATTATGTTTTCAAGTCCCTTATTGTATGACTTCAATACGCTGTGTTGAAGCGGCCCTAAAAACACTTTTNNCTGTCCCTCCTTTATACGACATCTTTAAGGAAACGCCGTATGTTTCCTTTACTCCGTTGTCTGGCATTGCAGATCGAGTTCCTTCTAAATATGCTCCTTCACTTATGGTTCCCGTGGGTATAAGCGCAACAGCAAAATATTTATTGCGTGCAGCAACCCAATCTATGGCACCGGAAAATTCTTTTTGAACTTTTTGATCAACCTTTGAAGCATCGATTTCTGTGAGTTCGTTTCCGGCATATGCATATGCAGCTGCAAAACCAGATTCGTCAACGCTATTTTTTTCCGCATAGCGAATACCATGTTCCCATGTAACTTCATATTGGTAGTTCGCAACTACAGAGTTCAGATTAAGCAATTGTATTTCCGTTTCAAAACCATACTCTTCATTGCGGAATTTCATTTTCTTCACAAGCTGTCCACCGTTGGAGGCAGGAAGAGTAAAGACTATTTCAAATTCAAAATTTCCCTCTATCCTTATAATATCGTTTGGTGCCTGCACATCAAAATAGAGATCTTTTGTATTGATCACTCGCCCATCGGATGTTGTTAAGAGGATGGCGAAATCTCCGTTTTGCGCATAATCAACGAGTTCAACTGGGTGTCCATCCCATGTCTTGAATTTCTTAAGTTCCCACTTTCTAAGCACCCCGCCTTTTGACGAAACTTCGGCTGAATATAAATCCGTCTCAATAGAAATAATTTTTTCTGTCCCCTTTGCACGATCAGAGAAGAATTTTCCATAGGGGTTGGTCTCTTGTTTTTCCTTCGGTTCCGGTAGTTTTGGCAGATTTACCTTAATAGTATCTTTCACTTGTCCCGATTTTACGGTCTGCTCAATAGGTTTAGGTTTCTGCACTGGTGAGTTGAGCCACATCCACACAACGAGCACAACGAAAATCAAAATAAATCCAATTATTGATTGTCGATCCATAAGATTTTTTGCCTCAAATCTACTTGTGAATAATTAAGGAACTGGGTCGTATCCGCTTGACTTGCTGAGAGGATGGCATTTTGCAATTCTTTTAACAGTAAGCCATAGTCCACTCATAACACCATGTTTTTCCATTGCTTCACGAGAATATTCTGAACATGAAGGATAAAAACGACAATGATTAAATGGGAGAAGCGCAGAAATAAAGCGTTGGTACAGCTGAATCAGTAGAATAAATACGCGTTTCATGTCTTCACCTGAGGGCAAACAATATTAATAGTTGAGGATAGGTCTGCCAGTGCTTGGTTTATAGTTGCAAATTGGACTTTTTTCGAGGGAATTTTTGTATCGCCGTTATACAAAAAAACAATTTCTAGCAGCATCCCAGAATTAATATGTCTGAAGAAATCTTCTCGCCTCGTTCGAAACGCTTCTTTCATCAATCGTTTTAACAAATTGCGGTGGGCGGCTTTTCGTATTCCTTTTTTTATCGCAAAACCAACACGTAATTCCGTTCGCTTCGAAAGGGATGAGCATACAAAAGCTTTTATTGGTTTACTTTCATATTTTTTTCCATGGGACATTACCCTCGTAAAAGATCCAAACCCACTGAGCGTTTCTATTGATGGTTGTAAAAGAGGCAAGTGCGCCTCGTCTTTCTGGCAGATTTTTTCTTTTATTTTTCACTGCTTACAGATAGTTTTTTTCTGCCTGCTGCACGTCGCCTGTTAATGACTTTTCGCCCATTTTTTGTTGACATACGCGCGCGAAATCCATGTGTATTTTTTCTTTTCCGCTTATGCGGCTGGTAAGTTCTCTTCATTTTAATAGACTCTTTGTTATATGTCGGTTAATTTTTGCTTTACTAACTTACAAAATTATTGGTGTACAAACAAGATAACATGTCAAATGAATTTTTTGTTTTTGTTATACATATATTATTTATATTGTAAAAATTCCTCTTGCATACTTCCACCATTGGTGCTATAATAAAGTCCGTTCGTAAGGTCGAATATCGCTGTTGACAACTTGTGGAAAACCAACCGCGGGTGGATGTCGGCAGTATGTTTATGCGATATTTTAATTGGTTTCTTTTTTGTTTTATTTGCTATTCGTGTATAGAAATGTGAATAAGTTGTGTGATATGTTTTGTTAAGATGGAGAGTGCTATGTTGCCTGCTCAAGCCGGCCAAGTTTCTAACGATCAATTTCTTGCAAACCAAACCTGGGAACGATGCCTTACCATTATTAAAGGTCAAATTTCTTCATTAAGCTATAAAACATGGTTTCAACCAATTGTTCCAATTCGTCTAAACGAAAATGATTTAACAGTTCAGGTTCCTAGTCAATTTTTCTATGATTGGTTAGAAGAACATTATAATACGCTAATTCGAAATACGATCATAAGTGTTATTGGGGAATCCGGAAAGCTATATTACTTTGTTGCCTCCGAAGAACCCGCAATAAGCCAACCAGCACAGCCAGAAAATGAAACTGTCTCGCCAACAATTGATTCAGCACGTACACCCTTTGCTCCGCATGTACTTTTCCGCACAGAAAATTTACAATCAATTCGGAATAATTTAAATCCACGTTATTTATTTAACAACTTTATTAAGGGTGACTGTAATCAGCTCGCTCGCGCTGCAGCAATGGCTGTTGCAAATAATCCCGGTGGAACTTCATTTAATCCTCTTGTTTTTTATGGCGGTACCGGACTTGGAAAAACACATTTGATGCACGCGCTTGGAAATCATGCTGCGGTTAATGGAAAAGCAAAAAGAATTGCATATATCTCAAGTGAAAAATTCACTGTTGATTTTATCGAATCAGTACAGGTAGATAAGGTTACAGAGTTTTCTTCGTTTTACAGAAGTATGGATTTGTTGATTGTTGATGATATTCAGTTTTTTGCGGGAAAAGAAAAAACACAGGATAATTTTTTTCACACATTCAACACACTTTACCAGCTTGGCAAGCAAATTGTTCTTTCTTCTGATGTTCCACCAAAAGAACTTCATGGCTTAGATGAGCGTTTAATTTCTCGTTTTCAATGTGGATTAACTGCAGACGTTCAACCACCGGATCTCGAAACTCGAATAGCTATTCTTCAAAAGAAAAGCGAGGAAAATTCTTTAGAGCTGCCACCAAATGTTATTGATTTTATTGCTGTAAACGTCACAAAGAATATTCGTGAACTTGAAGGATGTCTTATCAGTCTTCTCGCAAGAGCATCTTTAGAAAATCGTGAAATTGGCATAGATCTTGCCAAAGATGTATTGCGTGTTGTTGTTAATGATATTCGCACACCATTAAGTATTGAGCAAATACAAAAAGTTGTTTGCGAATACTTCGATATTCCTGTTGATCTTCTCCGCGCTAAAACGCGAAAACAGGAAATTGTCGTCGCAAGACAGATTGCAATGTATATTGCAAAAGATATGACTAACGCTTCTCTTAAAACTATCGGTATTCATTTTGGCGGAAGAGACCATAGCACGGTTATTCATGCCTGCCAAGCTGTAGAAGAGTTTCTAAAAACAGACAATAAATACAAACATCATATTGATCAAATACGAAGAACAATTGAGCTTAATAAATAGGTTTTTTAGACCTGTTGATAAACTGTTTATTGTTGTTTTTGTCGTGTGGATAAATAATTTTAAGAGAAAATTTTTGTTTCGATATAAACAAACTGTTTATAACGCGTTTTCTTTAAACATTATATAAACATTACATTTTCTTTTAATATGTAACCTTTCTTTGGTTTTTATAAAATTTTATTAATTATGCACAGTATTCACACCAGTATTATAATTATTATTATTTCTTTAAAATATATTATTTATATACACAGAGTTTTATTGTGTATTGCCTAAAAATTCGGTAAATTCATACAAATCAGAAGACAAAGTATTATAGGAGTTTTGTGATGAAATTTACAGTCGAAAGTAGTGAACTCCAAAAAGCATTAATGAAAATCAGTGGTGTTGTTCCATCTAAATCAACACTTCCAATATTAGAGAATATTCTTTTTTCTCTTTCAGCTAATTCTCTTAAACTTATTGCTACAGATTTGGAAATTTCTATGTCAGCAACATTAGATGTAAAAGGAAACGAAGATGGGTCAATTGCTGTACCGGCTAAAAGAGTTATGGATACCTTAAGAGCTTTACCAGAAACACAACTAAATTTTCATGCAGATACTACAACAAACAAAATTAGGATGATTACAGAAAATGGCGAATATAGTCTTGTAGGTGAAATAAGTCAAGATTATCCAGCTGTTCCTGAGTTTAAAGGTGAAAGCGAAATTATTTTTGAAGGATCTCTAATCGGATCCATGATTTCAAAAACTATTTTCTCTGTTAGTACAGACGAATTACGTCCATCAATGACTGGATTGCTTCTCCAGTTCAAAAACAATGAAATGAGTGCTGTAGCAACAGATGGTCATCGTCTAGTTCGTGTTATATATTCAAACATTAAACAAGCAAAACCGCATAAAGATATTATAGTTCCAGCAAAAGCTCTTATGTTAGTGTCAAAAGCAATTGAAAGCGGATCTAATACTCTTTCTGTCAACACCACACATATTAAATTTTCATTTAAAAATTTTACACTCACTTCACGATTAATCGAAGAAAGTTATCCTAATTATGAGAGTGTAATCCCCTTTGATAATGATAAAAAATTATCTGTTGATAGAAATATATTGTTATCGTCGGTAAGAAGAGTTTCTCTTTACTCGAGTAATACAACACATCAAGTTCGTTTTTCTATGAAAAAAAACGAATTAAAAATTACAGCGGAAGATATTGATTTTGGAGGTGAAGCACGGGAACGTATCACATGCATGTACAGCGCAGATGATTTAGAAATTGGATTTAACGCGACCTATCTTGTCGATATTCTTTCACATATTGATTCTGATGAAGTTGTGTTTAGTTTCAGCAGCTCTGTAAAGGCAGCTATCATCACGCCCGCAGTCAAAAAAGAAAATGAAGATGTCTTGATGTTGGTTATGCCCATGCGTCTCAATGTCTAATAAGACACCAAAAGATGTTGGTGTTATCGTGTTATCGTTGATAGCCCCATTCTGAAGAGGAACTGGGGCTATTGCGTTGTAAGTAAGGCATTCTTGGATTGAAATTACAGCGTTTAGTACTAGAAACATTTCGCAACCATGAACAAACCATTGTTGATTGTTCTTCAGGGGTGAATCTTTTTTTAGGAGACAATGGTGAAGGAAAGACAAATATACTCGAAGGTATTTCATATCTTTGTCTCTCAAAAAGTTTTTATGCTGCAAATGATACGGTTGTGATGAATGTTAATAAGAACGGATTTGTTGTAACAGGAAGCTTTGTTTCTGATGGTAATATATTTTATGAGGCACGGGTAACATTTGACAAACTGCAAAATCAAAAAACAGTTACGGTGAATAAAGCGAAAGTTGACAAAGCGTCGTCTCTCATCGGTCAGTTTCCCGTGGTAATTCTTTCACCAGAGCAAAGTTCTATTACAATTGGTTCTCCATTAGACCGAAGGCGCTTTGTAGATTTCGTTGTTTCTCAATCGAGCAGAACATATTTAGAAAGCCTTATAGATTACAGGCGAATATTAAAGCAGCGAAACAAAATCTTGTCGGATATACTGTTTTCGCATAAAGAAAACAATGCCGTAATTGAGCCGTGGAACGAAAATCTTGTTCGTGTTGGAACTGCACTTGTAAAGAAACGCATTGAGTTTATTGAAGATTTTCAAACTATTGTGATTGATTCATATGCAACCCTAGCTGGAACAACAGAACGGCCCGGGATTTTTTATTTGCCATCTTTTAAATGTGCCGCTAGTGATAAAGAGACGGTTGAAACAAATTTTCGTCATGCGCTTGAAGATCATTATCAAGAGGAACGCCACGTCGGGTATTCGCTTGTTGGACCTCATCGTGACGAATTTATTTTTAAGATTAACAAACTTGATGCACGGAGCTTTGCGTCACAAGGACAGCATAAAACATTTTTAATTGCGCTCAAGCTTGCAGAATTTTTTTACTTGAAGGAGCAATGCAACGAAACACCTATTTTATTGCTTGATGATGTTCTTAGCGAGATGGATGGACGTCGATCTCAGCGGTTGTTAGAAACAACAGCTAAGCTTGGGCAGACATTCATTACATCGACCGATGAACGAGCGCTCAATTGGGTGCCAGTTGTTTCTTCTAATCCACGAAAGTTCTTTGTAAAACAAGGTAATATTGATCGTGTCGAAGACGCTGCGTTCATCCGTTAAACCTATCGGTTCTGCATTAAACGAACTTGTGAAGGGTCTAGGAATTCAAAAGAAGCTTCAAGAGTACGATGCAGTTGTCTATTGGGAAAGTGTGGTTGGAGAACGTATTGCACAAATGACAACAGCGACACGTATTTTGCAAGGCGTCCTATTTGTGCATGTTAAAACAAGCACGTGGAGAAACGAACTGACACTTAGAAAAAAAGAAATTATAGATAAACTTAACATTGTAATTGGAATTAATGTAGTAAAAGATATCAAGTTTCAATAAATCAACGAAACTAAAACGGAAGCAACGTGAAAGAAGAAAAAAACAACAAAACAGCAGTAAAAAGCAGTGGTTCAAGTGACTACAACGCAAACGATATCACGGTCCTAAAAGGATTAGAAGCCGTACGTCGTCGCCCTGCAATGTACATTGGTGATGTCAGCGCTCGAGGATTACATCATTTAGTGATTGAGGTTGTTGATAACTCAATCGACGAAGCGCTCGCAGGATATTGTAAAAACATTATTACAACGGTTAATGCCGATGGCTCTGTTACCGTTGAAGATGATGGACGCGGAATTCCAACCGATATACATCCCGAAGAAAAACGCTCAGCGCTTGAAGTCGTTATGACCATGCTTCATGCAGGCGGTAAATTTGATAAACATACTTATAAGGTTTCCGGTGGATTACACGGTGTTGGTGTTTCCGTAGTGAATGCGCTGAGTGAATGGCTAGAAGTAGAAGTAAGTCGCGACGGAAAAGTGTTTTATCAAAAATATAAAAAAGGTGATCCGGTTGCTCCCGTAAAGGTAATTAGAAAAACGGATAAAAATAAAACCAGCACAAAAATTACCTTTATGCCCGATGGAACAATTTTTAAAAACCGCGTTTATAAATTTGAACCGCTTGCTGAACGATTACGCGAATTAGCATTTTTAAATCCCGATGTTACACTAATTATAAAAGATGAACGTACAAAACCCAAAGAAGAAGAAACATTTCATTTCAAAGGTGGCTTAACCGAGTTTATAAAATATATTGATTCAACACGCCCGTCCATAATGAAGAAAGTAATGTATACGAAGGGTAACGCGAACGACGAGAACGGCCGTGTCGTTGAAGTAGAGATTGCATTCCAATATAACGATCAGTATAACGAAAACGTGTATAGTTACATTAACAACATCAACACGCACGAAGGCGGAACACATCTTGTTGGATTTCGCACTGCGCTAACACGTACATTGAACAATTATGCATCAAAGAACGGTATTGTAAAAGAAGGTGGCGTACAATTGACGGGTGATGATTTCCGAGAAGGATTGACGGCGGTAATCAGCGCAAAAGTGCCGGAACCACAGTTTGAGGGCCAAACAAAGACGAAACTCGGCAACAGCGAATTAAAAAGTATTGTCGAATCAATTTTTGGGCCTGCGCTTTCAGATTGGTTGGAAGAAAATTCTCCGGATGGTAAACGGATTATAGATAAATGCCTGCGCGCAGCAGAAGCGCGTGAAGCGGCTCGGAAAGCACGTGACCTTACTCGGCGAAAAAATGCGTTTGATTCCGGTGGATTGCCTGGCAAGCTTGCTGATTGCTCCATCAATGATCCAGAACATTGCGAACTATATATTGTTGAAGGTGACTCTGCGGGTGGAAGCGCGAAGCAAGGACGAGACCGACGTTTTCAAGCAATTCTTCCGTTGCGCGGAAAAATTTTAAACGTGGAAAAAGCACGGTTGCACAGAATGTTAGAGAACGAAGAAATCCGTGCAATATTTACTGCAATTGGTGCTGGCGTAGGCGAAGATTTTACACCGGAGAAAATTCGCTACGGAAAAGTCATCATCATGTGCGATGCTGACGTTGATGGTTCGCATATTCGTACGTTATTGCTCACATTGTTTTTCCGATATATGCGAGAATTTATCGATCTGGGGCATCTATTTATCGCCCAACCACCATTATATAAAATTAAAAAGGGAAAACAGGAGCACTATGCATTCGACGAAGATGAACGCGACGAAATTCTCAAACGAATTAGAAGCGAGAAAAAAGGGAAAGCCGAAAAGGAAGAACCGATAGAAGTGCCTGTAGCTGTGGATGAAGAAGGCGCCATTATAAGAGAAGGCGGTGTTGTGATTTCGCGATTCAAAGGTCTTGGTGAAATGAATCCCATACAGTTGTGGTCCACCACCATGAATCCAGAAACGCGAACGGTGCTGCAAGTAACGATTGAAAATGCTGCAGACGCTGATAGAACATTTTCCATTTTAATGGGCGATGAAGTGGAACCGCGGCGCGAGTTCATTGAAAAAAATGCAAAGTATGTCAGAAATTTGGATATATAAAATTTTCTGAAAAATAAAAAGAAAGTGTAAAGGATAGAATTATTCATGGCAACAATTAATGAAAAAATAGTTCCGGTTGATATTGAAGATGAAATGCGGGGATCGTACATCGATTACTCCATGTCGGTTATTGTTGCGCGCGCATTGCCCGATGTGCGTGATGGCATGAAACCGGTGCATCGGCGTGTTCTCTTCGGTATGAGCGGATTAAGCAATAACAGCAACAGGCCGTACAAAAAAAGTGCACGAATCGTTGGAGAAGTGCTTGGTAAATATCACCCACATGGTGATACGGCTGTGTACGATACCATGGTTCGTATGGCTCAAGATTTTTCCATGCGTTACTTATTGGTTGATGGACAAGGAAATTTCGGTTCGGTTGATGGTGACTCGGCTGCAGCTATGCGTTATACAGAAGTCCGCATGACGCGCGCCGCTGAAGAAATGTTGAAAGATCTTGAGAAGAACACCGTCGATTTTGCACCAAACTTTGACGATACATTGAAAGAACCAACCGTATTACCAGCACTTATTCCGAATTTACTTTGCAACGGATCAAGCGGTATTGCTGTTGGAATGGCGACAAATATTCCACCACATAATATGCGCGAAGTGATTGATGGATGTATCGCGTACATTAAAGATGCAAATATTACCAATGAAAAATTGATGAAGCATATTCTCGCACCGGACTTTCCAACAGGCGGAATTATTTACGGATATGGAGGAGTCAAAGATGCATATACGACTGGGCGTGGAAAAGTTATCGTTCGTGCTCGTGCAAATATTGAAACAGGAAAAAACGATCGTCAACGTATTATTGTCAATGAACTGCCATATCAAGTCAACAAAGCATCACTAATTGGAAAAATCGCCGAGTTAGTTTCCGATAAAAAACTAGAAGACATCTCGGATATTCGCGATGAATCAGATCGCGATGGATTACGAATGGTTATTGAGTTAAAGCGTGAGGCAAACGCAGAGGTGGTTCTCAATAATTTGTATATGCATACACAAATGCAGACAACTTTTGGCGTTATTATGATCGCACTTGTGGATGGACGCCCGCAGATATTGCAATTGCGTGATCTTGTCCGACATTTTATTGATCATCGTAATGTTGTTGTTGTACGTAGAACGAAATACGATTTAGATGAAGCTGAAAAGCGCGCGCATATACTTGAAGGGTACATAATTGCGCTGGACAACATAGATGCGGTGATAGCACTCATCAAGAAGTCACAAGACGTTGAAAGCGCCAAGCTTGGTTTGATGAAAAAATTCAAGCTGTCTGAGATTCAAGCAAAAGCTATTCTCGACATGCGCCTGCAGCGGTTAACCGGTCTTGAACGTAAAAAAGTAGAAGATGAATACCGCGAGACAATTAAACTCATCGAAAAATTGAAATCTATCTTAAAAAATAAACAGCTCCAGATGAAAATTATAGAAGAAGAGCTGGCCGAAATGAAAGAGAAGTACGGCGATGACCGCAGAACCGAGATTGTTTATAAGGCGGAAGAATTTAGCATTGAAGACATGATTGCGGAAGAAGAAGTTGTTGTGACGATTAGCCACAGCGGCTTCATCAAGCGGTTCCCTGTATCAGGTTATCGGAGGCAGTCACGTGGAGGTAAAGGTGTTACCGGAGCAGCAACGCGCGAAGATGATTTTGTTGCCCATATGTTTATTGCCAGCACTCATAATTATGTGCTCATCTTCACAGATAAAGGACGATGTTATTGGTTAAAGGTGTTCGAGATTCCTGAAGGTGGCAGAACCGCAAAAGGAAAATCAATTAATAATGTTATCGATAAGGACCCGAACGAGAAGATTGCATCGTTCATCGCGGTTAAAGAGTTTGACGACGCACATTTTGTATTTATGTTTACGGAGCAGGGATTAGTGAAAAAAGTTGTTCTATCAGAATTTAGTAATCCACGCCGCAATGGCATCGTAGCGGCAAACTTGAAAAAAGGCGATCAACTAACCGATGTAAAGCTGACTGATGCAACGCAGGACATTGTAATCGGAACGCAAAACGGACTTGCCATTCGTTTCCACGAAGATGAAATTCGTCCGATGGGCCGTTCAGCAGCAGGCGTGCGCGGTATTCGGCTTGGTAAAGGAGACAAGGTTGTTGGGGCAGTGAATCTGCGGCGAAAAGGCACAACCATTCTTGTAGCAACGCAGAAAGGTTTCGGCAAACGCAGTGAAGAAGATGAGTATCGCATCAGCCACCGAGGTGGAAAAGGTATTTTTACCGTAAAGGCATCTGAAAAAACCGGAAAGATGGTGGCGATTAAAGAAGTTGTTGATACGGACGATATTGTAATTGTTACGAGTGATGGCATGGTTATACGTCAACATGCAGCAGATATTCGTGTGGCTGGGCGTAACACGCAAGGGGTACACCTAATACGACTAAACGAGGGTGATACAATTGCTGCTGTCGCCGCTGTTGTTGCTGAGGAAGAAGAAGAAAAACAACTCGCCGAGAAAGAGAAAAATGGCGCTAACAATAAATCATCTGTACCGGATAAACCATCAATCAACGGTAAAGAAGAATCGAAGCAGGAGAAACTCTTCACACCAAAACCCGATAAAAGCGAAAAGAAAAAACAGATTCAACAAAAGAAAACAATGAAGAAACTGTCAGGCAAAAGGAAAAAGTAGACGGAAGAAAGTAAAAGTTAAAAAGAAAAACTATGTATAAAAGCATAGGTTTTTCATTCTTTTGCAGCGAATCTTTTAAACTACCATTTGCGTCCCTACAATAGGGGAGCAATATGTATGTTATAGTAACTCACAGATAGAATGTATTTCTTAAATGAGGGAAAATGAGTTTTAGAGAAAAATTTCAA
Organism: Ignavibacteriota bacterium; assembly: GCA_003142475.1. Lineage (GTDB taxonomy): Bacteria > Bacteroidota > Ignavibacteria > UBA10030 > UBA10030 > Fen-1298. Next base: position 63,191 of record PLMK01000028.1, read on the forward strand.
TATTGGTTTCCAGTTATTCTATGGATAATTTTTATCTTTTGGATGTCAACAGGAATGTTTTCAGCGCAAAACACTTACCTGTTCTTTGAACCATTGCTGCGTTTTTTTATGCCCTCAATTTCCCAGAAACAAATTGTTGTTCTTCATATAATACTACGAAAATTGGCGCACTTAACTGAATATTTTATTTCAGGCTTATTACTGTTTCGCGCTTTTAAAGATGGCTCGGATAAAAGGCTGGAATGGCATTGGGCATTTTCTTCCTTGCTTGCTGTTATTTTTATAGCTGCAAGTGACGAGTTTCACCAATCCTTTGTCGCCGTTAGAACAGCTTCTTTACTCGACGTTGGAATCGATATATTTGGTGGATTTATTGCTCAGTGCTTGAGTGTGTGGATGTATCGGCGCCATCAGCAATAAACTATGCTTTACTTCTTGCAACAAGCATATTTTGAGTAGTAAGTTAAATAAGTGAAGATTAAATTTCACTCCTATTTAAATAATCCATTCAAAGCGTCTTTTGCCTTTTTGGTAACATCATCAGTTTGTTTTTTCTTTTCTTGATCGATCCGATTATCAATCTCTTTTTTCTTCGCGTCTACCATTGCGAGTTTGTCATTTAGCTGATTCTGATAGTCATTCAGGCGGTTTGTTACGACATCTTTTTTCTCGGCAAACAGTTTTTCTAATTCCTGCTGTTTCTCAGCAATCTTTGCGTTTAATTTATTTTGGAGATCGTTTTGTATTTTTGCCACTTCAGCTCCAATGACTTGTTTAGTGCGTGAGGCAAGTTGATCGTCAAGATCGGTTTCGAATGCAACATCAAACTTATCTTCGTTGCTCCACATTCTCAAGTTGACATTAAATCCTTTAATAGGAGCAAGTACATCGCGTACAATTCGTTCCACCAAACCATTCGGATCACGATCAAACGCTATGTTCATATTGTTAAATATAATTTTTGTGTTTGAATCAAAATGATTACCTGGAACAACAACACTGATAGAAGCGTCAGCAACTGCATTTGTCACTTTAGAAGGCAAAAAATCTGACCGGCCCAAAGACATTTCTTTAACCGCTAAGCCAGAAAGCTGTGCTTTATAATTATCTACAGCAAGCTCCTTGCGGCGATCAAGAGAAGCATTTAAGGAAAAAAGTGTAGTCGTTCCACCTTTGGTTGCCATTAGGTCTACTGTAAGAGGCATTCCAGTAATACGCTGGTCGTTGCTGACGTTCAGTACTTGTCCTTTAGCATAGAAATACTGCGGGTCGTTTGCTTTATCTGTGCCGCCGGAGATAAGAATTTTCTTTATCCAGAATTTCGGATACGCCCATTCGATAGGGAATTGAATGTTCTGTCCTTTTAATCGCTTTGGTGTTTCAATTGGGGGTGTATCAGAAGAGTTCTGTATTTTCGTTCTAGCAATTTCAACATAGCCAAGATATTTATATGCTTCATTCAAAAGATCCTTTCCCAGGATCATCTCTGCAATGCCTTTCATCGATACATCAGGCAAATGAGCCATACTTACTATGTTGTGAAAATCTTGCGCTGCTAATTTATCTAAATCTTTTATTGAGCCATCGAATTTATTAACACCATCAGTCAATACCGTCTTTTGGTTATTAAACGAAGTTTTTACTTCGTTAGCATTGTTAAGAATACTTTTAGCGTTATTCAAAGCATCGTTTGCCGATTGTATATCCTTAATGGCCCCTATATCAATTGATTTTGCTTTGGATTCAATCTCTGCTAACGTTGCTTTTGATTTATCAATATCATCTAAAGTTGCTTGCCATTGTAAGCTTGCATCGTTGATTTGTTTTTTAAGTGTATCGATACGGCGGAAAGTGGCAAGATTGTTGGGATTCAATAAACTGTCGATTTTCAATTCGCGTTTGATCTTATCAATGTCAAACGATGTAGATGTTTTTGAATCCTGTGGATTAAGCACAGGCTTTGCTTTCTCTGTGAGCGATTGAGACGACGCTTTTTCTTCTTTTGATTTTGGAATTGAACCATTCGTTGTGCGCTTTGTGCCGAGAATAAGGTTGTTTACTTCCATTGTTTCAATGATGTATTTACCGCGCAATAACTGGCCGAAATTTAAGGCGAACTTTACTTTGCCAGTTTCAAATATATTCTTCCAACCGCTATCTGGATTGGTAACCTGCAGCCTTGCAAACTCAATACCAATAGGATTTATAGTTAAATGCAAATGATCGATTTCCACTTTTGCACCTACAGCTTTTTCACCAGCGTACTCAAGTCCAGATGTAATCCAGCTGTCGATAAAAAAGTAGACAATAATCAAAAAGATGATAATAGGAATAAAAATGAAGAGAACAAATTTCTTTCTCATATCATCCTCCCCAAGTTCCTCACGCGCTTATACCATTGTACAAGCGAGCTTCGGTCTATAATCTGATAGATTTTCATCTTATGCATATGCACACCAAGAGTTCCTCGGTATGCAATGACGAATTTCCTCATTCCAAAATAAATTGGTGTAAAGAGAATTACCGCACTAACAAAACTTCCGATGACCACCGTGTTGTTAAACCGGGTAAGTGGAGCGATCGGTGCGTTATAAAGCATTGTCCACAATCCTTTCAAGCCGTCGATATCTACAAGCAAGAAATACCCTAACCGATGAAATATGGGATCGAAGATGTATGCAATCAGCGCAAAGAGCCCCAGTGAGAATGTTGCGGCCGACAAATTGACATCTAAAACAAGAATAATTAGCCATACTAACAACCCTTGAAGTGTGAACATCGGAGATAAACCGAGAATGGAACCAAGTGCGAAGCCACCGGCAACTTTTGCAGGTGTCTGCCCCTCGCGCAAGATTTTTATAAAATTTGTGACGAGTTTTAGCCAAAACATAGGAATTAACTCCGAGTAGTTATTTGATTAATTCATTGGAATAAGATAATTGTTCTGAATATATCTTTCAAGTATTGAAAATTAGAGAATCGAAGTTTCTTTAAAATAGAAAAATGGTTATACAGAAGTATTGAGAGAATAGGAAGAGGGAGTCCGTAAGTAAGATGGACTTCATCTATACCCTACAAAGAGTGTTTTTCTCGAAGTTATGCTGAACGTAACGCATTGACAATATTTAACCGCGCTGCCCGCACGGCAGGCAGAAATCCGCCAGCAAATCCCATAAACAGTGAAAAGAAAAGCGAAGTGAAAACAATTGAAGGCGACAGTGCAAACGAAAATTGCAGCTCAGAGAATGATTGGTAATTCAATGTTGAGATGGAAAAGAATTGCAGGAATGACGCTAAAAATAATCCGATTACTCCGCCAATTAAAGCAAGGGAAAGTGATTCGATTAAAAACGCCGACAGCACACTGCGGCGCCTGAATCCGAGCGCGCGTAATGTTCCTACTTCCACCGTACGATTTGCGACAGCGGCGTACATCGTTATCATTGCACCGATAGTTGCACCGAATGAAAAAACAACTGTGATGAAAATGCCGAGGATACGAATAAATGTTGCCATTCCTTCCGATTGCTCCTCGAAAAATTTCTTTTCAATCTTTGGCTCGAATTGCTGCAAGCGCGGTTCGGCATCGAATGCTGCTTTGAAGGCGTTAAACGCCTCCGGCTGATCGAGTTTAAACGTCATTGTTGAATAACCGCCTTGCCGATTAAATGCATCCTGCAGTTGCTCATTATCACCCCACATCTCGGAATCAAACTCGCTTCCGTCGGCATCAAATTTTCCCACAATAGTCCATTGATTACCACCGAAAGTTATCTGAGAACCGATTTTTGTGTCGGTAAAATTTTTTATTATTGCTGAACCAGCGACAACTTCACGCGCTCCAGCTCTAAACATTCTTCCTTCTACAATGTGTACTTGCGGACGCAAGAGGAATGCTTCCGGCGCAACACCGCGCACGGTTACATTGCTTAGCCCACCTGTCTTTTTCTGTAAGTTGATGATAACAACAGTTTCACCGGACGCCAGCGGTTTGCCATCAGCTTGTTTTGCAATATGTGGCAGCGTAAGCATAACATTTAAATCATTACGTCCAATGATGCTGGAGATTTCTCCATTTGCAGCTTTGCGTGCCACGATAACGTTATCCGGCATTCCTGTTGCAACGAGTGTCTTCTGAATGCCATGCGCAAGCATGAGAACCGCAGCGAACACAAAAACAACGAGCGCAATACCTGTCATTGTAATCGCCGTCGTAAGCCTGCGCGATTTAAAATTGCGTAATGTATATTTTAAGGGAATTTTCATGAAAAAGACCTTTCAAAAACACTAGCTTCATCAACCTAAAAACAATCTTTTTTAAGAATTTTGATTTTATTTACTGGCTATTGATTATCATTAATCGATACCCTTATCCTGCAAATCTTAATCCGTCTACAATCTTTGTTCTCAATGCACGCTGGATCGGAAAGATCGAAGCTGCAATACCGACCATCAATGCGGCACTAGCCGCAATAATGAGTGTTGTAGGAGTTATGAAAAAGTACGGGAAGAATCCCTTTGGGACGAGAGCCGCGATGCCCGCAACAACTGGGTACGTGAGCAGCACTCCAACTCCTGCCCCTAGAACCGAGATAAACAAAGATTCACCGAAAACGAGTCCAAATAAATGCCCACCGGAAAATCCGAGCGTCTTCAATACTGCATATTCACATGTTCGCTCACGTGCAGACATGATCATTGTATTGCCAAGCACGAGCATAATAATACCGATAATGATATAAGAAACAGCATTCATCGCATCAAGCAGTGAACTGGCTCCTGAGATAAATCCCTGTGTAAACGCACGTTCTGTTTCGGTTTTTGTTGAATTCGAAGAGTTTTTAAAAAGCGCATCGACTTGTTCTGAAATAGTGGCGGCTTGCGCAGGATCTTTAATCTTAATAATATACCACATAACGTTTCCCGCTCGTCTTGGCATTTCCACTTTCATACGTTCATCGATTGCCGACCAGTGAAAAAACATCTGCGTAGCATCGGTGGATTTATCGCGCGGTTTGTAAATACCGCGGACAACGAATTCCCATTTACCGGGATAGATATCGCCATCGAGAGGAATAATATCGCCTATCTTAAAGCCGTATTGTTTCGCTATTT
>PLMK01000023.1 GCA_003142475.1 Ignavibacteriota bacterium
GATTTTGATAATAACGGTGTTCTCGATTTTTTGATGTTGGCAGGAGATCCAGTGAATTATTTATTGATTGCTAAAGGGGAGGGAAATGGCTGTTTTCGAGACCCTAAAATTATTACAAGTGGTTTGTCGATTGAAGAGAGGTCGGATTTACAAATTGTTGATGTAGACGGCGATGGACTTCCCGATATTGTTATTGGTTCACAAAAGCTTGGGCGTGTGGGATGGTTTCGCAACCGCGGCTTCTGTAATTTTGATGCTGATCAAACATTGGCGATACAACCCGGCTTTAATCATTACGCCATTGCCGATATAGATGCAGATGGTATAAAAGATTTAGTGATGACGCTTGGTAAGCAGGGTGTTTTGAAAATTATTAATGGAAAACAACTGTCTCTTCAAAGAAAGACAGGTACGCGATGAAGATACATCGGACTGCTGCATGAACAATTCATTATAGTATTGTAATGAGAAAATGACATCCCGTCAATTCAAATACTGTTCGGTAATTCTGTTATTTCTTGCTGCGTCAAGTTGGATCAGAGCGCAAGTGATACACTCTTCCCACCAGTTAAGTGCTGATCAATTGCTTCAGTACTATCGTTCGCTGAAAAATTTATCACAGATGGAAGCGCTTTCAAATGATCTTCACGACAGGAAATGTGGTTTTGGGATTAGAACGCAGGTTCATAGTCAGTGGAATGCTTTTTCTGTTCTGCAAAAAATCGAACTTAAGCAGTTAATGGCTGATGATTCCATGCAAAAGAACCGAATAATTGGTCGTTTCAAAATTCTGTATGACACTTCTGGAACTTCAAATGTACCTGCTTTATTAGATGTGAACAACCAACCAATACCCAATACTGCTGAGGCGTATGTGGATTCTGTTGGAGCTATATTTAATTATATTTATTCGGTTGAAATTGACGGACTTGGATATCAAGCACCGCCGCATGAGCAGGGCGAATCGTCCTATCGAATATATATCAAAGACCAAGGCAAAGATGGCTATGGACTTACTGATTGGGATTCTGATGCGCCGAATCTTAACCCGAACGGAAACCCTCCGCGATACGCGTGCTATGTAGAGGTTGATAACGATTTTAAGGATCAATATACAAAAGGAATCAATGCTCTTAAGGTAACGGCAGCACATGAGTTTCATCATGTTATTCAGGTGGGATCCTACGGTTATTGGGACGAGGACATTTTTGTGCATGAACTCACTTCTACATGGATGGAGGATGTTGTTTACACCGAGGTGAACGATTACTATCAATATCTTCCAAATTATTTCAATCTATTTTCTGCCGGAATTTCGTTTAACTATTATATTCCATCGGATGATCATTATGGTGGCTATGAACGCTGTATTTTTGCGCATTGTCTCGCAAGAATATACGGCGTAGATATTATGAAAGATATATGGACTGGAATGCGGACCCTTCCGTTTCTAGAAAGTGCTGATGCTGTACTCGCGAACCGTGGATCTAGTTTGCAATATGCATTTGCAGAGTTCACAAAGTGGAATTATTTTACCTGGGATCGTGCTGATACAGTGAATTATTATCCTGAAGGGAATCATTACCCACGTTTTCAGCCTCTTCAGAAGACAACTTTTTGCAATACAACAAGCGGTAACGTTGAACCGCTGTCATCGTCGATGTACGAGTTTGATTTACAACAAGATACTATTACCGCAATAATTGCGAATTTGGATGTGAGCAGTGCGATCAATAGAAGTACGACACAGCAACAGATTGATGTTACTCTATCTTCTGGGCTGCAAACCAAAATTTCTGCCGAGAATCTATCTCTTTGGAGCTCGTTTTTTATACAATCTTCAACTCGGAAAGATATTCCGCGCATGCAATCAAATGCGGCGCCCAATCCTTTCCGGCTTGCAGATGCAAAATGGTTGAAACTTCCGATCAATCAAGATGCAGCAAAAACGGCTGAAGTATTTTTCTTTACTTCATCGTTCCAACTTGCTTATTCGGGATCTCTCGGTGTGAATAGTGAAGACGGAGGATTTAGAGCAATTGTGATTCCGACGTCAGAAGTCAAGTCAAAACTCGCATCAGGTATCTATTTCATAATCGCAAAAACAGCGAACAGTGACTACAAATGGAAAGTTGCAGTAATCCGATGAATTCGATTTCCATTACGGCAAATGGACTATCGAAAGATTACAACCATAGTTCAATCTTTAAAGATATTTCGTTCTCTTTGTCTTCGCCGGCATCGCTATCAATTACTGGAAAGAATGGCGCAGGGAAATCAACACTTTCGAAAATTATTGCAGGTTTGTTGAGTTTAACACGCGGATCCATTACCTATTCGGTAAATGGGAAGCAAATTGGAATTGAGGAATTCAAGCATCACATCGGCTTTGTTTCGCCATATTTGAATTTGTACGACGAGTTCACAGCATTAGAAAATCTTCAATTCCTTTCCCACATTCGATCAACAACTCAACAGAATAGTAAAAGAATAAAGGAAATGCTTACACTTGTCGGATTGTGGAATCGTAAAGATGATATTGTTGGCACATTTTCTTCTGGGATGAAACAACGATTAAAATATGCCTTTGCTCTTCTGCACAATCCAGCGGTTTTGATTCTTGATGAGCCAACCAGCAACCTTGATATAGAAGGCATCGATGTTATATGGCAAATCATTTTGGAACAAAAGAAATCGAATATTCTGATTATCGCAACGAATAACAATGAGGAAGCTCATTGGTGTGCACAACAAATTCAAGTTGGAACAACTTAGCAGCAGTTGATTTTTTAACATTTATAAAAGAACTGTGAACATCATTACAAGCACATTGGCGATTGTTTCGAAAGATGTTCGTTCAGAGCTGCGAACACGTTATGCTATGAACGCGCTCCTGATGTTCGTTGTTACCTCGGTGGCAACAATTTTGTTTGCTCTTCGAGAAGATGAAGTAAGCACAGAAGTTCTCTCCGGAATGTTCTGGGTGGTTGTTTTCTTTACAGCGATGTCGGGACTTTCTCGAATATTCGTCAGCGAAGAAGAACGCGGAACGACAATGACACTTCAGCTTATTGCTTCGCCCTCTATAGTCTATTTCGGGAAATTGATATTCAACTGCGGTTTGACGCTTGTACTTTCTTCAGCGGTAACTATTTTATATATAGCAGTTTTTCCAGCGTTTGTGATCAAGTCAATGGGTATCTTTATACTGACAATCTTTCTAGGAAGTCTTGGATTCGCAGCCGCTGCAACCATTATTGCGGCTATCATTGCCAAGGCGAATACAAAAGGAACTTTGTATCCGGTGCTTTCGTTTCCAATTCTGATTCCGTTGCTCATGACAGTGATGAAATCAACTGCCCGCGCTTTGGATGGCGAGATGTTCATTGCGGCGATGAGCGAATTCCAGATTCTTGTTTCATATTTAATGATCATGATTGCCGGCTCGTATCTTTTATTCGATTATGTGTGGAAGGAATAAGCTTGAGGTTTATTAAATACTCATCAATTGCGTTTATCACCTTCGTGATTCTTGCCGGTATTGCGATACCGATGGTACCGCAGCCGCAAAGCTGGCTGGAATTTCCGATCATTCCCGGGCTTGAAGAAAAAGCGCGAAATATTTTCTTTCATGTGCCAATTGCATGGGTGTCAGTGCTTGGATTTATATTCGCGCTCTATTATGGATTTCGATATCTGCGGACAAAGGATTTTGATTATGATATTAAATCTGTTTCTTCAGCAGGACTTGGAATGATGTTCTGCATCCTTGCGACGGTAACCGGTTCGATTTGGGCTAAGTTCAACTGGGGTTCCTTCTGGAATTGGGATCCACGTGAGACTTCTATCTTTATTCTTCTTCTCATTTATGGTGCATACTTTGCGCTTCGTTCAGCGCTCGGCCAAGAAGAAGTCCGCGCTCGTCTCTCAGCAGTCTATTCCATTCTTGCAGGATTGACAGCGCCATTCTTTATTTTCATCATGCCGCGCATCGTTGGCGGATTGCATCCAGGTGCAAAAGGTGATACAGCAGGTTCTACACCGATGGCACAGCTTCACATGCCGCCCAATATGCGCTTCGTGTTTTTGATCGGGATAATTGGATTCAGTTTATTATTTGTGTGGCTTCTTAATATGCGCGTTCGTATTGCACGAATAGAATATCAAATTTCTAAAAAAGAGAATTGAGGAAGTTATGTACGAATTTTTAAATCAAAACCAAATGTACATCGTACTTGTTGTAACGATGCTGATCTGGTCCGGCATTATCTGGTATCTTGTGCGTATTGATAAAAAGATTGGACGGATCGAAAAGCGAATGAAGAAGGATTAATGAGATGAATGTAAAAGTAGTCGTCGGTGGTTTAATTATTGTTTTTGGTATTGTATTGGGAACGATAAATTTCCTTGATTCAAATGTCGAGTACGGCGATTTTGCTCAGGCGAAGAAAACACAAAAGAAAATTCAGGTTAAGGGCGAATGGGTGAAAAATCTGGAGAGTTCTTTTGATGCGGAAAAAATTCAATACACTTTTTACCTGAAGGACGACAGCGGTGAGATTCTCAAAGTTGTATTAGATGGCGCAAAACCAAATAACTTCGACCTTGCGACCAGTGTCGTTATCAAAGGGAAGTATATGAACAATCACTTCCATGCAACAGAAGTGCTGACTAAATGCCCATCGAAGTACGAAGGTAAGACTGGTGTGATGAAAAAGCAATCTTGATGTTCGTTGTAGGGACGTGATTTATCACGTCCTTTTGAGCCTCCTCCTTCTACACAGGGATTTGATGAATCAAATCCCTACTTATCCTCGTTCAGCTGAACGTTTCTACATTCCTGCCTCGTAAAATCTCCAATACCTGAAGTAACAAATCGATCCGTGATTTCTACGAAAGCGAAGCTGGTACATAACTTCGATAATAAAGCATTACGTATATCCAACCAATTTGGTTACATGGACGAACTAAGGCGCGCTGAATTGGTATGAATCTATTCCGAATTTTTATTTCAAATCAAACTTACCCGCTATTCACGATAAAATTGAACGGATTGTTGATAGCAGAAGGCGGAGCGTATGGTTTAGAAAAAAATTACTTCTTCTCGTAAATAATCGGGTCGTTCGTTTTCACTTTCTCAGATTCAAATATATACTTTCCATTTTCAGCGATAATGAGTTGTATCGATCCAAAGTTAGAAATTTTTTGAACTTTGCAGGACTTTATAAAATCACCCCAGAATGCTCTGCAGAGATTGCCTTGGTCGCCGCTGATATCACCCTTGATCTCCTTTCCACCCTTCATATATACACAAGTTCCGATGAATGACACCGGCTTTGGAGCCGTAAGTCCCATAACAGTCACACTAAGTGACTTTTCTTTTGTTGCCGGCTCATAGACTCTTTCTTCAACGGTGCCGGCTAAGTAGAAGGCGTTATTCTTCTTGCCATAGGGAATCTGCGGTTCCATCGAGTTTCTTCCTTGTGCAAGCTTCACACTAATGTAACCACTGATATCAACATTGGGATGGTACCGAACACCATTAACCATGTTTTCAGATTCGAAATCCACCGGTAAAGAGGTCAGCTTTATATCCTTAACTTCCATTTGGAATATCGGATCGAAAATACCTTGCAGCTGTAACTTCATTTCATTGGTTACATCCTGCCAGTTAACCAGCTTCATTACGGCCTCTTTGTCTTTTGCTTTGACGGCTTCTTTAAATTGTTTTAATAAATCTTCAGCACTCTTAGGAGCACCAATTGTTTGAGAATAAAGTGGCTGTGAAAGAACAATGGATATCGCCACAAATAGCACCACCTGTAAGTATCTCATTTATTTTATTTCCTTTGATGAAAATAGTACCAGACAACATCTCATTCAGATTGTCGAGAAAAATTATTCCTGCTTAAATGTAACGTTCTCAAAAGAGCCTTTTAAAATTACAACACTCGGTCCCGCCGGTTTTTGGACAGCTCGAAATTCAAATGTTCCTGATACTTTTTTATCTTCTTCATTAAATGATGTAATAATAACAGTTCCAGTATTATCCCTGTTTGTAGTATGGAATATTGAATTTGCCCCTGTATATGGATCTCCGGTGACCGTATACCATGCCACATTTCCACCTTTAGAATGTTCATGATTATTGTAAGTGAATGTTCCCTCATTGCAGGGATAAGTTCCTGGTCCTTTTGTAAATATAAAAATTGAAAGATGAGCTAAGTATGGGTCTGCCCGGCCTGCACTTATAGTTAATACATATCCATCATATTCTGCCTCAAAGTGAGAAATTTCGGCCGCCACTCCGTTGACCTCAAAGATAAAGCTGGCCTGCTTGCTTGTACATCCAGCGAAAGTGAGTGCGAAGATACATATTACTGTCTTGCAAATGTGAGAATACGTTTTCATGTCACGCCTCCTATGTTAATGAACATCATCGGTTGTTTGATAGAAGGGAATTAGCCTCTGTTCACAATAAAGTTGAATGGATTATCAATCCCCAGTGACCATTTTGAAATGAACGGTTCGCCATATTTTACGCCGATTTTTGAACCGAAATATCGACATCGGGTTCCGATCACTTCTAAAAAATCAGGCCTGCTCAACTTTGTCTCGCTTTCTTTGCTTTCCGGATTGAAAAATTGCGAGGCATGGGCGCGCACGGACTTCATTTTCAAATCGAATGAGTCACTAATGTCAACAATAAATGCCGGTTCGAATTCCATCCATTGCATGAACTCAAAGTAGTGGTGTGGGCGGTGGCGTTCTTGTACTTTGCCACTGAGTTTTGTTTTCATCTTTTCCAAGCCGCTATAGTACCATGCTTCACGGCAAAGTTCGCTTGTGTGCACGTGATCTGGATGTCGCTCAACACCATAAGGAATGATAAGAAGAGCAGGGCGAAGCTCTCGAATGAGAGTGATAATCTTTAAAAGATTTTTTTTGTTTACTTCAACATTTCCATCAGGGATTTGCAGATTCCGTCGTGTTACGGCTCCAAGAATTTTTGCTGCCTGCTGTGCTTCTTCTCTTCTAATCTCTTTCGTGCCGCGTGTACCAAGCTCGCCTTGTGTCAGATCGCAGAGAGCAACCTTATATCGTTGCTGAACTAATTTAGCGACTGTTCCGCCGCAAGCAAGTTCAATATCGTCCGGATGTGCGCCAATTGCTAAAATGTCTACGTTCATAGATATTCCTCGATATGTGTAAATGAAATATAGACAAGAGAAGAGGGAAAGACAAGGAGCGCACCTTCGAAAATATAAAGTGATCCTATCTTCGCAGAATTAATGTATTGTCATTTTCCAGAGTTGAATGTGGTGCCAACATTCGGTACTTTGGGATTGGAGTTACTGCATGGCAATCGAAAAGAATGTAATTACCATTACCGAACTTACGCGGCAAATTAAATTCTCGTTGGAATCGAGTTTTCCACGTGTATGGGTTGAAGGCGAAATATCCAACTTCAAACAGCATACTTCAGGGCATCTATACTTTACATTAAAAGATGAAGGTGCTCAGCTTTCTGCGCTTATGTGGCGCAGTCGTGTTGCGAATCTTACTTTTCAACCGGAAGATGGCATGAAGGTAATTGCCCGCGGTTCAATTACCGTGTATCCGCCACGCGGCAATTATCAACTTGATGTAGATCAGATTCAGCCGATTGGGCTTGGAGAACTTCAGCTTGCGTTTGAGCGTCTAAAACAAAAGTTAGATAGAGAAGGATTGTTCGATGCTGAACATAAGAAACGAATTCCAGAGTTTCCCGAATGCATTGGTCTCGTCACATCGGAGACAGGAGCGGCACTACAGGATATTCGGAGCGTACTTTCGCGCCGCCATCCATCTGTTGAAGTAATTCTTGCGCCGGTACGCGTGCAAGGCGTAGGTGCGGCAGAAGAAATTGCCGATGCGATCAAACATATGAATCAATATGGTGGAATTGATGTGATGATTGTTGGACGCGGCGGGGGTTCGCTGGAAGATTTATGGGCGTTCAATGAGGAAGTTGTGGCTCGTGCTATATATGCTTCAAAAATTCCAATAATAAGTGCTGTTGGGCACGAAATTGATTTTAGCATTGCGGATTTTGTAGCTGATCTGCGTGCCCCAACACCATCAGCAGCGGCAGAACTAGTCGTTCGAGATCGTTCAGAACTTCTTGAAGATATAGGTAACTTGTGCTATACTATGCGCGGTGCATTCGACAATCAAGTGTCTGCACTTCGTGAGCAAACGACAAGTTTGATAACAAGTTATTCTTTTAATCGACCCAAAGATTTAGTCCGGGAATTTTCTCAGCGTATCGATGAACTTGAACGCAGTCTTGGAATTTCTTTTGCTCATGCTGCGCAAATAGTGCATCAAAAATATAATTCACTTCAGCGACAATTGCAGGCATTGAATCCAGGCGGAGTACTCAAACGCGGTTATGCAATTGTGAGGAAGGAAGGACGGATTGTTCCGAGTGCGGATTTGCTTGGCTATGGTGACGAAGCAGATATTCAATTCCACAATGGCACTGTCGGAGTGAAAGTAGAAAAAGGACATTAATTATGACGGCAAAGAAAGCGGTGAAGAATTCATTAGAAAGTTCTCTTAAGCGGCTTGAGGAAATTGTGGAAACGCTGGAACGTGGTGATACATCATTGGATGACGCCGTGATTTTGTATGAAGAAGGCGTTCTAATTTCAAAAGGATGCGCTGAGAAATTAAAAGCCGCTGAACTGAAAATAAAAAAACTATCGAAAGAAATTGATGGACAATTTACACTGAATGAGTCTGATGAAGCATGAGCAATATTAATTTTCAATTTCTTAATTCTATTAATCTTCCGGAAGATTTGCGCAAATTGGATGTCCAAGACCTCCGGACAGTTTGTGCTGAAGTACGAGAGTATCTGATCGATTGTGTCTCGAAAACAGGCGGTCATTTGGGTGCCGGACTTGGTGCGGTGGAACTTACCGTGGCGCTTCATTATGTTTTTAACACACCGGAAGATAAACTTGTATGGGATGTCGGACATCAAGCATATCCGCATAAAATTCTCACCGGACGAAAAGACAGAATGCAGACAATCCGCAAGCTTGGTGGATTGAGCGGTTTTCTGAAGCGGACAGAAAGCGAATATGATACATTCGGTGCTGGTCACGCAAGCACAGCAATCTCGGCGGCGCTTGGTATTGCGGCGGCTCGTGATTTTGAAAAGAAGAATTTCAAAGTTGTAGCAATTGTTGGCGATGGCTCCATGACAGGCGGCATGGTGTACGAGGCAATGAACAACGCCGGTGTGCTGAAAAAAAATCTTATCGTTGTACTCAATGACAACCAAATGGGTTCGCTTTCATCGTTAGAACCAAGCGTCTGGTCATTCCACAATTATTTTACAAAGATGCTTACACATCCTACATACAACAAATTCAAAGCGAATGTGTGGGACTTGACAGGGAAACTTGATACGTTTGGCGACCGGCTTAGAACAGTTGCCCAGCAAATGGAAAAAGGAATTAAAGCAGTCGTTACACCGGGTATGCTCTTCGAGGCACTTGGATTTCGATACTTTGGTCCGATCAATGGGCATAATGTTGTAAAGCTGGTAGAGATATTTAGGCAAGTCAACGACCTTAACGGTCCTATTCTCGTTCACGTAATCACTGAAAAGGGAAAAGGATATGCGCCAGCAGAGCGCGAGGTAACACGTTTGCACGGAGTGACACCATTTGATAAAATTACCGGCATCTCTCCAAAGAAAAATGGCCAACAGCCAGTTTACACGGATATCTTTGGTAAAGCTCTCGTTGAAATCTGCAAACAGAATACGAAAGTTGTTGGTGTTACCGCTGCAATGTCGGATGGAACTGGCCTAATACAACTTCACGAAGAACTGCCGGAACGTTTTTTTGATGTGGGTATTGCTGAACCTCATGCTGTAACTTTTGCGGCAGGAATGGCAACGGAAGGATACATTCCGGTTGTTGCGATTTATTCTACTTTTATGCAGCGTGCATTCGATCAGGTAGTGCACGACTGTGCGATTCAGAAATTACATATCGTTTTAGCGATGGATCGCGGCGGATTAGTTGGCGCGGATGGCGCAACGCATCATGGTGCATTAGATTTTTCTTTCTTACGCTGTATTCCAGGTATGGTTATAATGGCGCCGAAGGATGAACAAGAATTGCGCGATATGCTCTTTACTGCTGTTGAGTACAAACAAGGACCGATTGCTCTTCGGTATCCGCGCGGTCATGCACTTGGCGTTCCGGTACGTGATGGATTTCAGAAGCTGGAAATCGGTAAAGCCGAAACAGTTCGCACCGGTAAGGATATTGCTCTGCTTGCTATCGGAAATATGGTGCCGAATGCTCTCAAGGCGGCAGATTTGTTGAGTAGTGAAGGAATTGAAGCGGAAGTTGTGAATATGAGGTTTGCGAAACCGATTGATGAAGAATTGCTGAAATCATTAACTCAACGGATCAATACATTTATCACCATCGAAGATAATGTAATTCACGGCGGATTCGGGGCTGGAGTATTGGAAGCACTCAGTCATTGCGGCATTTCCAACGTTTCTGTTAAAGTGCACGGACTGCCGGATGAATTCATAGAACAAGGTTCTCCCGAGGAGTTAAGACGGATCGTCAAGCTTGATGTTGACGGGATTGTTGAAGTAACAAAAGAATATTTAAAAATAACTCGCGGAATTTCCGCGTTGCATACTACGTAATTTTCATTCCGGACATTGTATGGAAAAAGCACGCATTGGTATAGTTGGACTAGGGTCCATCGCACAGACCATTCATCTTCCAATCCTCAGTAAATTTCCAGATGTCGAAATTGTAGCGGTTTGCGATTTGGATCGGGCAAAAGCGCAATTTGTAGCAGATAAATTCAAAGTGCGGCGTTATTACAATAACTTCGAGAAAATGATGGCGATTGAACAAGATCTCGATGGAATTGATATATGCACTCCGACGATATTGCACAAAGACATGGCGATTGCGGCACTAGGGGAGAAGAATAACGTTCTAATAGAAAAACCATTAGCAAGAACCTCAATCGAAGCTGAAGAAATTGCAGCAGCTGCAAAAAAATTCCATCAAACGCTAATGGTTGGTATGAATAATCGCTTCCGCCCGGATACGATGATTCTAAAAAGTTTTATTGAAGATAAAGCGCTCGGAAAGCTTTTTTATGCAAAGGCAGGATGGTTTAAAAAATTGAATGCGGAAAGCGCATGGTTAACAAAGAAAACGCAATCCGGCGGCGGTGTCGTGCTCGACCTTGGCATCGTCATGCTCGATCTTGCTTTCTGGATGATGGGATTCCCCGAGGTAAAAGAAGTCTCGGCAACAAATTATTCGCATCATACAAAAGACGTAGAGGATTCATCGGTAGCATTCCTCAGAATGAAAAACGGTTCTACCTTATCTATTGAAGCAAGCTGGTCGTTTGAATCGACATCAGATTTTTTCTACTGCGATTGTTTTGGTACGGATGGAAGCGGTTCCCTCAATCCATTTCGCATCGTCAAACGTATGCATGATAGTCTTATCAATGTCGCACCTGCTTCGATCGAAACGCCGCAGAGTCTTTATCGCAAATCATATGAGAACGAACTTAAGCATTGGATTGGTGCGTTGCGCGGATTGCATTCGGTTATTTCTAGCGGCGATGAAGCAGTGCAGCGAATGAAGATTATAGATTTGATTTACAAATCCGCCAGGCGAGGCAAAGCCGTAGCAATAAAGTAGCTTTCTATAAGAATAACGATGACTCGTTCAATTCATAAAGCTACGCGATATTATTCTAAGAGGAAGAAATCTGTTCAAATAATTGCACTCCTCACAGATTTTGGGTCGCGAGATCAGTACGTCGCAGCGATGAAGGGTGTAATTCTTTCTATTAATCCTGCAGTGCAGATCGTGGATATTACGCACGAAGTTCAACCTCAGAGAACTCGACAAGCCGGTTACTTACTTTGGTCGGTGTACAAATATTTTCCCAAGGGATCAATATTCATAAACATTGTTGATCCGGAAGTTGGAAGTGTGCGTCGCATAATCGGTGTGAGGACGAATCATTTTACATTTCTTGCTCCGGATAATGATTTGCTCGATTTTATTTTTAGTGAAGAAAAAGTGATGGAAGAAATTGAAGTAACTAAAGAAAATGCAAAGAAATATATGCTTGGTGAAATTTCATCGACATTTCACGGGCGTGATGTGTTTGCACCTTTGGCGGCACATCTTTCAAAAGGGCTTCCGCTGAAACGATTAGGTGTTCCTCTGAAACCGAAATCGGTTTCACCGCAGTTTGTCCATTCAGAAGAGGATACGACAAACTGTTGTATCCTGCATATCGATCGCTTTGGAAATATTATTACAAATCTGAAGATGAATGACACAGGGCAAGTTATCGAAAAACTGAAAGTAGTTTCAGTTGGCATTAACCTTATTTCTCGAGTGATTAATTGCTATGACGAAGCACCGACGAATACACCTTGTCTGATTGTCGGCAGCAATAAACTTGTAGAAATATCGGTTAAGAATAAGAGTGCGGCGCATCTTCTCGACGCAACGCTTGATACTCCAATGAAGGTTTATTGGCAATGAAAGCGTTCGACGAAAATATAGTTATGCGGCACTGTCTTGGACTTGCGCGGCAGGGCGCAGGCAAAGTCAATCCCAATCCAATGGTGGGATGTGTAATAATACAAAACGGCAAAATTATCGGAGAAGGATTCCACAGAAAATTTGGCGGACCACACGCAGAAATTCTTGCGCTGAAACAAGCCGGTAACAAAACAAAAGGTGCAGTGCTATATGTCAGTTTGGAACCGTGCGCGCATTTTGGCAAGACGCCGCCGTGCACTGAAGCAATCATTCAATCTGGAATTTCTCAGGTAGTCATTTCTTCGAAGGATCCCAATCCTCTTGTAAGCGGAAAGGGAATCCGACGATTACGCAGAGCAGGTATTCAGGTGAAGGTTGGATTACTTCAGAAAGAAGCGGAACATCTGAATGAAAAATTCTTCAAGTTTATGAAAACTGGTTTGCCTTTTGTCGGCATCAAGCTTGCACAAACACTCGATGGCAGAATTGCCGATGTTTCAGGGAAATCAAAATGGATTACATCAACAAAAGCGCGAGAAGAAGTACATCGCTTGCGAAGTGATTATGATGCGGTTTTGGTTGGAGCGAATACCGTTCTTCAGGATAATCCAGAGTTGACAGTCCGACTGATGAAGGGAAATAATCCAGTACGCATCGTAGTTGATGGACATCTTTCGCTTCCGACAACTAGAAAGATATTCAATACATCTGCCGCGCCAACGTGGATATTAACATCTGCAAAAGCTGTGAAAGCAAATATTAGAAAAGTTCAGAAGCTTATTTCGCAAGGTGTGCGTGTGCTTCCAGTTTCATTCGCTTACTATTTGAATGCAGAGTCAATACTCCATATACTTGCGGCTGAAGGTGTCTCTTCTTTACTCATAGAGGGTGGTGCTTACACTGTGGATAAGTTCGTTAATCGTTTTCTTGCCGATAAACTTTATCTATTTGCTGCGCCAAAAATAATAGGAGATGGTCTAAATGGATTCAATTTTAAAACTCCAAGATTTCTCAGCAAGCCGATGAATCTGATGATGGAAAAAGTTTCGCTCGTTGGAGAAGATGTACTTATTGAAGCAAAGTTTATTCACGAATGAAAGAAAAAAAAGTATGTTCACTGGACTAATTGAGGAAACTGGAACCATCAAGTCTATCAAACAAAAAGGCGGAAGTGTCGTTTTTACTATTCAAGGTAAAAAAACTATCAAGACTTTACGCATCGATCACAGCATTGCGGTAGAAGGCGTTTGTTTGACAGTGATTAAAAGAACTACAAAGACATTCGATGTACAAGCGGTAGAAGAGACATTAAAAAAAACAACGCTTGGTCAATTGCGAAAAGGAAGTCTTGTTAATTTAGAACGGCCGTTATTGCCGTCAGATCGACTTGGTGGTCATTTCGTTCTTGGTCATGTGGACGGACTTGGCAAGGTGATAGAGTTGAAATATCGTGAAAGCAGCTGGATTTTCTGGATTCAAGTGCCGAAGAGATTCGCAAATCACCTTGTGCCTGTGGGTTCCATCGCTGTCAACGGTGTAAGTTTAACAATGGCAGAAGTGAAGGGTAATTCTATCGCTGTTTCCATCATTCCACATACAATGGAAGTAACAACATTTAAATTGCTTCAGCCTGGAAAAGCGGTTAATCTTGAATTTGATGTTCTTGGCAAGTATGTAGAACGCCTCTTTGAGGTAAGAGGGATTCAGATTAAGAAATGATAGAGAACGAACTTTCGTTCTTGCATTTCGAGCGAATTTTTTTTATAATATAATTCACAGCCCCACTGTTGGTGGGGATTTTTTTAGCTTGAGGAACGACATCAATGTACACATTTGCAATCATTATTGAAGTCATAATTGGAATTTTACTGATGCTCGCGATTCTAATGCAGTCGAGCAAAGGTGGTGGATTAGCTGGAGGTTTTGGTGGTGCCAATATTGGCACTGTCTTTGGAGTCCGGCGCACTTCGGATTTCCTCACCAAGTTGACACAATGGCTGGCTGGTACTTTCATGGTTCTTGCTTTGGTCATCAACTTATGGTTATTGCCGCGTGGTGAGATGAAGAAAGAGAGTGTTATTCAATCTGGTCCTCCTCCGGCAGCATTACCGCCGACACAGCAAGCTCCAGCATCACCAATACAGGGTAGCAAATAATCATTTGCACCCATGGCTCAATTGGTAGAGCAACTGACTCTTAATCAGTGGGTTGCAGGTTCGAGTCCTGCTGGGTGCACGAAGCAATAGTGGACTCGTTGTTTTGATGAGATCTTCAGGAAGTAGAATTTTTTTTGAATCAAGATTTAGAGTAGGAGAATTCGATTGAACACGTCACCGAAAACACATTTTTTTAAACCAGAGGAAATAAATCAGAAATGGTTTCTTGTTGATGCAGACGGACAAACTTTAGGTCGTATTGCATCACACGTTGCACATATTCTGCGTGGCAAGCATAAACCGGAATTTACACCGAATCACGACTTGGGAGATTTTGTCGTGATCGTTAATATCGAAAAAGTGAAGCTGACCGGAAAACGGCCTGAGCTGAAAGAACTTTTTCATAATACGGGTTATCCAGGCGGCGCACGTTTTGAATCCTTTAAGGAATTGATAAAAACAAATCCAGAGAAGGTTATGGAGCATGCCGTAAAAGGAATGCTGCCACATAACCGTTTAGGACGCCAGATGTTTAAGAAATTGAAAGTATATCGGGGAGCGCAACATCCCCATGCCGCACAACAACCAGAACCTATTTCTTTTTGAGTAAGGAATGAACAACTCCATGCAACCAAGAACTACAGTTGGCCGTAGAAAAAATGCCATTGCTCGAGTAAGACTGATCGATGGTTCCGGAAAGATTACGGTTAACAAGCGAGAATTTGAGAATTATTTTCCGCTGGAGATTCAGCGGGATGAAATCATGAAACCATTTAAGGTCACCGACACAATGGGACGGTACGATGTAATGATACGCGTCAACGGTGGCGGACCTGTTGGACAAGCCGGTGCAGTTCGGCTTGGCATTGCGCGTTCCTTAGTCGCAATTGATGAAGATGCCCGCACAGCGCTTCGCGGGGCCGGACTTCTTACGCGCGATCCACGTATGGTAGAACGAAAAAAATATGGGCAGAAAAAAGCACGTAAGCGGTTCCAGTTCTCCAAACGTTAATTTGTATTTTCAATCTGCAATGATCATATGATTATAGCAGAAGTTTAATCACAAATCATATTCTCTGATTCAACCGGCAGTGTGGTGCCTGAGGCACCATTCCGGAAGAAAATGACGAGAGTAGTAGTATAACTGAAAGGATGTTTTATTATGCCTCGTGTAGAACTCGATGCGTTGCTTCAAGCTGGTGCCCATTTTGGACACTTGACCCGCCGTTGGAATCCCAAAATGAAGCCCTATATTTTCATGGAGCGCAATGGGATTCATATAATCGATTTAAAGAAAACCCAAGAGATGCTCGAAGTGGCGTGCAATGCTGTCTCGAACAGCGTTGCTGAAGGAAAGAAGCCGCTCTTCGTCGGCACGAAACAACAGGCAAGTGACGTAATGAAGCAGGAAGCACAGCGATGCCATGCACATTATGTGACGGAACGCTGGCTGGGTGGTATGCTGACAAATTTTAGTACCATCCGAAAAAGTGTTAAGCGTCTTACGAACATCGAAAAGATGGAAACTGATGGCACATTTGAAAACATAACGAAGAAAGAAAGGCTCTTCTTAACACGTGAACGCGATAAACTTCAAGCAGTGTTGTCTGGTGTTGTCGAGATGTCGCGTCTGCCCGGTATTGTATTCGTTGTCGATATTAAAAAGGAAGCCATTGCAGTGAAGGAAGCAAAACGGCTTGGCATTCCGGTCGTTGCAATCGTGGATACGAATACCGACCCAGATCCGATTGATTATCCGATTCCCGCTAACGATGATGCTCTTAAATCAGTGCAGTTGATTGCAAAAGCTATTGCCGATGCAGTGCTCGATGGTGTTGAACGTGCATCTGCAAAACAACAAGCAGAAGCGGAAGAACGTGCAACAGTAGAAGCCGCAGAGAAAGCTTCAGAAAAAAAATAATTGAAAGAAGGAAGTGAATACGTATGGCAGTAATTTCTAGTGAAGTAGTAAAAAAACTTCGAGATAAAACCGGTGCAGGCATGATGGATTGCAAAAATGCCCTGACGGAAACCAATGGTGACATGGAACTAGCTATTGACTATCTTCGCAAAAAAGGTGCTGCGGTTGCCGCAAAACGTGCCGACCGTGAAACGAACCAAGGCGTTGTGGAAGCATACATTCACGCCGGCGGAAGAATAGGTGCGATGGTAGAGTTGAACTGTGAGACAGATTTTGTCGCAAAAACACCAGGCTTCAGACAATTGGCGCATGATATTGCGATGCAAGTTGCCGCAATGAGTCCGCAATATGTATCGCGCGAACAAATTCCGCAAGCAGTTATCGAAAAAGAATTGGAAATATATAAAGTACAAGCACAGAATGAAGGCAAACCGGTGCAGTTTGCAGAAAAGATTTCGCAAGGACGCCTTGAAAAATTCTATCAAGAAACAGTGCTGATAGAGCAAAGCTTCATCAAAGATTCCGGAAAAACTATTAAAGATATTATTGATGAAGAAACAGCGAAGGTTGGCGAAAAAATCACTGTTCGCCGATTCCTTCGTTATCATCTTGGTGAATCAAATTAAAAATCAAAATCCCGAAAACAATTCGGGATTTTTTTTGTGGGGGCAAGTATGGCAAACCTCAAATACAAACGCATTCTGTTAAAACTCAGTGGTGAATCACTTATGGGTAATCGAGAGTATGGGATCGATTCTAAAATAGTGACTCGTTATGCTGAAGATATTGCAACGGTCGAAAAGCTCGGTGTGCAGATCGGTATTGTTATCGGCGGCGGAAATATTTATCGCGGTATAGAAGGATCTGCTGACGGTATAGATAAGGTAACCGGCGACCAAATGGGTATGCTGGCAACTGTTATCAATGCACTGGCTCTGCAAAATGCACTGGAGCATAAGGGAGTGAAAACTCGCTGCTTAAGTGCCATCAATATGGAGCAAATTGCCGAGCCGTTTATTCGGCGACGAGCGATTCGGCATTTGGAAAAAGGCCGTGTAGTTATTTTTGCTGCAGGCACAGGAAATCCATACTTCACAACCGATACTGCCGCGGTATTGCGTGCAATCGAAATAGAAGCAAATGTGATTATTAAGGGAACACGTGTAGATGGAGTATACGACAGTGATCCTGAAAAAAATTCTGCTGCAATCCATCTCCCCGAAATAACCTATGCAGAAGTCTTAAAAAAAGACCTTCGTATTATGGATCTTACAGCAATTACGCTTTCCAAAGAAAATAACCTCCCGCTCGTTATATTCAATATGAATATTCAGGGGAATTTAAAGCGTGTGGTCTGTGGAGAAGCAGTCGGATCGAAAGTAGTTGAAATCTCAACACAAAAATCGTAACATCACTCATCCATTCACTAATTGATGGGACGCCTATGACAAACTCAAAAGAAATTCTAAAACAAGCAGAAGACAGAATGAAGAAAGCCGTGGAGGTTGTGCGGGATGAACTTATAAAAATCCGTACAGGTAAAGCCACTACAGCACTGTTAGATGGAATCAAAATCGATTACTACGGCACCATGACTCCATTGAATAAAGTCGCAAACCTCAGCATACCGGATGTGCATACGATTGCCGTTCAGCCGTGGGAAAAAAATATCATCCCGATCATTGAGAAGGCAATTTTAACAGCCAATCTTGGTTTGAATCCTGTTTCAGACGGGACGGTTGTCCGTGTTCCAATTCCTGCACTTAATGAAGAGCGCCGTCGTGATCTGGTGAAGTTAGTAAAAAAGTTTGGAGAAGATGGAAAGATTGCTATACGCAACATCCGTCGCGATGCAATCGAGCATCTCAAGAAAGCGGAAAAAGGCGAGCACATGTCTGAAGATGAACGAAAGCGCGGCGAGCAAGATGCACAAAAGCTTACAGATAAACATACTAAAGATATCGACAACCATCTTGCTATGAAGGAAAAAGAAATAATGGAAGTTTGATATGGATAAAGTATTGGATGTTTAGTGAAATGAAATCCCGATTTCGAAAAAACGAAATCGGGATTTCATTTTTCATAGGCTGTATACGTAACTTTCACAACTGACATCCGTATTAAAAAAATGTGACTGATGTAACAAACAGGAGATGTCCATGACAAACCAACAACGCCGCCTTTATCGAAATCAAACAAATAAAGTGATTGCCGGAATATGCGGCGGTCTCGGTGAATATTTGAATATAGATGTCACCGTCGTCCGCCTCGTTTGGATTCTCTTGACACTTCTTGGTGGTTCAGGAGTTATTGCATATATCCTTGCATATTTTATTATTCCAGCAAAACCAAATGAATCCGGCGAGACAACTCCATCGCAGATTCATGATTTTACAGCGGTGCGGATTTTTGGAATTCTCTTCGTCGGTGTCGGTGTCGTTATTCTTCTTGACAATCTTGAGATTTTATCATTTCATCGTTGGTGGCATATGTCGTGGGAGTTTGTGTTCCCAGGGCTTCTAATTCTTGCCGGAATTTACTTTCTTTCAAAGCGTAACGACATTTCAACGTCTCAGCATGCACAAGAACCGCCAATAACTACGGAACAGCCTTCTCAAGATCAGACTCCACCGACGGCTTCTTCATCAAATGAACAACCGAAAATGAAGATGTTTCGCCGTTCGATTACAGATAAAAAGCTTTTTGGGATTTGTGGAGGAGCGGGAGAATATTTTGAAATCGATCCGACGATCATCCGTATTGCGTATGCGATCTTTGCGATACTTTCTGGCGGAGCTGGAATTTTGATTTACTTGTTGATGTATTTGATCATTCCTGAAGGTCAAACGCAAACGAGAACACAACAGTGAGGAAATGATGGAAACGATTACACGAAAACGGTCCGGCAGATTTTCAATCTTTGGTATTTTCCTGATTCTACTTGGGGCAGGACTAATCCTGAGCAAGCTCAATCTATTGCATTATAACTGGGGGATTATTCTTTGGGTATGCCTCGGTATTGCAGGATTAACGGCGGCTGTTCAAGCATTTATTACGCGAAGACGTGGAGTAGTTTTCTGGGGAAGTTTTTTATTCTTTTCAAGCATCGCAATGCTTGTTCATAGATTTGAGCTTTTAGATTTTGCTCCATGGGATTTCCCGGCAACATTTTCTCTTGCACTCGGCATTTCTTTTTTGGTGTTATTTTTTTATGAGCCGCGTCGTTTTGGTGTGCTCGTTCCGGTTCTCTTATTCGGTGGTTACGGTGTTCTGTACTATTTATGGTGGTGGGATGTGATTGATTGGTTCGAAATGAAACACTACGTGCAAACTTACTGGCCCGTACTGATTATTTTCTGGGGAATATCGCTCATCTTCCGCCCAAGGCGACAGTGAAATTAATGCGCTTCTAACCAGTTCTTACCAACACCGAGATCAACTTCAATTGGGACAGAAAGAGGAAGCGCTTGGCGCATTTCCTTTTCCGCAAGTATTTTTATTGCTGTTTCTTCTTTTATCCGCACTTCAAAAACCAATTCATCATGAACTTGCAGAAGCATGGAACTGGTAAGTTTCTGTTTGATCAGTTCTGCGTCAATATGAACCATTGCGAGTTTAATCATGTCAGCCGCAGTTCCTTGAATCGGCATATTGATTGCTTGCCGCTCGGCATTCTGGCGGACGTTTTGATTGTCACTGCGGATGTCTGTAATGTATCTCCGACGGCCAAGGAGCGTGCTGACATATCCTTCTTTTCGCGCACCTGCAATCGTGTCGCCGATGTATTGCTGAACTTTTGGGAAGCGGGCAAAGTAACGTGCAATAATTTCTTTTGCTTCGCTCTGACTAATTTCTAACCTGGTTGCAAGTCCGTAAGCACCGATACCGTACATAATTCCGAAATTCACCTCTTTTGCTTTGCGTCGCATCTCGCGAGTGATATCTTCTACGGCAACGCCGAACACCTTTGCAGCAGTTGAGGTATGTATATCTTCATGATTGCGAAATGCCTGGGTCATGCCTTCGTCACCGGAAATGTGCGCCATTACACGTAATTCGATTTGCGAATAATCTGCAGAAAGAATGAGTGATTCAGGATCACCTGCGATGAACGCTTTTCTAATCGATCTGCCAATCTCTGTACGGATGGGAATGTTTTGAATATTTGGATCGCTGCTGGATAATCTTCCCGTTGTTGTGACTGTTTGATTGAACGATGTATGTACTCGTCCTGTGCGAGCATTGATCAGTTTCGGGAGCGCGTCGATGTATGTTGATTTCAATTTTGTCGATTGTCGGAATTCAAGCAGCATCTCGATAATAGGATGTGTGCCTTTTAATGCCTCAAGCACAGCGACATCGGTGGAAAAGCCCGATTTGGTTTTACGTACCGGCGTTAATTTGAGTTTGTTAAAAAGTATTTCCGCAAGCTGTTGTGTGGAATTGATATTGAAAGAAATACCGGCGGCTAAATGAATTTCACGTGTAAGATTTTCAAGCTGGTGCTCAAGCTTCTTCGACATAATTGCAAGACAATCAACATCAATAGCAACTCCGGTGCGCTCCATTCGAGCAAGAACAGAAACAAGCGGAAATTCCATTTCTTCGCATAGTTTTATCATTCCAAGTTCATTCAATTTCTTTTGAAAATATTCGTATAACTGAAATGTGATATCGGAATCTTCACATGAATAATCAGAAAGACGCTGTAAAGAAATTTCGCGAATATGTTTTTGTTCTTTACCGGTTCCCACTAAATCCGAAAAAGAGACGGTCTTATACGAAAGATATTCAGCGGCGATATCATCCATATTATGCTGGCCATCTGCACGAACAATGTAGCTGGCGATCATCGGATCGAACAACGTGCCTTCGACCTTGATTCCATATTGTGATAACACCAATATATCATACTTAATATTGTATCCTATTTTTTTGATGTGTGAATTTTCTAAAATTGGCTTAAGTTCTCCGCAAACCAATTCTAATGGCAAACCAACTGAAGTATCTAAGTGTTCTGAACCATTGCCAAATAATCCGCTTTGTCCTTGTTGTATTTTTCCGGAAACCGCAATGTAGAATGCCTCGTGTGGTTTGAGTGCGAACGAAATTCCCACAAGTTCAGCGTTCAGCGAATCAGTAGAAGTCGTTTCTGTATCGAAAACAAATTCTTGCGCAGATTTTAGCTTGCTACAAAGTGTCGTAAATTCACGTTCGGTTGTGATGAGTTGATATACATGTTTATCTGTTGTAATATCGGAAAGAGGTTCTGGCGGCGTAAATTTAATGTCCAGATTTACATTAGCTGGCGTTTCCGGTATTTCCATTTGAAGTTTACTGAGGAGCGATCGGAATTCAAGCGCTCTAAATAATTCCATCAGTTTGACAGTGTTTCGTTTTTCCGCTTTCAGCGAATGGAAGCTGATGGGAAGTGGAACATTGATATCAATTGTAACGAGTCGCTTTGAAAGAAATGCCAGTTCTTTGTTGGCTTCTAATTTAGCGCGAATGCCTTTTTGAGGAATTTCATCAAGATGGTGATAAAGTTCTTCAATGCTACCATATTTCTGAATCAGCGGAATCGCGGTCTTTTCACCAATTCCTGGAACCCCCGGTACATTGTCGGATGCATCGCCGGTGAGTCCCATTATTTCAATAACTTTATCCGGCATAACGCCAAATTTTTGTTTCACTCCGTCGTAATCTATGATCTCAACATCAGTACCTTGTTTGCCGGGTTTATAAATTTTGATAGTGTCTGACACAAGCTGCATAAAATCTTTGTCAGGAGTAACAAGGAAAGTAAGAGCGCCTTCACGCTCGGCTTGTTTTGCTAATGTGCCGATTACATCGTCAGCTTCATAACCCTCCATTTCTATGGTAGGAATATTATACGCACGCACAACTTCCTTGATGATAGGAATTTGAGTAATCATATCGTCCGGCATTTTTTGCCGTGTAGCTTTGTACTCTTTGTATTCTTTGTGCCGGAAATTTGGTCTGCCGGTGTCGAATACAACTGCAATATGATCAGGAAATTCCTGCGAGAGAATGCGGTTTAAAAAGGTAACGAATCCATACACGGCGCTTGTATTTTCACCCTTCGAATTCATCAACGGCTGACGAATAAATGCAAAGTACGCACGATACGCCAGCGCCATCGCATCTATTAAATATACTCGTTCAATTTTCGACATAGTCGGATTTTGTTACTTCGATTAATAGTGTTTTCGTCAGTGCGAAGAAAATATACGGAAAGCTGGTTTCAAAACAAAAGACATCCAGATATTGCGATGCTGATATATTTATATTCATCTTTAATTGCTCTTGATTGGCGGTCATGTAACGCAGGCAATAGTGTTTTTGCGAACCAATGAAAGCTGTTTCATTCATTATGCTGGAACAATCCTGTAACAGATTTCGTCTTTAAAGTTGCAACCTTGACAATCACTCCAGTTTTGAGTACAATTATTTCAGAAAAGAAGGTGCGAAAATGAAGATTCTCATTAAAACAACAATGGTGCTATTGATCTTCAGCGCGATGGTTGTTTGCCAATTCAGATCTCAACCTGAAGCGAGATCATCGGCAGGTGAATCATTGCTTCGTCCGGACGACGGTAACCTCCTTTTTGGATGGTTTGATCCAAGCCGATTAACGGTTCACAACAGTTATTCGCTCAGTTATACTACATCCGGTGGTAAAGGATATTCACTTGGCGAACTGACAAGCAATATTGCATATCAGATCTCAAATCCACTTTCGGTGCAGTTTGATGTGAGTTTGATGCATTCTCCGTTCAACAATATTGGTGGCAATTTTGCAAATAATATTTCCGGTATTTATTTAACACGAGCGGCATTAAATTATCAACCTAGCAAAAATATGTTGTTGCAAATTCAATATCAACAATTACCCGCAATGTATTGGCTCAATAACTACGACAGATTTGGTTTTATGTCGCAGTATGATCGAATCGAAGAGGAGGAGAGTCACTGAACGTCAAGTTAAAACAAGTGTATGTATGTGAACCGAGTCAGGCTGGATGGCTTGCTATCAGCTTTCTCGGTTCTTTTTTTGTCAGGCAGGAATGAAGCAACCCGAGCATTCAGACACTACTGTCCACTCTGACCTTGAATCATCAGCATCAAGTAAACGTGTACGCAAAAGCCATCGACTAACTGTGTTGGGCGGGAAGATGATGAAGGGTACGCTTATCGTTCTCAGTGTGGCTCTTTGTATTACAATCTATGTACTGGCGAATAGAAGAAATGTCATTAACGGTAAGGATGGCGAATTTATTCCGGTTGTGAATAGCCGATCACTCGAAGTAGAAGTGCTGAATGGTGCGGGAAGTATGAGTGCGGCACAGTACCTGACGAATGTCTTGCGTGCACAAGGATATGATGTTGTGGAAATGAAGAAAAATGGTGGTGAAGTTGAAGAACGTACTTTTATATTTGATCGTTCTGGTAAATTAGATGCCGCAAGGAAACTTGCAACGGCGCTCGGAGTCTCTCAGGACAAAGTATTTCAGAAAATCGATCGCACTCTCTATCTTGATATAACCATAGTGCTGGGAAAAGATTATTCCCGGCTCAAAGCGTTTCAGTTATCCACTGAAAGGAATATACATTGATTGCACGCACATTAGCAAAACAAATTGCCGACTTGATGATTTCAAAGAAGGCATTCGATGTTGTGATTTTAGATTTGAAAAAGCTCACAAGTGCAACAGACTATTTCGTGATTTGCTCAGCGGACTCAGATACACAAGTTAAAGCCATCGCCGATTCAGTGCAGGATGGAATGGAAGCATTCGGTGAACGCGTATGGCACCAAGAGGGTTATCACGCATTACGCTGGATTTTATTAGATTATGTTGATGTGGTAGTGCACGTTTTTCATAAAGAAGAAAGATCGTTCTACAACCTCGATCGTCTTTGGGGCGATGCGAAGAGAACAGAAGTACAAGATCCATTAGTGGCTCCAAAGCAAGCGGCAAAAAGAACGCGAGCAGCTATACACAGACCAATAAAGAAGAAACAAACAGAGACAGAATGAAGAAGTATCTTACGGATAAAGTAGGTGGAGCACTCAAATCACTTTCGTACGACGGCATAACAAAGTTGACATTTGAGAAGCCGAAGGATGAGACGCACGGCGATATTACAACTAATATAGCAATGCTATTAGCGAAGTCGGTAAAGAAAAATCCGCGTGTGGTAGCGCAGGAAATTATTGGCAAACTTGAAGTAGATCCGAAATATGTTTCAAAAGTTGAAATTGCTGGGCCAGGTTTTATTAATTTTCGTTTTACGGATGAATTCTACACTGCACAAATTGGCAACATCCTCAAACATGCAGAATCATTTGGGAAAATAAATATTGGCAACGGTAAGAAAACGCAGGTGGAGTATGTTAGCGCAAATCCGACCGGACCATTAAGTGTTGGTCATGGCCGTCAAGCGGCGGTTGGAGATACGATAGCAAATCTGCTTGAGTGGACGGGACACGATGTGACCCGTGAATATTATTATAATAATGCAGGTCGCCAGATGCGTATGCTTGCAGAATCAACTTATGCACGTTATCGGCAGTTGTTCGATTCTTCATATATATTTCCAGAGGATGGTTATCAAGGCGATTATATCTGTAAAATTGCAGATGATTTAAAGAAAGATCGCGGTGATTCTATCGTTGCAATGCCATCAGAAGAAGCTTTGACAATATGTAAAGAATTTGCGGAACAGGAATTATTTGGGGCAATTAAAAAAGTACTGGCGCGGATGGGCGTTGTGCATGATGTTTTTTTCAATGAAGATTCGCTTTATAAAAGCGGAAAGATTGAAGAAGTGATTACAGAATTTCGCAATAAAGGACTAGCGTACGATCAGGATGGTGCCGTTTGGTTGAAAACAAGTGCACTAGGCCTTGATCAAGATCGCGTTATTGTCAAGTCCACCGGTGAACCGACATATCGTTTACCTGATATTGCGTATCATCGTGAAAAGTTCAGACGTGGCTTCGAACTCATTGTAGATGTTTTCGGGGCAGATCACATTGCTACAATTCCGGATGTCCTTGCTGGTGTAAAAGCGCTTGGTTACGATCCTGAAAAAGTGAAGGTTGTCATTCACCAATTTGTAACGCTTATGCGCGATGGCGAACAAGTGAAGATGTCCAAGCGGCTTGCGAACTTTGTTACACTTGATGAATTGATAGACGAAGTAGGGTCAGATGCAGTACGCTTCTTCTTTTTAATGCGTTCTACGTCCAGTCATCTGGAATTCGATTTGAATCTCGCAAAAGAGCAATCGGAAAAAAACCCGGTTTATTATTTACAATATGCTCATGCCCGAATTGCCAGCATTCTTCGTTTTGCGGAAGAACAAGGAACATTTAACATGGCGGATATTTCCACAGGCATCGATTATAGTTTGCTCAAAGGACCGACTGAAATCGCGCTGACCAAACTGCTCCTTGATTTTCCCGAGACTATTGAATCCTGTGCGATGCATTTTGAACCGCATCGACTGACGACGTATTTGCAGGATATAGCAGCCGCATTTCATAGGTTTTATCACGAACACCGCATTGTCATCCCCGAGTTGGATATTGCAAAAGCACGGCTTGTGCTCTGTCTTGCCGCGAAAACAGTACTCGCCAATGGATGCGCCATTCTTGGTATTACTGCCCCTGAGCGGATGTAAAGTAAAGCGTTGACATTCATAAATTATTTCTGTAGTTTTTCCTCAACAAAAATTAATAAAAGGTTATCGAATCCTTCCATTGTTACTGCGTTCGTAGTACTTCTGGTATTATTTTGAATGTTCAGATTCGCCTCTGAATTGGTGAGTTACGTTTTTACTTCATTAAGATAAAGTGTATTCAGGTACTCTGTTTTGAAATGCGGGCATTCTTTTGTAGATTTATACAGGAATTGTAATGATGAACTTTAAGAATGGTATTATTCAAGACGTAATTATCTGCGATTTGACGAAATATCAAGATAATCGCGGCTGGCTGATGGAATTGTTCCGGAACGATGTAATTTCGGAAGAATTTCTTCCCGCTATGTCGTACATCTCGCAGACAGAACCAGGTGTTGCACGTGGACCGCACGAACACAAAGATCAGGCAGATTTATTTTGTTTTATTGGGCCTTCCACATTTCGGTTGTATTTATGGGATACGCGGAAATCTTCGCCTACAGTTGGTTATAGGATGGTTCTTGATGCCGGAGAACATAAACCGCAAGCAGTGATCGTTCCGGCAGGCATCGTCCATGCCTATAAAAATATAGAATCAAAACCGGGGTGGGTCATTAACCTCCCGAACAAATTGTATGCAGGTAAAGGACGCAAAGATGCTGTTGATGAGCTTCGATATGAAAGCGATCCCAATTCACCTTATCAATTGGATTAACTCTTAATGAATCTTCTTGTGACAGGCGGCGCAGGTTTCATAGGCAGTAATTTTGTTCGGTATATTCTGGATAAATATCCTGAGTATCGCGTTATCAATCTTGATAAATTAACCTATGCAGGCAATCTTGAGAACTTAACCGGCGTCGAAAAGGATCCACGTTATGCTTTTGAGAAAGGCGACATCTGCGATAAAACCAGAGTGCAGATGTGCATAGTTCGATATGAGATTGATGCTATTGTCCATTTTGCAGCGGAGTCGCATGTTGATCGAAGTATTCTTGGCGCATCGGAATTTGTACAGACGAATATAGCAGGCACGAATGTTCTGTTGGAAGTTGTTAAGGAAATGAGGATTAAACGGTTCCTGCAAGTCTCCACAGACGAAGTATACGGGTCGCTTGGTGCTACAGGATTATTCACGGAAGAAACATCGTTGCACCCTAATAGCCCATATTCAGCAAGTAAGGCTTCTGCAGATATGCTTGCGTTGGCATACCATCATACTTTCGATTTGCCGATTGTTGTAACGCGCTGTTCGAACAATTACGGCCCATATCAATTTCCGGAGAAGTTAATTCCGTTGATGATTGCGAATGCACTGAACGATAAGCCGTTGCCAGTATATGGGGATGGAATGAATGTGCGTGATTGGTTGCACGTGAAAGATCATTGCACGGCGATCGATACGGTGTTCCACCGGGGTCGGGTAGGAGAAGTGTATAATGTAGGAGGGAACAACGAGAAGCCGAATATTGAAATCGTTAAACTCATTTTACAAAATCTCAATAAACCGGAATCACTCATCACCTACGTGAAAGATCGCCTAGGACATGATCGGAGGTATGCGATTGATTCAAGCAAGATTCAAAATGAGCTTAGCTGGACTCCATCATACACGTTTGAGCGCGGGATTGCAGAGACAGTAAAATGGTACACTAGCAACAAACAATGGTGGGAACGGATTATAAGCGGTGAATACCAGAAATATTATCAAATGTTGTATGGTGGCAGAGAAGTGGTAAAAAAGATGGAGTGATGAGTTGTCAAAAAAACGGGATGAAGTTGACTATGCCCAAATTGGAAATGCCCGGAAGTTATAGGTGGTCAAGCACGATGGTGCGAATTACCTCTTGTCTAAAGTGAAGATATGTATACAATTCCGCAAGGAATGAACTCATTAACTAGAAATGGTAAAAATGATGAAAGAAACGCATTCACTATTCCAAGAAAAGAAAATATTAATCGGTGTGTTCGTCTTTTGCTTGATGACGAGTATATCTTCTGCTCAATGGATGACGAATACAAAGAAAGATGTGACAGACTCGAAGACAGATTTATTGGACGCAAAACCAGATCTGAAGAGTATGTTACAGACACCTTCAACCATCGCACCGGCGTTAGAAGGACCTGTTGATCCAGATAAATATTTTGTGGGCCCATCAGATGTGTTTTCTGTGAATATATGGTTGAGTCTACCTATTAATTTTTCTGTTACTGTGACCCCTGAAGGGACACTCATTGTTCCGACAGTAGGAGAAATTCGAGTTGCAGATTGCACGTTACGAGAAGCGAAGAAAAGAGTGATAGAGGAAATTAAAAAGAAATATCAAACTGGTGTAGCGTCTGTTACGCTCATTAGTCCAAGACAAATAATCGTGACGGTTACTGGAATGGTTCGAAATCCAGGCAAATATGTGGTGTATGCCACGGACAGGGTTGATAAAGCTATAGCTATGGCTGATAGAGTACAAAAAGATCAGATAGTCGAAAATACTGAAGAATGGTGGCAGAAAATACTGCATGAGGGCCAACAATCCAAGCGAAATATTCATCTTACCAGGCGAACCGGAGAGAATTTACGTGTTGATATACTGCGTTATTATGCTACGCAATATGATCAATTGAATCCCTTGCTTCGCGAGGGCGACGAAATATTTGTTCCTCGAGTGGATATGAAAAAAAGCGTATTTGGAGTGTATGGCGGTGTTAATGTACAGGGTAGTTTTGAATTAGTGGACGGAGACAGTCTGCTTGATGCTATTAAATTAGCTTATGGCTTTACTGTCCGCGCCCAAATGGATAGTATAGGATTGTATCGGTATAATGGGCAAACGAATGATCAAATCTTTACCAATTACGATTTTAATCAAGTCAAGCATGGTTCACGCAATAATATCAAACTAATTCCTGGTGATCGTATCGTCGTCAAAGAACATGTGGATATGCGTGAAGATTACAAGGTGTATATTGAAGGCGAAGTAAAATTTCCTGGTTTTTATCCCATCGCGAAAGACAGTACAAAACTTTCTGTCACTTTAAAAATGGCAGGTGGATTTACAGAA
Organism: Ignavibacteriota bacterium; assembly: GCA_003142475.1. Taxonomy (GTDB): domain Bacteria; phylum Bacteroidota; class Ignavibacteria; order UBA10030; family UBA10030; genus Fen-1298. The sequence continues at coordinate 29,465 of PLMK01000023.1, forward strand.
TATGCATCTCTTCCTTCGGCTCAAGTTTATCGCGGGACAATATCGTGGCAAGAATTAGAGATCGAGCGGCTTTTAAGTTTACGTGGAAATATATCACAGGAGGATAGCGCATATTATCTTCTTGAAACCGAACTGCGAACAAAACGTCAAGTAGTTAATGTCGATTTTAAAAAATTGTTTGTCAATAACGATCCTTCTGAAGATATCTATATGAAAAACGGTGATGTTGTATCCATACCCTCGATTCTCCGGACAATTTACATTTTCGGTCAGGTCGTCAATCCCGGTAATGTACCGTTTATTTCTGGGATGGATTACCAATATTATATTCAGAAATGCGGTGGTTTTACTGAAAATGCTAGAACGAGTGACGTCATGATTATCAAAAGAGCAACCCGTCAATGGTTGTCTCCCAAGGAAACAAAAGTTGAAGAGGGTGATTATGTGTGGGTGCCAAAAGAACCCCAACGTACTTTTGCATATTGGATGAATATTTTCAACCAGACTGCTGCTGTAGTTACAGCGGCAGTGAGTATTGCACTGTTGGCGGTTCAGTTGAACAAATGACTTTTAAATCATTCCTCATAGATCTTGAGAACACCTAGGTAACGCAAGAAGAGCCTGCGTTCAAGAATGCGGTGAAGACTGAGTAAAGAGTAGGATAAGGCGTTGTCAATGATAGTCAAAGAAAGTGAATAGATGTGACAAAAAATAAAAATTTTGATAATTCTCCGATGGATATACAAATGGGACAACAACAGAGATCGTTTCTTGAATTGATCTTAAGCTTTTTTAATACGCTGAATGCTCATGCAAAGAAAGTGTGGATGTACAGGAAACAATTATTCATCGTTAATGGAATCATTCTCGTACTTACGACGCTCATCCTTTTCTTTGTCGTAAAACCGTATTTCCAAAGCAATATTTTTATCATGCCTGACTATGGAAACAAGACTTCGGATTTAATGTCACAATTTTCCGGGCTTGCATCTCTGGCTGGAGTTAATGTCAATGACAATTCTTCAACGCTCCTGTACCAGACTATCATCACGAGTGAAACGGTGATGTCCGATGCTATTTATCAACAATATCAAACCAAAGTGTACAAGGATCCCGTCAATCTGATACAATATTTTGCGCTCGAACCAGACGAATCGCTCCCTGACAGTGTCCAGAAACGAAAGTTGTTTTTAAAGATGTATAAAAAACTCACGAAAGAATTGATCGAGGCGGATTACGACAGACAAACAAAGATCCTTTCGATTATGGCAGAAATGCCCGAATCGGATTTATCTGCGGAAGTCGCCAATACCTTGGTTGTATCGTTGGATAAATATGTACGAACACAGCGAAAATCTTACGCAACGGAACAACGAAAATATTTGGAGGCACGCGTAAAACAGGTGAAAGACACGTTGACTGATTGCGAGGAGAGTTTGAAAAGATTCCGAGAAAAGAACAGACAAATTTTACAATCGCCCGAACAGCAGCTGGAACAGGCAAGATTGGTTCGGAATTTTGAAATTCAACAAACTATCTACAGCGAATTAATTAAACAGCTTGAGCTCATAAAATTACAGGAGATTAAAGATACGCCGGTGGTGAACGTTTGTGAATATGCAAAAGAACCGGTGCTGAAAACCGGGCCTCCCCGGGTATTAATTATCATTTGTATACTTTTATGTTCTTTTATTATATCCAGTGGATGGATTCTCTCTCGAGATAAAATAAGGCAAGGGTGGATGCAGATGCGGGCAGGGTCGAAGGCGCAAGGAGACTCTTGATGTAATATCTGTTTAGATCAATAATGGTTATTTTGTCTTTATCAATTGACCAATAGAAAACTATGAAAGACACATTACTTAAAAAAATTGAAACAAAGAATTATACCGTCGGTGTAGTGGGGATGGGATATGTGGGCCTGCCGCTTGTTCTCTGCTTTGTCGAAAAGGGTATTCGAGCAATTGGAATTGATATTGATCAATCGAAGGTGGATGTTCTTGCGAACGGCAGATCATATATTAAACATATTCTTGCTGAACGTGTTCAAAACGCGATTACTTCACGCCTTTTTACCCCGACCACTGATTTTTCCAAAGTGAGTGAATGCGATGCAATTCTCATCGCTGTTCCCACTCCTCTGAATAAAAATCGTGAACCTGAGTTGCAGTATATTGTTGCGACGTGTGAATCGATGTACCCCTATATTCGGAAAGGACAACTTATTGTTTTGGAATCCTCGACCTATCCAGGTACCACAGATGAACTGGTCGTTCCCATACTGGAAAAAAGCGGATTCAAAGTCAATCGCGATTTTTTTGTCGGGTTTTCGCCAGAACGAGAAGATCCCAATAATAAGGATTATCGTACAGAAACAATTCCTAAAGTGATTGGTGCAACCTCGCAGGATAGCTTGGCTGTTGCAGAAAAACTTTATCAACAGGTGGTCATAAAAACAGTACCAGTGTCTTCCACGCGTGTTGCCGAAGCAACAAAATTAATGGAAAACATTTTCAGATCTGTCAATATTGCACTGGTGAATGAATTAAAAATTACCTTTATGAAAATGGGCATCGACGTCTGGGAAGTTATCGAAGCTGCAAGAACAAAACCATTTGGGTTTATGCCCTTTTATCCGGGTCCAGGACTCGGCGGACATTGTATTCCCATTGATCCCTTCTATCTGACATGGAAAGCAAGAGAATATGGATTGCATACTCGGTTTATAGAATTAGCTGGTGAAATTAATACCGCCATGCCGGATTTTGTCGTTCACAGAGTCATAGAGGTCCTGAATGGATTTGGAAAATCCTTAAAAGGAGCAAAGATTCTCATCCTCGGTCTTGCCTATAAAGCTAATGTAGACGACGATCGGGAATCTCCAAGTTATCATTTGTTAAGTAAGCTGGAAGCCTTAGGTGCATCCGTTCAGTATAATGATCCCTATATTCCAGTGATACGTCCGACAAGAGAATTCCCTGACTATGCTGGAAGAACATCAAAAGAAATATCAACAGGCTATGATTTATTTCTGATTGCGACACCGCATGATGAGTACAAAAAAATGGATCTAACCCAATTCAACACTCCTATCGTAGATACAAGGAATCTTGTGCGCATAAATTCCCCTCTCATATTTAAAGCCTAAGGATGAAAAAATTTATTTCAGTCGTAGGTGCGCGGCCTAATTTTATGAAGGCTGCCCCTCTCCATAAAGCATTACTACACAATCGCGATCGCGTACAGCATTTGATTTGCCATACAGGACAGCATTATGATGAAAAGATGTCCAGGATATTTTTCGAAGAGCTAGAGTTGCCAAAACCGGATTTTTATCTTGGTGTGGGCTCGGGTACTCATGCTGAACAGACCGCAAAAGTGTTGATCGAGTTTGAACAAGTGGTTTTACAGGAAAAACCGGATCTCGTTATAGTGTACGGTGATGTCAATTCGACACTTGCCTGCAGTTTGGTTGCCTCAAAATTAGGCATTAAGATTGCCCATGTCGAAGCAGGATTACGGAGCAATGATAGAAGTATGCCTGAGGAGATCAATAGAATCGTGACGGACGTACTTTCCGATTACTGCTTCGTATCAGAAAAGAGCGGAGTGGATAATCTCTTGCACGAAGGTGTGTCGGCTCAAAAAATTTTTCTCGTCGGCAATGTTATGATTGATAGCGTCTTGCATTATCTTCCAAAGACAGAACACTCGGCAATATTATCGGTTCTCGGACTCAAAAAGGATGATTTTATTTTAGTCACTATTCATCGTCCAAGCAATGTTGACTCAAAGAAGAGTTTACAAGATATTCTTGCTATGTTAAATGTCCTTTCGGAGAAATATCCCGTCGTCTTTCCCGTTCATCCAAGAACAAAAAAGAATATCAATACCTATGGATTATCGGAATACATTGCGAATAATGTCTTGATGATAGAACCTTTGGGCTATATTGATTTTCTCGCATTGATGAAATATTCTAAGCTGATTGTTACAGACAGTGGAGGTATTCAAGAAGAAACCACGTACTTGAATATTCAGTGCGTGACGACACGCGACAATACAGAGCGCCCCATTACGATAGAAGTCGGCACGAATCATTTAGTAGGAACGAATTGGGGAAAAGTTCAAGAAGTTTCTCTTGAAATATTAAATGGAATGAAAAAAAATGGTTCCATACCAAAGCTGTGGGATGGTCTTGCAAGCGAGCGGATCGTTGATGTTCTGCTAGGATCGTTGGCCTATCGTTAATTCGTTTGACCATTTATTTGTTGCCATTTCTAAATACTATGAGGTGTTTGCTAAACATAATCAGACATGAAGCCAATACATCGACGAAACCCTGGGCCGTGACAACCCAGGCTGAAAATCTCTCCTGTCCGTTGCGGTCGTTATCGATGAACTCGCACATGGCCAATGATGTCGCGCTCCCTAACAATCCATGAATTATAATGATCGTCCATATTGTGCATCGTTCCAATGATGAACCTCCTGCGAAAGAAAATACTCTACTACGCTAAACGGCCTATGCTGAAAGAAATGGCGGCCAGTGCGGTAGGGGCGGGCATAGCAAGAAGTTTTGGATCGCTCATCCCAATCGTTATCGCATGGTTTTTCGGCATCGGAGGCGATACGGATCTCTTCTTTTTCGCATTTGCGATTATTATGTTTATGACTTCTGTTCTCTCGATTACCATGGAAACCGTTTCGATCCCGTTCTTTGCGAGTATCAAAAGCGATGGAGACGATATAGGAGCATTTGTCGGAGTACTCTTTTTCATTATTCTTCTTGCAACATCTCTCTTGGCTGTTTTCTTATATTTTGCTATTCAACCAGTTTTATTCTGGTTGACTCATTTTTCCCTTCAACAAATTGAAGAAATTCGAACGTTGATTTTCTTCATTCTTCCCGTGTTTACGTTTGTCGTGTGCTCATCGATTTTTGTCGGTTCACTCAATGCCCAATCTTTTTATTTTGTCCCGTCATTATCAACCGCCCTTCGCTCTGCTGTGGTCGTCATTGCTATTTATTTTGGCTCAAAACGCTATGGTATCATTGCGTTGTCAGCAGCGTATGTCATCGGGGAAGGATTTCGGTTCCTGTTACTCTATTGGTACATTGTTATTAAAAGACTGTATGTCATTAAAATGACAAAAAACATTTTACCTCAGGTAAAGCATTTTTTTAATAAAGGATCATATCATATTGCTTCAGCACTCTTAGGGGGTATAAATCCACTCATCGATAAATCAGTTGCTCTTTGGGTCGGATTGGGGAGCATATCCGTCATAGAATATGCAGATCGACTCAACGGTCTTCCTATGATGTTTTTTAGCAGTCTTCTGCCGGTCCTCTTATCCCGGTGGTCAAAAGCATATTATTCTGATTCAATTATCGATCTAAGGGAAAAAGTGGCGACGACAATCAAATATATTACCATCCCCATCGTGATCATCAATATCATTGTCCTTTGTTTTTCAGAACATATCGTTCGTCTCGTCTATCTCCATGGAGATTTTCCTGCTGATAAAGTGTCGTTAGTCTCCCAAACATTTTCGGCCTACATGATAGGTTTGTGGCCGTATTTGGTTGCCCAGACTATTATCAGAGGGTATATGGCAATGAAAATCACCAAGATACTAATGACCTTGGCCGTAGCAAGAGTATTTATGAATATTATTTTCGATATTGTTTTTGCAAAATTATTTGGAGTTTTTGGAATCGCGTTATCAGCTACGCTCTGCACAAGTATTCTTACCGCGATTCTCGCGTTTCGCTATTTTAGAAAGGACGAATTCGGAAAGAGTAAGAATGCCATGGTTACGGTCGTTTGAAATACGCTGTATTCGTCCATTTAGAGATATCTATGTGAGATGTTAGTTTGTGCTGAGGATCGAAAGGAGTAGTGGGATCGGGATGATGTTCCCGGTTTTTTTCAAGATTACAAAATCGCTTAATGACCTGAGATTAATGATGCTATGAATGTACTCATATTACCTTCATTCTATACAAGTGCCGAATGGCCTGTGAGAGGCATCTTCTTTAAGGAGCAGGCGCTAGCTCTCCAAAGGAATGGTCAGAGCGTGAGTGTGGCTTATGTTGAGCCACGCAGTCTCCGTAGTTTTGCATTTCATAAAATCCGCGAAAATCATTTCCAAACCAGTCTTTCTTATGAGGACGGTTTACCGACCTTGCGAGCGCATGACTGGAATCTTTTAACGCAAACAATACCAGGTGCATATGTGTGGTCTTGGTTTTCCGAAAAATTGGTAAATCAATTTATTCGCCGTTTTGGCCTACCCCATATAATTCATGCACATAATTCATTATGGGCAGGATATACAGCGTCGAAGGTGACGAGGACATACCACATTCCATTCGTCATTACTGAGCATTCAACTGGATTTCCAATGAATTCTCTTTCGACAATGGAAAAATATTTTGCAAAAAAATCATTTGCTAAGGCTGATGCAATTATCTGCGTCAGTCAAGGACTGGCAAATTCGGTGCAACCGTATTGTCCAGAGAGACACATTACGGTAGTGCCCAATGTTATTCAAACCGACTTCTTTTTTTTGCCGCCGCAACGATCTCAAACCTCACCTTTCGTTTTTTTGGGAATAGCACATCTTGTAGAAAGGAAAGGTTTTAGGATGTTGATTAACGCCTTCGCTCAGGTGCTTCGTATCAACTCCAATGTTCACCTCGAAATTGGAGGGGATGGTCCTGAACGCGAGAAGCTTCAAGAGTTATGTAAAACCCTGGGTATCGAGCGTTCTGTTTTATTTCTTGGGTCACTCTCACGCGAACAGGTTCGCGATGCCTTGTGGCGTGCTCATGCATTTGTGCTCCCAAGTTATTTAGAAACTTTTGGAGTGGTGCTGATTGAGGCAATGTCGACAGGATTACCGGTGATTGCCACAAAATGTGGCGGACCTGAATACTTTGTCGACTCAAAATCGGGTATCATCATAGAGCCAGGTGATGAACATGGCCTCGCAGAAGCAATGCAAACCGTCATGCACAGTACTCATTTCTCGGCCGAATGTATCCGTCGCCGTATCGTGGATAATTTTAGCGAAAAAGTATTCGCGGAATCCCTCATGAGTATTTATGAAAACGTTCTCCGAGATAGAAAATAATGTCACTATTGATGACGCATAATCCGATATCGTTCATGCAAAAAAAATATGATTGGAATTCCGTGATCATCTGGCTGATCCTTGCGTTTCTTGCGGCAGGATCAGCGGTCGGTAATATGCAGCCGAGTCGCTTGTTAGCTATCGCCGTCTTTGTCTATCTTCTCGTTCAGGGCAAATTGGTAGAGCCCATGTCTATGCCAAGCAGGGTATTAGTATTCACGTTGTTCTTTTGGATCGTATGGGGAATCATCTCGCTGATCTGGACAAGCGATTTAACAAATGGTGCAAACGAGTTAATCATTATTGCGATCGGATTCATCATTATTTTGACCCTTTTAAATTTGGCAAATAATACCTCCAATGTTTTATTGATCATTCGATCTGGATGGATTTCCGCATTTATAATAACCCTTCCATTGGCTTTCTGGGAACTTTTTACATTTCAACATATACCAGATGCGGGTGGCTTACTGCCGGGAAAGTCAGATCTCGTAGAAACAGGAGGTCCAGCTTCTACCATCATGATATATGCCGGTGCGACCTTTGGAAATAGGAATAACTATTGTGCTTTTATAGTTCTCTGTATCCCATTCCTTTTATGGGCGTTCGAACAAGCAAAGAATAGATCCAAGAAGACAAAGTATGCGATTCTTATGGTGCTGGGAGTATTCATCGTGGTTGTAGATGGAAGCCGTTTGGGAATGTTTTGCCTTGTCCTTGAATTGATATTTTGGCTTATGCTTCAAAGACGTGGAAGTACCGTTACATTCAAGAAATGGTCCATCATTCTTTTGATAGCATTGATATTTTATCTTGCGTTCGAGTTCCAGGAACATACATTGTCGCGTTTGGAAGATTTGCAGGAAGGGCTTTCTGGTAAAGGTCAAGTAGGAAGGACAAATTTGTTCATCAACGGATTACGGCTTATTAAAAGTACAGCGGGCTTAGGAGTTGGCGCTGGTGGATTCATGACCAGCGTTAGGACTGGATCAAATATGCTCCCGACGGAAAGAATATATGCATCGCATAATCTATGGATTGAAATTCTGGCAGATTATGGAGTGTTTGTATGGTCATTATTTATTTTCTGGCTTATTGCAACATTTAGCTACGTTGTCAAGGCGCGGAATATTGCCAAAAAAATAGAACATGACGATATTGAAAATGCTTTGCGTTATACCATCATTCTCATGGTCACTTTTCCATTTTGTTTTTTGATGAACAGCTCTATTTTTCGATGGACCATTTTATGGTCAATGTTTGGATGTCTTGCGGTAATAACCGAAATCGCTTGGAAAGCTATAAGGAGGTATCAACATGACACTGTTCAATGAGGTGAATGCATAATGCGGATCGTTATTATAACAGAATATTATTCCATTGGAATGGGACATACAGAAAATTGTCTGCCGAAGGCACTTGCACGCTTGGGACATGAAGTGCATTTAATATCTTCCAATCTTAACATCTACGGCAATCTACCCACCTATAAAGACATCTACGAAAGACATCTTGGAACATCCGAACAGCCAGTCGGTTCGTTTCAAATTGATGGTTATACTGTCCATAGACTTCCCTATCGTTTAGTAGGAGGGTATATTTTTATTGAAGGATTGACAAAAAAAATAGAATCTCTTGCACCGGATATTCTGCAGCTGACCTCTGCGGTTTCGCTGAATTTATGCATTCTCGCTTTGTTTCAGAAGAAGTTCACATACCGAATATTTTCTGAATGTCATCAACATATGTCTATCATACGCCCATTTCTAAAACATGAGCATGGAAATTATATCAGGAAATCTCTCTATTATCTCACCCGGACTTTGCCTGGTCGTTATGCGAATCGCGTGGTACAAAAATGTTATGCCATTGCGCCGGATTGTATGGAAGTTGCACATCACTTATACGGAGTTCCGGAAAATAAAGTTGAATTGCTCCCTCTTGGAACAGATATAGATCTTTTCCAACCCCTCAATAATGAGGAACGAAGGAAGGCGTATAGAAATGAATTTGGTTTCACCGATGACGACATTGTCTGCGTTTATACCGGAAGATTTTCCCACGACAAAAACCCGTATATCATTGCCCAGGCCGCATCTCTTCTGCAAGACGAAGGGAAGACCTTCAAAGTCCTTTTTGTAGGAGATGGTCCGCAAAAATCATCTATCGAAGCAATGAAAGGAACGAAGGTTTTACAGTTCGCTAAACATACAGACCTCCCGAAATATTACCAACTGGCGGATATTGGAATTTGGCCGACGCAAGAATCCATGTCAATGCTTGATGCGTTATCATGCGGATTACCGATTATTGTGAGTGATCGTATCGGAGAAATCGATCGCGTCGATAATACTGGATTAACGTACAAAGAAGGGGATGTTCAAGATTTGGCCCGCGCAATGAAAAAACTCATGGATCACACATATCGGAAGGAATTGAGTTTAAGGGGTCGGGAAAAAATGGTAATAAAATATAGTTGGGAAGAAAACGCGAAAAAAAGAATACAAGACTATATTGCTCGTTAACGCCGTAAGATCGCATAGACAGATATCCAATTTCTCTATTACATGAGGAAGCCCATTTAATCCAAATGTTTGAAATATGTAAGAGCAAAGTTTTTGGAAGAAAGTGTGAATAAGTTGGAATGATAGAATAGCGATAGTTGATTCATAAGAAGAAATGTAACATAATAATAAACTTAAGTGTACATTAAGAACATTCATGAAAGAGAACTCATGATCATGGAAAATTCCAATAAGACGTTTGAATTATTCCGAAATAAAAAGGTGATTATCACTGGTGGATTAGGGTTTATTGGCTCGAATTTAACAAAAAAACTTGTGGAGTTAGGAGCTAAAGTTACCCTGGTCGATAGTCTTATCCCCGAATATGGCGGCTCCATGTTTAACATCCATGGACTTGAAGATAAGGTCTGGCTAAATATTTCGGATGTTCGTGATCATTATAGCATGGAATACTTAATTCAGGGTCAGGACTATCTTTTTAACCTTGCGGGTCAAACGAGTCATATTGACTCGATGAAGAACCCTAAAACCGATTTGGATATCAATTGTACGTCTCAACTTTCTATCTTAGAAGCATGTCGGAATCAGAATTCTTCTATCAAGGTGGTCTTTGCTAGCACTCGCCAAATATATGGCAAACCAGACTACTTACCGGTCAATGAAGATCACCCGTTGAGACCGGTAGATGTCAATGGAATCAATAAAATGGCTGGCGAATGGTATCACATCCTTTATAATAATGTGTATGGTATTGGAACTTGTGTCTTACGATTGACCAATACGTATGGACCACGAATGCGCATAAAGGATGCGCGACAGACATTTGTAGGAATTTGGATCAAGCTGATCTTGCAGAACAAACCTTTTGAGGTTTGGGGTGGCTGTCAATTGCGTGATTTTACATATATCAACGATTGTGTTGATGCGCTCCTTCTTGCAGCATGCAATGATGAAACGAACGGACAGGTATTCAATTTGGGTGGTGCATGTGTCGTGAGTTTAAAAGATCTTGCGGACCTCCTGGTGGACGTCAATGGTGGTGGATCTTATTCGATACATGAGTTCCCTGCGGAACGAAAAAAAATCGATATTGGTGATTATTATTCGGACTTCAGCAAATTTGAAAAAGCAGTGGGTTGGAGACCGCAAATTGATTTGAGAGAGGGATTGACGAGAACGTTGGAATTCTTCAAAACCAATATTGCAGAATATATCTGAACGTATGATGGAGATTGTAATGATCGAGAAGACATTTCTACCTGCGAATCCTGGCGCAAATTATCATGCTCGAAAAAATGAAATTGATAATGCAGTCTTGTCCGTGTTGAATAGCGGATGGTATATTCTGGGTAATAATGTTTCATCATTTGAAAATTCATTCGCCCGTTATATCGGGGCAACGTATGGGATTGGAGTCGCTAATGGAACGGATGCCCTCTTGTTGGCAATAAAAGCATGCGGCATCGGTTCGGGTGATGCCGTTGCGACAGTTTCTCATACTGCGATTGCGACTGTTGCCGCCATTGTCATGGCAGGTGCAGTACCTGTTCTTATTGATATTGACGAATCGACATTTACGATGAATGTCGATCTTTTAAGAGACACGCTCCGTAAACATCCGGAATTACACATTCGAGCAGTGATACCTGTCCATCTCTATGGCCATCCTGCAGATATGAATGCTATAATGAGCATCGCACAAGAACAGAACTTGTTCGTAATAGAAGACTGTGCGCAAGCGCATGGCGCCAGGATCAATCATCGGAAGGTCGGTGCCATTGGACATATAGGCGCGTTCAGCTTCTATCCGACAAAAAATCTCTCAGCTCTTGGAGATGGCGGAGCGATCGTAACCAGCGATCAAAATTTATTTGAACGAATTCACATGCTGCGCCAGTATGGCTGGAGGGAAAGGTATATCAGTGAAATTGCAGGGATGAACTCTCGGCTGGACGAAATACAAGCTGCAATTCTTCAAGTCAAATTAAAATATCTTGATGCAGATAATTCACGTCGCCGAGGTATTGCCAAACTTTATGGTGAAAAATTATCAACCGGTTCCATCATCCTCCCTTCCGAAAAACGAGAATGCCAGCATGTGTATCATCAATTTACCATACGTAGTTCGCAAAGAGATGAACTAAAGAATTTTCTCGCAAAGGAAAAAGTAGGAACAGCAGTACTGTATCCGCAACCTGTTCACTTGCAGCCCGGCTATAAATCAATGGTATTGCATGGTGAAGGTGGTTTAACTGTGACGGAAAAGATTTGTACCGAGATTTTGTGTTTACCGGTGTACCCGGAACTGAGCAATGACGATGTGTTATATATCTGTGACAAAATCCTCCAATGGCATCATGAATAGCATGATGTACTTCTGCACATATTTCGACATTAATTATTTGCCGAGGGCATTGGCGATGTATAGTTCATTGGTGCAACATTGTCCAGTGTTCCATCTGTACATGCTTTGTTTTGATGATGCGAGTGTCATACAGCTTCAATCGTTGAACCTTCAACATACGACGATTATTCCCTTAGAACGTTTTGAGGTAGGGGACGATAAACTGCTCGAGGTCAAGGGGAGTAGAACGCGGTTGGAATACTATTATACCTGTAGTCCATCATTGCCACTGTACATTTTTAGAGAATATTCCCACATAGATGTGCTGACATATCTGGATGCCGACTTGTTCTTCTTTTCAGATCCATCACCATTACTCAAGGAACTCAACGGCTATTCCATAGGTATCACGGTACACAATTTCCCGCAATATAGACCTGCCCCCAGTACTGGCAAATATAATGTCGGATGGCTCAGCTTTCGTCGTGACAGCCATGGTCTAGAATGTCTAAACTGGTGGCGCCACAAATGTATTGAATGGTGTTATGAGCGATTTGAAGACGGCAAATATGCTGATCAGCTCTATCTCGATGTGTGGCCGGAATTATTCCAGGGTGTCAAGGTGCTCGAACACAAAGGAGCAAATGTCGCGATGTGGAATATCGCCGATTATAAAATATTTGAAGAGCAGGGAAAAATATTTGTCTCTGGTGATCCTCTTGTGTTTTACCACTTTCACGGATTTAAACAGATCGCGCCTAGGGTCTACAATACGAATCTTGGTCTGACGTACCATTTTCCATGTAAGATTCTTAAGAGAAAGGTTTTTCTCCCTTATATCATCGAATTGGAAAAAAATTCATTTAATAGCAGTTTCACTTCAAGCATCCGTGTTAAAAGGATTCGGGCAAAATGGATTCAGGCCATAAGAACATTCATCAGAACGTTGATAGGAATTGTGTTTAGACAGTATGTCGTGGTGATAAATAATAAAATATATTGAATGAGAAGATTGTCTGAGATGAAGTCCTTATTGCCATCAGACATAAGAGATGTGTATGTAGTTTATAAGCAATAACGAACACTATGGTCAGCGGTATCAAAAATTGCTCGCTCTATAATTTCTCGCAAATATTTTTCATAAGTAATCTTTACACTCTATATCCATGTAGAATACAGGTAAGAATGAAAGAGCAAAATTGTTTGACAAATGAAATCTGTGTAGAGAGGCTTTACTGATGGTATATTTGAAATATAACTATGTTTTTGAAACCAGATTCCATGCTCACCGTTTAATATACTTGTTGGAACGATGACATGAATAATCGAGTTTGGATTGTATCGGAGTTCTATTATCCCGATGAAAACGCGACAGGATATTTGCTTACCCGAATTGCCGAGGATATCGCTCATTCCGAAGAAGTGCGGATACTCTGTGGGCCGCTTGCGTATGCACAAGATCAATCCGAATCTTCAGTTTATACACACCATAAGGTTTTTATCGAACGTGTTGATTCATCAACGTTCAACAAAGATTTCCTTTTTCTCAGGTTAATCAATAATATTACACTGAGTTTTAAAATATTGATACGGTTGATCAAAGAATTGAATCCTCAGGATAAAGTTTTAGTCGTAACCAATCCACCGTCTCTTCCTTTTGTCGCCGCTATTGCTTGTAGGTGGAAGAAAGCGCTCTATTTTGTATTAGTATTTGATATCTATCCAGAAGTGCTCGTGGCTGCGGGCGTGTTCAACAAGCATAATCCCATGGTCTATTTGATGAAAAGGATGACACGGATTCTTTTTTCCAAGGCACAAAAAGTGATTGTGCTGGGAAGAGACATGTATGGGCTTCTTCAGAGAAATTATCGAGTGGCATGTGATCGCTTGGTCGTTATTCCTAACTGGGGAGAGGTAAATGTAATTAAGCCAAAGAAAATAGGTGAAAATGCAATTTTGAAAGAATTATCGATCAGTAATAAGTTTGTTGTTCAATATGTTGGAAATATAGGACGAACACATAACGTAGAGCTGCTCTTAGAATGCGCTGAATTGCTGAAGGATAAAACCGATATTTGTTTCTTGTTTATTGGAGATGGTGCAAAGAAAAAATGGTTAACTGAATCGGTGGAGAAAAGAAACCTAAACAATGTTATTATTCAAACTTTCTATTCTCGAGAAAGACAATCGGATGTGCACAACGCCTGTGATATTGCTGTTGTGTCGTTTATTCCTGGGATGGCAGGTATATCAGTACCAAGCAGGATATATAATATTATGGCAGCTGGAAAACCGATACTGGCGATAACCGATCCTGAGTCAGAGCTAGCAATGGTTGTACAGGAAGAGAATATTGGCTGGGTTGTGACTTCCTATCGAGCTCGTGATGTTGTTGACAATATTTTGGCAGCACATGGGAATAATGCAACGGTATTTGAAATGGGAAAACGAGCACGGAAAGCTGCTGAAGCGAAATATTCTTTTGACAAAATAATTCCGATTTATCGAAATGTAATAATGAAACACAATGCATAATGATATGAAAACTATCCTTCTTGTTGCCGGCACACGTCCGGAAATTATTAAAACTGTACCTGTTGTCATTGAAGCGCAAAAAAGAAATGATGTCAAGATAGTCTATTGCCTTACAGGCCAGCATAAAACTATGGCGATGGAAGCATTGTCAATTTTTGGAGTCAAACCGGATGACGATCTTCAAATTATGCGTCCGAACCAGACTTTAAACATGATCTGCGAATCAGTCTTTGCAAAATTACCGTCAGTAATTGAACATACAAAACCGGATGTAGTTATGGTGCAGGGGGACACGACCACTGCAGCAATGACGGCTCTATGCGCATTCAATATGAAAGTTACTGTTGCACACATTGAAGCAGGATTGCGTTCATTCAATATGGAAGCACCGTATCCGGAAGAATGCAACCGACGGCTTGTTGGAGTGGTCGCGAAATATAATCTCTGTCCAACAACGATGGCGCGGGAAAATTTGCGCCGCGAAGGAGTGTCCGAAAATACATTGTATGTTACAGGCAACACAGTTGTAGACGCATTGCGTTTGATTCAAGAAAAGCACAACCTCGATAAACTCGATCGTATCCTGCCGGATGTAAAAAAACCATTTGTGCTTATTACCGCACATAGACGTGAAAGCTTCGGCGGGGGATTCCAAAATATCTGCACAGCAATCCGTGAATGCGCTTTGCGATATCCTAGTTTCCAGTATATTTATCCTGTGCACCTAAATCCCAGCGTTAAAGGACCGGTGCATGAAATGTTAGGGAAAATTAGCAATGTGAAGTTGATTCCGCCAATTCCGTACCTTGAAATATTAACATTGATAAAACATTGCGAGTTTGTGCTTTCCGATTCTGGAGGCATTCAAGAAGAAGCACCGTCGTTTGGTAAGCATTGCATAGTGATGCGTGAAGTAACAGAACGGATGGAAAGTGTGAATCTTGGAATGTCAGAGCTTGTCGGTACAAATGTTTCAAAAATCCTCGATGCAATTCAGCGCACAGTCGAAGGAAATATCAAGCATGATACCGGTCAGAATCCGTATGGCGATGGTCATGCATCGGAAAAGATATTAGACATTTTAACTCATCACTCTACGATTCAATGAACACCCAGCGTGAACATATCGTTACGCTGCTGATCGATGTTCTCACTATCAATCTTGCCTATTTCGCATATTATTGTTTTCGTGTACGAAGCGGATGGATTCCATACAGCATTGAACCTGAACTTCTATTGCCTATGGTGTTCGTTTGTGTGTACTGGCTAATCTGGTTTGGTATCTTCGGTCTTTATCATTCATGGTACGAGCAATCCCGTATCGATGAGATCCTCACGATAGTCAGGGTAACCATTATTGGTGCATTGATTTTATTCTTTTTAATTTTTCTTGATGATACCTCCAGCGATACAATCGTCCACTCTCGGCTTTTAATTCTTGGATATTGGTTTGTGTTAATGATATTAGTTATCACCGGCAGAATAACGAGACGATTTGTTCAACGGAGATTACTATTGGCAGGAGTTGGACTGCGCAATACAATTATCGTTGGTTGGTCAGAAAAAGCTTTTGAGTTGTGCGATATGGTATTAAAATATCCGGCTTTGGGATATAAGGTAATTGGATTTATAAAGGTAGGCGCGAAGAGTGCAGTTGCTCCTCGAGTGAAAGAGAGCAATTACAAAGGTATTCCAATTTTGGGAACGATGAAGGAATTATCTGTGATTATCAAGAAGGATGCAGTTAGCGAAGTGCTGATTGGACTTGACCCCTCTGAACGAAGGCAGCTTACCGATATCCTGCGTCAATGTGATTCTGTTGATGTGGGCATGAAAATAATGCCAGATTTGTATGATATTGTCAGCGGGCAGGCGCGCATCAGTTCGCTCTATGGCTTGCCGCTCATGGAAGTACGTCCGCAGTTGATGAAGCCGTGGGAAGAAGTGGCAAAACGTACGCTTGATGTTCTTTTTTCATTATTAGTGCTGATTATCGGACTTCCGCTATGGCTTATTGTTGCGTGTTTTATAAAACTTGATTCTCATGGACCTGTACTATATCGCCAAATGCGCGTTGGCAAGAATAGTAATCATTTTAGGATATTGAAATTTCGTTCGATGCGTTCGGATGCTGAAAGAAAGTCCGGTCCAATTTGGGCTGGAAAAAACGATCCACGCGTTACGAATGCCGGACGCATTCTTCGGAAAACGCATTTTGATGAAATCCCACAATTTATCAATGTACTCAAGGGAGATATGAGTTTAGTAGGACCACGACCCGAGCGCCCCTTTTTCGTGGATAAATTGACGAAAGAAATTCCGCTCTACAATCATCGTCATCGCGTACGTCCTGGAATTACCGGTTGGGCACAAGTAAAACATAAATACGACGAGAATATAGAAGATGTGCGCGCAAAGATAAAATATGATTTATTCTATATTGAAAATATTTCATGGCGCTTGGATTTGAAAATTCTTTTTAACACTATTTATGTGATGATTACGGGAAAAGGGCATGCCTGAAATGAAACCTATTCACATGGTTGATGTAGTTGGTCAATATCAAAAAATAAAAACAGAAATTAATGAAGCCGCCTTACGTGTTATTGGATCTGGTCAGTATATTCTCGGTAAAGAAGTATCGGAATTCGAAAATGAAATTGCACAATACTTGAATGTGAATCACGGAATTGGATGTGCTTCCGGTACTGATGCACTGATGGTCTCAATGATGGCACTGGGAATTGGTCAAGGTGATGAAGTGGTCACAACACCATTCACATTTGCCGCTACTACAGAAACGATTATGTTACTTGGTGCCAAACCGATTTATGTTGATATAGATCCAAAGACATTTAATCTTGATCCATCAAAAATGGAAGCGGCAATTACAAAAAAGACGAAAGCGATTATTCCGGTGCATTTGTACGGGCAAACAGTAGATATGGATCCGTTGGTAACGGCGGCAAATCAGCATAACATTCCTATCATAGAAGATATGTGCCAGGCGATTGGTGCGGATTATAAGGGCAAGAAAGTTGGCGGTATTGGCACTATGGGCTGTATCAGTTTCTTTCCCAGTAAGAATCTCGGTGCGTTTGGTGATGCCGGTATGGTCGTGACAAATGATGCAGCCTTAGCAGAGAAGTTACGGATGATTGTTGTGCACGGATCGCGTGTGCGTTATGAACATGAAATTATCGGTGTGAACAGCAGATTGGATGCGCTGCAGGCTGCAATGCTTCGTGTGAAACTTCACTATTTAGATAAGTGGATTGAGGCACGACGCAAGGCAGCTATGTTGTACAATTGCCTATTTGCTGGGTCCGATGTCGTGATTCCATATGAGGCACCATATGGTAGGCATGTATTCCATCAATATACAATTCGACTTAAAAATCGAGATCAAGTTGCACAATATTTAAGTGAGAAAAAAATTCCATACGGTATTTACTATCCGATATCTTTGCATATGCAAAAAGCTTATAGCGCGGCAGGGAAACCCAAAGGAACATTCCCTATAACTGAGAGTGCAATAGACGAAGTTCTCTCGTTACCGATGCATACGGAACTTGATGAAGAACAACAAAAGTTTATCGTCCAATCAATATTAGATGCTATGAAGAAATAACTTGGTGTTTCTATGAAACGATCTCTTATTATTATCCCAACCTATAATGAAGCGGACAATGTGTCCAAGATCATCCCTGAGGTGTTGGCACAGGATGAAGGATTCAATGTGCTGATTGTCGATGACAACTCACCGGATGGAACTGCGAAGTTAGTAAAAGAAATGCAGAAGACAAATTTGCGTATTCATCTGATCGAGCGCCCCAATAAGTTAGGACTTGGCACAGCGTACGTGGCAGGTTTCAGGTATGCGCTAACACATGGATTCGATTTAGTGTTCGAGATGGATGCCGATTTCTCACATGATCCCAAGTCGTTGGTGAAACTTTTAGCAAAAGCAGGAGAATATGATCTGGTTATCGGTTCGCGGTACATATCCGGAGTAAATGTTGTGAATTGGCCTATGCGGCGATTGATTCTAAGTTATTCTGCAAATCTTTACACACGGATTATCACTGGCCTGCCTGTTAAAGATGCAACCGCGGGTTTCAAATGTTACCGTCGCGCTGTGCTGGAGACTTTCGATCTTGACTCGATCAAATCAAACGGATACAGTTTTCAGATTGAAACAAATTACCTTGCTTGGAAACACGGGTTCCGTATATATGAAGTGCCTATTGTCTTTACCGATAGACGAGAAGGTGTCTCGAAAATGTCGAAGCATATTGTTTTTGAAGCAGCGTGGATGGTGTGGAAGTTAAAGTTCAGGGGTCTGTTTTCAAAAGAGAACGATTAAGCATATGGCTGTCGCACATAAACAAGCACCGCCTGATGTTTCGGTCATTATCGTCAACTACAATGTCCGCGATTTTCTGCATCAATCGCTCTTATCCATTCAGAAAGCTTTGAAGGGAATCCGTTCGGAGATTTTTGTTGTCGATAATGCTTCTGATGATGGCAGTGCAGAGATGGTGCGGCGGCGATTTCCTCGCGTCCGACTTATTGCTAATACTACCAATCTTGGTTTTGCCAAAGCAAACAATATTGCACTAAAACAAGCGCGTGGTAAATTCCTCCTCCTAATCAATCCTGATACAATTGTGCAGGAAGATACAATCCGTGTAATGGTAGAGTTTCTCCAAAACCATCCAGAAGCCGGACTTGCGGGATGCAAGATTTTGAATCCTGACGGCAGTTTTCAACTAGCATGCCGCCGCGGTTTTCCAACACCATGGGTTGCATTCACAAGAATTATCGGACTTAGTAAACTTTTTCCCAAAACAAAGTTATTTGGAAAATATAATCTTACGTATTTAAATACGGACGAAACTTATCCGGTTGATGCTGTGAGCGGTTCGTTTATGATGGTACGAAAAGAAACGTTCGAGCAAATTGGCGGTTTGGATGAAAGTTACTTTATGTATGGCGAGGATCTTGATTGGTGCTACCGCATTCGTCAAGCAGGCTGGCGAATATTATATGTACATTCAACACAAATTATTCATTACAAAGGCGAGAGTACGCGGCGAAGCAGCTTGGATGAGATTCGTACATTCTACGATGCAATGCATCTCTTCGTCGAAAAAAATTTTCAGTCTTCAAGACTTTTCAAGATTGTTTTACGGTTATCCATTGGCATTGTCTCATTCGCTGCATTCATAACCTCGGTACTACGCCCTTTGAAAATCGCTATTTTCGATTTTATCGCTGTGACGATAAGTCTTCTTATAGCAGAAGAACTTTGGCGGGGAGCACTTTTCAGATATCCGGCTTACGCATATTCGATTGTTTTCACTATTCCAGCTATCATTGTTATCGGTAGTTTGTATGTTGCGGGAGTATATACACAACGGCGCATGTCCATCTCTCGATCCATCGGCGCTATTATTCTCGCTTATGTTTTTATTTCTGCACTGACAGCTTTTTTTAAGAACTATGCCTTCAGCAGAATGATTGTTGCGATTTCCGGAGTTCTATCGATGGTCTTTATCCCCGGATGGCGGTTGGTATTCCGATTGGTTAGAAAAACGTCGGCATATGGAAGGGGAACATTGTTCGGCAAACGAACGTTAATTGTGGGCACGGATAAAGACGCCATTGGGCTGCAGCAAAAATTGCGGACAAGGATTGGAGAAGGATACGAGATAGTAGGATTTGTCGGGACTACACACGAGCAGATTGGTGAGATGTTGAATAGTGTCCCAGTGATTGGCAGTATCGACAACGTTGGAAAAATAGTCAAAGAGCAAAAGATCAGCGATGTTATATTTTCACCGAAAGCACTCAGCTATGCACAAATTCTTTCAGTGATCAGCAAGAGCCGTGAGCAGATTGTGAATTTTCATCTTGTTCCAACGACGATGGAAGTAATTGTAGGGAAGGCAAGTGTAGATAGTCTTGATGATTTACCATTAGTGCAAATTGCATACAATATCGACAAGCCGTCCCATTTGTTTACAAAACGGATGTTTGATATCGTTCTTTCTGGATTGCTCTTGATAACGGTTTATCCTATTTTTAGATTGTCGTCAGCGATGACGAAAAAGAGAAAAAGCGGATTTCTTGCAGGGTTGCCGCGTGTGTTCAAAGGAACCCTGAGTCTTGTTGGTACGCCCGTGAATGAATCGCGTGTACCAAAGCAGATTGGAGATATTCTCTTTCTTGGTAAGCCTGGCCTCAGCGGTTTGGTACAACTTCAGCAAGACTGTGCATTGTCGGATGAAGAACTTACACAATACGATCTTTATTATGCGCGCAACCAGAGTGTGCTGCTTGATCTTGAAATTCTTATTAAGACGTGGCTGCAATATCGGACGATGCGAAAGAACGCGTAAGGGACATAAAAGCGTGACAAGGAGATCTGCCCTATGGCAAAAGTTATACTGGATTTTGAACGTCCAATTCTTGAGCTTGAACAAAAAATTTTGGAGATGCGCAATTACGCAGACAATCTCGATATTGCCGACGAGATTGCCACACTCGAACAAAAAGTGGATCAGCTTCGTATGAATGTTTATACTAATTTAACGCGATGGCAGAGAGTCCAACTTGCCCGGCATCCAGATCGTCCATACACATTGGATTACATTCAACTGATGACAGAAGATTTTATTGAATTGCATGGCGATCGTCGATTCGGCGATGATAAAGCAATTGTCGCTGGTTTTTGCAGAATTGATAAAGAAACAGTGCTTATCGTTGGACATCAAAAAGGAAGAGACACACGCTCCAACATCTATAGAAATTTTGGCATGCCTAATCCAGAAGGATACCGTAAAGCACTTCGTCTGATGCAACTTGCGGCTAAGTTTGGAAGGCCTATTATAACTCTGCTTGATACACCAGGAGCATATCCAGGAATTGGCGCAGAAGAACGCGGTCAGGGTGAAGCGATTGCACGCAATATGTTCGAGATGTCGCATCTTCCCGTACCAATTATCATCGTTATTATCGGAGAAGGAGCTTCAGGCGGAGCGCTGGGCATTGGCGTAGGTGATCGTGTGCTGATGTTTGAAAACGCATGGTACTCTGTCATTTCTCCAGAGTCTTGTTCAAGCATTCTTTGGCGGAGTTGGGAATATAAAGAACAAGCAGCTGAAGCGCTGAAGTTGACTGCGCCTGATTTATTGGAACAAGGGATCATTGATCGGATTATTCCAGAACCGAAAGGCGGTGCACATCGCAATCCAAAGCTCATGGCGCAAACCCTTAAAAGTACACTGTTGGAAGAACTGAAAACGCTGCAAAAGATAAAACCAGATCGGCTCGTTCATCTTCGAGTCGAAAAGTTTTCGAAGATGGGTGCATGGAAAGAACGATGAAGAAACTGATAGTATCAAATAAAATATCTAATTTTAAAATCTGTAAATGATAAAACACACCGCGCAAATCCGTGTTCGATATGCAGATACGGATCAAATGAAAGTTGTCTATCATGGAAAGTATCTCGAATATTTTGAAGTAGGGCGCGCTGCATTGATCCGTTCGCTTGGATTACCTTATTCGGAACTTGAAACTCGCGGTATTCTTCTACCGGTTATTGAAGCATTTGCGAGATATCGAAAACCTGCCCGTTACGACGATCTGCTTTCTATTGAAGCACTTGTTTCAGAATTACCCAAAGCGACACTCAAAATTCAATATCAAGTATTCCGAAGTCACGAGGAAGAACCGCTTGCGGAAGGGTATACTATTCATAGTTTTTTAAATGTCATCACAGGGAAGCCAACACGACCACCGTTATATTTCATGCAAATTATGGAGAAGGCGTTCACTGTACCTGTAGATTCCGTAGGACAAGATTGATGTCTATTCCTGAATATTTGCTAACTCTTCGAACACATATTAGCTGTTTTCCTTCTAATAAAAATCATGCTCAATAAAATTATCCGCCTCGGAAAAGAGACAGCTATATACGGCTTGAGTACAGTTGTTGGGCGATTGTTAAACTTTCTCATTGTTCCATTCTACGCTAACGTTCTCTTGCCGGCTGAAAATGGCGTCATCTCTAACATCTATGCTTACATTGCTTTCGCATATGTCATTTTTTGCTATGGAATGGAACCGGCATATATGCGCTTTGTATCATCCCTGGAACTTGGCGATAAGAAACAAAACTTCAGTGTTCCGTTTCTTTCATTGTTTACGACATCAGTTATGTTTGCGCTGGCGATCCATTTTAATTCCATTGCACTAGCATCACTCTTAGGCATCGATCCTGTACAGCATTATTTCATTCAATATGCGGGATGGATTCTTTGCTTAGATGCGTTGACAGTGATTCCGTTCGCATCTTTGAGAATGGAACAGAAGGCGAAGCGATTTGCGGCATTAAAAATTTTCAACATCACTGCGAATCTTCTTCTCAATCTCGGATTGATACTTGGCCTCGGTATGCATGCCGAAGGAGTATTTCTGGCAAATCTCATAGCATCCGGTCTCACCCTCCTTGCGATGATTGGCATGGTGCTTCGACGGTTGACTCTCAAACTTCCGGCCGGATTATATAAAGAGATTCTGAAGTTTGGTCTTCCATATATTCCTGCCGGACTTGCAGGTATTGCGATGCAGGTGATCGATCGTCCAATCGTTAAAGCATTAACAAACGATGCGACGCTTGGAATCTATCAACTCAATTACCGGCTTGGAATTTTTATGATGCTCATTGTTGGGATGTTTGATTATGCATGGCGGCCTTTTTTCCTCAATCATGCCAAAGATACTGATGCAAAGCAGCTCTTCTCGAAGGTATTCACATATTTTATACTTGGCGCAATGTTTATTTTTCTTACCATATCGTTATTTATTGAAGACATCGTTCGGATGAAATTCTTTGGGAAACAATTTTTTCCGCCGATCTACTGGCAGGGCACTGAAATAGTTCCGTGGGTGTTGCTGGCTTATGTCTTCACAGGAGTGTACGTTGTATTTGTAGTTGGTGTGTATCTTGATAAGAAGACAAAATATCTTCCATTCATTACTGGCGCTGGGGCATTACTAAATGTCGGTGCAAACTTATTTCTAATTCCGAAAATAGGAATTCTTGGCGCAGCTCTTTCAACATTACTTAGTTATATCGTAATGGCGGTGGGTATGTATTATGCTTCTCAGCGATTCTATAAGGTGGATTACGAATGGAATAAAGTTTTAAAGATTGCCGGATCAGCAGCATTCATATTTATATTATTCCGTTTCCTGCATTTGCACCCGCTTGATTATGCCGGCATCTTAGTGAAGTTTATACTAGTGATTGCATTTGGAGCCGCATTAGTATTCCTGAAAGTGATCGATTCAAGAGAGATGACTGAGATGAAGTCGATTGTTCAGAGGATATTTACACGATCCTCCAATTCGAAGTCCACAGAAGAACTTCCTTAATTCCACTTCTCAATTATTATTATTTAGATATTCAGCGTGTGACCGCTCATTTAGGATATTCCGTATAAAAGCATTCATATGTTGATAGTGTGCTCCTTTCCAGTAGACTCTGTCGCACGATGAGCAACACTGAAATTCGGTGCACCGATCATTTACCTTTTGTGGAATTCGTGAAAGTATCGATTCTTTCTCCACATGCAGAAGATTTGAATTGCATTCGATGCAACGAGTAAATGGGTGTGCCGAACTGTAAAGGTCAAACCACTCAATTACTTCAATAAGTTGATAGCAAGGATGTGTGTCCTTTATTAGATAAACATGGGTGAGTGATTCGGTTTCCAACAAAGACTTACTTCTGCTTCAGAGTGTCCGATTTTCGTTTCTGGAAATTGTAATGAGGGATTCCTTCGTCCAATTGTTTTCATAGAGTGTGTCGAAACCGAACATCCGTAAGTAATGAGCGAGTTTTCCCAGATGCACCTCAAGGATGAGCTTCAATTGACGAAGAGGATGATCTCGTATTTTTGTTACAGATGAAATGTCGAAGTTCTCAAATACTGGATAGAAGGCGACCCGATCGTTTTCCTCCAAGTGGTACGATAGGCCAACTGGGTTGCTATTTACAAGGACTAAATCGATAAGGTCGGA
>PLMK01000049.1 GCA_003142475.1 Ignavibacteriota bacterium
CCTTCGCCCGCTCCCTTACAACTATCAATTGCCAACGTTGTTGGTAAATAACCAGCAGCAAGCGGACTAAAGTACCACCTGCACATTTTCGAAGGAAATCGAGTTGCATTATTAAAAGTAAGCTTTGTCAATTTTGTGAACGCCGTTGTTGCATTTCCGCCATTGGCATTAAGCTGTTTAACCATATCAGAGGTTAAGATGCGTTCGGCTGCAGTGGAAGGATAAACTACATGGTGAAGACCGACACCCGTTTCGTAGTCACGAATTGCTTTTCCTGAATCTGAGATATAATAATAGTTATTAGAGATATTCCACGGCGTAACATGTGTGGTGGTATTCTTTCGGCAAATAAACCACGAACATGCAGGCAAACCATTAATATCAAGATCGGGATTATCTGTAAATTCTTGCTGACGATATTGATCAGTATCTGCTCCCAGAGCATAGGGATCAAGAAACAGGTTGTTCTTTATTTCGAATGGTCCGGCTCCAGCCGAGTCGACCCATCCTAATGACACTAAACCATGATAACTGATGCAATTCTGTACGGTATTATGATTAAACGTAACACTATAGAGTGGCTTGGGAGATCCCAAATATCTCACAACACGGTCAATAACATTAAATAACGTGTTATTAGATAAATCCAAAGTGTCAACTCCAACACTTCTCAAATCGAACATTCTACCGGCACCTAAGTTGGATCTCTGTAGACTTCCATCATCGCCTATAATGCAATTTTGAACACGAATTACTTTTCCACCGGTTGTTAGAGGAGTTGTAAGATCTCTACCAGCATACTGTACAACTGAAAGAGCAGAGGTTATTACACAGTGATCTAAATAAATACTCGGTCGTGCGTTCGCCGTGCAATTTATGAAAGTACCCGTTTGATTTTGAAGATACGTCGGATTGAGAAATTCATCATAGGCAGTCCAACAGACATTGCGCATCGCAAAGACTTGATCATCAGCATTTAAAAGGAACCATGCTGTAATTAATGGTGAAGAGATAGAACGAAGTATCGGCATTTGAATAGAAGTCATTGTAGAGGGGATAGTATAATCCTTGTTATTTTCACCCCGAATATAAACGCTTCTATGTGCGACATTCAAACTGCACACCGCACTCCAAGCGTACTTCTGCCCTGCCAGTAAAACGTAAACACGATTACGGTGTTGCCATGCTGACGGGCCATTTGGTCCCTGCGGTCCAGTTCCAGCAGTGTCACTTGCAATAAAAACGTTCAACACCGAGTTCGCAGGAACCATAATAGTGTCCTCTGAGGCTGGCCAATTTATATATCCTTGGCTTAAAGCTACACCGGGCAAAAGAAATAGCATCGCCAGTCCAAGACTGAAGATAATAGATTTCATACTGCACTCCTTAATAGATGTAAGAAATTAGTTGATTAAATGTGATTCTTTATAACGACACTCTTGCTCCAAAATCAATAGTTGTTCCATATGATGATGCAGCAGAGGGGAGATATCCCCAATCAAATACATTGTTATATCGATATCTTGTTTCTGTTCTATTGAACAAATTATCTACATTCAGGATCAACGCGATATGCGATGTTACCTCTTGTTTAAATGAAAGATCCCATTTCATAAATTCACCTACAATTCCATCNNATATACTCTTGTATATTGGCTTTGATAAAACATTGAAATTCGGAATGAAGATCCCCAGTTCTCCACATCATACCCTAGTGAAACGTTGGAAGTGAATTGCGGCTGATCTTCCATCGGTTTTTTGTATAATTGGGCTGTATGAACAGTAATAGCGTTAAAATTTTCCGCTGATAATAATACCGGGCGTCCAAATTTATCCGTGCCATAAATTGCAGGAGTGTACACAGTATCAATTGAAGACGTTTCCATCCAGACCTTCGTCTCTGAACGAGCTATCGAAACATTGTATGTCAGCGTAAAATTCTGAATCCATTTCACTGGCACAAAACGAAAATTAAGTTGGTGCTCAAATTCAAATCCCCAGACATATGAGGGATCGGGTGAATTGTATCCTGTCGTGACATTAAAGTTTGCATAGGAGTGTAATAATTTTTGAAACGATGGTAATGTACTCCACCCCGATAATCCAATATTATTAAGCATATCATCTAAACGATGATATCCTACTTCAGAATTTGGCAGTCTTACATTATTGTTGGTAATAAGTTTCGTTGAATCATTGTACCATTCAAATCGGACTGCATTCAGCGTATGATACATATTTTCTATTCGTTTATAATATGCGTTCACTGATATTAAGCCAAGAGTATTGTTAAATATTTGAGCATTTGCTTCAAAATTCGAAGACGTTACATCTTTTAAACTAGGATTCCCAGCGGTAATAGGTATGCAACCTCGCACCAGCGTCGTTTGCCATTCCAGTTGAGGCAACCGAAGATTAAAGTCTGGTCTTGCCAATGCTTGATATCCAGCAAAACGTATAGTAAGAAAATCTGTCGGCTTGACAGTTAATTGAGCGTTGGGCAGCCATATTGTTGTTTGAAAAGGTAATGTCGTATCAGTAACAAAACTCGGGGCGACCGTAAGAACATTACCTGTACCAGCAGCCCCCGTATTGCTAAATTTCGCCTTATAAGTATTATCTTCTTTTTCAACGCGCGCACCAAGCAAGAGTGTAATAGATTGACCAAAATCTATGTTATCCATAGCATATGCGGATGTAACTTTTTCCGTAACAAAATAGTTGCTCAATGCTCTTAATCCAAGCTCTCCATAATCGATAGGAGTTTGGAGTGTAGCATTTTGGATAAGAGATTCAAAAAGCTTGTAGGAGTCAAGATTAATAATTGGGGTCATTCTATATTGACCCAAAAGATCACGTGTTGGGGGATTGCCCATGTCAACAAAGCGAGATAACTCGGTATGAGACATTGCTCCCGCAAACGGTGTCCCGCTCAAATCTATAGGGTTTCCGCTCACATCAAGGAATGGTCTATTAAATTGATATGTGTTCCAAGTATAGCCATAATTATCCATCCACCTTGACTTTGATTTGTACTTTGCCCCCACCTTTATTCCATTTGTTACCATATTCCCAAGTGATATGCTCTTCGACAAATTCAATTGCAATGTCATTTCTTTATCAAAGTTTTCTGTTTTAAGTATATCCATGCTATCAAGATAAGCATGTGCAAAATTATTGACCGCTACGGCATTAAATTGTTCCGGGTGATCTTTTATATTCAACTGAGTGCCGCCTGCGGGTTCTGTGAACATAGTGCGAAAATCTTCTGGGTTTGTAATTTTTGATTCTGCATACGATGCATTCCAGTCAACCGTCAAGCCCAAAAGATAATTCTTCCCTTGTAAAGACGCATTCCGCGTAATGGTGTTTTGTTCAATATTTTCAAAATTATAAACCCATGTTGGATATACTCTCTCATAGATCATATAATTTCTGTTTGTTTGAGCATACACACCAGTGAGTTTTACTGATCCGCTATCCGGTGTATTGTAATCAATAATGGCTTGTCCTCCATTTCTTTTACGTGTTTCATCTGTGAACCGAACCGTAAAAGCATTTATTTGATAATCGTTATCATATTCATTTATGTTATATAGAGGGTGATCTATAGGACCGTAGCTTGGAAGTGTAGTATTATCCATCGTCGTATAACCATATGAAATATTCTCTTGGCTGCGTATTTTCCGTTCTGTATTTCCCTGCAGTTGAATTCCTATGAGATCGTTAAAAAATCTTTCCCCATAGCGTAATGAAAAATCATATTGTTTAGGAGACTTCATCAATTCATTGTAACCTCCCTTGAGATCAGCACGAAGAAGCCGTTCAGATGGTGCTTTTCTCGTCACCATATTAATACCTCCGGCAATAGCATCCGCATCCTGGTCGGGAGTTAACGTTTTATATAATTCAATGCCCGCCAACGCTCCTTGAGACATAACGCTAAGATCTACGTCGCGGGTATTGGGATCTGTTGGAGGAATTTTCACTCCATCAATCGTAATATTACTAAATTTTGAACTGAGACCACGCAAGACAACACCTGAGGCTTCGCCTCCATTACGGATAATGGAAACGCCCGGTAATCGCCCAATCGCCTCTGCAGCATTTGCATCCGGCAATTCCTGAATTTTTTCCTCCGATACAACATTGACAATTCTATTCGAAGTAATTTGCTGATTCATCGCTGCAATTTGGCCACGCATTTGAGCTGTAACAACAACCTCTTCACCTTGTATAACAGTTGGTTTTAATTGAATATTGATTTGCAGTTCTTTGCTCTTCGAGAAATCTACTTCTGTCAATATAGCCTCGTAACCAACACAAGATGCTTTTATGACAACAAGTCGTTCAGGTATGTTGGTTATCCTAAATTGCCCTTCGATATCGGTAGCAGCACCTAAAGATGTTCCTTGCACAACAACATTTACACCAATTAAGGGCTCACCGTTCGATCCATCGACAACGATACCTTTAAGTAAAGTTTGTCCGAATAGTACACTTGGAAGGAATAAGAGCACAATAATTGTCCGGTTCACTAAAGTAGAAAGAGTCATAAATATATTACTCCTTTATTGAATCATTAATATAAATAATTGGTACATTTTGCTTTCACATAATAATTGAAACTAAAACTAAATAGATTACTTCCACTAATGAATAATTTTAAAAGAAATAGACTTTGAAATAATAATGCTGATGCCTATAAATATAATATTTTTGAAAAGCAATTTTTCTATTTTTGATTTTTATTTCGACTGTTCTTGTAATAATATTTGGCGATCGTGTTGTTCAGCGATTTCCAGATGATGCATCATGGCATCACTTGCACCTTCAGCATCGTGTTGGAGTATTGCATTTAAGATTTTCTCATGCCATTCAAGAGCTGACTGTTTTGCATCTGCCACCGTAGCATAAACAGAGGACTTGATACGAGGAGCAAGTCTATGTATCGGTTCAAGTATCAATGGGATCAAAGAATTTTCTGATGCCTTCGCTATATCTAAATGAAATAGCATATCAAGCCGAGATAATTCATTATAATCACCTTCACTTGAAACTAAGTCTTGAAAATCTTTCTTCAATTTTTCTGCATCTTCGGCAGTATGAAACCGAGCAGCCAATGCTGCTATTTGTGGTTCAATTATTTGGCGGGCATGAACAACATCAAGAACATAGTTTTCTTCTAGCTGCATCTCCAGGTACAAATGAATAGGATCAGTTACTGATTCAACAGAAATATTTTGAACAAAAATCCCTTTACCTTTTATGATAGTAATAAGACCACGAGCACTGAGCATACGAAGCGCTTCACGAACTGCCGTTCGACTAACCTTGAATTGTTGACATAGCCCTGCTTCTGATGAAAGTTTCATCCCTGGTAAAAGTACCTTTGTTCGAATTGCATTCTCAATTTGAGCTTCAACAACGTTGCTCAAGAGAGTCCGCTTACCAACTGGAGTAAAAATTGATTTATTAGTTGTCATGATGTATGATGTATTACATCATAAATGTATTAAGTGTTTTTAACTCTGTCAAGTGTTTTTTTATTTCTTTTAGGATATAAGAATGGATTGAGAGTTGCATGCAGAGTTGTTCCCGCATAGGGAAGACTTTTGAAAGCAACTGGATTTAATGTCATTTTTCCAGAAAGAAACCTATGATATTTGCGATTTGTTTACGATAAAAAGTATTGCATACAGAATTACAGGTAAAACAAAAAAGGTATCCTAGTATATCGAATACCTTCTAATGGATAGGGAGATAATTGAACCCCTGATACATTGATGCATAATCCTTGTATCACATAGTTTTTATAGCGTAATGCAGAGAATTTTGGAGAGTAGATTGTTTATTGCTAACAGTCTTTTTAAGAGATTAACTCTTCTCTGTCATCATCTTTAATACGATTCCACTCAACTGGAAGTTCCCGTAGTGCGTTTATCGATCTTACTGCAGTGTCGGCGAGTGTAAAGCGAACATGGCGCTACCAAATACCTCTCCACTTCACTCTGATAGTCCGTCCGTAAGACTTCTTCTGATTCACCTTGAAGCTCCTAGTCATACCAGTGCTCCTCAACCCTGCCATCCCTAGAACATGTGCGGCGGTAACAGTAATCAGTCTTGTCTTCTTCGCTCGTCCAGATGTGCTTTACTCTCTCATCCCTTAGTCACACTTTGCGCAGACACGCATTTGGCTGCAGGATTGCTCAGAGATATACTCCCACTTGCTGAAAACGGAAGGTGCGATACGTTTTTCCGTGCTGCCATCCCTTGCGCAGACTCGCCTTTGATCGCACGAATGCTCTTCTACATACTCCTACTCCCCAAACTGGCGGGGCATCGTGCGGTTCTCTTTATGCCCGTTTCTCGTGCAAGTCCGTATTTGATCGCAAGAATTGCCGGCAATATACTCTCAATCACTGAACTTGTGACCTAAAAGTTTACAAAAATAAATTCCCATTCTTTACTTTTATCTCATAGTAGAGCAATTGAGTCAACTTGAGCGCCTGGTTAAGCGGGTACTCAAAGATCAATTTAGCAAACCTTTTTCTCTGAATATCTTTTGAACTGTACCAGAATCCTCGACAGTAAACCCAATTCGAATCAATTTATGTTTAAGTGTGATAAAGAATATTTTATCTCTTTTGTTTCTCGCATTATCCAAAGGAAACCATGTTCGAATATCACCAGTTCCATGAAACCTCCACTTGCCTGTCCATATGGATGGTTTTTTAACCTTAACTTTATCAATGCTGTTGAATGAGATTTCTTTTGGCTTAAGTGAAGGGAAGTAATAATTCTTCAGAAGAATCGAATCATTCGAAATATCAACCAATTTATCTTGATAAATAATGTCACTTTTCATAATCGGTTATTTCCATTTATGCCATAATAGCAACCACCTAACGGACCAGCGCTAAGCTGCGGCACTGCAAATTTTCAAAACACACAAAACGAACCGAGTTCATGTTGCAACTTTCCAATTCCACTCGATCTATACACGCCATGCTTAACGCACCCAGCTGGCAATCGTCAGTTTAGCGTCTGGTTACGTGGCACGCTTTGTTTGGTTTCCACTGGACTTCCTAAGAGATTGGATTTTCGTCTTCAGTGTCGGCGGAATTGGTCTGCAAGCGCAATTCTTCGCGTGGTCGAGATGCCACTCAATGCGTTTCTCGAGTGTCGGTCTCGGAGGCATTGGATGTTTGTTGTGCCACTCTAAATTCATTTGGTTGAGTCCTTATCTTGTGCCACTTAACTATAATTAGACGGACAAATTCAAACAGTTTAAGTTATTTAGATTAGTCTGCGTAATATACATTATATGGAGTAGTCTGTGTAATATATGTTATCATGGATTTGTTCAGTATTTGATACACTACAACTAACCACTTACTGATAAGCACACTTTGGTATATCCTTTTTGATTTCAGTGCCTCACCCGATACACCTTCCCATTTACTCCCTTTTTGCCTATCTTTTCGGTGCCACGATCGCGTTAATATACAATTTCATCATATTGTTGTCAACTTCAAGAAGTGTGGTACTTTTAATATATACAAACCTTTAAGCAAAGATAGTATTACGTCTTATTTAGAATTAGAATAAGATGGTTGTGAACTTATTGTCGGTTTAGACACTGTGATAGATTCTGTTCCCACTCGATAGAATGGTGAAACCTTCTTGAGTCTCGATATCCTGCAATTCTTACTACAATGAGGGTTATTGTGGGCTGGGTAAAACCTATTTAGCCAAGGGATAAACCGCCCTCCTTACTAATGCCCGAAATTCAGGGCAGCAGGCATGAATAATTTTAAACGATCATCGATGACCGCTCGCTCCAATGGAGAAGTGGACAAATGCTTCTTTATTTCTTGAGCATGGAATTGGTATAATTTTAGAAATTGCTTCTCGTTTTGTGTTTTTGTAAAAGTTATTATCAGTTTTTTCATCCAGTTTTTCACGAGTGATTTTTGCCATGTCATCACCATAAATTTTATCATATCGTTATGGATAAAAACAATTAACAATTATTGTTCACAATTAGAAATAGTAAATCGGAGAGCGAAGCAATCGGGTTTGACACCCCTAAATGAATAGAAATATATTTATTCATGGCCAATCTTCTTTTTACTGATTTGCAAATGAACGAAGCCTATAATTCTCTGTTTATAAATGTATCCTAGGACAAACAATACACTTGCGATAACAGATACGATGATGGCGATGAGGTATTGACTCGATTCTATCTTCGCGCCGACAAAGGAAGATCCAAGCATAGCAGGGAAGCGTGCAATAGTTATAATAATGAAGAATAGAACCGGCTTGATTGGGGTGAGTCCAGCGACATACACAAGAATATCCTTGGGAATGCCCGGTATAAGGAATAAGAGGAATATTGTTGTTTCGAGTTTTGGACTATTGATCAGAGCGCTGAGTTTATTAAGGTCTTTTTCAGGAACCAATATTTTAACAAGTGGAAAACCAAAAAGCTTCACACATGTAAAAACAATGATATACCCAATCGTTATACCCAATGTAGAATAGACTGTACCCCAGAAAGTTCCGAATATATATCCTCCCGCGATCTGCACTGGTTCTCCTGGTATAACTGCAATCACCACTTGAAGCACTTGGAAAAGCATGAATATCACAGCACTCCAAGGACCGAACGATAAAACGTATTCTCTAAATTTGTGTGGATCGCTGACCATCCTTGTCAGATCTGGCCCGAATCGGATCGTTGCGTAAACAATTGCTCCTGCAAACAATGCGGCAAGAATAATATTGATAGCGATAAAAGGTTCTAATTTCCTCATAGTATTTCTTTCATCTATTCATTGAAACCTACCCTCATTGCCATCATAAAAATAGCCGCTAGAGAAGGCAAACTGATTCTTAGCTTTATAATGCATCCAACAATTGTTGGACACATAATCATTTCTTTTCAGACTTATTGTCAATCTGCTTCACTTCTTTTGTAACTTCTTCTTGAACATCACGAGCTGCCTTTCGAAATTCTCGAATACCCTGGCCAAGTCCTTTCGCTATCTCCGGGATCTTTTTTGCGCCAAAGAATACAAAAATGACAAGCAAAATAAGTAAAAGTTCAGGACCACCAATGTTCTCAAACATGATACTTCTCCTTTATCGTTAGTATTATTCTGTTCACATTACATCATAGAATATAGCTGATTATTCTACAGGGATTATAAATAATGCCTCAAGAATACAAAGTATGAAAATCTTTTTTCCAACAAAAAAAGTATTCATCTTTTGGGATGCAGGGAGAAGTATTTAGATTTGAAGCTTGCGGAGAGAGTAAAAGTCAAACAGACGAACGTGGGGAGTTGTTTGTCTTGTGCTAGGGTTTTTCCAAAGAGAAAGAAACTCCTCATTAATTATCATTGGCTTAGCTGCAAGTGAACAGCTATCTTCGTCGATGAGATAATTATGATTGCTTAAATTGCCCGTCGGTTGATACGCTTGATTCTCTGTTGTTCCATAATAAGCATTGAAAACACTCTGTTCTTGATGGAGGGAACTATATATTTCAGAACTTTCACCTTCATATTCTTCACGTATCATTGCATGCGATGTGAAGATGGCATCAACGTTGGTGGCATCAAGAAATAGTGTCAATGAGATTGCAAGTAAAAATATTTTAGAGAGATATTTATTTAACAAAGCAAGATTTCCGAAATAATCGCTACCTCAGAATATTGAAAAACACAAAGAGATGCAATCGATTCTGGGCAACATAAATAATGTTGCTAAACGACATGTCCTAAGAGATCATATTCTTTTGGAAAGGAATAATGGAAATCGAAATTCTTGAGTCAACTCGAATAGTTTCCAGAAATATCCTCACCCTATAATGACAAGATTCACTTTGTCTTTGTCATCATTTCCCTTAGACTTTTGTAAAATGACAAAATGGTAGAGAGAAGTACAAACGCACTTCTCTCTACCATCACGGATACGCAACAATTTTTTATTGAAGTGATTGTTGGAGAGATAGGTATACTCACATTTCTATTCACTGATAAATCCATCTAAGATGCTCGATGACTTTTTTACTCAAAAGGCGGGCTGGTTAAAGATAAGTTATTTCAAAAGAATTTGCTGAAATATATTTAATCTTGATCTGCGGCACCAGATTATGTCTCTATGAATAAGAGTGATCTCGCCAGGCATCACAAGCTGAATAAGAGATGCACAATCCAGGTTTCATCCTTATAAATCTTTTAGTCTATTCAATAATCTTTAATATTCTTCATCAGGATAAGGAATTGCTAACATTGATGCTAATAGCTCAAGGTATGATTTATAACGGGTTTGATTACCGCACTTTACTCAATAAATGATAGTTTGAATTAGCAAAATAAAAAATATTGGCACATAAAATGCGGCAGTTCAGATATAGTAAATTGCTTCTGCTCTTTTGATTCAGTAAATTTAAGCAAATGATGTTGACAAACTAAATCTTGAACGCATGAGACAATCATGGCAAAACGCACATCCAGAGAAAAAGCAAGACTCTCTCCATCCACAATAATGGATTCAGTATATGCCTTTCGAGAGGCGCGGGTTCTGTTGACTGCTTTCGCGCTTGATCTTTTTTCGCTCCTCGGCGATGGGTGGAAGTCTTCCGAAGAAATAGCACAACTGGCGGAAACGAACCCACGGGCAACCGACAGGTTACTGAACGCCCTTTGTGCCTCGCGATATCTTGTCAAGAAGAAAGGGAAATTTTCAAACACACCACTCACATTACGCTTTCTTGTCAAAGGAAAGCCTGATTACCTTAGAGGGTTAATGCATCAGGTCAGCCTATGGAACACTTGGAGCACTCTTACCGATGCTGTGCGCAAGGGATCATCAGTAATCGTGCGTGAACCGGTGAGCAGCCACGAGGTGGATTGGTTAGAAGCTTTCATAGCGGCAATGCATATGCGAGCTATTCGCCAGGCTCCAGCTATCGTTAGCTTGATCAACCTGAAAGGTGTAAAACGTGTCCTCGATGTCGGAGGAGGATCAGGAGTTTTTTCGATGGCGTTCGTTCGTGCGAGAAAAGGGATTACCACTGTAATTTTTGATCTAGTGAATGTTACAAAGCTGACAAAGATCTATATCGACGCAGAGAACCTCAGCAATTTAATCAGCGTTGTTGGAGGTGATTACACAGTTGATTCTCTGGTGAACGGTTTTGATCTCGTGTTTATGTCCGCTATTATCCATAGTAATTCTTCAGAAATAAATAGGCAATTATTCAGGAAGGCATTCGAAGCGCTGAACCCAAGAGGACGTCTGGTAGTTCTGGATTATATAATGAACGACGCCCGGACATCACCAGCGGCAGGGGCGTACTTTTCGCTCAATATGCTGGTAGGCACTCGTGAAGGTGATACATTCACAGAATCGGAGATGCGTAGTTGGATGGAGGAAGCCGGGTTCAAAAAGATCAGCAAAATGAAGACCCAGTTCGGGACAGACCTTATGACCGGGATAAAGAAGGTTTAGCGGCGGATTGTTATTGTATATCTTAAAAGTTAAATAGACAGAATTGAATATTTTTTAAGAAATTATTTTATATCAATTACAGTACAGAATAAAGGGATATCTTATGAACACCAATTCAACAACCCCTAATAACTCCGGCAAGCACGCCGAGGATGAGTCCTTCAATGCCAGCATGCTTTCGATCTCGCTGACTGTGAAAGATCTCGACACGAGTCTCGCGTGGTACAACGATGTGCTGGGATTCACTATCGACCGCAAGATTGAACGTGAAGGAAAATTAAGATCGGTAGCGCTCAGGGCGGGGATTGCGCGAATCTCAATCAACCAGGATGACGGAGCCAAAGGATGGGACCGGATCAAGGGACTGGGATTCTCGCTGAACATCACGACAGAGCAAAATATCGATAAGATTGCAAACAGGATTAAAGAACTTGGCGGTGTTCTCGACACAGAGCCTGCCGACATGCCCTGGGGGTCGCGCTTATTCCGGTTGAAGGATCCGGATGGGTACAAGCTGGCGATCTCATCGCCCCGTCCGGAATAATTCCTCCCTCCCAAGCTCGCCTGCCCGTAATCTTTTTGCGGGGCTTGAGAGTGCTTTTGCGGATGCTGTTCTGTCATTGGTAGGGGCGATTCATGAATCGCCCCTATGGTATCGTTCAATATAATAATTCCATGTAGTTGATTCGGCAGAAAAGATTCTGATGGTCACATCGTCATCCGAAAACAATCCTGCACATCTCGAGCGCGGCCTCGGTCTCAAGGAAGCCACCGCGCTAAACATGATCGACATGGTTGGGATTGGCCCATTCATTGTCATACCCTTCGTTGTAAAAACCATGGGCGGCCCTCAGGCAATGATCGCGTGGGTCGCAGGTGCAGTACTTGCGTTGATGGACGGCTTCGTTTGGTCGGAACTCGGCGCTGCAATGCCCAAAGCCGGGGGCAGTTATTTCTTCCTGCGCGAATCGTACGGTCCTGCGCGCTGGGGCAAAGTGATGTCGTTTCTTCTGATATGGCAGACGATGTTTCAGGCCCCGCTTGTTATCGCTTCGGGTGCCATCGGTTTCGCCCAATACTTTACGTACCTTGTACCGCTCACAAGCCTGGGGCAAAAAGCAATCTCAGGCGCTCTCGTCATCATCCTTGTGGTTCTTCTCTACAGGCGCATCACCACAATCGGCAGGTTGTCGCTCTTATTGTGGACAGGCCTGGTGCTTACGTTCATTTGGTTGATATGGGGAGGCGTAACGCACTTCGATCGCCGGCTGGCTTTTGACTTTCCAGTTGGCGCGTGGAATTTCTCATGGTTGTTTTTTGCAGGACTGGGCCAGGCGACGGTCCAGACCATTTATACATATCTTGGCTACTATAATGTATGCCACCTCGGCGGAGAAATAAAAGCACCCGAAAAAAATATCCCACGGAGTATTTTTATTTCCATATTGGGGATTGCCATACTGTATCTCGCCATGCAGCTGAGCATCTTCGGTGTTGTTCCATGGAAGGAAATTGCAGAGTCGCCTTTTATTGTCAGTACGTTTGTTGAACGTATCTATGGTGAACATGCCGCAGCTGTCGCAACCATTCTAATCCTCTGGATTGCATTCGCGTCGTTGTTCTCCGCGTTGCTCGGATATTCCCGCGTTCCATATGCGGCTGCAACCGATGGTGCATTTTTCTCGCCGTTCGCTCGCCTCCATTCGACAAAACACTTTCCTCATATTTCTCTGCTCGTACTGGGGGGGATGGCATTTGTATTCAGTTTGATGTTTAAGCTAACCGATGTAATTAAAGCAGTCCTTGCAATGAGAATTCTTGTACAGTTCATGGGACAGGCGATCGGCGTGATGCTTCTGCGGCGGCGATGGCCCTCGGAAAGATTACCATTCAAGATGTGGCTCTACCCTATTCCCGCTCTGCTAGCGCTTGTGACATGGGGGGCAATTTTCTACTCGACGGGCACTGTGTTCATGGCTGGCGGTAGCGGCGTTGTAGTAGCGGGCATTCTTGTGTATCTCGTCCGCAGCCGGATTATTCATGAATGGCCATTTGAAAAGTGAGAAGTGCGAAAGACGATACAGGACACCGTACAATACCGTGGGGAAAATCCGAGTTTGTTGACCAATTCCCCGCCTGTGTACAAACCTTGAGTGAGGATTCCATTCATTTTTTTTCATTCAAACGATGCTACAACATTCTTTACTAATAGAAATGCCTTGAGGACAATGTGTTTCACATTCGCCACATTCTATTGTCCTTTGTGACATCAATCGCGTTCTGTTGCGAACGATTGGATGAAGGATAGGGCATCCATGTGCCACCCTCCTCAATCTCTAATATTTGTTCAGTAATTCTATATATTCTTTCATTACCAAGAAATTGCTAACATACCTGTTAACACAAGTAAAGATTATTATTTAATTGTAAGGATGGCTTTAACTCAAGCACACGCTGACAATTTATAAGAAATCATGTGCCAGTGTTTGGCTGAGGCAATAGAGATCATACGTACTTTTACCGATGTGCCTTTTCAAAATGATGATTTAAGGGCGATTTGATCGAGTCTGTTCATAGCTAGAACCAAACTTGCTGATGGTTTCTATTAATTATTCATTCTTAAACACACCATCATCTTGATCCGGGTGATGGTGTGATATATTACCCGCAAGTGCAACAGGCTTTTTGTAGAAATTTCAGAGATTACATAAATCATTACCTCGGTTTCTTGGGTTGAACGATGAGGAACATTTTTTGAATGAGATTACCTTATGAAAACAGGTGTGTAGGAAATAATTGATTCCTTTTTTAATGTGGGGAAAGAACATGAAAATTTTATTCCTAGACGATGACCCCTTCAGAACAAGAGAAGCAAGAATATGTTTTGCCAAAGATGAATTAAGTTTGGCAGAAACGGCAGAACAGGCAATAAGGTTGCTTGAAAAGAATTCTCCATATGACGCTGTAAGTTTAGATCACGATCTCTGTGGAAATATCTATTGTCCGAGCGACGAAGTGAGTGGGTTTGCGGTGGCAGAATATATTTCAAAAATGCCAAAAGAGAAAATGCCCAAACAAGTTGTCGTTCATTCGTTTAATTCCGGTGGTGCTGAAAATATGATAACAGTGTTACAAGGCATTGTTCCAGTAATAAGACAACCATTTACTAAGGGCTATAAGGATGTCTTCTTCGTTTGGCGATATTTACACTACCAATTTGAGATTTAGATTGGAGAGCTAGGGTAACTATGACCGCATAGTATTTTACTACGGCATTGCATCGCACAAAGCACATATTTTTATTAAGTTTTTTCCCGTCATCACTGGTGGGCTTTTTTATTGTCTTGTCCTCTAATCATCCTCAAACGAAGATGGTATATCTTATATAACAAATCATCCTACTGCTGATACCTTTTACACAATTTAAATAGCATTTTGTTTTAAAACTTAACGGAGGTTCTAATGAAAGGAAGTATGCATTATTTTTTGTTGTCCGCCCTTATTTTTAGTTGATTAAAAAGAAATTTCCACACTACACTAAATAAAACATCCACCAAGAACAACTCGCCGGTGTCGGTGCTCATTATGCAACTCTTACACACTCTCCCACGACAAGCTTTCCATTCGCATACTTCAACGAATCATCCAGCCTGACATTCGATTCTGCATCCGAGTGCGACGTAGTTGGCATCTCAGGTAAAAAGAACTCGAACCAGCAGAAAATTTCGCCGGTGCCGTTGTAGAGATGAGAATGTTCATTCTTCGCTATGGTGCAACGGAATTGTTGATCGGTTTGTTTTAATATTCTCCGATGATCGGCCATGTTTCTTGCATTTTATTTCTTTCAAGGTTCATTCGGACTCTATTATTTATTCAACAAATATAGAAGTGGTGGAGTTATGGTCATGATCATTAACCACCGGAAGGTCCACTCTATTATTATCTATCCAATAGCAAGGGACATGAAAATCATCATTAGGCCCATTCGGTTTATAATATCGTCCTGCTGTAAAAACTGTGCCTCCTTTGACACAAATCGATACTGCGTCCGAACCATTTAAGTCGGTCCTTGATGTACCCTTCCAATAACAGGGCCCTCCCTGAGTGAGCGATCCGGCTGTGTATATATTTCCTCCGTCGACACAGATGGAAACTGCAGTTCCGGATGAACCCGTTTCTAAATCCGTTTTCACAGGACCAGTCCAATAACAAGGAATTCTATTCCCCATATCTCCATAGTATCCACATGTATAAACTATTCCTCCTGAGACAAATAGAGAATTGGCTTGTCCATTGCTCGAATTGCCAATTGACAGATCGGTTCTTGTTTTACCAACCCAGTAGCATGGGACTACGTTGGAACTTAATTTGTCAAAAGAATGCCAACCAGCTAAATAGATCGTCGTGTCCACAACATAGATTGAACTAATGAATGCCCAATTTGCACTGTCCACCAGTGCATTTCTTATGGAGTTGACCCAGTAGCAGGGCAATCCTTTGTTCCATGTCGTGTAATGACCCGCAATATAAACATTGCCGTTCGAAACAAAAATGGATGTCGTATATCCTTCCTGGGTACTGTCATAGGGAAGATCGATCCTTGTTGTTCCCATCCAATAACAGGGAGCTTGTAATGCTTTGCTGTTTAAATAATATCCAGCTGTGTAAACAATGCCGTTCGATACGAATATAGAAGATGTAAAAGCGCCTATTCCTCCCGGCAGATCTGTTCTCGAAGTACCTTTCCAATAACAGGGGAAGTTCCCATTATTAAATAGGAATCCGGCAGTATATATTGTATAATTTCCACCGAGAACATTACTATCTGTGACATTATCTTTCTTGCAGCCGCTGAAACAGAAACATGCAAGAATGAAAATTATCAAGCTCAGGATTAGAAAATGCATATTTATTCTAACAAAAATCCTTTTCATATTTTATTGACCCTTTGCCATAGATGTTTTTAGATACCTATTTAATGTAGTATGAGGAACATTTTTAGGAATTAATATATTTTATACGGTAAGACTTCTGTCATAACCGTATTACCTACCAAGCCACTTCATATGACAAATTCTTTTAATGGTAGTATAAAAAGGGATTTAATTCAATTTCTCTATCAGATTCGTTTGCACTGAATCCCACACGAACGAATCCCGCTGGCGATTACACCACCCCCTACTCACATCCACCAAACAACTCGCCGTGTCGGTGCTCATTACGCTGCTCTCACAATACAAATCAGACACCACTCTCCTAAGACAAGCTTTCCATTCTTTACTTCTGCACCTGCATACTAGGAGTAATATGATCTCGAGCTCTTTAAAGTCGATCTTGCTCACGACCGACGATGATGCGATATTAGGTTTCGAACTTTTTGAATGCAGCCATCTTGCCTTTGTCGAGGTTTGTCCTTGAGTCGAATTCGTTTATCAAGCCGACAGTCGTTGCAATCACCCAACCAGCGCAACTTGCGCTCATACACTTCATGGATACAAAGTCGGCCCCCTCATCGAGAAATGGGCTAGGTAAGAATTTACCTTCAAGTACTTCAATCAGCTCAACGCTACATTGACGCGCTGGATCCCATGTCGGCTTGTAGTGGACAAGCGCGTTTCTTAGCTCGATTAGGGACCATGCGTCCCGATATGGTGATACACTTTCATCAAGTCGAGGTTGCCCAAGCATTTCAAGAGCGAGCTGATACTTTTTCAAGATTGGTTTTCGCTCGATCCCATTTTTACCCCAAAACTCCGACTCGAAATCATGCAGTTGGGCGCGAAGGCGACTATTGTGTGCAATAAAGAGTTCATTAATCAGAGACTCAAGCGAGGCAACTGCAGACAGGATGCAGGCACTTCCATAGGAACGTATTTCTTCAAAGAAGTTACCGAAAGGTTGACCCGCATGTTCTGTTTCAAGAGCAACCAAGCGCTCCCGAAATATACTGGCGGCCCTTAGATGCTGCCATGCAAAGTTTGGAATAAATCGACCAGA
This sequence comes from Ignavibacteriota bacterium, assembly GCA_003142475.1. GTDB lineage: Bacteria > Bacteroidota > Ignavibacteria > UBA10030 > UBA10030 > Fen-1298. Next base: position 17,524 of record PLMK01000049.1, read on the forward strand.
GATTTCTATGATCATATATTGAAAATGGCCTGGCTCAACGTGCTAACGGAACGGCGCTAAGCTGCGGAGCTGATAATTTTCAAGTTGCTGAAAACGAAACAAGTTCACGCTATCAACATTCAATTAAACACTGAACCTCTACGCGCCATACTAATTGTACCTACGCTCATTCCGTCAGCCTGAGTTGTTGTTTACGCAGCGGTTTTTGAGATTCTAAAACTTAACATCGATATCTTGTTTGTCAGTTTCAGCAGCTTTAAAGAATTCACCGGGCGTATAATTAAGTAATTTAGCGATGAATACATCGGGAAGCTGTGCAATACGCGTATTAAAAGTATAAACAGAATCGTTATAAAATTCTCGCCTGTCTGCGATTTCACTTTCAATTTGAGTAATACGACCTTGAAATTGAGCGAACATTTCATCGGCTTTCAGTTGAGGATAATTTTCAGCTACTGCAAACAACGACTTTAGAGTTGACGACATCATATTATCTGCCCTCGCTTTTTCAGGAATAGTTCTAGCGTTCGCATAAGCAGATCGAGCTTCTGTGACCTTTATAAGAACTTCTTTTTCAAAGTTCATATATCCTTTGACAGATTCTAAAAGTTTTAACAGTTCATCATGTCGCTGCTTCAAGAGAACGTCTATATTACTCCAAGCTTTTCCAATACTATTCTTTATGGACACAAGGCTGTTATAAAGAGAAACAAAGTATCCGACAATAATAATGATCAACAATATAAAGATTGCACTCAGAACGAGCATCATAATAAATCCTCCTATAATAATTCAGATAATTGAAGTGTTTTAATAATCCCAGCAATGAGCAGGGCACATCCATAGCAAAGACCGGCAAGCATTTGCCATTTCAGAGCATTATTTAATTCTCTTTTACTACTATCAGAAATTATGAATACGGAGTTATTACTTCCCTTATGAATCCCTTTAGGAATGGAAGGATCTTTTCGTATAGCAAGCGTGCCTAGCACAAAAACATTTTCATTTGTAGATAAATAATATTCGTTGTATCGTTTATCGCCAACTTTTGTGGAGAATAATTCATCGTTGTTCGCTTCACTATCTCTTGCTAAATATCCAGATTCCTTTTGAGGGATTTCAAACTCTGCATCGGCTGGAAAAACGGGGATTTGTCCGGTTTCATCCTTTAACCAAAACGGTATTCTTTGCGTATCAGTTGAAATAGTTTCCCACTGGCCTTCCATTCCAGAGCCAGAGCTATAGTGTTGTCGATATTCCTGCAATTCACAGTGATAATATACACATGGCAATTTTGAATATGGTGTCGTTAAGACTTTTTCTGAAGCAACCTTGCCTTCAATCTCGACAAGCCCAAGTGCTGCTGATCGTATTTTTGAACGAGGGACATTTCGAACCATCATATATTCTGGCATTCTAAGTAAACCGTATTGAAATAAAAGCGATCCGAAAAAGACAGACGCGAAAGGAATAAAAATACTCCCCACACTAAATGAATCACCTCTGAAATTATTCGACCGATGACGGCTTCTTAGAAGTGTCTCAATCAAAATGCCTATCAACCTGCCATTACTATGTAATACGATGAAAAGGATAAGTACTATAACAAAAGAGTACATTATAAAATTCGATAGAGATTCAATTTGACTATCAAATCGAGTTTGCCAAACGCTATCCTTGAAATAATATCGATAGGCCACCCATGAAAGTATTAGGGTTAGCAATAAGCCTAATAAATATATGGCCGAAATATCCATGCAAAATCCAGACGTTATGCTGTTAGATTATGAAACCATCTTAAAACGCTACCTAATGGATGGCGCTAAACTATGGAACTAATTCTTCTCCGCTTTTTCATCCTTTTCACACGCTTCATCCAAGGTTTACATCATTTTATTGGATTATCTTCGAAATGTGCACTACTTGGTAACAACTTGTGCCGATAATGTAACGAATCAAGATGGAAAATCAAATTTGCGTGATGACTTAGAATAAATTTTCAATTTGAAGCAGAGATATTGAGATAATTTTCAAATGTGCCTATACTTTTACGATAAAATTTTAATTTGCACATCCGACTTCGAGGTAATTTTCAATTTGCGCATCTGATTTCGCATAAATTTTAATTTTGGCAATCTCAATCGATGACTTAATTTACTCAATTACTATAAAACTAAGCACTTACAGAGTGACTATTTTGTCATCCCTTTGTCATATATTGATGACCTATTTTGACTCTTTCAGTGATCCTTTGAGTATCTCCCAGAACCCAATCATGATCATCTTGCAACATATTCCGACCTATTGGTTATCCTCTTTTCACGTTTCATACACTCCGGCCCTTCGTTTCGCGAGTTACTTACATAACTTGAGACTGGATATGCGATCATTTTTGATGCAGGACAAGGTTTCAGCAATGCCTTTAGCTTATCTGTGTCTTTATATTCCCTATCGAGCCATTGATCGAAATGCTTTTCTGTTAGTATCACCGGCATTCGATTATGGATGTCTGCCATAAGTTTATTCGCAACAGTTGTAATAATCGTGAAGCTTGGAAATTCCTCTCCTTTATCATTCTTCTAAACCGAGAATAATCCTGCGAATATAAATATCTTTTCGTTTTGCATCCGAATACAGATAGGTTGTTTCACATTCATTTCTTTGTTCTTACCCTTAAACTCCTGCCATTCATAGAATGCGTCTGCTGGAATTAAACATCGGCTAGATTTAAAATATGGAGAAATGAGTTTGCTTTGATCTAACTTTTCTGCCTTAGCATTGAATGTGGATGCTTGAATCTTTCCATCTTTGTATCAGTGAGGTATAAGCCACCATTGCATTTTCTGTAAAACTAATTCTCCGTCACGAATTGCTACGGCAGGCATTCGCTGCATATNNGTTATACCTTGGCAGATCGTCAAGCGCATCCTGCCTGTTTCCTAAATGACCTTTCCCGAATAGCTGAAAAATCATTTTTCTGTTTACTAGCGCATATCGTCCGCACATAGGATATTACTACTTATTGTATTGGAAGGTTTGTGTTCTAGTGACTCTTTTGTTATTAAAATGATTAGAACGCAAATGGTGAAATATTAATTAATGTTTACCCGACAATTAATTTTAATACCCACATCTTTATTTGCTCTTATTCCTTGGTTGTATAAGCCTATGGGGCTGCACTATTTTCTGCCGGTGTCTGA
>PLMK01000036.1 GCA_003142475.1 Ignavibacteriota bacterium
CAATTCATTCGTGCAACGTGGCATCCGTTTGCCGGCATTGTTGCGTTAACCTTTTTATTTTTCCTTATTGGAGCAATTCTTGCTCTGTTGATGAAATCTCTTACGTTATTTATAAAAGCACAAGTCTCGTGGCTTCATGTATATTCGGTTTCTGTTTGGGGAGCGGCGCCTATTATTTTCTTAAGCCCGCTTGCAATGAGTTTGTTTAAAATCATGGAGAATCCATTGTATGTGCTGCCATCGCTCGTGCTTATTCTCCTCTTCCTCTCCTGGACATTTTTACGCGTGCTGAAGGGAATTTCGGTAATGTACGATCTGAATCCGATGAAGACATATGTCGGCGGAATTCTTATGTGCATTATTCTTTTAGGCGTATTGTTCCTCTACTACGATTCAGTCTTTGCTTTAAGTTCGTATTTAAAATTCATCGTTCATCTCGCACAGAACCTCGGGTAATGTACTTATCCAAATTAGAAATATTTGGGTTCAAATCGTTTGCACAGAAAGTGAACCTATCGTTTGACCAAGGGCTTACCGCAATCGTCGGGCCGAATGGCTGCGGTAAAACAAATGTGGTTGATGCTATCCGTTGGGCTTTGGGTGAGCAGAAACCTACAACGTTGCGATCTGACAAAATGGAAGATGTCATTTTCAACGGTACAAAATCGCGCAAGCCTCTAAACGTTGCAGAGGTTTCCATTACCATCGAGAACACAAAAGGAATACTTCCATCTGAATATAGCGAAGTTACAATCACGCGCCGTGTGTTTCGCTCCGGCGAGAGCGAATATTATTTGAATAAAACACTCTGCCGCTTGAAAGACATCCGCGATTTGTTTATGGATACCGGCATGGGTTCGGATGCGTACTCTGTCATCGAGTTGAAAATGGTGGAAAGCATCCTGAGCGATAACTCAGATGAGCGGCGCCGCTTGTTCGAAGAGTCCGCAGGTGTTACGAAATACAAATATCGGCGTAAAGAAGCATTCCGACGTCTTGATGTTGTTCGTCAGGATCTAACACGCGTGAATGATATCATTCGCGGTGTGGAGAAAGCTGTGAATTCGCTCGAACGTCAAGCGCAGAAAGCGGAAAAGTACAACGAATTGGTGAAGCAACTACAAACATTAGAATTGGATTTGCTTATTCGCGATTTCTCCAACGTGGTTTCGAAAATAGAACCACTGACACAGCAGCTTTCCATTGCGGTGGATGAAAAGAATCGGTTGGAAGTGGAAGTGAAGCAGGAAGAAGCACTTTTAGATGTACTGCGGCAGGAATCGGAAGAATTAGAGCGACAACTCACTGCAACTCAAGAAGACCTCATAACACGACAAACGGCAATCCACGAACTGGAACAGCACCGTGCCACATCGGTAGAGCGCAGGCGGTCACTTCAGGAAAATATAGAACGATTCAATCGGGAAAAAATAGAACTTACCGAACAGCGGGTGGAGTTGGAGCAGAAACAAGCTGAATTAACCAATTCGTTAGAACAACTTCAGACAAAAATTACTACCGCAGAAGAAGTATATCGTCTTAAGAAGACTCAACTCGATGAATTTGAAATCCAGCTGAACGCCAAACGTGCAGAACTGAAGACAAATCAAGAACAAGTGATTACGCTGATGCATGAACTTGCAGAGCTACGTAATCGTGAGAACCAAGTAAAAGCGCGCATTGAAAATATCCGTGGCCGTGTTAGCTACACAACAGAAGAGAATGCCGGATATCACCGCGATATCGAGAAAAATTCCGGTTTGATTGCCACGCTTACAGCGGAGAATAAACAGCTTCGTCTCTCATTTGCGGAAGCAGAAGTGCGAACGCATACGATGGAAGATTACAAGCAAAAGCTTCAGGATGAAATTGAACACCTGCGCCGGCAAGATCACGAAGTATTAGGTGATGTTGAACGCAAGCAAGCGCGTATAGATTTTCTAAAAGGATTAGTCGAGAGTTTTGATGGATACTCTGAAGGTGCGAAGTATCTTATTACGAGCAACGAATGGAGTGCAAAGATTCAGACAACTGTAGGCGAAGCTGTCCAAACAGAACCACAATATCGCATTGCTATTGAAACCGCACTTGGTGAAACGGCAGGATTTGTTGTTGTCGATAATGTGCAGGAAGCATATGCCGCAATCGATTTCCTGAAGAAGAATAATAAGGGAAAGGCAACATTCATTTGTCTTGACCGGTTGTCGAGTATTTCTAATCATCGTGTTCCAATCCATAGCGTTGGTGTTATCGGTTGGGCGAGCAGTCTGGTGCAATTTGATAGTCACCATGAAAGATTATTCAATTTTCTCTTTGATGATACGCTTTTAGTAAAAGATGTTCCCGCTGCACTCGATATTATTAATAATCATCCTAATGTTCGATGTATTACGTTGGAAGGTGAAATCGTCACGGGCAGTGGAGTTGTTCGCGGCGGCAGTGTACGACAGGATGAAGGCGGACATATAAGCAAGAAGTCACAATTGGAAGAATTTACAGCTGAAGTCCGCAAATTACGTAATCGGCACGAAAACATTACGCATGATCTTCAGAAAAAAATGGATGATGTAGAAAATGTCAACCTGAAGAAACTTACCGAAGAAGCACGCACAATCGAACAACAAAAAACTTCTTTGGAAATCCGCATAGCACAAATCGAATTTGAAAAGAAGCGTGCGCAGGATAATATTGAACGTAACGATACAGAAGCGGAAAAACTTGTACAGGAAATTGGATTGTTGGATAAAGAAATTCAAACGCTCACGCCGTCTATTGGTGCATTAGAAAGGCGGCAGGCGGAAGCTGAACAGCAGGTTGGTGCAGCAATGAGCGAAGTGGAAACAATGGATGCGCTTTGGAATGAATACTCTGGCGTTGCAAATGAAGCGAACCTGTTGGTACTTGCACATAAAAGTGAAGAACGCAGTATTCTCCAGGAAAAAGAATACACCACTGCAACATTGCGGACTATCTCGGCGACATTTGATCAGCGGACAGAAGAAATTTTTAAAGCTAAAGAAGATATAGGAACGATTGTAGCCGATCTGGACGCAATTGCTGTTACGCTTAGCGAAGTACAGCAAGAATATGACAGTGTGCTGGAACAGAAGAAAACCGTCGATCAGGAATTTTCTGCCAAGCGCGGTCAGATTCATGAAATTGATTTGAAACTGAAAGATGAGCGGCTGAAGCAGGAGGGTTCTCTGAAATCAGCACACGATCTTGAAATTAAGATTCAAGAACTGACAATGAAATCAGAAAATCTCAAAGTTCGTGCTAAGGAAGATTTCGATATCGATATTCAACCGCAAGAATTTCCTGATGCGAACCAGTATGATTTTGCGGCGGCACGCGAAGAAGTCCACAAGATGAAAGAGAAAGTCAACGCACTTGGTGCGGTGAACTTTGCAGCGTTCGATGAATACAAGAGCGAGAAAGAACGGCTTGATTTTATTTCTGCCCAGCGGGACGATCTGGAACAATCCGAAAAGACAGTGCTGGAAACAATCAATGAAATTAATACTACGGCGCAGCAACAGTTTCTACAAACATTTGAATTGATACGCGAAAATTTCATTACAACATTTAAAAGTTTGTTTGATGAGGGCGACGAATGCGATCTCCGGCTGGATGCAGAAGAATTGGATCCGCTCGAAGCGCGTATAGAAATAATCGCAAAGCCGCGCGGCAAGCGCCCAACATCGATTGATTTGCTTTCCGGCGGTGAGAAAACTCTCACTGCAATTGCATTATTATTTGCTATTTACCTGGTGAAGCCGAGTCCGTTTTGTATTCTTGATGAGGTAGATGCCCCTTTGGATGATTCCAACATAGACCGGTTCGCGCGCATTCTGCGTAAGTTTTCAGATAATACGCAGTTTGTAGTTGTAACACACAATAAACGAACTATGGAAGCCACGAATGCAATGTACGGTGTGACGATGGAAGAAGAGGGTGTATCTAAACTTGTTTCGGTTCGCTTTAATGAAGTTCAAAACAATTAAGAAAGTGCGGTAGTGGCGAGATAATCTTGCCCCTACACTAAAAAAATGATTCGTGTCTTTTGTGATTTTGATGGTACTGTATGCTCGCAGGATGTTGGTGAGCAGTTTTTTTTGAAATTTGCAGGTGAAAAAGCGGAGCAAAACATTCAGCGTTTGCTCGGCGATGAAATCACAATGCAGGAATGGTTGACGGAATTGTGTGAAGCGATTACTTCAATCCATCAAAAGGAGTTTTTGGATTTCGTAGATCAGTTTGTGATTGATCCGCACTTCTCAGAATTTAGTCGCTTCTGTAAAGAGCAAAAGATCCTGTTGACGATTCTCAGTGATGGATTAGATGCTTACATCGAGCGTGTTCTTTCGAATGCGGGATTGAACCAGATACCGTTTTTTGCAAATCACACGGAGTTTCTAAACGTGAGCGGCAGAGATAAACTTGTAGCTACATTTCCGTACACTGATGCAGAATGTAACCTGTGCGGCAATTGCAAGCGCAATCATATACTGAACACATCAGCTGATGATGATGTTATCGTTTATATTGGCGATGGATTTTCTGATCGATGTCCGGTTAGGTATGCAGATATAGTCTTTGCTAAGCGGCAGTTAATCAAGCATTGTCAGGACCAGAATATTACATATTTTGAATTCAATAACTTTGGCGATGTACAGATAAAGATGGAAGAAATTGTTCAGCGCAAACGCATTCGTCATCGGCAAGAAGCTGCAAGGGCGCGTCGCGAAGTTTTTATGCAGGGATAATACTTGAAATCTTTTCGAGAAATAGTATTTACTCTCAGAAGCTACACACCAATTCCATTTCTCGTAGCGATGGTTGCCTTTGCTCAACCAACAGCCGTAACAATGGCAGCCGGATTTATCGTTGTGGCGGCAGGAGAGTTTATTCGTTTTTGGGGCGTTGCATATGCCGGAAGTCTCACACGTGTAACCAGCAGTGTTGGCGCGCCTGAAGTGATTGTAGCGGGACCGTTTGCTCGTGTTCGCAATCCGCTTTACGTCGGCAACTTGTTTACGTATGTCGGTATCGGCATTATGTCAAACGCACTTTTCCCGTGGCTTGTAATAATCGCGGCAGTGTGGTTTAGTTTCCAATATTATCAGATCGTGATGTTGGAAGAAAGTTTTCTGGAAAAAGAATTTGGCTCGGTGTATTTTGAATTCAAGCGCAATGTGCCGCGTTTTATTCCGCGCTTGTCGGCGTACGTTAATCCGATTCAGTCAAAACAATTGGCGAATTGGAAAGAAGCAATACATTCTGAGCGGCGAACATTCCAAGCATTAGGTTTTGTGCTTGTGATTCTCATTGTTCTTTGGTATGTGAGGTAACGCGTGGTTCAGCGCGTAATGATCATTGCTGGTGAAGCATCGGGTGATTTGCATGGCTCCGGCGTTGTGCGGGAGTTGAAACGCTTATCGCCTACTGTTGATGTGTTTGGTGTCGGCGGCGATAAAATGAAGCGCGAAGGCATGGATCTTATCTATCACATCAACGAGCTTGGGTTTATGGGCTTTATAGAAGTGTTGCAACATCTTCCATTTATCAAGACGATGGAACACACTCTTGAGCAAATCGTCAAGTTCAAGAAACCGGATGTGCTGGTGCTGATTGATTATCCCGGATTCAATCTCCGGTTTGCACGCATCGCTAGACGTTATAATGTCAAAATCGTTTACTATATAAGTCCGCAGGTTTGGGCTTGGCATAGATCGCGTGTGAAAAAGATTCACTCGCTTGTTGATAAGATGCTGGTCATTTTTCCGTTTGAAGTGGATTTCTATCATACGGAAGGAATCGATGCAGAGTTCGTCGGTCATCCTTTATTGGAAGTGTTGGAATCGAGACTTAACCGGAAGAATTTTTGCAAGCGGTTCTCATTAGATGAGCAGAAACCAATTGTGGCATTGCTCCCGGGAAGTCGCAAGCAGGAGATCGATTATATATTTCCTGAGATGCTTTCCGCTGCACGGATTATTTCTATGCAGAACAATGCAGAAATTGTAGTTGGTATTGCACCAACTTTGGAAGAGGAATATTTCAAAACGCTCTACAATTTAAAAGGCGTTCATTTTATAAAAGGATTGACGTACGAAGTAATGGCAAATGCTGATTTTGCATTTGTCACTTCAGGCACGGCGACATTGGAAACAGCATGTTTTGGAACCCCGATGTTTGTGGTATACAAAACCTCATGGTTGACGTACTTGATAGGTCGCGTGCTCGTGCATGTCAAAAATATTGGGCTTGTCAATATTGTGGCGGGTAAGACTATTGCGCCGGAGTTTATTCAGAATAAAGCAGCTGCGAAGAAAATGGCAAAGTCAGCGGTGAGACTATTGAATGATGAAAAACGACTTACTGATATGAAAGCAGATCTATCTAAAGTGAAGGTAATGCTCGGTACGGTTGGCGCATCGCAGCGAGTTGCAGAACGAATTATGAAGATGCCGTAAATGAGACGTGCAAGACTTTTTCTATTGCCGTTTTCTCTGTTTTATTGGTTCGGAGTTGTTGTTCGCAATTGGTTCTTTGATATAGGTGTTTTAAAAACAAAAAAAATAAGCATGCCTGTGATTTCTGTCGGTAATATTTCAGTGGGCGGAGTTGGCAAAACACCATTTGTGGAAATGCTGATCGAAAGATTAAAAATCGGTCATCACCTGGCAGTTGTTAGCCGTGGGTATAAGAGGAAAACAATAGGAACGATCATTGTCAACGATGGTCGTGGAAAATTATCTTCGGTTGAAAATTCTGGAGATGAGCCGATGCAGCTTGTGCACAAATATCCGGAGTTAATAGTTGTTGTCGATGAACAACGTGTGCGGGGAGCGCATAAAGCCATCGAGCTTGGTGCAACAATGATTCTGCTCGATGATGGATTCCAACACAGGTATTTACACCGGGATCTTAACATTGTGATTCTTACTGCGGAAGAAATTTTGAATGGAGATTTATTACTGCCGGTTGGAAATAGACGCGAGCCATTGACCTCGTTGAAGCGCGCGGATCTCATTGCAGTAACACGATGTGTGGATATAAAAGAATATGAACGTGCTTGCGCAATAGGTCGGGAGTGTCATTTGCTTCCAATTAAAACGCCAACTGTTGGATTGAAAACGAAACTGAAAACATTCAAACGTGTTTCATCCAATGAGATTGTGAAAGCTGATAATTTTATAAATAAAAATGTGATTGCGTTCTCCGGAATCGGTAATCCGAAATCATTTGAAGAATTGATGATAAAAACGAACGTAAAAGTCTTGAAGCATATTGCTTTCTCAGATCACCATTGGTACAAGGATGAAGATATTAAGACAATTATTAATACAAGAAAAGAAACAAATGCTGATTTCATTATCACAACAGAAAAAGACACAGCGCGGCTTAAGGATCGGTTTGTAGAATTTCTGGAAACGGAACATGTAATAGTTGCTGAAATTCAGCAGGAAATTATCTCTGGAGAACAAAATTTAAACGAGTTATTAAAACGCGTAAATTAAAACATCAAAGACGAAAAAACATATTCACAGGGAACTTGCGGGAACAATCTTACAAGAATTTCCTTAATTTCATAAAATAAACAAGAAATAATACTCACTGAAAGGATAACATTCAAAATGGCAAAAGTACCAAAGTATGTCTATTTCTTCGGCAGTGGAAAAGCCGAAGGTAAAGCCGAGATGAAAAATCTTCTCGGCGGTAAAGGTGCAAACCTTGCCGAGATGGTTAATATCGGGTTGCCGGTTCCGCCGGGTTTCACTATCACGACCGAAGTATGTACCGCATATTACCAGAATAAACAAAAGTATCCAAAGTCGCTGCAGAAAGAAGTTCTTACCGCGCTTGCGAAAGTTGAAAAGGCGATGGGTGCGAAACTTGGCGATGCCAAAAATCCGCTGCTTGTTTCTATTCGTTCCGGCGCGCGCGCGTCGATGCCCGGCATGATGGACACTATCCTCAACCTTGGTCTTAACGATAAAACAGTTGCAGGCCTTATTGCCAAGACGAAGAACGAACGTTTCGTGTATGATTCATATCGACGTTTCGTGCAGATGTATGGAGACGTTGTGCTTGGATTGAAACCGGTGAACAAGGACGACATCGATCCATTTGAAGAAATTATCGAAGCAAAGAAACATCAGAAAAATATAAAGCTCGATACCGAACTAACAGCCGAAGATTTAAAGGAACTTGTTGTGAAGTTTAAAGCGGCAATCAAAGAAAAAACCGGACACGACTTCCCCGAAGATCCGCTTGAACAAATGTGGGGTGCTATTGGTGCAGTGTTTGGTTCTTGGATGAACGACCGTGCAATTGCTTATCGCAAGATGTATGATATTCCAGAGTCATGGGGCACTGCAGTAAACGTGCAAACGATGGTGTTCGGCAACATGGGTGAAGATTCCGGAACTGGTGTTGCGTTCACTCGCGATGCAGCTACCGGCGAAAATTATTTCTACGGTGAATATTTGATGAACGCGCAGGGAGAAGATGTTGTTGCCGGTACGCGCACACCGTTGCCGATATTAAAACTCAAAGAACAGGATGCTAAACTGTACGAACAGTTAGACAAAATTCGCAGGACATTAGAAAAACATTATCATGATATGATGGATGTTGAGTTTACTATCCAGCAGGGCAAATTGTTCATGCTCCAATGCCGTGTTGGAAAGCGGACTGCATTTGCTGCAATCAAGATAGCGGTAGATATGGTTGTTGAGAAACTTATTTCAGAAAAAGAAGCGCTGATGCGCATCGAGCCGGATCAATTAAATCAATTACTTCGCCCGATTTTTGATCTAAAAGAAAAAGAAGCAGCGGTTAAATCCGGACGTTTGTTGGCGAAAGGTTTGAATGCAGGTCCAGGTGCCGCTACCGGACGCCTCGTGTTCAATGCTGTTGATGCAGAAGCGTGGAAGAATCGCGGCGAGAAAGTCATTCTCACGCGTATCGAAACTTCACCGGAAGACATCAAAGGCATGGATGCATCAGAAGGTATTCTTACTGCGCGCGGAGGTATGACCTCACATGCAGCACTTGTTGCTCGCCAAATGGGCAAGGTATGCGTTGCAGGCTGCGATGAGTTGAATATCGATTATGCTAAGCACACGATGGCTGTCAAAGGCAAAGTGTTGAAAGAAGGCGATTGGATTTCACTGGATGGCTCAACCGGTCAAGTGCTCGAAGGTAAAATTCAAACGAAGCCGTCAGAGGTATTGCAAGTACTTGTCGAAAAAACTCTCGATCCGAAAGATGCACCTGTATACCGAACTTTCGAAAAAGTAATGGTGTGGGCTGATAAATATCGAACACTGAATATTCGTACAAACGCCGATCAGCCGGATCAAGCTGCGAATGCAATCGCATTCGGAGCCGAAGGAATCGGCCTTTGCCGAACCGAACATATGTTCTTCGGTGAAGGAAAGATTGGACCGATGCGCGAGATGATTCTTGCCGATACAGTTGAACAGCGCAGGGTAGCACTCGCAAAACTGCTCCCATTACAGCGTGTAGACTTCGCCGGTATCTTTGAAGCGATGAACGGAAAACCGGTAACGATTCGCACAATTGATCCGCCATTGCATGAGTTTGTGCCGCACGAAGAAAAAGAACAGCGTGCACTCGCACAATCAATGGGCATCAGCTACGAGAAAGTAAAAGAGCGCGTCGAAGGTTTGCATGAGTTTAATCCGATGCTTGGGTTGCGTGGATGCAGGCTCGGTATTATCTTCCCGGAAATCACCGAGATGCAGGCACGTGCAATTTTTGAGGCCGCTGCTGATACACAGAAAAAAGGCATTGCTGTAGCACCGGAAGTTATGATTCCTCTCGTTGGCAATGTGAAAGAACTTCAGCATCAAGAAAAACTTGTTCGTGCAACTGCTGAAGCGGTTATGCAGGAAAAAGGAGTGAAGTTCAAATATATGGTTGGTACGATGATCGAAATTCCGCGAGGCGCTATTACAGCGGATGAGATAGCAACAGTTGCTGAATTCTTCAGCTTTGGTACAAACGATCTGACGCAGACGACGCTTGGTGTAAGCCGAGATGATGCGGCAAAATTCCTTGTTCCTTACGTTGCGAAAGAAATATACGCGAAGGACCCGTTTGAAGTGCTGGATCGCGGTGGTGTTGGCAAAGTTATGCAGATCGCCGTGGAAAAGGGCCGCGCAACACGCCCCGGTATAAAACTCGGCATCTGTGGTGAACACGGTGGTGAACCATCAAGCATTGAGTTCTGTCATATTATCGGCTTGAACTATGTAAGTTGTTCGCCATTCCGCGTTCCGATTGCTCGCTTGGCTGCCGCACGTGCAGCGCTGTTGAATCCAACAGCACCTGCGAAGAACGCCGGCAAAAAAGCAAAAACGTCGCGCAAGAAGTAAACTGACGTATAGTTCATTAAATCATAGGAGGCGGAATATTTATTTACCGCCTCCTTCATCTTAAAAACTATAGAAGGGATATGAGCAATGAAGCTCTCCGATTTCAAATATCCGCTTCCTCGTAACTTGATAGCGAAGCAACCGGCAAATCCACGCGACCACTCGAGGTTAATGGTAATGAACCGCGTTGACGAAACTATCGATGAGCGAAAGTTCCATGAAATCGCAGATTTTTTTCAGAAGGGTGATTGTCTTGCAATAAATGAGACGCGTGTGTTTCAGGCACGGCTCTATGGGAAGAAAGAAAAAACGAATGCAAAAATTGAAGTCTTTCTGCTGCGCGAGCTGAACGCTGAAGAAAATATCTGGGACGTTATAGTCGATCCGGCGCGCAAAGTACGCATCGGTAATAAAATTTATTTTGATGACGGCAAACTCTGGTGCGAAGTAATCGATAATACAACTTCGCGCGGACGTACGGTACGCTTCAATCACAAAGGTGATTTTTTCAAGATTATCGATCGCATTGGACTGACACCGTTGCCTCATTATATAAAGCGGGATGCAACTAACAAAGATAAAGACAGTTATCAGACTGTCTATGCTCGCGTAGTAGGTGCTGTTGCAGCGCCGACTGCGGGATTACATTTTACGAAAGCGCTCCTGAAAAAACTGGAAGCGAAAGGTGTGAAGATTGCACCGGTTGTATTGCACATTGGTCTCGGAACATTTCGTACAGTTGAAGTAGAAGACCTTACGAAGCATAAAATGGATTCTGAATATTTCGAGATAACCAACGAAACTGCAAATATTATTAATAAAACAATAGACTCAAAACACAATGTTTTTGTTGTCGGCACAAGTACTTGCCGTGCAGTGGAATCCAGCGTAACAGTTGATGGCCACGTTAAGCCGGCTAAAGGATGGACAGACAAGTTCATTTTTCCGCCATACAGTTTTAAAGTTACGGATAGGTTAATCACGAATTTCCACTTGCCTGAATCAACGTTGTTGATGCTGGCAGGCGCGTTTGCTGGACAGGAATTCTTGATGCGCGCATACAAAAAAGCCATAAAAGATGGATACCACTTTTACAGTTATGGCGATGCGATGTTGATTGTATAATTTATTTTGTGGGTTGATTTTTTTAATAAGGGAGTTTTATTTCTAATGAAAGTGTGACCGGGAATGGAACTCCCTCCTTTTTTTTATTGCATGAACTTTTTTGACGAATGTTGTAGAAATGTCGAAATCAAGACCTAAAATATTTGCAATTATTCCCGCCGCGGGATCTGGCACACGAATTGGTGGAGACATTAAAAAACAGTTTCTGCCGTTGAAGGGGAAACCGATTATCGTGCATACGCTTCAACAATTCGAACATTGTTCGGATGTTGATGAAGTAGCGCTTGCTCTTCCGGAATCGGCGATGTCTGAAATGGAATTAATCGCTGAGCGATACCGGTTGCACAAAATCAGTAAAATGGTACTGGGCGGCGTGAAACGGCAAGATTCGGTTCGCAATGTGCTGGATCGGTTGACACTGAAAGAATCAGATATCGTTATTGTGCATGATGGTGTGAGACCGTTCATTGAAACAAAACGTATTACGCATCTTTTAAAAGTCTGTAAAGAATATGATGCGGCGGTACTAGCAGTTCAGCCGAAAGATACGATTCGGCGTTCAACCGGAGGTGGTTTTTTTGATCAGACAATGGATCGTACAGCACTTTGGCTGATTCAAACACCGCAGGCGTTTCGAGCGAAATTATTGGTGAAAGCTTACGAAAAAGCGAAAAAGGACAAGTATTATTCAACTGATGAAGCGGCGCTTGTTGAGCGGTTAGGAGTAAAAATTCGGATCGTAGAGGGTAGTTATGATAATATTAAGATCACAACTCCTGAAGATTTAGAATTGGGCTTGCTGATCTTTGAGCGTTGGCATATGAAAGGATGGATGTAAGTTGCTTCTTGGTGCCAAAATGAATATCTTACATATGTTCTGTTGAAGCTCGAATAAAGGAATGACGTATGATAAATATGGTTATTGTAGTGCTTTTGAGTTATATCGTGGGATCGATTCCGACAAGTGTCATGCTTTCCAAGTGGAGGCATGGTTTTGATATTCGCAGCAAAGGAAGCGGCAATGCGGGCGGCACAAATGTATTCCGAGTACTCGGCTGGAAATCAGGTGTGTTCGTTATTATTAGCGATGCGTTGAAAGGTGTCATTGCGACGACGGTTATTGCGCGTTTGTTCTGGGATCCGACATTGCCGTTTTACAATCACACGCCCTTTGATGATTTCACCATTATCCAAATGATTTGTGGCGCAGCAGCAGTAATAGGGCATGTCTGGACGATGTTTGCCGGATTCAAGGGCGGAAAGGGTATTGCGACGGGTGCTGGAATGCTGATCGGCATCGCACCGACGGAATTTGCTGTTTCTATAGGCGTGTTCCTCATTTTTTTATATGCATTCAGATATGTCTCGCTCGGTTCCATTATGGCGGCGGCATCTTTTCCGTTATCGCTCATCATTCGATACAATATTCTTTCGGATGAAATTCACAGCTATAAAACATTGGTGTTCTTCAGTACCGGTATTGCACTCTTCCTTATTTATTCACATCGCGCCAATATCAAGCGATTGATTGAGGGAACTGAACGGAAAATTACATCCTCGAAAAGTAAAACTGACTCGGTCGAATCCTAAACTACGTTCAATTCTGAGGAAGTCACTGAATTTCTAATCTAATGTGCCGTCAATGATATGAAGATCACTGTTCTTGGTGCAGGCGGTTGGGGAACTACGATTGCCCTCGTTTTGTACGACAACCATCACGACGTCAATCTTTGGACGTTTGACAGTGATCAAGCAGACCTCATTCGCAAGAAGCATGAAAACCCTCAGTTTCTTCCTGGTGTAGTTCTGCCATCTGAAATAAAAATTACCACCGATATCGAAGCTTCATGCCGCGAACGCGATATGATTGTCGCAGCAGTGCCATCTCAATTTCTTCGTTCCGTTCTCCAACGCATTGCTCATCTCGATTTACAACATACGATCATATGTAATGTTGCCAAGGGCATCGAGAATGGTTCCTTGATGACCATGTCTGAAGTTTTATTGGATGTGCTTATGCATGAACGCCGTGAGAATATTGCGATTCTCTCTGGACCAAGTCATGCGGAAGAAGTCAGTTTGAAAATACCGACTATGGTCGTGTCGGCTTCTTTTAAATTGAAAACAGCAAAGATTGTACAGGAAGCGTTTGTAAATGATTACTTCCGCGTCTATGTGAACGAAGACATTCGCGGTGTTGAATTGGGCGGCGCTATAAAAAATGTTATTGCAATTGGAGCCGGCTTGAGCGATGGCGCTGGTTTTGGAGATAATACAAAGGCGGCAATTATGACGCGTGGAATCTATGAGATTACTCGACTTGGCGCTAAAATGGGAGCTCAACCAATTACATTCGCAGGTCTTTCCGGCATGGGAGATTTAATTGTCACTTGTATGAGCCACCACAGTCGCAATCGCTTTGTCGGTGAGGAAATTGGGAAGGGTAGAAATGTCGCTGAAGTGCTGAGCGATATGACGATGGTTGCGGAAGGTGTCGCCACGGCGAAGTCTGTTCATCAGCTTGCACAGAAGCATCACGTCGATATGCCGATGGCGGAAGAAGTCTATAAAGTACTTTTTGAAGATAAAAATCCACGCCAGGCGACATTGGACTTAATGCTTCGCGATACACGCGGCGAAGGTGCACATTAAGTTTGGTAATCAATTCTTGATTCTTACGCAATTCCTGTCTTTCAGATAAAATAAAAAACGTTGGAATAACGATGAATAAAGTAATAACAATTTTTGGCAGCTCACGACCTATGGAGGGCGATGAGGAATATCAATTAGCATACAAAGTCGGAAAACAATTGTCGCTTGCCGGTTTTACCGTATGCAATGGCGGATTCGGCGGCATTATGGAAGCGTCAGCTCGCGGCGCAAAAGAGGCAGGAGGCAAGACCATTGGAGTAACATTTAATATAAAAGGGCGTGCGGCAAATTCCTGGATTGATGAGCAAATTCACGTTCCAGCGTTAATCGATCGGATGATGAAGCTTGTAGAATTGGGTGATGCGTATGTCGTGTTGAAAGGCGGAACCGGAACGTTGCTCGAACTTGCTGCCGTGTGGGAGTTCATCAACAAAGGTTTGCTTGCCGAGAAGCCGATTGTGATTATTGGTGACTTTTGGAGCGGTGTTGTGGAGACATTGCGTGAAGAATTATTGTGGGAAGGTGTCGGTGATTGCACAAAGTTTATTCATTGCACTTCATCGCCTGAAGAATGCGCTTCATTTTTGAGGCGAAAACTTAGCTGATTTTATTTTCATTCAAATCCAATAAGCAAGAATAGAAGATGGTAATGTAAAGCCTTCGCACTATGAAAATATGCTATCAGTGTTGGATTACATATTCAATCACATCGAGCATAATTTCTGCCGACTTATCCCAGGTGAGAGATTGAGCGTATTCCAATGCACCGTTCGTGAGACGCGAGCGGAGGTGTTCGTCTCGAAGGAGAAGCAGAATTTTTTCCGCAAGCTGTTCGATGTTGCCGTATTCATAAAGTAATCCGGTTTCGCCGTCAATCACGGCATCGCGTAGACCAGGAACATCGCTTGCAACTGCAGGCACGCCGCATGCATTTGCTTCCGTCACCGTCAATCCCCATCCTTCTTTTGCGGACGTGTTTACAACTACTTGCATTTGGTTGAGAAGTTGGATTTTTTCTTCTAACGGAAGAAATCCTGTAAACGTTGTGGCATGGTTAATCTGAAGTTCATGCGCGAGACGTTCAAAGGCCGGCTTGCCGTCACCATCACCAATAATTATAAGCTTTGCTTCTGGCAAAACTTTTAAAACGATGGCAAAGGCGCGTAGTAAGTGATCGACGCTTTTGTACTTTTTTATTCTTCCCACATACCCAATGATTGGTTCAAGCCTTGTTACGCCGGGAAGCTGGCGGTATGCCGTATGATTGACGGCGCAAGGAACAAGAAAAATATTTTCCTGTTGGTATCCGCGTGAAAGCAATTCCGTGCGCGTGCTTTCGGAGATCGCAACTAATGGAGTATTTCTATAAACCGACAGGGCAAACCGCTCTGCACAATAGACGTACGTTGCTGCTAGAATGGAAGCTTCTTTATAGATACTTTTATCAAACAAGTGCATTACCATTCCTAGGAGCGGTTCGCGAACATACATCGGCGTATAAAACGGAATTTTGTTGATGTCGTCTATAACAATGTCATAGTGCTCACGGCGGAATTGTCTCTCGTACTCAATCGGAACAACATAATTAAACAGGTTGCGGTTTCCTCTTCGCACAATGTGAATACCATCTATTACTTCTTCTCTGGGAGCACTGGAAAATTGCGAACACAGAAGAGTGATATCATGCCCTTGTGCGGCTAGCCGCTTGAAAATTTGGTGGAGATACACCTCCGCGCCGCCGCCTGCCGGGTTCTTAATGTCCTGCCAATTGAGAAGAAGTATTCGCATAATAATTATTCTTGTTTTCTTTTAATTTGTTTCATTTGGTGTTCAACCATCATCTTCACGAGCTCGGAAAACGATGTACGCGGCGACCAGCCCAATTCTGTTTTTGCTTTTGTTGCATCGGCAACAGTGGTGCCAGTTTCGGTTAACCGAATGAATCGCGGATCGACAACAACGTGTTTCTGCCAATCCAAGCCAACACTTCCAAAAGCTTCTTCGCACAATTGCCGTACGGTTCTTACATCTCCAGTACCAATGACATATGTCTCCGGTGTTTTATGTTGTAACATCATCCACATTGCTTCTACATAATCGCCGGCAAATCCCCAGTCACGTCTCGCATCTAAATTACCGAGGGCAATAGTTCCGCTTTGTACGATAGGTTCACCTTGTTCATTCAAGTCCAGAGAGTTAAGAATTCCTAATTTAATGCATGCCGCACCATATGCCACCTTTTGCGTTAGGAAGTGCATTCCACGACGCGGACTTTCATGGTTAAATAAAATTCCGCATGCGATAAAAAGTTTATAGCTTTTATTGTAGATTTGCGCCATTGTGTGCGCATATAATTTTGCGGCGCCGTACGGATTTACGGGTTCAAACGGAGTGTGCTCATTTTGCGGTACAATTGTTGGCATACCAAACATTTCGGAAGAAGATGCTTGATAAATTCTGCAATCCGGTTTTACATATCGAACAGCTTCGTAAATGCGATGTGCGCCGATGCCTGTTATTTCTGCCGTTTCAATGGCAAGCCGCCAAGATTCACCGGGATATGATTGAGCAGCAAGGTTGTAAATTTCATCAGGCTGGTACGAACGAATAGTTTCCGCAATGGAAAACGTGTCTAACAAATCTCCATAGGCAAAATGAATTTTATTAGAAAGGTGTGCAATAAGTGAACTCGGTAGTGCAGAAGTCTTGCGCATTAATCCAATTATTTTGTAATTCTTGGAAAGGAGGAACTCGGTCAGGTAAGAACCGTCTTGCCCAGTAATGCCAATGATGAGTGCTGTCTTTTGTTTCATTCTCTTTCTCTTTCAATTCAAGTTTTTCATGAATTTTATAATGCAAAATTGCACAGCCAATGTATAAGGAAAAGCGTTGAACTTCAAGGAGTTTCAGACAGGTCGATCAATAAAAATGATTGACAAATTTCATCGCACACGAGATATCCTTTTGCGGTGAGTTGAAATCGTTCGCCTTCCATCCGTGCAAGACCTTTTTGAATCAACTCGGAAATGATGATAGAATTTTCTTTTAAGAGATCGCGTACAAAACGTTGACGAATATTTTCAAAGTCAATTCCTTCGCTTCGCAAACCGAGAAAGACTGCCTCTTCCAGTAATTTTGTTTCAGAGAGATGTTCGCCTCCCGATAATGGCAATATCCGCTTGTTCAATTGTTCGATGTACGCGGTAATGTTTGAAACATTCCACCATCGCTCATTTTCCCAAAATGAATGCGCCGACGGGCCGAACCCGAGATAATTTGAATGATTCCAGTAGTTAATGTTGTGCCGGCATTTATAATTCTGTTTGGCAAAATTTGATACTTCATATTGTTCAAAGCCATGAGAGGTGAGAAAATTAATTGTAAATTCATATAATTCAGCATCACTATCGGCATCGAGCGGTATGACTTGTTTTGATTGAACCATATTAAAGAGCTGTGTGCCGGGTTCAAGAATTAGACTGTAGCACGAAATGTGAGTTGGTTGAAGTTCGATTGCTTGCTTCAGATTTGATTCCCATCGCCGTAAAGATTGATTCGGTAAAGAGAAAATTAAATCAAAGCTAACATTCGTAAATCCTGCCGCGTACGCATCAAGCACACATTGCTTCGCTTCGGATGCGGTATGGATGCGTGTCAGAAATCTCAGGTCATCGTCATAAAATGATTGAATGCCCATGCTGATTCTGTTGATACCAGCAGAACGGAATGCTTTGAGCTTTTGCTTATCCACTGTTCCTGGATTTGTTTCTAATGTGATTTCAGCATTCGTTTGAATCGAGAAATATATCGCAAGAAGGTTTAGTAATTTTTCTATTTCAGATGGATGCAGGAGAGACGGAGTTCCACCTCCGAAGAAAATTGTCTCAACAGACTCGTGAAAGCGTTTATCTTCTGCACGCAATTGGATTTCCATTTCCAGTGCAGCAAGAAATCTCTCAATCAGCAAATGGTGTGTCTCTCCCGATTCTGCCGGGGCAATAGAATAGAAATCACAATAGATGCATTTATGCTCGCAGAATGGAATATGGAGATAAAGAGAAGCCACTTAATAATTTCGTTGTATTGATGTTCTAATTAAACAAACATGCTAAGAATATAAAACTCTTGAAATTGTTGGCTCAGTGCGTCGTTAATGTAAAATAACAACAATCTAGAGTAATAGTTAGTGCTGAAAGGTACAAACCTGTCTGCACAAATCATAGAGATAGTCGACTATTCAGCGTGATCTAAATTCAGCTGTATCGGTTTTGTCTTTTCTCCGAAAACTTTCTATATTCTTTATATTAATATGTTTCTTACAAATGAATTAAGTTTTGATTATGTCAACTAAACCTCCAGCATCAGTTGTTGAATCTCCGGCAGAATCTCTGGAAAAACTTGTTTACAATGTAGTTGCGGAAATTCCAACGGAAGAACCGAACGATCGCAACCGTCTTGCGTATTGTCTCTGGGGCTGGTTAAGTGAGCGGCAAGGGACGCTTCTACAAACTATTTGCGCAGCAGGTACTCGCAGCTCGCTTACATCCGAAGAAATTTTCGATATTATCTATAAACGACTTGAGGAAAAAGGAATCAAGATTCCTTAAGTCAATTGCAGGAAATTAAGGCATCGTTCTCATGCTTTTAATACACTATCATACTCTAAGTTGAACCGTTATGTATTACGATTTTACAATATTTGTTCTTTCATTTATCCCAATATTTGTTGCTATTGATGTACTCGGCTTGGTTCCCATCTTTCTTTCACTCACGAGTGATATGAAACCCCCAGAGAAGAAAAAATTAATCACAGATGCAACGTTGACTGCACTTGCTGTTTCTCTGGTGTTTCTTTTTGGTGGTAGAATGCTTTTTAATTTTCTTGGAATCACAGAAAATGATTTTCGTGTCGGCGGTGGGATTGTTCTCTTGGTGCTTGCCGTTGTTGACCTTGCCTTTACCAATGAGAAAATTCGGACCCCCCAGACATCCGTTGGTGTTGTTCCTATTGGTATTCCGCTTATCATCGGCCCCGCCGTTCTTACGACATTGCTCATTGTTGTAGATTCATATGGATATCTTGCGGCTGTGAGCGGGCTCTTGGCGAATCTATTTCTTGTCTGGCTGATATTCCGTTATTCCGATTACATTATTCGTGTTATGGGAGAAGCAGGATCGAAGGCGTTTGCAAAAGTTGCCGCACTATTTATGGCAGCAATCGCGATTAAGATGATTCGTATTGGACTGACAGCTATGATTGCGGCGAAATAAATCTCCACTACCATTCTGAATTTAATGTTAACGATGCGATATTTTTAACCATATGCTTAAAGTGAAACAATAATATGAATTTTGGACTAAATAATAAAATAGCAATCGTGACGGCGGCAAGTCAGGGACTTGGTAAAGCATCGGCGATGGCACTGGCGCAGGAAGGTGCAACAATTGTTATTTGCTCGCGTCGCCAAAAGGAAATTACAGAAGCTGCAAAAGAAATCCGTGAGACAACCGGTGCAACCATTGTGCCTATGGTGGTTGATGTTACAAAATTGGAAGACATTAAAAGATTAGTCTTAGAAACAAAACAACAATTCGGCACTGTACATGTTCTTGTCAACAATGCGGGCGGTCCGCCGACTGGCACAATTTCATCGCTTACCGATGAAGATTGGTACAAAGGTCACGACTTGACATTGATGAGTATGGTACGATTAACACGGGAAATTCTACCGATGATGATTCAACAGAAATGGGGAAGAATTATCACTATCACATCGATTGCCGCGAAACAACCGATCAACGAACTGCTTCTTTCTTCTGCGATTCGTCCGGGAATTCTTGGACTCACAAAAGTACTTGCGAACCTCCATGCAAAAGATAACATTACCATCAATACAATTTGCCCCGGAAACGTTCTTACACAGCGGCAGGAAGAACTCAGCTCTTCTCGCGCAAAACAAAAGAACATGACATTAGATGAATATCTAAAAGAAACGGCAAGCGCGATTCCTGCAGGGCGCTTGGGAAAACCCGAAGAGATTGGCAATACAGTTGCGTTCTTAGCTTCTGAACAGGCGAGTTACATAAATGGTGTGAATCTTTTAGTCGATGGCAGCGCAACCAAAGGAATCCATTGAACGATATCATCAAAGCAGTAATTTTAGGAATCGTTGAAGGTATAACGGAATTTCTTCCAGTTTCATCGACAGGCCATCTGATTCTTGTCAATCAGTTCATTGCATTCGATGAACAGTTCACGAAAATGTTCGATATCGTAATTCAACTCGGGGCGATTCTATCTGTTGTCGTGTTCTTTCGGAAACGGCTGTTCGTATTTGTAAAAGTGAACGGTTCGTACTTCCAAAGCCAGACCGCCGATCTGTGGAAGAAAGCTATCGTCGGTGTGTTTCCTGCCTTAGTGATCGGTGCAAAATTCGGGAAACAAATTCAAGAGTCTTTATTCAATCCTATGATTGTTGCATTGGCACTGGTTATCGGAGGCATTGCTTTGATTCTTTTAGAGAATCGCAAGCAACGGGAAAAGATTTCATCGATTTCCATGCTGAATTATAAAACGGTGCTCTTAATCGGGTTGATACAATGTCTTGCAATGATTCCCGGAACGTCACGTTCGGCGGCAACAATCATTGGTGCTATGCTACTGGGATGTTCAAGACTTGTTGCAGCAGAATTTTCTTTTTTCCTAGCCATTCCTACGCTATTTGCAGCATCGGCATATTCGTTAATCAAAACAGGCTTTACCATGACGCCAGAAGAAATAGTCGTGCTCGCTGTTGGTTTTGTTGTTTCTTTTATCGTTGCACTCCTCGTTATTGCAGGATTCATGAAGTATATCAGCAGGCGGGATTTTAAACCATTCGGGTACTACCGCATCATTCTTGGCGGAATTATTCTTGTTTTTTTCCTATTGGCGAGGTAGAATCTCTCTGTCAAACACATCGCCTTGTGATTGTTTACATTCTCAATCGATCTCACTTTATGAATAAACTGTTATGAACATTTCAATTATTCTTGGACATCCTGCAAAAGGGAGTTTCAATCATGCTATTGCTGAGACTGTAAGAGACGCAATGAGTGGAAAAGGATATAAAATATTTTACCATGATCTTTACGCGGAAAAATTTGATCCAGTATTACCAGATGGAGAAACTTTAAAAAGCGGAGCAATTGCTCCCAACATTCAGCGTTATTGCAACGAAATAGCGGGTTCAAATGTTATTATTATTGTTCATCCAAATTGGTGGGGACAACCGCCTGCTATACTTAAAGGCTGGGTTGATCGTATTCTCCGCCCGGGTGTTGCGTATAAATTTCAGGAAAGTGACAGTGGAGAAGGGATCCCAATAGGTTTATTAAAGGCCAAAGCAGCGATAGTCTTTAACACTTCAAATACTCCTTTGGAAAGAGAGCAAAATGTGTTTGGAGATCCTTTGGAACAACTTTGGAAAAAGTGCATATTTGATTTATGCGGTGTCAATAAATTTTATCGAAAAGTGTATAGTGTTGTTTGCACCAGCACACCGGAACAAAGAAAAGCTTGGCTCAAAGATGTACGGGAAGTTGTAAGCATTACAATTTTGGAAAAGTTGCAGGATGAGAATTCTAGAGAAAGTTAGCAGGTCTTCTCGTTGTATAAAAATATTTGTGTTTTACATGTGCTAGCTCAGAAAAGAAGAGATTTATTTCCGAATATAGTGTGCATATCTTACTCCCACACCATGTTCTTCTTTTATCAATCTAAAGTTTCTTTTTAGAATTTCTTGGTATGGGGGGAAGTAGGTATCACCATCAACATCTCGATCGAGAAGCGTTAACTGAAGTTCGTCAGCAAACCTGAGTGCATCTGTATAGACCCGCCCTCCACCAATTACAAACACTTCTTTTTCATTCTTTAATGCTTGTAATGCAAAATCTAATGATGGGTAGGATTTTACACCGTTGATGACTCGTGATGTAATTACAATATTGGTACGATTGGGAAGCGGGTTATCAAGAGAGTCAAATGTTTTACGACCCATTATGACAGTATGACCGGTAGTAAGCTGTTTGAATCGTAAGAGGTCTTCGGGAATGTGCCATGGGAGTTTACTTTTTTTTCCAATAACACGATTACGGGCGATTGCGGCGATGATAATGAGTTTCATTTGATTTACTTCCCGTTCCGATTGATTTTATTGATCGGCGTACGGGTGCGGATTATTTCTTTTCACTTATGATTCAAGCCATGGCGGGCGAATGCCAAGCAGCACAAGTTTTTGTTCTATCTCGCTGCGCTCAAGATTGAATTTAATCTTTTCACCATCCGGCGGAAGGAAACCAAATTTAACTGCCAATGCTCGTGCGCCATTCGCGTCACCAGCCTGCAAAAGTGCAATTATTTCAATCTCTTGTTTTGATAATTCCATTGCGCCGAATTGATAATCTTTGAATGCTTCCCACACCATCGGGCACCACTTGCTCACAATTTCGCTGCCGATCGTAGTTGCGTATGTGCGGATTTCTAATTGTGCATGTTTATCCATTCGAAGCGCAAGAAAATGTAGAAGATTGTGCAGATTAGTTTTCCAATAAGCTTCGGTATAAGTGCTCAGCGGTAAATCCTTACGCGCCTGCTCGCGCGCAAGTCCGGCTTCAATGCGTTCGTTGTATATTGTACGGGCAAGTTCTTGCAATTCATGCTCGCGTGCTGATAATATTTTGCCTTTGTCGAGTTCGAAAAATCCCTCACTTCCTTGCCTGTTGCTCTTCGCTTGCAAACGCCAAGCGTCCGGTTTAGTATCTTGCGCGGCGTCGATGGCGAGGGAGTATCGTGTAGAATATTCGTTGATGCTTGCGGTGCGGTGTCGAATCCATTGCCGCCAGCAATCCATCGGTACGCGAACGTGCAGTTTGATCTCGCACATTTCCAGCGGTGATGTGTGATGATGGCGTACTAAATAGCGGATAAGTCCCTCATCTTCTCGGAGCTTCTTTGTTCCTTTTCCATAAGATACCCGTGCGGCTTGAACGATGGAAGAATCAGATCCCATATAGTCGATGATACGCACAAAACCATCATTTAATACGTTGAAGGGAACTCCAAGGATTTTATCTAATTCCGGGACGCTTGTGCGATCAAGTTTTTCAAAAGTTTGTTCCATTGCTTCCTACTAAAGAATTGTTGAAGATGTGTGGTGTCACAATATTAAAGCGCGTAGTTGAGTATCTTTGAAACTAATTTTGCTGCTGTTACATCGGCATGGTGCAAGCCCTTCATTGGTGCCAGTTCAACAACATCAAAACCGACTATATGTCGTTTGCGTGCAACCTTCCGAAGACATTGTGTCACTTCATACCAAAATAAGCCGTTTGGTTCCGGTGTTCCTGTAGCCGGCATTATAGATGGATCGAACGCATCAATATCAAATGTGATGTATACGTTTTCAGAAAGTTTTTCTACAACGAAATCATCCCAGTACTTCAGCACTTTCGTATAATGACCACGGCGAATCTCGTGCGCATAAAATGTATGGATTCCATGATCGCGTATAAATTCCGCTTCTTCTTTACATTGTGCACGAATGCCAACCTGCACAAGTTGGCGTGGATCGAGGAACTCACATACTCTCGCCATTACCGATGCATGGCTGTACTTGTTTCCCAAATATTCGGTACGGAGATCAGAGTGTGCGTCGAACTGAAGGACAGAAAGATTGGAATACAATTTTGCATGTGCCGCAATTACAGAAGAAGAAATTGAATGTTCGCCGCCAAGAGTTACTACAAACTTTTGCCGTTCGACCATTTCAAACACGGTGTCGTAAATAAGCTGCAGAGCTGCTTCATCTTTCTTTTTTTCGAAATTAAGAGGTGCAAGGGTTGCAATACCATATTCCTTGTAGATTTCACGCTTTGTCTCTTCATCAAAAAACTCGACTTGCCGCGATGCTTTCAGAATTGCATCTGGCCCGTTCTTGGTTCCTGTACCGTAACTCACTGTGTGTTCGTACGGTACTGGCAGAACGACGACTTTTGAGGTTTCAAATGCAGAATATTGTTTTTCGATACCGAGAAAGTTCCGTTTGATATCGAGTGCCTTTACCATAGTGCCTTCTCCAAAATTGTGCTTTAATATATCTCAAACCTGAAGGAAAAGCAAGTTTGATCCACGCTTGACAAAGTGGGCTTTTGTTCCGATAATAACACCACAAGAATATGAACATATCATTCAAAATTAAAATTTATATTATCATCACTTTCCTTGTTGCGTTGTGGTGTGCAGGAATTATTGCCGCACCTGTACTTAAGCACGCCGGTTTGCACGGCAGTGCAGATATTGCATACTCAATCTTCTCACGTATCTGTCATCAAAACGATGCGCGCTCATTTCATGTTGAAGGAGAAAAGTTTGGTGTATGCATTCGATGCAGTGCAATCTATTTTGGGTTTCTTGCAGGATTGCTGTTAATGCCGCTGTCAGGTGCACTTAAACGAATACGCGTTCCGAAACCAATGCTGATAATTACGGTAATTATTCCCATATTTGTTGACATAATGTTGAACAATACCGGTCTTCATTTCAGTACAACAATAACGCGTATGGCAACCGGTTTGTTATTCGGCGGCGCTATGCCGTGGTGTATTGTTCCTCTTTTTATTGAGGCGTGTTCACAGTTGATTAATAAAAAGAAAATTCATTCACCAGATTCTGGAGTATGTACGTATGTTAGAAAAACCCAGTAAACTACGCTCAGCTATTCTTGGCGGACTCATTATCGGCGCGATCTCTGGCATCCCGGGCTTAAACCTGCTTAATTGTTGCTGTTGTGCAGGAATTCTTTTAGGCGGTGCGATATCGGTTTATCTTTATAGAAGGGAATTTACAAGTGAAATGCCGCCGATGGAATCATCCGATGCATTGATTTTGGGAATCATTGCCGGTATTGTTGGTGCATTGATTACTACATTTCTCAGTGCAATGATTTCTCTGATTCTCGGACCGGTAGAAACAGAAATGATGCGTAACTTTATGGAGAAATTAACACAGAAGTTAGAAGACCGCGGATCTATTCCCCAGGGCACATTGGATAACATGCGCGATCAATTTGAACAAGCGATGAAGGAGGGAGGCACTGTCGGTGGCATTCTTCGATCCCTCGTCTATGCTTTAATTCTTTATCCAATTTTTTCCATGCTTGGCGGGCTTATTGGTTTTGGAATTTTTGGGAAGAAAAAACCAACGGCTCCGCCAACGCCGCCATTGCAGCAATAGCGTTGGTAGCAGTTTCCGGAAATTTCAATTCGCTAATTCTCGGGAAAATTTTTAGAGTCTTATTATTTTCCTGATTCATTCAACAGCATGAGCAGAGTATTTGTGAATTCGTATGACATTTTAAGAGAAGCTGGAGCAATAAAACTTGAACGGTCGTATAACGTATGCATAACGCCTAGAACTTTTGGCATATCGATAGAGTCAGCTTTATAGCCGTTATGCACATACTTGCTCAATCGATCACCATCGCCTTTTGGCACTATGGAAATAGAAATATTTTCGAGGTTATATTCTGCGAACGACATATAATCTGAACTGGGGTATTCTGAATGTTCGACTAGCGGGAATCCATTCTTTTGCGCTGCCTCATGTATATAGCGCATCAAAAACCGATTGTTGCTGCCGACCGGTCCAATAAACACTTCATCGCCTGTTCCTTCGATGTCTAGATTTATCATTGCAAGATGTTTTTGAGGAATGATAAATTGATTGATGTAATACATTGATCCCATCAAATTCGCTTCTTCTTGATCGAAGAAACAAAAATCAACGGAGTAATTCCACTCCATATTCTGCAAGTGCTGGATAAGAGCGAGTACTACAGCAACGCCGCTTCCATTATCGTTGGCACCTGGTGAATCTTTGAATGCATCGTAATGTGCGCCGACAACAATACGTTTGGTCCCTTGTCCAAGACGTACAATAATATTTTCACCTGCAATAATTATCGTGTCCATCTTAACGCGGGAAATGTTTTTAAATGGCGCCGTTACGTATCCAACGCCCATTTTATGAAGTTGTTCTTTGATGAACTCGCCACGTTCGATGTGCGTCTTGCCTTCAATGCTAAGAACGGAGGCGTACAATTCGTTCTCTATCGGCATCTGCGCGATGACAAACGAAGATGCAAGAAGAGAAATAATTAGAAGAATCCATAAACGTTTCATACGTTCCTCACTTATTCAATTTGATACGAAATGTAGTTTTGAATCCAGAATTGTTCTCTTTGAGGAAGAGCCGGCCGGCGTGGTATGTTTCGATGATGCGTTTTGATAAGCTTAATCCTAAACCCCAACCGCGCTTTTTTGTCGAAAAGCCGGGGCGAAATACATCATTTCGATGTTTGAGTATAATACCTTTGCCGGTGTCGGAGACATCAACGAATACATGCTTGCCATGTTCTGATAGAGAAAAAGCAATTGTTCCCTCGCCGTTCTCAATTGCATCGAGTGCATTCTTGGTAAGATTCTCTAAAACCCATTCGAACAATTCTCGGTTGATATGTGCGTGGACCGGTTCTATCGATTCGATGACAAGATGAACTTTCTTGCCGGTTTGTGGAATCCGCCGTTGGAAATATTCAGTTACTTTGCCAATCACTTCGTTAAGATTTTCGTCATGCAAGTCTGGTTTCGAACCGATTTTTGAAAATCGATCTGCGATTTTCTGGAGATGGTGAAGATCACTTTCCATATCTAACAATGTCTCCATTGTTTTCTTGTCGCCCAAAGATTGTTCCTTCAGCAGTTCCACCCAGCCGAGCATACTGGATATCGGCGTGCCAAGTTGATGTGCAGTCTCTCTTGCCATCCCGACCCAAATGTTGCTTTGCTCGCTTCGTTTGACATAACTGAAACTTATGTAACCGATAAGAATAAAAAGCGCGGCGATGGCAAGTTCAGCATATGGAAGCCAGCGAAGTTGGACTATGAGCGTCGATTCACCATAATGGAGATAATTTAGTATGATTGTGTCCTGATAGGTAACCTTGATGGGAGGATGAGACTGATCCATTTCAGTGAGAAGAACTTTGAGAAATTGGCGTTGTTCTTCCCGAGATTGTGTAGAATCTAGATAGATGTTTTTTATACTTTTACTGTAAGGAAATTCTGGCTCGTTGTTTTGATCCGTCATCGCCACGGGGAAATCAATTGTGTTGATGATTTCAGTGAAGAGAAAATTATAGTCGCCCTCGCCCGCTTTGCCATTAGCAATATACTCAAACGATTTGGCATAAAGATCTGCAACTTCTTTTTCTTTCTGGCTCAATGCATGGACAAGATCATGTGTGTACCATAGCGTACCGGCAATAATGATGAAAGCAAACACCATCAAAAAAATCTTCAATCGACCGGATAAAGAAATAGAACCAGTCACAGCAGATTTGATAAGCGATGCTGTCTTCATATCGAATGAATGCTGTTATCGCACAATCAATGTTTGATCGCGGCGTGCGCCAACTGAGACCATCCAGATTTTTGTATCAAGCATTTTACTAAGAGTTTCGATGTAATGTTTAGCTTCCTTCGGAAGTTTTCCATAGCTCTTAACGTCTGAAGTTTTTGTCTGCCATCCTTTAAATGTTTGATAAACAGGTTCCACTCCTTCGAGAGTCTGAGAGTCTGTCGGGTAATGAACTAACTTTTTTCCGCCAAATTTGAAATCGGTGCAAACCTTGATCTCTTCGAACTCATCAAGAACGTCGAGCTTTGTAATTGCTATTTTCTGAATGCCATTAACACGAATGGAATACCTGAGACTTACCGCATCTAACCAGCCGCATCGTCTAGGTCTGCCGGTTGTGGCGCCAAATTCTCCACCAGTTTTACGTAAACGTTCGCCAATATCATTCTCAAGTTCTGTCGGGAATGGGCCGTTGCCAACGCGAGTACTGTATGCTTTCACAATTCCGACAATGGAATTTACAGCGGTCGGTGGAATACCAAGTCCCGTACATGCGCCGCCGCTCGTTGGATTGGAAGATGTCACAAACGGATATGTTCCATGGTCAACATCCAGTAATGCGCCCTGAGCGCCTTCGGCAAGAATTCGTTTCTTATGCGTGAGTGCATTATTCAGATATTCTGAAGTATCGGTAATATATTGATCCAACTTCCTGTCAAACTCCTGATACTCATTTATGATTTCGTCAACATCGAGAGATTGCGAATTGTACATCTTATTCAGGAGTTCGTTGTTTGCTTCAATGTTGCGCTTTAGTTTTTTGCAGAGCACATCGCGGTTCAGCAAGTCCACTACGCGGATACCGGTGCGCATATACTTGTCGTTGTATGCTGGACCGATGCCGCGTCCGGTCGTACCGATTTTTTCTTCACCTCGTTCGCGTGCTGCATCGAGCATTTTGTGATACGGCATAATCAAGTGTGCATTATGACTGATGAGGAGCCGGCCGGCAACTTTAATGCCAGCGTCTTTCAGCTGCTTGATTTCCGTCATGAGCGCCACCGGGTCAAGCACTACACCATTCCCGATCACACAGGTTACATGTGAATGAAAGATACCAGATGGAATAAGATGAAGAACATATTCCTTTTCCGGTTTCCCTTTGCTTGGCGGCAGGACGACTGTGTGCCCGGCATTTGCTCCGCCTTGATAACGAGCGACGATGTCAACGTTTTCGCTCAAGTGATCAACAATTTTCCCTTTTCCTTCATCGCCCCATTGGGCACCGAGTATGATTTGAACTGGCATGATTTTCTTAGTATTTGGTGATTAGTAAATGGTAATTAGATACCTTCGGTTCGGTATTCCCCAATAAAGCTTTTATGAGAACTGATATCTGACTGCTCTTTATTATCTGTTAAAAACTATTTAGTCAAAATTTCCACAAAAGACAAGCATCGGAATAAAGCTAACTGAAGCAATTTGCGTTCTACCATTTTTCCTTGTGAATTTTTCCCGAATTGAACTTTTCCTTTGGTTTATCTTCACCTGTTGGATGACCGATGAGAATGACATTCAGCGGAATGATATTTTCTGGAATATTCAAAATTGTTTTTACGGCGTTCATTCTGTCGGGATACGGATATGCCGCCGTCCATATTGCGCCGAGTCCAATTGCTTCTGCAGCAAGTAAAATATTTTGACTGGCGAGAGTGGAATCGATCACAGCATACTCTTCCATCTGCTTGTGCGCTTTTGCAGGTACTCCACACACAATAATTGCAGCTCCGGCTTTGAAAATCATCTTTGCATACGGCAGCGCGTCGCCAAGTGCATCAAGTGTTTTCCGATCGGTTACGATAATAAATTCCCACGGCTGGCAGTTGACTGCGCTCGGTGCTGCCATTGCGGCTTTCAGCAGAATATCAATTTCATTCTGTGTTACCGATTCACCAGTGAAATTCCGTACGCTTTTACGATTGCGAATGACAGAGAGTGTGTCAGGATATTTTGTTTGTTTCATATTCATCTTCATAGGAACCTGATAGTATTTTTTAAGCCAATCAAAAGTAATATATTGTTACTTTGCCTTTCAAACCATTAACGTCTATATTAATTTTACGAATAAACATAATCCTTTTAGATTAAAGGAGCAAGCCTTGGATAAATTTGTCATCAACGGCGGGAAATTTCTTAGTGGTACGGCCACTATTGGCGGTGCGAAGAATGCTTCATTGGCGTTAATGCCCGCAGCAATTCTTGCGGTCGGTACTTCTCATCTTTCCAACACACCAGACCTGCGCGATGTGATGACAATGAGCCGGTTGCTTGAGACAATGGGTATTCAAGTCTCGTCAGTCAAGCAGACAATGACCATCGATACAACAACGATCAATAGTTATGAAGCACCGTACGAACACGTGAAGAAAATGCGTGCGTCCATTTATGTACTGGGTCCATTGGTGGCAAGATTCGGGCAAGCTAAGGTTTCACTTCCCGGTGGTTGTGCATGGGGACCGCGTCCGGTAAATTTACACATCGAAGGCATCCGCAGACTTGGGGCCGAAATTGATCTTGAAGCTGGTTACATAATAGCGAAGGCAAAACGTCTGCATGGCGCGCGGATTCTTTTTGATATTGCCAGCGTTGGTGCAACGGGCAATGTAATGATGGCTGCGGTACTTGCAAAAGGTACGACACTTATTGAGAATGCGGCACAAGAACCAGAGATTGTTCAGCTTGCAGAATTCTTATTAAAAATGGGTGCAAAGATTCATGGTATTGGTACAGGTCGTTTAGAAATTGAAGGCGTTGATGAATTACATTCTGCAGACATTGCAACAATTCCGGATCGCATCGAAGCCGGAACGTTTCTCATTGCCGGTGCAATAGCGGGGAAGCAAGGCAGTGTTGTGCGGTTAGAAAAATGCAATCCACATCATATCGGTGCTTTAATCATAAAGTTGGAAGATGCCGGAGCAAAAGTTACCACTGGTACCGATTGGGTAGAACTCTCTCCGCCGGAAAGGATTGCACCTGTTAATGCGACGACTGCGATTTATCCTGGTTTCCCAACTGATATGCAAGCACAATGGATCGCGTTGATGTCGTTGGCAGGCGGCACCAGTATAATAAAAGACACGGTGTATTATGACCGCTTCATGCACGTACCTGAACTTGTTCGACTTGGCGCCAACATCACTGTGAAAGAAAATATTGCTACAGTTGTCGGTGTGAAAAAATTAACAGGAGCGAAAGTAATGTCCACAGATTTACGCGCGAGTGCATCGCTTGTTCTTGCCGGACTTGTTGCGGAAGGAACAACGGAAGTTCTTCGCGTATACCATATTGATCGTGGATACGAATCAATGGAGAAGAAACTCCAAGTACTTGGTGCTGACATTCGCCGTGAACAAGGCGAGGAGTTTTAATTACCGAATGAAACCTTCCGAAGGTAACTCAGATCATGCAAATCCGCACATTCCAAATTTCTGTACTTATCCTTATTCTCTTTGCCATTGTCTGTACGCGCATTCCGCTTTTTAATTATTTAGGATTTGAATTTTCTGCGCTCACAGTTCTGCTCGCCGGATATATTTCTGGAATTTTAACACTTGCACTTTGGCGACAAACCAATCCCGAATGCAAATCGGATGTCTGGCGTTTTATCGGCAGGAGTGCCGCTGCCTCATCTATTCTTCTTGCGATTCCATTTATCATTTCGCTAGCAAATGCATTATTTGTGAAGAATTGTTCTATCGGCGGTGGTGCAAAGTTGTATGCGTTAACGGTAATTCCTGGTGTATTCTTTTCCATCTCGTTTGCCCTGTTGGTTGGGATAGTGTTTGGAAGATGGCGTAAAACTATTTTTACTGTAATCTACATTTTCATTCTTTTCCATATTCTCGTTGTTACTCTCATCCGTCCGCAAGTATTTGCATTCAATCCGATCATAGGATTCTTTCCCGGCTTTACCTACGACGAAACACTTCAGGTAACTCAACGATTATTGACGTACCGGTTGGCAACACTTGCCGCCGCCGGATGTTTTGCGGCTGGATCTGTTTGGTTGTGGCAGATACATCAGAATAAAAAGGAAACGGTTCATGCAATACGGTCTGCACTTCCTATTGTTGAACTCGTTGTCATTGCCGTGCTTGCCCCTGTTGTTGTCATCATATTCGCGTTAAGCGATAATCTTGGATTTTCTTCATCTGAAAAATTTATCCGGCAAAAACTTGCCGGTAATTATAAGACAACACATTTTGAAATCATCTATTCAGCAGGAAGTATTACACGTGAGCGCATCGAGCAAATTGGCATGTTGCACGAGTTTTATTTTGATAAGATCTCGCATGGAATGAACATTCATTCGCAGGAGCGAATTGTGTCTTTTCTTTATGCTTCGCCTGAACAGAAAGGGCGGCTTATTGGTGCAGTGAACACTGAAATCGCGAAGCCGTGGTTGAGGCAGATGCACATCAATCTTTCGGGCTTTGAATCATCATTGAAACATGAAATGGTGCACGTGCTTGCGACAGAGTTCGGGTGGTCGCCTTTGAAAATTGCACCGAATTCCGGATTGGTTGAAGGTATCGCCATGGCGATGGGGCGGACTTCTATGATAGAAGAACCGCTTGATCGTGCGGCGGCACTGGTGTTCGCTTCCGGTGTTCACCCGAATCTTAAATCACTTTTCACGCTCACCGGTTTCGTTCAAGCTAATCCCTCCATTAGTTACACGCTTGCCGGATCCTTTTGCCGATTTCTCATCGACTCGTTCGGTATAGATCAGTTCAAGCGATTGTATGCGGGTGGTGATTTTAAAAATATCTACCAACGGGATTTAAAATCGTTGCTCATGGAGTGGCAAATTTCTGTTAAAAATATTCATCTCGATTATGCTGATAGCATAAAAGCTGCGTACTTCTTCCGGCGTCCCTCAATTTTTGGAAAAGAATGCGCGCGTGTAATCGCAAACTCGAATACCGAGACAAGAGAACATCTTATCCATCATGATTTTGAAAAAGCACTTGTGTCTGCAGAACAATCTTTGAGGTTGAGTAAGACACCTGAAGCTGTCTCTCAGAAAGCAGCTGCTCTATTTGAGATGCGGCGATTTAAGGATTACATCGAGTTTGTAAATTTACAATTTCGGGATACAACAATTGGCTATGCTCTTTTGGCGTTTCATCTTCGACTTGGCGATGCATACTGGGCGTTGGATTCCCTTGCGCAAGCGAGACAAGAGTACGAGGTAATGTCACGCATTCATTTGAACTCTTCATACGAAGAGGCGTGTATACTTCGGTTGGAAACATTAAAAAATTCACAGGAGCATGGTGAGCTTCTAGTCTGTTTTGCATATTCTATGGAAGACACAACGCGCATTGCGCGACTGGAACGATTGACAAGTCCGATAGCGCGTTATTTACTTGCACGCGAATATGTGGCGAAACAACGCTTTGCTGAAAGTGCACGAATCCTGGAATCGGTTGGGCCTATGGAATCAAAGACACTCGAATATTTTCGCTTACACCGATTAGGGAAAGTTTGGTTCGAGTTACAGGAATTTGAAAAAGCTAAGACCGCATTTGCGCAATCGCTTCCGATAGTTCCGAATACTTTTCTTCAATTGGAAACGACCGAATGGATTGAACGGTGTGAGTGGATGAGAAATTAACGTTGACAAGGTTCCACCCATAATCCTCCCGTTGCATTTCCAGCAATTTTTGGCTTAATTAAAGAAGATTCCATTCCAAATAGAATTCGGAATCTTATTGAAATCGAACAAATAAATCTTACTAATACTAATCATTTTTGGAGCAAAACAATGTCACAAACAATTACAGATGTTTGGGCGCGCGAGATTCTCGATTCCCGCGGCAATCCCACAATCGAAGTTGAAGTTGAATTGGAAAATGGCACGATGGGCCGCGCAGCTATTCCCAGCGGGGCATCCACAGGTGAAAATGAAGCGGTCGAACTGCGTGACGGAGATAAAACACGCTATCTTGGCAAAGGCGTCCTGAAGGCGGTCAAAAATGTGAATAGCATTATCTGCAAAGAAGTCGTCGGCTTCGACGCTCTTGATCAAGTTGGTATTGACAAGATGATGATTGCGCTCGATGGCACGCCGACCAAAGGGAAACTTGGTGCAAATGCTATCCTCGGTGTATCGTTGGCAGTTGCGAAAGCAGCGGCTCTATCTTTGAAGATGCCTCTTTATCGGTACATCGGCGGGACGAATGCGAAAGTTCTTCCTGCGCCAATGATGAATATCGTAAACGGCGGCTCTCACGCTGATAACAATGTAGATTTTCAGGAATTCATGATCTTCCCGGTCGGACTTCCCACGTTTGCCGAGGCGTTGCGCAGTGGTGCAGAAGTTTTCCACACACTTAAAGGCGTATTGAAGAAGAGAGGATACAACACTGCAGTTGGTGATGAAGGTGGATTTGCACCAAATTTAAAATCGAATGATGAAGCCATCGAAGTTATTCTTGAGGCAATAACAAAAGCTGGATACAAGCCGGGCAAACAAATTTACATTGCACTCGATCCGGCGGCAAGCGAATTCTATGATACAAGTAAGAAAAAATATATTTTCAGCAAATCAGATAAATCCGAAAAATCATCAGAAGAAATGGTGAAGTTCTATGAAAACTGGGTAAAGCAATATCCAATTGCTTCATTGGAAGACGGAATGGCAGAAGGTGATTGGGGTGGTTGGAAACTTCTTACAGATACAATCGGCAAAAAGATTCAGCTTGTCGGCGATGATGTGTTTGTCACGAACGTTGAGTATCTTGCAAAAGGAATCAAGATGGGTGTTGCGAATTCCATTCTCATCAAAGTTAACCAAATTGGCACACTCACCGAAACACTCGATGCCGTTGAGATGGCAAAGAGAGCAAGTTACACTTCCGTGATCAGCCATCGTTCTGGTGAGACAGAAGACACGACAATTGCAGATATAGCCGTTGCAACAAATTGCGGAATGATCAAGACCGGTTCTGCAAGCCGCACAGACCGCATTGCCAAGTACAATCAATTGATGCGCATTGAAGAAGAGCTTGGAACAAATGCAATCTACGCCGGCAAGTCGGCAGTGAACGCAAAGTTATAAGAAAAAGAAGTGCTTAAGCTGGGAAGGAGTTCTGCTCCCGCCCAGCTTTTTTTATTCTGAGGAGAAATGTATGATCCCAAAAATCAAATTTGGAACAGACGGTTGGCGCGGTATTATTGCCGATGACTTTACATTTGAAAATATCGCGAAGGTTGCACTGGCGGCAGCGAATTTCTATAAACGGCACAAGAAAATTAAAAATGGAATCGTGGTTGGTTACGATTCACGTTTCCTTTCGCAGGAGTTTGCCGAAAAAGTTGCCGAAGTGCTGGGCAATCGCGGTATTAAGGTTATTCTTTCCGATAAAATTTCTTCAACGCCGATGGTCTCATTGCTGACAAAGAAATTGAATGCTGCCGGCGGTGTGGTTATTACAGCAAGTCACAATCCGGCAAAATACAACGGCTTCAAGATCAAAGGTGACTTTGGCGGTCCAGCTTTTCCCGAGACTATTCAAAAGGTGGAGAAGGAACTTAAGAAAGTTATTAAGTCGAAAGTAGTATGTAAGAAATCCTTTACAGAGTTAGTTGAGAAAGGCGTTATCAAGAAGATCGACTTCACTTCTGTATATATCGAAGATATCAAGAGTAAGATCAATATTGATCTCATTAAATCAGCAGGAATCAAGATTGCTTATGACGCAATGCACGGTGCGGGTCAGGGTGTGATGGATCAAATTCTTCCGTTGAAGATTTCGATTCGCGGCGATTTCAATCCGTCGTTCGACGGAAGTCATCCTGAGCCTTTACCTCAGAATACTCCCGGATTGATTGAAGCAATTGTAAAGAACGGTTGCGACATCGGTATTGCAACTGACGGCGACGCAGACCGCATCGGTGCATTCGATGAGAAAGGAAACTTCGTTGATTCACACCGTATCTTTGCGCTTCTCCTTAAATATTTTATTGAAGAGAAAAAGATGACTGGCGAAGTAGCGAAATCATTTTCCGTTAGTCAAATTATCGACAAGATGTGCAAGAAATATGGCTTGGTTCTGCATGAAACACCCGTTGGTTTCAAGTATCTCTGTCGGCTCATGGTAGAAGGAGATATCCTTATTGCAGCAGAAGAAAGCGGCGGGATTGCTGTCAAAGGACATCTTCCGGAGCGTGACGGTACGTATATCGGTCTTCTGCTTGCAGAAATCATGGCCACACAGAAAAAGAAATTAAGCGAACTGGTCTCCGAACTTATGAATGAATTTGGCTGGTATTACTTCGATCGGAATGATGCCCATCTTACCGAGAAGGAAAAGAATCGCATCATGGCGTTCTATAAAAAAGGCCCGAAGCAGATTGCAGGATTCCCAATCCAGCGAATCGAAACCAAAGACGGCTTCAAACTCTTTGTCGAGAACGGCTGGGTGCTGGTACGCGCATCTGGAACGGAACCGCTGATTAGATTCTATGCTGAAGCAGAAACGCCAGAAAAAGTAGAAACATTGTTGAAGGCAGCACGTGGAGTGTAATGAAATAGTAAAGTCTTTTCCGCCAAAGGCGGATGCGCCTCTGGCGCAGAGTATTTGAGACAACCTCCGGCAATGTCCGGAGGTTTTTTTATATTTCTGTAAGAAACGGAATTTATAATGAGCGAATTACATCGCGGCGATGAACTTCAACTTGAAATTACGGATGCAGCATTCGAGGAGCTGGAAGCCTGTCATTGTAACACGCGCAGCGTGTTACTGTTTAAAAGGACAATATGCTGAAACGCGGTGATGAGATACAACTTGAGATTACTGATGCTGCATTCGAGGAGCTGGAAGCCTGCAAATGTAACACGTGCAGCGTGTTTCTGTTTAAAAGGAAACTATGCTAAAACGAGGTGACGAGGTACAACTTGAAATTACAACCGCGGCATTCGAGGGTAAAGCCGTTGCTCGCCATGAAGGATTGGTAGTATTTGTTGAGAATGCCGTACCCGGTGATCTCGTTTTAGCTAAGCTGTTGAAAATCAAGAAGAGTTTTGCAGAGGCTAAAGTTGTCCTTGTTGAGCGTCCATCGCCATTGCGCGTGGAGCCCCGCTGTAAGTACTTTGGTGTTTGCGGTGGATGCAAATGGCAGCATGTAGATTATCAAGCACAGCTTCGGTTTAAACAACAGCAGGTAGTTGATTCATTCGAGCGCATCGGTGGATTTTCCAATCTCAATGTTCTTCCTATTGTTGGTGCGGATGAAATATATTTCTATCGTGGTAAAATGGAATATTCGTTTGCCGAGAAACAATGGCTGACATCTCCACCGATAAGATTGGAAAAAGATAAATCTTCTAATGAAATATCGTTAGAAAATATTTCGTCAATCGTCGATTCACCATCGCCTATTTTTCTGGGCTTGCATGTTCCGCAGCGCTACGATAAGGTTCTGGACATTGATGAATGTCACTTGCAGTCCGTCGTTTCCAATCAGATTTTGAATTTTACGCGTGACTTTGCCCATCGGAACCATCTTAACGTGTATGATTCGGACCGCAACAGTGGTTATCTCCGCTTCCTCGTTATTCGCGAGAGCAAAAAGACAAAAGAAGTGATGGCAAATTTAGTGACATTCGAACATCGGCCGGATGTGATGAAACAATATGCAGTAGAGTTGAAAGGGAATGTTGAACAAGTGACAACTGTGGTGAACACGATTAACAGCAAGAAAGCACAAATTGCATTTGGGGAAACAGAGAATGTCTATCTCGGCAATGGCTGGATTCATGAGCGATTGGGTGATCATAATTTTTCTGTTTCAGCAAGTTCATTCTTTCAAACCAATGTCGCGCAGGCAGAGAAACTCTATGGTGTGGTGAAAGAATTTGGTGAGTTCAAGTCGACGGATGTTGTGTTTGATCTCTATTCTGGAACAGGTTCTATCGCTATCTTTATTTCTGATCTTGTGAAAGAAGTGGTTGGAATAGAGTCTGTGGAAAGCGCTATCCATGATGCAGAAAAGAATGCACAGTCGAATAATATAACAAACTGCCATTTTCTACTTGGAGATTTAAAAGACCGGTTGACTAAAGATATATCGTGGATGTCATCTCACCCGAAACCGGATGTGCTCATCATCGACCCACCGCGCAACGGTATGCATCCCAAAGTTGTAGAAGAAATTCTTGGACTGGCGCCAGAACGCATCGTTTATGTCAGCTGCAATCCTGCAACGCAAGCACGCGATGTGGAATTGCTCTGCGCTGAAAAATATCAATTGATCAAACTTCAGCCAGTGGATATGTTTCCGCATACATTCCATATCGAAAATGTAGCGCTTTTGCACAAAAGGTAAATTAAAAAGAGGAGCATATGAGTACCTGGAAGCGAGCATAACTCTACTATCTTCCAAGGACACTATTCTATTTTAAATGTTCTTCAAAAAACAAGGCTATGGATTTTTCGTACGTTACACCGCCAACTTCCCACACATTGTTATGTTCGGCACCATCGATGAGCAGAAGACGCTTTGGTTCGTTGGCGGCGTCATATAACAACTTTGAGTAATCAGATTTAATGAACGAATCATTTTTTCCATGAACAATTAAAATCGGTACATGCACGCGTTTAATATCTGCAACTGGTGCGACAAGTCGCGCTTTGAAGTTCGCCATTTTTTGGGATTGTACTAGCGCGATGTTCCGCAAGAAATGCCATGGCAGTTTGATTATGCGCTTCTGGTAATCCACGAAAACAACTCGTAAAGTTGTGTAGCTTCCTTCTGAAATAACGCAAGCAATCCGAGGATCATTAGCGGCGGCCTGAATTGCTACTGCACCACCCATTGATGTTCCGAAGACGCCAATCTTACCAATCTTCATGTTTTTTCTTGACTTCAAGTACGAAATCACTGCCGAAACATCAAGCTTTTCATAAAAGCCGTAGGTGCAATAGTATCCTTCGCTTTCACCATGCTGACGCGAATCATAGAGAAATATATTGAATCCCTTATCGTACAGAGATCGGGCAAAGTTTACACCGGCGATTTTACAATCACCAACGCCGTGCAGATATATGATAGTGCCGCGTGCTTTTTTCTTTTGACGTACGAACCAGC
The DNA here is from genome assembly GCA_003142475.1 of Ignavibacteriota bacterium. Lineage (GTDB taxonomy): Bacteria > Bacteroidota > Ignavibacteria > UBA10030 > UBA10030 > Fen-1298. The sequence continues at coordinate 38,803 of PLMK01000036.1, forward strand.
AGTTTAATTTCAATCCATCGAATGTCTCTACGGTTACATTCTCTTGAGGAAGTCCGGCATCTTTCGGTTCCAGTAGATTGGTGAAGCGAGCATACCAATCCTTCTTACGTCGAATGGGTTTTAAAAGAATGAGCGGTCCAGCAACGAGAAGAACAAATGTTGCCTGAATAAGAAAGAGAACGGACAGAATGAACAGGTTATAGATGATTTCCATTGAAATTCTGTAATGAAATGTCTTTAATATCAGAGTGAAAAATGTCTCTTTTAGAATATATCAAGGCATAAGGATGGAAGCAAGCAGTTCCAGGCACGTGTATTGTAGGCTTGAATGAAGCCCCATCACTCACTATCTTGCATTGAAGCCCCAACCTTTTCACAGAATAAAGGTCTAATTGTATGTCTGACGAACAAAGGAATTGCGAGCGTATGGCATCCAACGACACTGAATTAATTATGCAAACCCAGCGTGGAAATATGGACGCATTCGAACAGCTTGTGCAGCGATATGATAAACGAGTTTTGACCATTGCGGCAGGATATGTAAGCTGCTCCGACGATGCAAAGGATATCTATCAAGAGGTATTCCTCCGAGTCTATAAAGGTTTGCCAAAATTCCAATATAAGAGTGAGTTCTCAACTTGGCTCTTTCGGATTACGACGAATGTTTGCTTAAGCCATCGGATGCGCGGGCGAAGACATTCCCATACATCACTCGATCAGAATGTAAACGATGAAGACGGTCAGTCGCATGCGTTAAAAGACACGCTGTCCGACAATACGACAACTGATCAACAAACGCACGATGCAGAGATTTCGATAAGAGTGGGGCAAGCATTGAAGACTCTCTCACCGCGCCAGAGGATGGTTTTTTCGCTTAAACATTACGACGGTTACAAATTGAAAGAGATTGCCGAAATGATGAAATGCAGCGACGGAACTGTAAAGAAGTATTTATTTGAAGCGACGGCACGTTTGAGAAAGCAATTGAAGGATTTTGCGAATTGAAGAAAAAGCGAGGAATAGTATATGAAACATAAACAGTTTGAGGAATGGCTCCAGCTTTCCTTATATAATGAGTTGAGTGAACAAGAACAAACAGTTCTCGATAATCATCTTACAACATGCGAACGCTGTCGAGTTGAGTTAAATGAATTGAAAGAAATGCATGCAACGTTGGCACATCATCGACCGATAGCTATACAGGAGTCGCTATTGCAGGATGCGCGAAGAAACCTGCGTTTGCGAATTCAAACCGATGCTGAGCAAAAATCATTGTGGACGAAATTAAAGGGTATACTCGATGGATTTCTCACTCCACCGCTTCAAGTAGCGTTGGGCGGAGTTGCAACACTCGTAATGGGAATCCTTGTTGGGTATTTCGTTTTTAAAACGCCATCCGAAAAAAACTTACCACTGCGACAGGCGGCATTTGCTTCGTCTGCGATGGAAGCGGGAGAATCTCAGATAACGAATATTCGCTTTATAGATCGTAACACACAAAATGGAGATGTGGAGTTCACATTTGAAACGATCACGCCGGTGCGTATTCGCGGCAATGTCAATGATGAGAATGTGCAGAAGGTATTGGCTCGGGCACTTGTAAGCGATCAGAACGCGGGCGTCCGGCTTCGTGCTGTAAATATGATCGGCACGCAGACTGAACAAAAGCAAGCCGGTGCTCCAGTACTTGATACTGAAGTAAAAGCCGCCTTGATCACTGCACTGCTGCATGATCGAAATCTTGGTGTGCGAAAGGAAGCTCTCAATGTGCTTAAGAATTATTTGCCGGATCCTATCATCGTACGTGCATTCCTTAGCGTTTTAGCGAATGAAACAAATACAGGTTTGAAGATTACAGTTATTAATTCGTTAGACTTATCTAAATATGAAAACCAGCCGGTGAACCGTGAGATTCTTGATATGTTTAAGAACAAAGCTCAATCGGACGACAACAATTATATCAGAATCAGAGCAAAGTTAGCTTTGCAGGAGGTACAACAATGAAAATTCTTACTCGAATACTCATTGCCACTATCGCGGCTTCATTCGCGATAACACTTGCCTTGGCAAGCGAAGAAGGCACGAGATCGAAATCCTTTAACGTTAGCAAAGGAGGTACTGTCGAAATATCAACGAGCGTCGGAGATATTCGAATTTCAACATGGGAAAAGAATGAAGTATACGTGAATGTAGAAGGTCTTGATGATGAAGACATCAGTCAAGTGAAGATGTCGCAAAGTGGAAATGTTGTACACATATCATATCGAACACGATGGGGCGATGGATCCGGGCATGCCCGCTTCAATGTAAATGTGCCATCGCAATTCAACCTCGATCTCAATACATCAGGAGGGGATTTAGAAGTAAAGGGCGGACTTACTGGAAAGATAGATGGATCGACTTCGGGTGGTGATATCAAACTTGGCAACGTGTTTAGCGGTCCTATAAATGTAACGACATCTGGTGGAGACATTACTACTGATAAGCTTGAAGGAGAAGGGCATCTTAAAACCTCCGGTGGTGATATACATGTTGGAAGCGTCAATGGCTCACTTTATGTCAACACATCGGGCGGCAATATTCGGGTTGAGACTGTGTCAAAAACTCTTGACGCAAAAACAGCCGGCGGCGACATCGTTATTGGTGATGTTGGCGGCGAAGCGCGCGTTTCTACTTCTGGCGGCGATGTAAATGTCGGTAAAGTCTCAGGTAAAGCAACACTCAGTACGGCGGGTGGCGATATCGAGCTCAGGGGTGCAAGTGGTAAGGTAAGCGCGAGAACATCTGGCGGCGATGTAAAATTGCAGAACATCACCGGTTCGATTGATGCAAAGACAGCAGGTGGTGAGGTTGAAGCAGAACTTATTCCTGGTGGCAAAGGTGGAAGCAGGCTTGCGTCCGCTGGCGGAGATGTGCGGCTCTATATTGATGAAAATTCTAAGGCAACGATTGAAGCTACTATACGTCTCGATGGATGGGGCTGGAAAAAAAGCCGTTATGTTGTGAAATCTGAATTTCCCAAAGAAACATATGAAACAGATGAAGAAGCCGGTGAAATCCGTGCGGTCTATAAATTAAACGGCGGCGGCGAGTTGGTTGAACTGAGCACATCAAATTCAAATATCGAAATTCACAAGCTGCGTCATTAAAAATGTTAGGACACATTTGATGATAGCATAAATCGAAAGTAAAGTAAATTGAAGGGAAAAGGAGAAAGTGAATCATAAATTTAATGTTCTCGTACAGTATTTACTTATACTTATTTTGTGTGATGGCATTAATAATGTAGTACATGGTCAAGATAGTAAACTGGACACGATACCGCCTAAGATTATCGAACTTTCTCAAGGTTGCAAATTGGTTTTAGACGCAAAGATAGACTTAACCGATACTGTTTCAATTGAGATTGTAGATGGAATACGTAACATCTTGCCACGGATACAAAAGTTGGTACCTGCGGATAGTGCAACGATCAACTTAGTTATAAGTAGCAAATATATCTTACCTGTATGGGGTGTGGGTGGGAGGACAACTAGTGTCTCTACTGACCAACATAGGGTAGAGACGATAGAGTTATATTACGATCCAAAACATCCGAACTTTAGGGTAGAGTTTATTCTGCGTTCTTTGGTTCACGAGTTTCACCATGTATGCCGTATCCGTATGCTTCAATTTCAGTTGACGTTACTTGAATGTATGATTAATGAAGGGCTTGCCGACCATTTTATGGTTGAAGTCCTCAATTGCGAGCAAACCCCATGGAGTAGTGCGCTCACAGAAGAACAAATCAAGCAAAACATGATTCGGGTAAAACCATTATTGCGTATAAAGCATGAATCGTGGACAACGGAATTTAACAAGAAGTATTTCAATCCATGGATGTTTGGCAGGACAGGAGATGATCCGATTCCAGGATGGACTGGATATTCAATTGGATGGAGGATAGTTGAAAACTATCTAAGAGCTCATCCTGAAGCTAGAGCATCATCTTTAGTCTTTTCACCTGCTGAGGTAATTGTTAGTTCAACACCTGAACTAATAGTTTCAAAGTAGGTGTCATTGACCATGATGGCATATATCGATTTGAAGCTTGCTATATAGATGATATTGAACTCAGTACTTCAAATTCGAATATCGAGATTTATAAATTATGTCGCTGATACTTGTTTGTGGCATTGCGTTGTTATAATGTTTCCAATCAAAATAAAAAAGGAAATTATATGAGGCAAGGCGCCATAATTCTACTCCATGCAATTCTTTTTATCATCGCAATACATACTCCTGTTTTTGCTCAAAGCTCACTCGATTCATTGCTGCGAACATTGCCGGAAACTTGCAAGTTGCTGATGCAGCAGCGCGGATGGCCGAGTCTTTCAATAGCCATTGTGCTTGATCAAAAAATAATTTATTCACAGGCATTCGGATATGCAGACGTCGACAAAAAGATACCGGCGACGACAAATACGATCTATCGGGTTGCTTCAATGACAAAGCTGTTTAACGCGACGATGCTCATGCAGCTTGCTGAACGAGGGAAAGTGAATTTAAATGATCCCCTGATCAAATATATTCCTGCATATAAACCGAAATATTTACCAAACACCGGTCCAACGACTTTGCGCCAGCTCGCGACGCATACATCAGGATTGCATGTAGATGCAGCGCAGGGTTTCTGGCATTACTTCTCAAATTTCGAATGGGTCGTTTCAAAAGGAAAGGAAAAGATCGTCTGGGGTGTTATGAAAAACGATCTGCTCTCAACATTGGATAAAGTTGAGATAGAGTACACACCCAATATGTATCCTCACTATTCGAATTTTGGTTTTCAACTGCTCGGCATTGCTCTCGAAAATGCAGCACATGAACCTTTTGAGAAATATATCAAATCCAACATACTCGATCCGCTTGATATGAGGAATTCAGATTTCAGTCTCAATGATGAACAGCAGAATCGTTTTGCAGTGGGATATACGTATCTTGAGCCGGATTTTCAACGTTATCGTGCTCCGGATTGGGATTTATCAATTCTCAAATATTCAGGCGGTTTGTACTCGACACCGGAAGATATTGCTCGTTTTATTTCTTTTCAGTTTCGAGATCAATCCAACAATGATCAAAAAATCCTGAGCGGCGATGGATTGAGATTTATGCACACTCCGCAAACAATGCGCAGTCCAGAATCGCACGATACCTATGGCATAGGGTGGGCAGTGTACGAATATGAAGGTCATCAGGTCATGGGCCATGGCGGCGGACATTGGGGCTTTGGATCAAAAGTTGAGATTTTACCAGATTTGAAATTGGGTGTTGTTGCCATGACGAACTGCAATTATCCTCAAGGATATCTAGGTCCGGACAAGGATTTGACAAGGATCATCATTGAAAAGTTTATTCCAATTTTGGAGGCGAAGAAAACTGAACCGGCGTTTAATCCCCGAAACGTAGACCTTCAAAAATATTCTGGTCGATATACCGTTCCCGGAGATTATGCTCATGCAGATGTACAGGTCAGAGATGATACGCTGTGTTTTTCCTTGGTAGAGAAACCTCAATTTAATGCAGCCATCCTGCCGGTAGGGTTGCATCGGTTCTGTTTTGCGGTCGATCCGGAAAAAAATCCCATGTTTCGATTTAGTACAGATGATTCTGGTAAGGTTGTTAACCTTGAATTTTTGGAATTCAGATTCAAGAAAAAGTAAGAACAGCGGCGGTGAGTTGGTAGAACTGAGTACATCGAATTCGAATATCGAGATTCATAAGCTGCGGCATTAGAAATATTAGCACTAACTTGCATTCATACTAATCAGAAATAATCAAAAAATGGAAAATATAGTATTAATCTTATTCACGACTTTTCAAATTTATCTGTTTAGTTCCTTGCCATTAAAATCGCAGCAACTCGTCCAAGTGAATAAAGAAAATAAATTAAAATGTTCCTGTCTCCAGTCAAAAATCCAATTCGATGATTCGTCGATCGAGAAAATTATTTTACATCCGGAAGATGTGCTTGCCAATCCAAATTCATTTTGGGAAAGTGATTCAGCATACCGGCTTGTTAAACTTTGGCATCAAAGGATTTCGTTTCCTATCCCGATGGAACACTGGAAAGGATGGTTGCAAGGTTTCAAGAATCAATCTATCGGAGAAAGGGTGAAGAATACCCAGCTTGTTGCAGCAAAATCTATGATAAAAAAAGAAGAAGAATTTAACGAAAAAGCTATTCCTTACATTTGTTCATTTCTACCTAAAAACTGTCCCGCTATAAGCACTACAATCTATTTTACAACTGCTATTATGGCTTCCGGTTTTCAATCGGGAAACAGTATTGTNNACAAATGCAAGCCAAAGAGAATTGAAAGTAGTTTCCAAGATTCTGTGATTTATCAGATTTATAATGACCTCCAGAATGAAGGAATGGCCACGTATGTTGGGTACAAAGCGTTAAAAGAATTTCCTCATTGCCGGACCGATATGTTAAAAGATGATTATAAATTATTTGAAAACCATAAAGAATTAAGTGCATTACTTAGTACAATAAACGATCTTTTTAAAAAAGCATTAACGCTGGGAGAAAAAGAATTAAAGGATACTCTATGGCAGGTCGGTTCAACGGATAGGGCGTACTATGTCGTAGGATGTTCTATGTCCAAGACTATAGATGAAAAGTTAGGAAGAGATGCGCTGGTAGAAACAATTTCAAAAGGTCCTCACTCTTTTCTTCGTACGTATAATTCACTCGTGGATGGAAAGCTTCGCGTGTTTGATCTTTTCGCACATAAATGAAAGACATGTGATTACGAGCAAACAGAGTTATTGAAGTAGAATTACATTGTTATTGATAAACACAATCAGATGATATAAGTAATTAAAAATCCAACAATTTATTCACGGAGGATGTACATGAAAAAGCTATTTGTGTTCTTGTTGATGAGCTTGGTGATACCATCTCTCTCGATCGCTCAGAAGCAATCTGACGAAGCCTCTGATTTTCAATCGAAATCTTTTACAGTCCAGAAAGGCGGCTTGCTTACGGTTGATGTCGAACCAGGAGCTGTACGAATTGAATCCTGGTCTAAAGATGAAGTTCTCGTCGAGGCAGAGGGAATCGATGAACGGCATCCTGATCGCCTTGTGATGAGTCAATCCGGTAATAATGTTACAGTGAAATATAAGGATAGACGTTCCCATTCTGATCATTTGAAATTTAATATTACGGTTCCATCAAAATTCAATGTTGATATTCAGACGACCAGAGGAAGTATAAAACAAAGAGATGTGCTTACCGGGGATTTCAAGGCAGAGTCAGGGGGAGGCAGTATCGAGATAGATCATATTATCGGTAAGGTCGATGTCGAAACCGGAGGCGGCAGTATTCATTTGAACATCATTGAAGGCGATGCCGAAATGCAAACAGGCGGCGGAAGCATTGCAACAGGACATATCACCGGAATCATAAATGCAAAGACCGGAGGCGGCAGTATTTCGATGCGGGAAACCGGCGGGAAAGTGGATGCATCGACGGGCGGCGGAAGCATCAAGGTAGAAAATGCAAACGCATGGATAGAGCTTTCAACTGGTGGAGGTGGCGTAACCGTTCTCGGAGCAAAGTATGGGGCAAAAGTTAAAACCGGGGGCGGCAGTGTAGAGATGGAAGACATTACTGGAGTAGTTGACGTATCAACAGGAGGAGGAAGTATTCAATGCGAATTGAATCCAGGTAGCAGCGGTAACAGTCAAATCAGAACAGGTGGAGGTGAAATTCAATTCTCTCTTCCTGAGAACGCAAAAGCAATCGTGAAGGCAACGATCAACGATGGGCATGGATGGGGACGGCATCATAAAAAGTGCTCAATCCATTCCGACTTTAAGGCCGATAAGTATGAGAAAAACGAAGAGGGTGATTCTATATATGCCGAGTATACTTTGAATGGCGGTGGTCCGACTATTACACTTGAAACTTCGGACAGTGACATTGCGATCAGTAAGATATCTGCAAAATAAGCATAAGAATGTCTGCAAAGGTTTAGCCATAGCCGTCATCTTTGATGACGGCTTTTTTTTGTTATCATATCAAATACGTGATTGGAACATTAATCGAGAAGAAACCCCAAAAAAGAATTCATCGGCGGTTGGTTTTTAACTCTCTTGGACATAAATATGTATAACTATGCAACTTATGCTGGTTTATTTTCGTAAGAGCATTATGTCGACCCTTTTCAAACTTCTATTCTTGGAGGATTCCATGAAGCTTGTATCCAAACACAATGTTCATCTTTTTTATGCACTTCTGATTTTTTGCTCATTTCTTCTCACGACAAGTATTGTTATTTCTCAACCGAATGTACTCGATGAAAAGAATTTGGAAGAGACAATGCGTAATCCATGGAAACCCGACAGATCGGTATTCCTGCAGAATTGGCTTGTGCTTGGATCGATCCCGATAAATTCCATGGACGAAATCGATAAGGATTTTCTTGCTGAGAGCGGAGGAGAAGCATCTCTCAGGCCGGTCGAAGGACAAGTGATAAAAGTATCGGGAAGTGAAATGAAATGGGCACCCGTAAAATGCAAAGATATAGTTGATTTGCAAAAGTTTTTCCAGGGAAGTAAAACAGAAGATGTTATCGCGTATGCCTATACGACAATCAACCGAAAAGAAGCTGGAAAAGTATATCTTACCTTAGGTAGTGATGACGGAGTAAAGGTTTGGCTCAACGGAAAAATGGTTCATCGTGTTGTTATGCTCCGGGCTCTCACATTGGACGAAGATGGACTAGTGTTGGATATGAACGCGGGTGAGAATCGCTTGCTACTGAAAATCCAGCAGGGCAAAGGTGGCTGGGGGTTTGCAGTGCGGATGATCGAAAATCCAAACGAGCTCAATATCATTACGGGCACCATGATATTTTCATTGGTTCAAGGCAATCCAAAGGACCACACAGTAACAATTATTTCCAAAGGGAATCTGGATCAGACTTTGTTAAAGCAAACGGTTCATATGGAAGTGTATACAACTGGTGGAAAAACAGTTGAAGTGAAGACATTTAACTGTGCCGAAGAAATCGTTCTCAATTATAAAGATTGGCCGGATGGAGTATACGAATTCAGATTTATTTATAAAGACATCAAGGGGATGTCGTTCTGCAAATATATCACTTGGTATAAAGGAGATATTTTAGCTACGGCACGAGAGCTTGTTAACAGCGCTCCGGGAAAAGATGTTCGGACTCCGGAGGCATCTACCCATAGAATGTTGGCAGATATGGTCCTCAATCGGTTGGGTAATAACCTCCAAAATCCGGATTCTTCAAAACTCGCTTCGCTGCATTCGCCGTTAATAGAGTTTGCTGAAATCAAAGTGAACAAACAAATTCGTGCCGGTGGTTTTGTCCGTCTAGCATATATCGACAATATTGATAACACACCGCAGTTTTGTAGAAGTTATTTACCTCTCAATTATGATCCCACAAAAAAATGGCCGCTCGTTGTCTATTTGCACGGGTATAATCAAGACAATCCCGAGTATGTGAATTGGTGGAGTGCAGATAAACGACATGATCCCTCAAGTGACAAATACGGTGTTATTTTTATTGAACCGCATGGTCGAGGAAACACACAATATTTAGGAATCGGGGATCAAGATGTTCTTAAATGTATTGAGATGGCAAAACAGAAGTTCAACATCGATGATGACAGGGTTTATCTTGTCGGTTCTTCGATGGGCGGATTTGGAACTTGGAATGTTGCCACACGGCATCCGGAACTGTTTGCAGCAATAGCACCGATTTATGGCGGTGGCGATTACCATGTCACATTCTCAAAAGAGAATCTTGCAAAACTAAGTAACTGGGAAGTATTTCTTAATGATAAATCAAGTTCAACAGCTCAATTGGAATCCCTTTTGGGGATGCCAATACTTGTTTCTCATGGCGATCAAGATCAAAGTGTGAATGTGAATCTTTCTCGTTATTTGGTAAGAATGCTCCAACGATGGGATTATGATGTTCGTTATATTGAAGTCCCCGGAAAAGGGCACGAGGAATTGGGTCTGTGGGATCAGACAATTCCGTGGTTGTTGCAACATAAAAGAAATATCGCCCCGCGGCAAGTGCGCGTAAGAGCTGCAGATTTACAAACAGCGTCTGCATACTGGGTAAAAGTTACACAGAAGAAAAGTCCGTATGAATTTATGGTAGTAGATGCAGAGGCTCTTGAAGGTAATATCATACGCGTCGACTCAAAAAACGTCTATGAATTATCGCTGACTCCTGATAAGACCCAGATTGACTATGATAAGCCGATAAAAATATTCTGGAACGGTAAAAGCACAGCAGTAAACAATCTCAAGTCGGACAGGATTGATCTGAAAGATGAAGAATACCGACCACTTTCAATAAAAAAGACTCCTCACATCGCAGGTCCGATCTCTGACTTCCAAAACACTCCTTTCTTAGTTGTTCTCGGAACGATATCAAACGATTCTGTGATGAACAAAGTTATTCGACAAAAAGCCGAAACGATCGTGAATGGTTGGAGAGGATTTCAAAAATATGAACCTCGCGTGAAAAATGATGTTGACGTGACCGAAGCTGATATGAAAAAGTATTCACTGTTCCTTCTAGGAGGACCTGAGGATAATAAAGTATCGAAGCTGGTCTTCGAAAAAATTCCTTTCCAGATCAAATCTAAAGAAATCATCGTCGATGGAAAGTCATTTAATGCCAGCAATGCAGTACTTGATGCTATTTATCCAAATCCATACAATAATGAAAGATATCTGAACATTATCGCGGCAACTTCTGGCTCCGGTCTTTCCTTTTTCGATCCTAATCAAAGGAATCTTTTCCAATACGACTACTATATCGCCGATGGAAAAATTCCCAATCTCTCAGCTGGTGCAAAGGATGAAAAAATTATGATCGCGTCAGGATTCTTCAGCGAAAATTGGAAAATGGACGATGCATTTATAAATGAAGGCGACGAGGAATTACGCTCGAAATGCGCTTACACGGTTGTGAACAACGATTTAACTACATCGATTGTCAGTGTTGTCAAACCCTCTGTCGAACTTATGAAATCCTGCGTCGGAACATATCAAATCAATGGAGGTCCGCTATTAAAAGTATTCCTGGCAGACAATATTCTAAAGGTAGCACAGGGGCCGAATGATCAATTTTCTGCTGAAATGCATGCAACATCGGATAGCGAATTCTATATCAAAGAAGCAAATGTTTTTCTTTCCTTTAAAAAAGATGAAAAGACAAATGATTACATCATGAGTGGCAGCCAAAATGGATATGAATTTACCTCTCAAAAGGTAAAATGAATATGTGGTGAGGTAGTTCCCAAGTGATTTCAACTTTAGCCGTCATCTTTGATGACGGCTTTTTTGTTATCACTATGTCCTTCTTCAAAGATTAAATTCAATAGCAGTCATCTTAGATATATTTGAAATTTGTCCTGATTCGTTAAATAGCTTCCTTTCCTTTTAACCTTTATCTTCTTGTGTCGTATCATTGCATGAACAAAGACACCTTCGAATGCAAAATAAAAAACCAGCTGAATCACTTGAGAAACTCATTGAAGATGCCCAAAAGGGTGATGTAACAGCTTTTGAAAAAATCGTCAAATATCATCAATCATACGCATACGCTGTTGCTTTCAGGTTCTTATACGATGAAGATGACGCTGAAGATATTGTGCAGGAAAGTTTTATCAGGATCTGGAATCACCTACAAGATTTCGATCCGAAAATGAAGTTCACAACGTGGATGTACAAGATCATTGTCAATCTTTGCTATGACAAAGCTAAGTCCAATAAGAGGAGAATAAGTGTCTTTGCGAGATTGAATGGCAATTCCTTTAAAGACGATTGCATCGAAAATATCGATATAGAACGGGATTTAACCAACAAAGAAACGGTGGCGTTGATCAAATTTATTGCCGATGGATTATCTGAAAAACAGCGAATGATTTTTCTACTAAGAGATATTCAAGATTTGACTGTTGAAGAGGTTGCTGTCGTTACCGGCATGTCCGACTCTGCGATAAAGACAAATCTTTTCTTCGCAAGACAAAACATCAAAAAGAAATTAGCAAAGTTAGAGGTAAGCATATGACGTGCAAAGAACTACAGCAGCTTCTTTATTCGGTAAGAATCAAAGACTTCAATCCGGCTGAAAGAGAATTCCTAAGGAAGCATCTTGCTGATTGCGAAGTTTGTAAGGCGATTTTTCAGGAAATATCGAAAGCAGATCGGATACTTGCCCGCCTTAAGGATGCAACTCCTCGCATCCGAAACGAGCACGTATTGACAGAATCCATTATCGCTGCAATTGTTCGCACCGAGAGACCAATGGCGGATGTCAATGCAAATAAATTTCTCGATAGTTTGATTAACGTATTCAGCATGAAAGCCGTCCGATTCGCATGTAGCGCTATAATCCTCTTGTGTGGAATGAGCTATTTATTGATGGAATATAACGATACAAAATCCATCGTTTTGCTCGAACATAAACTTGGAAGAGAACAGAGGAATTTGCTGAGAGAGGCGAACGCATTTGCTGGGGAAACAAACATTGTACGTCTCGTAAACAATGTGTATAAATTTGCGCAAGAAAAGTTTTCTTCTGAAGAACTCACCGATGAGCTAAGGTTCATGAACACGAAAGATGCGCAAATTTTGATGGCGGAATATCGGAACTTAGATGAACCGGTACGTACTAGATTGGATAAACTGCGGAACAATTTTTTAACTAACGATACAGCAGAATTACGCGTAACTAGGAACGCCGAAGGAATTCACGTCCTTCGCCATGACATTAAGGAACTCAGGAAAGTATTGGAACCATTTATCCGAAAGGACAAACAGCCATGAAGATTGCTGTGCTTCGTACGTTCGCTCTATTTATTGTATTGGCGATTATTGTGCCCGGCTGCAAAAAAGAATTAAAAACCAGAACGAAGATTAATAGCGACGGTTCATGCGAACGGATAGTATTTGTGAAAGAGGCAACAAAGTCGACAGATCTTAATGACGTATCTTTTCCTTTCCCGACCGATACAAGTTGGAAGATTCGATTTGAGAAATTAGAGGGAGATACGCAAAACTCCTATATCGCTCAAAAAACATTTGACAATGTCAATCAATTGAATACCGAATATGGGAAACAGGGAAAGATTCCAATCGAGATTAAGTTCGAAAAGAAGTTTCGTTGGTTCTTTACGTATTTTACATATCAAGAAACTTACAAATGGTTTTCCCCGTTCCAGAGAATTCCGCTTACGTCTTTTTTAAGCCAGGAAGAGTACGCAAACTACAAAAAAGGGGATACAAGTCGGGTATTGAAACGCAAACTTGATGAATTCATATTCGAAAATATGTACGAAGAGTTCTATGCTCAATTAATCGATTCGGTGCAGAGTTTTCATAATCCGTCATTGCCGGTAAGTATTTTTGCCACGAAGAAACAGGCTTTGCGAAAGATTATGGAGGATTCCTTCAGAGGTAAAGACCTAACGAAACCACTTGAAACGATACTGGGGATTAAACGCGGCAATGCTTTGATTCGATGTTTTAATGGTATTGCAGAGTCATTAACAAAGAAGCTCAGGATCGGTGATTCAGGAGATTACATCAATGAAGTTTCGATGCCCGGTATTATTTTAAGCACTAATGCTCGTGCCGTGGAAGGGAACACGGTAACATGGAAATTTGACGATGAGGTGATCACGCTGGAAGATTATACAATGGTTGTTGAGTCCCGCATTGCTAATCCTTGGGCGACATATGCAACAGGGGCAATGTTGATTGTGATTGTTGCACTCTTGATGTTGCCACGATTGAAAAGAAAATAGCCGGGAAATATTGGAAATGCCATTGTACGATATTTGTAAATAAGAGAGAATACTTTAATGACTAGTCTTTATTTTCGATGCCGTCATCTTTGATGACGGTTTTTTTTTTGTTATCATTCTCATGTTCCATTATGTCCCTTTGGTAGGAGTGTATACGATGAAGACTCTATTCATTGCTGTTCTGATTTGCTGTTCCTTGTCATGTCTTGTTGCTCAGGAAGTCCGGCCGGTGCGTGATAGTATTGGTTATTGCTGGAATGCGGAACAGATGAAGCGGCTCATCACTTATTTAGAAACAGAGCAAAAGGGATCAGTTCCACAACAATCATTTATTGCCGGGATTTCTCCCCATGATGATTTCCTTTATGCTGCAAGTGTTTATTATCCGCTTTTCCGATCCTTAAAACCAAAAGAAGTTGTCATCTTTGGTGTTACTCATGCAACAGTACGGAAGGAAATCGGCGATCCACAGAATATCCTTCTTCTTGATGAATATAAAACATGGGCGGGTTGCGGCCATACTGTTGCAATTTCACCGTTACGAGATTTTCTCAGAAGCAAACTTGATACTCAGTACTATCGTGTGAATAATCAGGCGCACAAGCTTGAACATTCCATAGAAGCGATGATCCCGTGGCTTCAGTATTTCAATCCCGATATTCGTATCACACCGATAATGGTAACTGCAATGCCGTTCGAACGAATGGATGAAGTCTCGAAAAACGTATCTGAAATTTTAGCCACCTATATCAAGAGAAATGAACTCGTTCCCGGAAAAGATATCTTCTTTCTTTTCTCATCAGATGCCAATCATTACGGGAAAGACTTTAATAATATCCCATTTGGCGATGATAGTATAGCTCATGCAAAGGGGACAAAACGAGATCAACAAATTGCCAACAAATATCTTGCCGGCACAGTCCAATCGGAGAAAATTCGCGACTTCACTTCAGAGATGAAAAATCTGGTATGGTGTGGCAAGTTCTCAGTTCCGTTTGGTTTGTTGACTACTAAAAAAACTATCCAGCTGCTATCCGGAAAGACGCTGACGGGAATAATTCTCCGTTACTCCGATTCATACACGGAGGGAGTCCTTTCGCTAAAGCAGACTTGTATGGGAACTACTGCGCCGTCTTCACTGAAGCATTGGGTGGGCTACCTGTCAGCTGGATATTTAATGGAATAGATCTCTTATGAAGAAAGATCCGGAAGAAAATGAACTTCAATGAAATATCCTCTCATCGTGTTGCTCTTGTCCACGATTGGTTGACCGGCATGCGAGGCGGCGAGAAGATCCTTGAGATCTTTTGCGAGCTCTTCCCCAATGCAACAGTTTTCACATTGCTTCATAATAGAGGAGCAATGTCACCAACTATTGAGCGGATGAAAATAAAAAATTCTTTTATCCAGCATTTGCCGATGAAGGCAACGAAGTACCGTAATTATTTACCGCTGATGCCGCTTGCTATTGGATCTCTGGATTTCTCCGGTTATGATCTCATCATTTCAACAAGCGCTGCTGTGGCAAAGGGAGCAATTCCGAAGGACGGTGCAAAACATATTTGCTATTGTAATTCTCCCATGCGGTACGTTTGGGATCAGTATGAGGAATATTTCGGGAAAGGGCACGCCGGATTTATCACTCGATCAGCAATGGCTCTGGTGGCGCCATATCTTCGTCGATGGGATGTCCAGACCTGTAACCGTGTTCATCACTTCATTGCTAATTCACGCAATGTGGCTGAACGCATCTCGCGTATTTATCATCGTAATTCTGATGTTATCTACCCGCCGGTTAGCACGGATCAGTTCACAGTTGCCGAAAAAGATGATGGCTATTATTTAGTCGTCAGTGCACTGGTTCCATATAAAAGAGTTGACCTTGCAATTGAAGCATTCAACAAATATGGTGAGAAACTTCTCGTTGTCGGTTCGGGTCCTGAGCACGAAAAATTGGAGAAGAGAGCAAATAAAAATATCGAATTTCTTGGCTGGCAGAGTGATGAGAACCTTGTGAAACTCTATGCAGGATGTCGTGCATTGATTTTTCCCGGTGTCGAAGATTTCGGTATTGTACCTCTTGAAGCAATGGCGAGTGGAAAACCAGTCGTGGCGTATGCAAAAGGCGGGGCGCTGGAAACCGTTGTCGGAGATGGCGACTCTCCAACCGGTATATTCTTTCACGTTCAGAATGTTGATGCACTCGTTGACGCTGTCAGAAGTGTATCACGAATGAAGTTTGATCCGTATGCTATTCGCCGGCACACGGGAAAGTTCGATAGGAAAGAATTCAAACGGCAGATCATAGATTACATCATGAAACATCTACCTATTTCCAAAGGCAAATGAAGAAATGGTTCTTCAGTCTTCTGTAACTACTACGCTAATTTTACTACCATTCCTTCAGCCGCGCCGAAACATTGCACAGAAGACTTTTGCGTTGAAAGTAATTTCTGTGCGTGTTTTACTATCGCATCAATTGTAGCATCGTCGTGTGATGGATCGTGGTGATACAGTGCTAATTGTTTCACATTTGCCTTAATCGCAAATTCCACAATTGATTCGATAGGGGAATGGCCCCAACCAATCTTTGACCGGTACTCTTCCAAGGTGTACTGGGCTTCACACACGATGAAATCAGCTCCACTGATAAACTCGATGAACTTCTGATCTAGCTCCGCGCCATATTGTGAACCAAGCTGGTCCTTGCGAGCGGCATGAAGTGTGTACCGGTAGGGTTCATTATCTGTGGCATAGACGAACGTCTTTTTCCCGTCGAAAATTTTATAAGCGAGCGTCATCGATGGGTGGTTCATATAGAATGAAGTTACCATCAAGTCGCCGATACGAAATGGTTCACGGACTTCCTGCATGATAATCTGTGCGTTCAACCCCCCTAATGGAACTGGAAAATATTCCGAATCCATCTGTAGTTTAAATAAATCTTTGAGACTCTTATCGCGTGCCGGAGGTCCGTAGATAATGATCTGAAAATTTTTGTTGTACGCCGGCATAAAAAAAGGAAATCCTTGTATGTGATCCCAATGCGTATGGCTTATGAAGAGATGCAGCGTGACCGGCTCTGACTTAAATTCTTTGATGAGCTCATTGCCAAGATCTCGGATTCCAGTGCCAGCATCAAAAATGAGTATTTGATTCCCCGCACGCACTTCCACGCAAGATGTGTTGCCGCCGTACTTCACCGTCGATTTACCCGGTGATGCGATAGATCCTCGTGTTCCCCAAAATCTAATGTTCATCATGGTTGGCTCATTCGTTCATTCATGTGTTTGATGGCGATTTCAAGAAGTTCTTTTGGTGAAAAGGGTTTTACAACATACGAATCAGCACCGAGTTCCATCGCTTTATCTATGTCCGGTTTGTATGACTTTCCCGATATAATAATAATGGCGGTCCGCCGTAGGCTTGAATTGGCGCGCAGCATCTTGCAAACTTCAAATCCGTGAAGTCCTTCCATCATAATGTCGAGAATGATGATATTAGGAGGATTCATCAACGCCCGTCGTAATCCTTCACTGCCTTCATTAGCAACAGACGTTTCAAACCCGTCACGCTCGAAAACAACCTGCACGAGACGCCGAAGTGAAGGATCGTCATCAATAATTAATACTTTTAATTTTGGTACAGTTGCATCCATCAGTTATTTTATATTATCATCTGATATGAATTTGTAATATGCTATTAAGATAGTACGTCGTTTTTATGAAAAAAGGAACACATCACTTCCGATTTATCTTCTAATAGATCGTTCAACCCGCGCAGTATTCGGATAAGCAGCACACTATAAATGGTCTCTACTTTGCCTATTGTTTTAGCCTCTCAATAGCCAGCAGGATTACTTCATTCGTTGCTGGCAGAGAAAACTCCGGTTCGATTTTATGATTCTTGGTAGCTGACACAGCATCTTTAATAGCGAGCCAGGTTGAAAGTCCGTACATAAATGGCGGTTCAGCTACCGTCTTGCTTTGTCGAATCGCAATAGGATTAGGATAGTCCTGTAAAAATTCTACACGAAAATCCTTTGGGATATCCTGCACTGTCGGAATTTTATATGTATCTGGCGAGTGCGTCATCAATCGGCCTTTATCATCCCATTTAATTTCTTCCGTTGTACACCAGCCAACACCCTGGACGAAACCGCCTTCAATTTGCCCGCGGTCGATGAGTGGGTTAAGTGATTTTCCAGCATCGTGCAAAATGTCGACACGCAAAATTGTATGCCGTCCGGTGAGAATGTCCAATAATATTTCGGAAACGCACATTCCAAAGGAATAATAATAGAACGGTTTGCCCCAGCCCTTCTGCTTGTCCCAACCTATCTCAGGTGTGCGGTAGTAACCGGTAGAACTGAGACCTATTTGACGAAGTCTCATTAAATTTATTACTTCATCAAATTTCATATTCCTTTCGGGATTAGCCGAATCAATTACATTGTCTTTTTGGAATTGAATTAAATTCTGAATTGTTGGATTACTCGGATTCTTTTCCGAAAACACTTTTGCCATTTCCTCAGCAATGCGAAACTTAAGTATGTCGATAGCATTTTTCACTGCAGCTCCATTTAAATCTGTACCAGAAGACGCTGCCGTAGCAGAGGTGTTCGGGATTTTTGATGTGTTAGTAGAGTCTACCTTAACACGTTCTAAGCTGACGCCAAATTCTGCCGCTGCAATCTGCTGAATCTTAGTGTGCAATCCTTGACCCATTTCAGTGCCGCCATGGTTGACGAGAATCGTGCCGTCGGTGTATACATTGACAAGCGCTCCTGCTTGATTAAGATAAGTTGTTGTGAACGAGATGCCAAATTTTACCGGTGTGCAGGCAAGACCTTTTTTAATGAATTCGTGCGTGGCGTTGAACTTATTCACTTCGCTTCGTCGCTTATAATACTCTGACGATTTCATCAATTGATCATAGATGACGAAAAGCCGGTTGTTCTCTATCTTCTGACCATAATGTGTGACGTTGTTTGTTTCTATACCGTAGAAATTCGTATATCGAACATCAAGTGTATCTTTTTTCAAATATCGGGCGATGCGATCGATGATGCTTTCAATCGCTGCCATTCCCTGTGGTCCGCCGAATCCGCGGAACGCGGTGTTTGAAGGAAGATTTGTTTTCCAAACACGTGCAAGCACTGACATATTAGGAACAAAGTACGCATTGTCAGTGTGCAGCATTGCACGTTCTATAATTGCGAAAGATAAATCAGTCGCGGCACCGCCATCGCTGTTCAATTCCAATTTCAGTGCAAGAAGTTTTCCATTATCATCAAATCCGACTTCGTATCGGGTCAGGAAACGATGACGTTTACCAGTCATAATCATATCGTCATCACGGAAAAGCCGAATCTTTACCGGACGTTTCGTTGCTTGTGCAAGGAGCGCAGACCAGCAGGCGATGTGGTTTGCTTGTGTTTCTTTTCCACCGAAAGCGCCACCCATCCGCCGGATTTCTACGACGACTTCGTTAAATGGAACACCAAGCACCTTTGCAACAAGAATCTGCGTTTCCGTTGGATTCTGTGTTCCGCTGTAGACGTTCATCTCGTTGTGTTCACCAGGAATACACAAGCTAATTTGTGATTCAAGGTACCAATGTTCCTGTGCACCGGTACGAATTTCTCCTTTTATTACATGTGGTGCAGAACTGAGTGCTTCGTTTGCATCGCCGCGCTGCATAGTTCGTGGCGGGCCAAGCAGATTGTTTTTCTCGATTGCTTGCTCGATCGTTAGAATTGGGTCAAGCAATTCGTATTCAACTTTTATTAGTTTTTCTGCAGTCCGCACTTGCGATTCAGTCTCGGCGGCAATAAGAAACATTGCCTGACCGACGAACGTCACTTCGTCGATGGCGAGGCAGAGTTCGTCATCCACAACCGGCCCCATCTGATTATGTCCGGGAATATCCTTGTAAAAAAGCACAGCGTGAACGCCCTCTGATTTTCTTGATTCATTTAAATCAAACGACTTAATCTTGGCATGTGCATGAGGACTATACACGACCCGGCCGATCAACAACTGATCGCTTACAGGTATATCATCAATGTAAACCGCTTCACCGGATACATGCTTTGATGCGGATTCATGGGGGATTTGTTTCATACGGTTTCGCTCCAGAATTTAAGGAGCAAGTTTTTTGCAGCGGTCGTTCTGAATTCAGCAGAACCGCGTGCATCAGAAATTGGTATGAAGTCGTTATTGATGAATAACCTTGCTTCTTCCACTATTTCGCGTTTCCATAATTTGCCAAGAAGGAATTGTTCTGTGTTTGTTGCGCGTTTTGTACGATCCGCCATACCACCATAGATCAGTTTGATGTCTTTTACCGTTTTGTTGTCATTGAACTCCAATCTAAATCCTGCGCTAACTGAAGAAATGTCGAGATCTTTACGTTTAGAAATTTTATATGATTTGATAATTGCGCCATTTTGCGATTGAAGGAGACGTACTGCGGTAATCAGTTCATCTAGTTTGCGAGCGGTTTTTCGATAACCAAGTATGAATTCATCCAGACTGATTTCGCGTTTTGCTTTGATACTTTGGAGAATGATAGTCGCGTTATATGCCATCAGCACCGGCAACGTGTCGCTGATAGGAGACGCTGTCCCGAGATTACCGCCAAGCGTAGCGACGTTCCTGATTTGCTGTGAACCGAAGACCGATAAAATAGCATATAGTGCAGGATAATTGTTCTTTACAGCTTGATGCACATCGCTAAGAATCATTCCTGCGCCAAGTGTGAGTGTGTCGGCGGTTTCCTGTATAGATTGCAATTCATCAACGCCAGAAAGATCAATGAGTTGTGGTAAGACTTCATGTCCTTTTGTTACACGTAATGCAACATCGGTTGAACCAGAAATGACAATAGCATTAGGATATTTACTTTTCAGAGATAGAGCTTCGTTCAGATTGTGAGGACGGAAGTATTCCTGGTCTTTTGTTCTTATATGAATGGAATCGTGCGAAATTGATTTGAGAAATTCAACAGTTGCCAGTTCGTCATCTGTGAAATGGTCAATTCCATCATAAACGCAGGCTTGTGCAGCAGCCTCCACGATCGGTTTGTAACCGGTACATCGGCAGAGATTGCCGGTGATGGCGTCATTAATTTGTTCTCGTGTTGGCATGTTGTGATTCTTGTAGAGCGAAAACAACGACATGACAATTCCCGGCGTGCAAAATCCACACTGGCTTCCGCCGGCTTCCACCATTGCAGATTGAACGTAGTGCAATTGTCCTTTTTTATTTTGCAGGTTCTCGACTGTTATAAGTTGTTTACCGTGTAGCATTGGCAGGAATAGGAGGCATGAATCAACGCTTCGATAATAGATTTTACTCTCGGCCGCTAGTTCACCAAGAACAACGGTGCAAGCACTGCAGTCGCCTTCGGCACAGCCTTCTTTTGCGCCTTTGTGATTCGGCAGACTTCGTAGATAATTGAGAACAGTTGTTGTTGGGGTTAACTGCGAACCGGAATTGAAGTCGAGCGCAACGATTTTGCCATCGAGAACAAAGGAAATCGTAGTCTGCATAAACGCCTTCTAACTATAGATTAAAGAAACCTTGTACAGTTTAGCAATTCCTCTCTCAAGTTTCAACTTGAATGTATAATGATGTCTGGCACTTTTCTATTTTATTCACAAGGAAAGCATCAAACGTTTTTCTCCGCTTGCTCAAGTTGATGAGTCAAATCAGACCAATTTGTAAATGCCTGTTCGATTTGGATTTGCACGACTTTATATTCTGCCGAAATCAATTTTGCCTCATCACTGTTTTTATAGAAGTCGGGATTAACAAGCATTGCTTCGATTTCTTTTTTTCGTATTTCCAATTGATGGATCTTAATCTCTGCTTCTTCAACCTTCTTCTTCGCAATACGCACATCGCGAGCAATACTCTTGCGACGTTTTTGTTGTTCTTGCCATGTCGCTTGCGTTTCGTCAGGCAGAGGCGCGTCTAACTTTTCTGTGTTCTGTACTACTTGTTGGCGTTCCTCTTTTTTCTTTATAATATAATCGGAGAGATTACCGAGGAACGTCCTAAGCGAACCGGGTTTTACTTCTAAAACCTTGTTAACGATAGGATCGAGAAAAGCGCGGTCGTGCGAGACAATGGCAAAAGTGCCTTCATACTTTGAAAGTGCTTCTTGCAGTACTCGTTTTGATTTCATGTCAAGATGATTTGTCGGTTCATCCATTATAAGAAAGTTTGCTGGCAGCAGCAGCATTTTTGCTAACGCAAGTCGGCTCTTCTCACCGCCAGAGAGAACGGAAACGCTCTTAAAAACATCATCGCCATGAAAAAGAAAGGAACCAAGAAGAGTGCGAAGCTGTGCGCGAGTTTCTGTTCCTGCAGATTCCTCAACCGTTTGCAACACGTCCTTGGTGAGATCGAGTTCATCCGCTTGATCCTGTGCGAAGTAAGATGGCACGACATTGTAACCAATGATGCGTTCACCTGCGTCGTAGGATTCTACTCCCGCAAGAATTCTAGATAATGTTGATTTACCGGCGCCGTTGACACCAACGATTGCGATACGATCGCCGCGTTCAACCTTGTAATCAAGGTTATTGAAAACCTCTAAGGCACCATAGTGCTTGCCGATGTTGTTTAATTCCATCACAACTCGACCGCTTTGCTGCGGCGGTGGAAAATGAAAATGGATTTCGTCTTCTTCGCTTTCTACTTCCACTATTTCAAGCTTTTCCAACTGTTTGATCCGGCTTTGCACTTGACGCGCCTTAG
The DNA here is from genome assembly GCA_003142475.1 of Ignavibacteriota bacterium. Lineage (GTDB taxonomy): Bacteria > Bacteroidota > Ignavibacteria > UBA10030 > UBA10030 > Fen-1298. The sequence continues at coordinate 61,428 of PLMK01000036.1, forward strand.
TAGCCTTGTACCGAAATCGTTCTATAAATTCCTGCGTTTGCTTAATATGCTGTTGTTGGTTCTTCATCTGGCTTAACAGAAGTGCTTTGCGTACTTCGCATTCTGTTTCATAGAAAGAGTAATTGCCGGCATAGCTCTCAAATTTACCGCGGCTGAGCGCAAATGTTTTCGTTGTAAGATTGTCAAGGAAAGTGCGGTCGTGCGATACAAGCATGATAGCGCCATTGTACTGATGGAGATATTCTTCCAGCCATTGGAGCGTTTCAATATCGAGATGATTTGTCGGTTCATCAAGGAGGAGGACATTAGGTTCTTTTAAAAGTAATTTCGCAAGTGCGATGCGCATCTGCCAGCCGCCGCTGAATTCGTCTGTCATCCGTTCAAAATCATGTGTGGAAAATCCGAGTCCCATAAGAATGCGTTCGATTTTGGATTTCATCCGATAGGCATCGAGATCTTCCAGTTTGTGTTGAAGTTCACCTAAAACTTCAAGTGTGTCTGTAAAATCGTTGCTGGAAGGATCGAGAGTCGTAAGTTGTTGGTGCGCATCATCGAGTTCGTGCTGGATTTGGAGCACATCCTCGAAAGCAGTCTCTGCTTCTTGATACAACGTACGGCCGAACGCGTTGACGCCATCTTGAGGCAGGTAACCTACGGTTACATATTGCGCTTTGCTGATAGTTCCAACATCAGTTTGCTGGAGACCAACGATAGCTTTCAGAAGCGTAGATTTGCCGCTCCCGTTTGAACCGACCAGTCCAATACGGTCTCGCGGACCAACAGTCGCTGTAACATCCTCAAACAGCGAGCGTTCGCCAAATTGAATAGTAATATGTTCAAGTGATAGCATTATGTCTTCGAGTATAACATGCCGTATATTTATCAATATAGATAAAAAGTACGTGAGCTGGAAACCATTTTGCTTGAACCTAAAGCTAATTTTGTAGTAATGGCAACAAGAATTAAAATGGATGAGATGAAAGCTAACGATGCATCTAGAGGCGGAGCATTTAGGTGAATTTTATTGTATGCGACACTGGAAATTTTTATTCTTCAAGAAATATAAAACCTCATCAACACTAAACTGAGATTTTTGTCGTACCGCTTCGATTGTGTTAAATGCATTGTGCGGAGTGAAGATAACATTCGAATGCTGAAGCAATGCAGCTATTGCTTGAGTTTCAGCAGAAGTATTAGTGTGTCCGCTCCGGAGAGCCACAGCAACATTTGGTTCATCTTCAAATACATCAAGCCCAAGCCCGCCGATATGATGGTCCTGAACTAACTTCAGCAGACCGGAGAGTGGAGCGTGTTCCCCGCGTGCAATGTTGATGAAGAGAATGCCATGTTTTGCTTGTTTTAAAAGGTCGTAAGAGAAGTAGCCGCGGTTTTCGTTTGTCAAATTCATCGAGCAGATGATGACATCTGCCCATGCGATGCCTTCTTCTTTTTCGCAATAATGCACTTTATTATTAAGCTGGACTATATCCACACCGCGGACATTCATTCCAAGTGCGGCGCCGATTTTTGCAATTTCACTCCCGATTCGTCCAACGCCGACAACGAGAAGATTCTTGCCAGCGCATTCTTCGCCTGTTAAGCCATCGCGATCGAAGTGCTGGAACTGAGTCATCTGTTGCGGCAGTCGCCGCAATAAAGCCAGCATAAGGAGAATGGCATGTTCGGCAACAGCGTGTGTCGCATATTCGTCCAGATGGCTGCACGGGAGTTGCGAGTGAATTGTCTCTAAGTATTTTTTTAGATGATCGTAACCGGTACTTCGGCTCAAAATGCCATCGAGTTTATTTGCCCAATTTATCGGAACGATAGATTGGGTGCGAATGCTGATTAGACGCGCAGGCGGATTGATATGCCCAGCTTCCTGAATCGTTTTGTCCGTCAAATCATAAGATATTTGATTACCAAGAAGTGATTTGAGCGCTTCGGCTTCTTCTTCAAACGCTTCGTAAAAATAGACGTCCATATTCTATGCAATAAATTGTGATTGTTATAAGATAATACTTTTCACAAGTTTTAATCATAATTAAGATAAAAAGAAAGACATAGCAAGGCGAGTTTTGTGTACCCGAAGCGCTGGAAGCCTGATAATGTTGCACGCATCGCGTGCATCTCTTCATTTCCAAATAACGAAGCATCGGAATAGAATTCCTAACATTTTTGTGCCCGAAGGGGGACTTGAACCCCCATGACCTTGCGATCACTAGCTCCTGAAGCTAGCGNNCCAATTTCGCCATCCGGGCATGAAGTCACTCTGATCTTATCGAAAAGTGACTTCATAAATATACAAACATCCCAGTGCAGTTTCAACCGTTTTTAAACGATTGCATAATTCTGAATAATCGTTAACTTATTGGCAGTCTCTAAAGCTACAAATCTCCTTTTTGATAATGTTGTGAATGATCCNNTCATTCATATATTCTTTTATATGCTTTACTAAACAACAGCATTAAATTATTCATCATATAAGGAGCTACTATCATGGCCGCAAACATTGATGCAAAATTTCCGGGTGCGGAAAAACACGAGATTTCTTTAGAGGAAGCAAAGAAACACATACAGCGGCATAAGAAAAACCCGATCTATCCCAATCACCACGGCGGCTCGTTTGACCGCGCTGCGATTGATAAAATTCTTGCCCAGCCGGGGTGTGCTGGATTGCGGTATTACCATGGACGCGATGAGGACGGTAAACCAAATTTGGTTTTAGTTGGTGTTGATAAATCTGGGAAGGATTTGACTAAAGCAAGTATTATGGAAAGACCCGGATATTGCCCACCATTTTGCGATGTAACAAGTGAACTCTTGAAAGCATAGTGTGTCTCTGGATTTTGCTCATATGGCAATGTATACTGCTGAAGCATTCGTTTGCGCCGTAGGATTTATTGGATTTACAAAATACAAGCAATTTATCCTACCCTTACAGATACTTGAGTGGTATACTATTGGTTCACTTATCGACTATTGTATAATAGATGTTATGATCTATAAGAAAATTCATACTTATTTAGTAGGTCCAATTTTTAGTGTGTTTGAATTATTATTGTTCTCGTGTATTTTTTATGCATGGCGAACAAGCAAGCGAAATGGATTTTTGATTTGGGCTGGATTTGCAGCCTATTTACTAATTTGGATAATCGGAAAATTTACTTTTGAAGCAATCACAGGATGGGATAATTATTCCGAGCCGATCTCTCAGCTCATTCAAATCGGCTTTGGAGGGTGGATATTGTTAAAGATTTCAAAAGAGACAAATATTGTTTTGAGAGAAGATATTCGTTTCTGGGTTCTATCAGGAATAGTCTTATATGCAGTAGCCACGTTCTTCTTTTTCGGATTATTTACTCCGATGTTGATGTCAAACCGAAAATTGCTTTTACTAATCTGGTCATTCAACGACCTGTTCATTGTTATTCAATATATTTTTTTCCTTCGCGCCTTTTTATGCAAACCGGTTAACGCCGGTATAATCCACCAATCACAACCAATACATAAGGAGTAGTAAAATGAAAAAACTATTTTTGTGGGGGGGGTAATTGCCCTCGTCATTTGTACACTCTCGTTTTTTATCGGAACGAAAGTAAATGCAACTGATGCTAAGGATAAACAATTTATTGGGGCAGAGAAACACGAAATTGCATTAAGTGAAGCGTTGCAGCTTGTAGCAAATTTCCGCAAGAATCCTCAAGCGCCAAACAATCAAGGCGGCTCCTTTGAGCGCGGGGCTTTTGAGAAAATACTTGCTCAGCCAGGCTGTGAGAGAATTAAAATGTATTGGGCACGAGAGAATGGAAAATTTACAGTCGTACTTGTAGGTGTTGATGCAGCAGGAAAAGATATGGTGGCAGGAAGTATTATGGAAAGAAGTTCAGATTGTCCTCCACATTGTGATGTAACATCTCCATTTACAATGGAAACAGTAGCATTGCAGAAGTAAAGAAGTTTAAAACAGTGAAGGGGTCACACTTCGACACGCTCAGTGTGACCTCTTTTATAAACTACCAGTCTTTGAAGTTGAAGTTATCCTGAGCTTATATGTCATCCTGAGCTTGTCGAAGGATGGCAAAAATAACCAATCATCATTTCTTTTGAATTCTTCCTATTGTTTCATTAGTATTGAAGTAAATTAATCTCATATGCCAGATACCGCAATAAATATATTATGGACGATAGGTATAGGCACATTTGTGCTTCTCCTGCTTGCTGTGGGATTTATTATGGCAATTGTCCAAAGCAAACGGCGAGAGATGATAGCGAAGCAGCGAGAGA
>PLMK01000069.1 GCA_003142475.1 Ignavibacteriota bacterium
CGAGACGTTTCCCGGGCGGTCAAGCCCTGATCCAACCCGACATGGAGACGCACGCAATCCGGGGCTAGTCTGAAGGTTGTTCCGACCCGATGGCGAAACAAACAGGAAATAAGGGCAGGTTAGGTTGTTCTGCAGCTGACCGGTCACGAAAATCAAGCAGAAATAAGCATGTAGAAAGCATATGATTTCCATGTTTGGACCGGGGTTCGACTCCCCGCACCTCCACAATTAGTATATACGTACCTTCCTAAAGTATTTAAAATTCAAACAATACAAGTGTACAACATATCGTTATAGAAATTGAATATGCCAATTACAAATATTCCGGCATATGCAACATCTATAATTGTTAATTTATATGAAGCAATTAATTATATTAGATTATTATAACTTGCTATTGTTTCATTTAAGGAAATTTGAATGTTTGACTTACCAAAACTAGGGATCATTCTGAATCCAATTGCCGGCAGAGGACGTGCCACATATATCGAAAAACCTTTAGTTGAATATTTACTCCAACGAAAAATTAATTTTCGACTTGAAAAAACTAAAGGACCACGGCATGCTACAGAGCTTTCAACTCGAATGTGTAAAGAACTAGATATTATTGTCGCCGTTGGAGGCGACGGAACAGTCAACGAAGTAGCTGAAGGAATGCTCGAAAGTACAGCATCACTTGCGATTCTGCCAATTGGATCCGGAAACGATTTCAATAAGATAGTTGGAATTCCCAAAAAATTAAATCTTGCGATTGAAACAATAATTTCTGGAAAGAAGAAGTCGATCGATCTTGGCAAAGTAATAATTAAAAATTATTCTGGTACAACTCAGATCAAGCATTTCATAAATACATTAGGCATTGGCATTGATGCTCAAATTGCTAAAGAGACACAACGAATTAAATATTTACGGGGATTACCTTTATACATTATTGCAGCTATTAAAGCATTAAGCATATATTCACCAAATGAATATACAATTATTGATAATGATACGACAAGAAAAGAAAAAGCTTATTTTATATGTGCTGGAAATGGAGTCTACGAGGGTGGTGGATTTAAAATGCTGCCAGATGCTAATCCAAGTGATTCAATATTGAATATATGTCTAATCAGAAAAATGTCAATTTGGAATGCCTTTCATTTGGTACCAAAAATTATTACTGGAATACACGGCAACCATAAAATGATATCAATGTGGAATTCAAAAACATTGAATATCACAAGTGAAAAGCCATTTATACTTCACGGAGATGGTGAAATATTCGAAGAGAAAGCAATTAACGTAGAAATTGATCTCATTCCAAAAGCGATCACTTTGATTGTCCACAGCAATCATAGCTTTGCGCTATAATATATATTATGCAGAATAGACAATTCCCTTTTCTATTGTCTCTCTACATCTATATCAATTCTATTCTATTGGCATTCTTTTTTCAATAGAATTGTTGTAGCTATTAATTGCTTCAAGCGCATCAATATCAATACAAGAATTTATCTTCAATCGTCTATCATCAGTTATTATTCCTATCTGAGTAGCATCTATTTTATTTTGACCAGCTATTGATAGTACTTGTGCTAATTTATTTGAATTACATGATATAATCACTCTTGATTGAGATTCTCCAAAGCATAGAAAATCTTTTCTAAATTCAACTTTTTCATTCAGTTTTATATGACAACCCAACTCCTTGAATCCATTCAAACTTTCAACAAGATTAATAGCTAATCCACCATCTGAAATATCATGCATAGAACTGATAATGTGTTTCGCTGCTAACTCTTGACAAATGTTGTGAAGTCGTGCTTCATAATCCAAATCTATATTGGGCGCATCACCAAGAATTTCATTCAAAATCATCGATTGATATTCTGATCCACTAATCTCTCCACGATTTACACCTAATTCAATGATAATATCACCAACCTTATTGAAATGTGAGCCTATAACACAATCCACATCGTTTAATAAGCCCAGCATACCTATTACCGGAGTCGGAATAATAGCGCCACTCGGACCTTCGTTATAAAAACTTACATTTCCACCAGTAACTGGGGTTGCAAATGCTATGCAGGCTTCTCTCATGCCAGCGATTGCCTCAGAAAATTGCCAATAGATTTCTGGATCATATGGATTGCCAAAATTCAGACAATTTGTAATCGCAATTGGTTTTGCTCCTACACATGCGACATTTCTGGCTGCTTCTGCTACAGCGATTTGAGTGCCTCGTCTGGGATTCAAATATACAAATTTTGCATTACAATCTGTTTTAAGTGCCAATCCCTTTTTCGAGTCCTTTAAACGAATTACGGCTGCGTCTCCATCCGATAGTAGAACACTGTTTGTGCGTACCATAGAGTCATATTGATCGTATATCCATCTCTTACTTGCTATTGATGGACGTTCAAGCAAGTTAAGCAAACACTCATTCAAATCTTTTGGCTCGGGAATTGAAGCTTTCTTAAATTTTCTGCATTGATCTATGTATTTTGGTTTTTGCACTTCACGTCTATATACTGGTGCCCCGCTCCCACCTAATACAAGTGGTTCAGCAGGAAGATTTGCTACCACTTCATTATTCAAACGAATAATTATGTTTGGATTATCTTCAACTACTCCAATAATTTCTGCTTCTATATCCCACTTATTAAAGATGTTAGTAACATTTTCTTCATGTCCTTTTTCTATGACAAACAACATTCTTTCTTGTGATTCGGATAGTAGGATTTCATATGGTGTCATTTCTTTTTCACGCAATGGAATTTTTTCAAGATCGATAGTCATTCCCGAATTGCCTCTTGCACTCATCTCCGATGTTGAGCATGTGATTCCAGCTGCTCCCATATCCTGAACACCAATAACAAAACCGCTTGCAATTACTTCTAACGTAGCTTCAAGTAATATTTTCCCTGCAAAGGGATCTCCAACTTGAACAGAAGACTTTTTTGCCTCAGACTTTTCTGAAATCTCTTCTGACGCAAAAGTTGCACCATGAATTCCATCTCTGCCAGTCTTCGAACCGACTATCATCACAACATTTCCTTTACCTTTTGCAATTGCTTTCGCAATTTTATTATGTTTCACAATGCCAACAGCCATGGCATTTAATAATGGATTATCTTGATAGGAATCGTCAAAATAGACTTCTCCCGCTACAGTGGGCACACCAAAACTGTTTCCATAATCAGCTATACCTTTTACAACTCTTCTAAATAAATGACTTACTTTTGGATCAGTTAATCGACCAAATCTTAAGGAATTCAATACGGCTATTGGCCGAGCGCCCATTGAAAAAATATCTCGCAAAATACCACCAACTCCTGTCGCAGCACCCTGATAAGGTTCTACTGCTGAAGGATGATTATGGCTTTCAATTTTAAACGCCACTGCAAGTCCGTCACCAATATCAACCAATCCTGCATTTTCTTCGCCAGCTTCTACTAATAAGTGAGGACCTTTACGTGGCAATGTTTTCAACTGTGCAATCGAGTTTTTATAGCTGCAATGTTCGCTCCACATAACGCTAAAAATACCCAGCTCAGTAAAATTTGGTGCTCGACCTAATATCTTTAAAATGTGATTATATTCTTCTTCTGAAAGACCATGTTCTTTTACAAGCTCAAGTGTAATTTTTGGATCATTTCCTTTGACTGGTAGATTTTTTAATTTTTTCATATTCAAGAATAACCTTATATAATATTTATTAGTTCATTGAGACCAATATAAACCATCTGATATCATCATTTTACAATCTGATATATAATAAATCATTTAAATTCAACAACAGTTACACCTGTTCCTCCTTCATTCCATTCACCTAAACGAAACGCTTTCACGTGCGGGTACATTTTCACGAACTCGCTAATTCTTTTTCGTAATGCTCCAGTACCTTTTCCGTGTATGATATCAACTCGATGTAACCCTGCCGCATAAGCATTGTCGAGAAAAGCCTGAACTTGTGCAATTGCATCATCACCAAAAAGTCCACGCAAATCGATTTCATTCGCGGCTTCTGAACCTATAATGGCCGGTGACGAAATGACATATTGCTTCTTCTGTTTTTGTTCTTTGTGTAAATCAGTCAATGCTATTCGAAGACGCGTATTGCCGCAAAGGACAATTGCATGTTTTTCATTAATCTCTTGTACCTCCCCACTTTCATGCCCATCACGAATTCGAACGATGTCCCCTTTTTTAATTGATTCAGCATTCGGAGGGATTTCTTGTTCTTCCAACGTGAATTTTTCTAAATCTTCGCCAAGTTTTTTGAGTACTTGATGTGAAGAGCGGACAATATCTCGTTGAGCGCCACTTTCGCGAATTTCTTTTACAGATCGTTCAACTTTAAAGTGAGCTTGTTGAACAATTTCTTTTGCTTCCTCAATCGCCTTTTTTCGTATTGTTCCCAATTCACGCTTCAATTGTGTTGTCTTCTGTTCATACGAAAGTACCATTGATTCTAAGTGCTGTTTTTCCTTTGCTGTTTGATGCAATTGACGTTGATATTCCTGAGCTTGACGCTCAAGTTCCAAAAGAAGCGATTCAAGTTTAGTCTTCTCATCCCCCAATTGAGTACGTGCTCGATCCAAGATAGCATGCGATATACCTAAACGTTCTGCAAGTTCGAATGCATAACTGCTTCCCGGAATCCCACTTCTGAATCGATATGTCGGTATTAAAGACTCTTGATCAAATTCCATAGAAGCGTTGTCCATACCTGATGTTTCGTGAGCAAACACTTTTAGCATACCATGATGCGTTGTAGCTATAGTTATTGCCTTCCGAAGAGTAAGGTCTTGAAGCACGATCGCTGCCAATGCACCTCCTTCAGATGGATCTGTTCCGGCGCCTATTTCATCGATTAATACTAACGAGGATACGTCTGCTTCTTCAAGAATTTTATGTAAAGAATTGAGATGCGAACTGAAAGTGCTTAGATCATTTTCAATAGATTGATCATCACCGATATCAACAAAATATTTTTGAAATGGAAAGATTTCTGATTCAGAATCCGCAGGAATATGAATACCTGCCTGAGTGCATAAAGTTAAAAGACCGACTGTTTTCATCGTTACAGTTTTACCGCCAGCATTTGGACCGGTGATGATAAGCGTTTGTATGTTTCGACCAAGTTCTATGGAAAGCGGGACAACTTCTTCTCTCTTTAGATGTTGAAGAAGAATTGGATGCCGAGCATTTGATAATTTAATGTATGGTACAGAAGAAATCACAGGTGGATTTCCACAAATCTCAATTGAATATTTTCCACGTGCAAAAATAACATCAAGTTCTGTAAGAGCAGAATAACTTAATGCAAGTGGTTCACGTATTTCACTAACCTGTTTTGTGAGGTCAGCAAGGATGCGATGAATTTCTCGCTGCTCTCGAAGTTGAAGTTCGCGCAAGGCATTGTTTAGTTCAAGTGACTCCGCCGGTTCAATAAACACTGTTGCACCGCTTGATGAAGTAGAATGGATGAATCCTGGCACGTTATGCTTGTATTCCGATTTTATAGGAATCACAAATCTTCCATCACGGGTAGTAACAATCTCATCTTGGAGAAATTCCTGTTGAGCTACTTTTCTAAGAATAGATTCGAGTCGCTTCCGCAATGCATCATTCGCTAATACCATCGAATGCCGAATCTCACGCAATTCTCGGCTCGCTGTATCTTTTACAAATCCACTTTCATCCAACGCTTCATTAATATGATGTTCAACAATTTTATCAGCGAATAACTGTTGATGATAAATGCTGATTGAAGGATATTGTGAAACGCACTTTAATAGAAATGCTTTAAGTGTACGAGAGACTCGAATTGTAACTGCGATTTCCAATAATTCAACAATTGCAAGAACTTGGTTTTCCACAGCACTCTTCTTCAACGCTGCTAGGATATTTTTAAATCCATTCAACGGAACTGCATCTTCAGCAAGAAGCATTTCTTTCGCTTCTGAAACCTTACGAAGTTCCAACTCAATTATTGTGCGGTTTATTTGTGGTGTTAGTCGGAGTACAGCCTGTCTACCAGATTCCGAAAACGCAAGTTTACTTATACGGTCAACTACCTTATCATATTCTAGCTTACGCAGCGCATCAGCAAAGTTATATGAAAGATTTGAAGACAGCTGAGACACTAGAGATTTTGCTGTATACAATTTTTCAATCTAATTATTTTTTCGATTCCGGTGATTTTTCTGTGGATCGAGGAAGATTTTTCTTCACTTTATCTTTATCAATGGACTCAGGTGTACCTACATCCTTTAACTTATTGAGCACTTCAGGGCCAACAGTCGATGTCATATCCAAAATTTGAGGAGCTATGTTAACAACTGATTTGTAAAATTGTGAATCACGTTTGTTATTTCTATCAGGAAAATCAGAAGTTGCAAAAATAAAGAGCAATGTGCTAACAAAAAGGACTCCTTCGATAAACCCCAAAACTATTCCGCCGATTCTATCTGCAAATCCACCGATTTTGTAATTTTTTGCGACAATTCTATAAAACAATCCTTGCACGATTAGTAAACCAAGAAAAATAACTAAGTAACCATATATTGGTGCATCTTCTGGGTTTGTTCCTCCCCGGCCGACTAATAAATCTCCCACATCACGCATATATATCTGCCCTAAGATGAGACCGGCAATAAGTACAACGATCGCAACAAGTTTCCGTACAATACCGTCACGTAGGCCAAACAAAATACACATTAAGACTGGAACAAAAATTAAAATGTCGAGTAACATAGAATTATTCTCCTAGTTGTTGTTTAACGACTTCTTGAACAACCTTCCCGTCAATCTTACCTTTTAATTCTTTCATTGCAACAGGCATCACCTTACCAAAATCTTTTGCAGAGACAGCTCCTACTTCATGGATTATTTTCTTTACTATACCCTCTGCTTCTTCCCTACTCATCTGCTTTGGAAGATATTCATTAATGATTTCTAACTCACGTTGTTCTTGATCTGAAAGATCTGTCCTGCCGGCTTTTTGGTACATCTCTATTGCTTCTTTTCGCTTCTTTGCCTCAGACAGCAGAATTGTCAGCTCTTCCTCTTGGGTAATGCTTGAGCCAGTACCACGCTTAGAGAACTCTATAATTTTCGTGCGAATAGATCGAATTGTGTTCAACTTAACGCTGTCGCCGGATTTCATTGCGACTTTAAGATCATCGTTAATCTTTTCTGAAAGAGCCATTTCTCTTTTCCTTCACTAAATAGGCAAATTAATAATCTATCTCGAATACCATACTTTGTGTTCGATTAAGTGTTTGAAAGTGTTGATCGATTCCAATTTTTAGAAAACTTAAGTCTTGAGAATGTTACTACGTGATATCAACGAACTTAATTCACTACATGACTTCTACAAGTGTCGCATATCGAGCTTTGCCGTCCTTCAAATAAGTTTCAAGACGATTCACTAGCTCTTCGCCACTCTCCGTCATTCCATCTTCGAGCGCTTCATATTCTTCCACCGAGCTACAAACGAATTCTTCTATAAAAAAGTTTTTCTTCCCTTTTTGTTCGAAGATTGTGTAATTCTTCTGTTGTTCGCCGGCAAAGTGATGCTTCAGCTCTATTGCAAGGGCAAGATAGTCCTCTCGTTTTTCCGGCTTTATTTCATATGAAATTTGCAAAATGACTTTCGACATAGGGTTCTTTCTTGATATAATGAATTGAATTATTTGAAATTTTTCATCGCGTTCCTAATTTCTAATTCGTTCATCCCGAAATAGTGCCCCAGTTCATGAAGCAATACTTCTTTAATACGATCGGACACTTCCTTATCGTTTCGGCAAACAGCTTCAATGTTCGCTTGATACAAAGAAATCTTATCGGGAGTTGTCGGATTTGTTCCGTACCATGTTCCCCGATGAGTTAAGGGTATTCCTTGATATAAACCCAAGAGAGATGTCTTACTGACATGCATGTTGTGCATTACATCTTCAGAAGGATAATCTTCCACAATGATGTGAACATTATCAATTTTATCACCGAATAATCTTGGCAAGCCCTCAAATACTTCTTCAGCCACATCCTCAAATTTTTCTCGTGTCATTGTGTCATGCAGATTCATTGCTCTAAAACATTTTCAGCGTAAATTCGCCGCCAGCCATTAATCCAAATAATAAAAATCCATACACAAGCGAGCTAATCAATATTGATTTCCATAAAGAAATTTGATTCCCCACCTTTGTTCCAATAACCAAAAGGACCCATGCCCATATTATCAAAGCAATATCAAGTCCAATAAGCAATATATAGGATATTGGTTTGATTGTTATAGGAGGCGGATTGAATGTGAAGAAGTACATTCCAAAGGTCAATAATTCGACTGGTAATACAAACAATAACGATATTACGATTGGTGTCAACGAATAACTCGTAATGCCTAATGAATTGCGAAAGGATGCTTTATTACCCAGTATTTTTGATAAACCCCAATGGATAGAGGAAGCAATGGGACATAGCGCAATACCCAAGGGTATACCAATCAGAATTGCTAGAAAAAAGATTAATAGAATATTTTCGACCCGATCTCCAAACTTGAAATGCCAGAATTCTGCGAACATAATGGCAATTCCTGATAAAGTATATAGGAACACTGCATAATTTTTATGCTCCGCAAGCATGATCATTCTAAATGCATTTCGTGGATTTTCGATGATCTTCCATAGCACATCAAATAAATCCAAATTAGGAACTCGATTTTGTAAAAAACCGCCGCATTTTTTGCAAATCGTCGAATATTGGTCGTTTTCTGTTTGACAAACTGAACAATTGATCATAGAGTTTTATATTTATTGAATTTTTTATCTAAACGAAGTTAGGAAGATTGTGCTACGGAAGCAACGCTTTTTTGAAAAGGATAAAAAAAATCTAATCAAGTTAAAAGCTCAAATTTTGCAGTAAAGTGCCGAAGTGATGGTGCTTCTTCGACAATTCGGAAGCCTTTTAAATTTTTACGATTCTTAAATACATCTTCTGCCACTTCGACCACATAATCCATATGACTTTGTGTATAAACTCACCGTGGAATAGCAAGTCGAACCAATTCCATAGGTGGAGAAATAAGTTCACCTGTACTTGAATCATATTTACCAAACATCACGCTTCCAATTTCCACACATCGTATTCCACCTACACGAAAGAACTCGCTCACCACTGCTTGTCCAGGATATTCATGTGGCGGAATATGCGGCAAGAGTTGCTTTGCATCAATATAGATTGCGTGTCTGCCCGGCGGCTGAACAATGGGAATTCCAATTGAGGTGAATTTATCGCCAACGTATTCCACAGAACGGATTCGATAGCGAAGGTAATCTTCATCGAGAATTTCGTCTAGGCCTTGCGCAATAGCTTCAAGATCCCGTCCAGCCAAGCCGCCGTACGTCGGGAATCCTTCAGTAACAATCAAAAGGTTTCTCGATTTCACAGCGAGATTATTATCATTCATTGCCAGAAAACCGCCGATGTTTGCGAGTGCATCTTTTTTTGCGCTCATAGTACAGCCGTCGGCCTAGGAAAACATTTCGCGCGCAATTTCACGAACCGACTTTTTTGAATATCCTTTCTCGCGTAACTTGATGAAGTATGCGTTTTCTGCAAATCGGCAGGCGTCAATAAATAATGGAATTCCATGTTTCTGAAGTACTTTTTTTGTTTGTCGGATATTTGCCATTGAAACTGGCTGTCCACCACCGGAATTATTTGTCACTGTCATCATACACAGTGGTATGTTCGCCGCTCCCTTTTCCTCAATAAAGTTCTTCAACGCTGCAATGTCCATGTTCCCTTTGAAGTCGGCAATGAGATTCGGATGTTTTCCTGTCTCGTTCAGTATATCCACAGCTTCAGCGCCTGAGTATTCCACATTTGCACGAGTCGTATCAAAGTGCGTATTATTCGGGATCCATTTGCCTTGAGCGCCGACAATGGAAAAAAGAATCTTTTCCGCAGCGCGTCCTTGATGTGTTGGAATAATATATTTAAATCCTGTCAGGGCGCGCACAGTTTTCTCAAAGCGATAAAAACTTTTTGAACCCGCATACGACTCATCGCCATCCATCATACCGGACCATTGCTTTGCACTCATAGCAGAAGTCCCGCTGTCCGTGAGTAAATCGATAAGAACATCTTCTGCGGAAATCAGGAATGGATTATAGTACGCTGTGCGTAAAAAACTTTCTCTTTGATGTTCGGTTGTGAATTTGATAGGTTCGATGGATTTGATCTTAAATGGTTCAATTATTGTTTTTATTGTAAGATCCTCTGAAACGTTATATCAAAAGTAGTCAAAATTATAACGCTTGAAATTCCATGTGATTGATTAAGCAGATACTTTTACGAAAGACAAGTGACTGAAAGATGAAGAATTATTCTTTGCCATACTGAACAAGTGAATAAATATCGTACTCTTTCAGGTTTTTTCGTCCTTGAAGAAAAGAAAGCTCAATCAGGAAAGATATGCCAACAATATTTGCTTGAAGTTTTTCAACAAGTTTTACAGCGGCGCACATCGTGCCGCCGGTTGCCAGTAAATCATCGTGCAATAAAATACGCTCGCCGGGCTGGATTGAGTCCACGTGCATTTCGATAACATCGGTACCGTATTCCAATACATATTGCTCTCTCATAACTTCAGCAGGAAGTTTTCCCTTTTTTCGAATTGGAACAAATCCGGCACCCAAACTCACTGCTAACGCCGATCCGAGGATAAATCCACGAGATTCAATGCAGACAACCTTATCGATCTTTGAATGCTCATAGTGTTTCTTCAAAAGATCGATAGCAGTATGCAATGCCTCTGCATCCTTGAGCAGTGTCGTGATATCACGAAATACTATTCCCTTCTTAGGAAAATCAGGGACATTGCGAATATAATCAGAGAGTTGTTTCATCACTCACCTAAATTATGAATTACCACTTTAATGGTTTTAAATTGAGAAAAGCGTCAATCCCACGCTTGCAATCATCAGTCATGCGCGTTAATGCATTGAGATGAGAAGCATAGTCCAGCGCATCACCGGTTTCCATTCCATATACACGCGCAAGAAGTTCTTTGATCAATCCCATAGAGGTACCGCTGTTATTTGTGATTAATTCATGTGCTAGCTGCATGCCTGCCTTTTCTAAGTCGATCGATGGCACAACTTTACTAATAAGTCCAAGTTTAAACGATTCTTCTGCATCTATGATATTACCTTGCAACACAAGCTCGCGAGCACGTCCTTCACCAATGCGCCTTACCAAAAATATTAAAACGATTGCTGGAATAAAACCTATTTTCGTTTCAGTATATCCAAACTTCGCAGTCTCGCGAGCAGCAATGATAAAATCACATATAGTCGCCAATCCGCATCCGCCAGCGATAGCTTCTCCTTGAACGAGAGCAATAACTGGTTTTCTCAACGTATAAATCTGTTGAAAGAGTTTCATCAAATTTGTTGAATCTTGCAGGTTTTGATTGAAATCGTATTTCGATATACGTTGAAGATAAGAACGTTCCATTCCAGAACAAAAGAAATCGCCTTCCGCACGTAGAATTACAGCTTTTATAGCTGCATCTCTTTGGGTCTGCACAAATGCTTGCGTCAGTTCAGAAACTACCAGATCATCAAGAGCATTTTGTTTTTCCGGCCAGTTGAGGGAGATAATCCCAATTCGCTTTTCGACAGTATATGTAATTCTATAGAACTCCAAACGTCACCTTATGCACGTTGTGAAAGTAGCAAGAAGGGAACTGAAAAGCAATACTTCAAAATGCGAGGGAAAATAAGTTTTGTACTTTTATTTAGAATAGTTAGATGTAAATATTTATTTTTGAGCAGCTATTTTTATCTTTGTTGTTTCTTTGGGACTCGAGAGAACAAGATTTGTTGTCGTTTTAGAAACTCCTTGCCAAGATTGAATCTTCGACAATAATTTTTCTAAACCATCCGTGTTTTCTGTCCGTACTTTCAATAGATGTGTACCGTTCCCTGTTATTGCATGGCACTCCTGTATATCATCTGTTCTCATGACATGTTCAATAACAGTTTCATAGTGTTTCGATGAGTCTACTGTAACAATAACAAAAGCAGTAATATCTTTTCCAAGACGCTTGTGGTTCAGTTTTGTATAATATCCTTGAATAATTCCCTCTTCTTCAAGTTTATGCAATCGTTCACTAACGGCGGGAAGTGATAATCCAACTTTCTCTGCCAATTCGTTGCGCTTAGTTCTTCCTTTATCTTGAAGAACCTCAAGTAATTCACAATCAATTCTATCCAGCATCATAATATTTGTCCTTCTTTGCTAAAGCATTATTCAATCAATACGAGAATATATTAACAATTCTATCTAATCCACTTACAGATGTTAAGATTTCTATGAATAAAATGCAAGTGAGTATATTTGAAATATTAGTAATTCACCACAGTCATAAGTCTTGTGTAAGGATTTTCTTCGTGTTAGGATAGATCTAATTGAATCTGATCTTTTGAATATGTTGAAGGAATTTTTAGAATAAATATATTTAAGTTGATTCGCAGTTATTCTTGTGCAGTCCGTATTGATGTTATCGCTTTTTTTATGGATTCTACTTTGAAGATTGATGTTCCGGCAACAAGAACATTAGCACCTGCTTCAATAACAGATCGTGCTGTGTTTTGATCTATTCCACCATCAACTTCCAATAATATATCTCTTCTTGAACGGTCTATTATTTCTCTCGTTTCACGAATTTTTCTAAGAGTGTTTTTGATAAAGTGTTGACCACCAAATCCAGGCTCGACTGTCATAATAAGTACAAGATCGATTTCATCGATAATTTCCTGAATCATAGTAACTGGGGTTGATGGATTAAGCGCGACTCCAGCTTTACTGCCGTTTTCTTTTATCGTTTGAATAGTTCGATACAAATGGGGACAAGTTTCTTGATGAACTGTGATAATATCTGCACCAACTGAACGAAATGACGTAAGAAACTTTTCCGGCTCTTCGATCATCAAATGGACATCTAATGGAAGTTTTGTGCATTTCCGAACAGCACTCACAATAAGTGGACCGAATGTAATATTAGGGACAAAATGTCCATCCATTACATCAAGATGTATCCAATCAGCTCCACCCTGTTCAGCTTCAATAACCTGTTTTCCAAGATTACTAAAATCTGCAGCTAGCAATGAAGGCGCAATTTTTATCATCTAATTAATTCTCAACATTATTCTTTATGTCTGTCTTTTGTGCAATAATTAGGTCTATGGGTTGTCCCAATTGTAAAAGTTCGCCTGCTCGCGGTGATTGTTCAAGAATCGTGTTAGGAAGAATATCTATATTCGTTTGATAATCTATTTTCCCAATTCGAAATCCACTATCAGTGAATATTTTTTCAGCTTCATTGAGAGTCTTTAACGAAACATCTGGCACAGGATGTTTATCAGTAGAATGTCCTTGGCTTACGGTGACATTAATGAGATTACCACTTTTTATTTTTGTGTTGGGTGTAACATCTTGCCGAATAATTGTGTTAGCAAATATCTCTTCTGATGGTTCAAAGGAAATCGACCCAAGTTTGAGATTATATTTTTCGAGGTTGAATATTGCCTCTCGCACAGACTTACCTCTCAAATTTGGGACATCAACAAGTTCTTCGCCACCACTGATGGTTAAATATATACCTCTTCCTCGTTTTACTTCTGATTCGGCAATTGGATTTTGTAACGTGACTGTACCAATTTTATATCGTTTATCATTTTTATATTCTGCTTCTTTGGGATCTAGACCAGCTTCTATAATCTTCTGCTTTGCATCTTCGAGAGCTAAGCCAATTACATCTGGAACCTTCGTTGTCTTTCCCTTCTGGACGTACAAAGGCATGAGAATATTGTCAAAAAGGAAGAAAAGAATAAGTCCAATAAGTATAACTATGCCAAATGGTTTTGCTAATTTTTTTAGCTTATCTGTTTTTATAAATGAATCAATTATATTCATAATTGAATATAATTATTAATGAATTTAATTACAATGTGCTTTTCTTTCTAGATTGAGCATATGTTCGCCATATTAAAGTTGCTATTGAGATGATCATAAAAGGTTCTCATCCTTAAAATGTCTAAAAATCAGCTAATAAAAGAATGAATCATTTGGTTTGATTTGAAATGTATTGGAAGTCGCAAAAAGATAAAACAATGTTATTTGTCTTACGCTTCACACTAAACGTACGGGCTGCGTTCACCATACGACCTTCATAAATTGCTTCTCAGTCTAATCTTCTATATATTTTTTTTACAATTAGAAGCCAACAATCAATTATCAGATAATATATGAAACGAGAATTTATAAAACTCGCAAAAGCCGCTCAAAAAGCAAAGCTCAATGCATATTCTCCTTTTTCCAAATTTAGGGTTGGTGCAGCTCTTCTTACCGAGGATGGAACGATTTATACAGGGTGTAATATCGAAAATAGCTCTTTTGGACTTACAATCTGCGCAGAACGAGTTGCAATCTTTAATGCAATTTCATCCGGAGCATCCAAATTCACAGCCATTGCAGTTGTGTCCGATAATTATGGTTTTACCCCCCCCTGTGGTGCTTGTCGGCAGGTTCTATCTGATTTGGCTGGTAATATTGATTTTGTAATGATGGATTCTAAAGAACGATTCAAAACTCTAAAACTTACAACCCTTCTGCCATTTGCTTTCTCTGGAAAGAACTTGAAACGATCACTTAAACTGAAGAAATAGAAATGGATACATCTGCATTACATAATGTTCCACGTAATACCGGCTGGATTGAAGTTGTTTGCGGTTGTATGTTTAGCGGTAAAACAGAAGAGCTTATACGTCGTCTTCGCCGCGCCCAAATTGCTAAACAAAAGGTCGTGGTCTTCAAACCAAAAATCGATACTAGATACAGTCCAGAGCACATCGTTTCACATAGTGAACAATTTTTAAACGCAACGGTAATCGAAGATGCTAATGAGATTTTGAAATTGGCTGGTGATGCTCAGGTAGTTGGGATTGATGAAGGACAATTTTTTAAAGCGAATATCGTCGATGTATGCAATCAATTAGCAGATCACGGAAAGCGAGTTATCGTTGCTGGACTCGATCAAGACTACAAAGGAAATCCTTTCGAACCAATGCCTCAACTCCTTGCTATCGCAGAATATATCACCAAAACCTTAGCAATTTGCGTAGTATGTGGAAATCCCGCTGATCGAACACAACGTAAAAGCGATCAACATGAGCGTGTTGTTGTAGGCGCTAAGGATCTTTACGAAGCAAGATGTCGATATTGTCATAAGCCACCGATTGAGTAATCGAGACTTCGACCTATTTTTGCAGTTTATTGATCGATACGAAATTGATTAAACAGGAAAAAATCCAAGAAGCATTAAGTTCTATTTGCAGGTTAACAAACTTCAAACCTAGGCTTGCACTTATTCTAGGATCTGGGTTAGGTGATTTTTCCAAAAATATTAGTGTGGTCTCCTCAATTCTGGCATCTGAAATACGAAATTATCCAGTATCATCTGTACAAGGGCATGCTGGAAAACTTATTTTTGGCTACTTGCAAAAGGATTCTACTCATTCGATGCCGCTTCTTATTTTTCAAGGGCGCATTCATTTCTATGAATTTGGGTCTTTTGACCGAGTTGTATTCCCAGTAACTATTGCGCATTATTTAGGCGTTAGAAAACTAATTATTACAAATGCGGCTGGTGGTTTAAATAGTTGTTTTTCTGCAGGTGATCTTATGCTTATCAAAGATATCTTTAATCTCACTTTTTTACAATCGAACTCAAAGAGCAGTAAGCAAGATTATTCGACTTATACTCCTACTGAATATTTTGATCACAAGATGCAACAAATTGTTCTTCAGTGTGCAGCACAACTTAAAATACCATTGCAGCAAGGCACTTATTGTTGGCTAAAAGGTCCATCATATGAAACACCAGCGGAAATTCAAATGCTCAAACGCCTCGGTGTTGATGCTGTTGGTATGTCAACTGTTCCTGAAATTTACACTTCCTACATTTTAGGAATGAAAACAATCGGCATTTCGCTCATCTCAAACTTGGCCGCCGGTATTTCTCTAAACAAACTTTCGCATGCAGAAGTCACAGAAACTGCAAACAATGTGAAGGAGCGATTCTCTGAACTCATGGAGAATCTTATTCTTTCTATTAACTAATAAATCATTTATGACATACTTCTTTTTCTTAAAATGCCTATGACTTGTATTCCATACAACGAACTCCAATCAGATGAATCAGGATTCTCTCGCCTCTTTGTTGATTATATCGATAATTATTCGCTCGTCAAAGATTTTTTTATCGGTGATTTCCGTGATAAGAAACTATGGCATTCACGACTTAATGCTGTCATACATCGAGAGATTGATAGATCTTCACTTGCTCAAGTTCTTTTAAACCAGAATCGCGACTATCAATGCGGTATAAAGACCTTGGCAAACATCGATCTTCTTCTGAATGAAAATACAGTTGCGATTGTTACGGGACAACAAGTTGGTCTTTTCACGGGTCCACTTTATACGCTTTATAAAACATTGACTACTTTAAAGCTTACTGAACAACTCTCTCGTGAATATCCTGATTTCAACTTCGTCCCAATATTTTGGCTTGAGGGGGAAGATCACGATATCGAAGAGGTCAGCTCATTCTCTTTTCTCAATGCATCGAATGAACTTCAGCAGCTTCACTATCTTCATAATGATAAAACTGGTGGGAATAATTTTGGTGCAGTTGGTAATGTTAATTTTGATGAATCAATAGGAATGCTCTTCAGTGATCTTCATCAAGCATTATTAACGACGGAATATTCACCAAAAGTTTTTGAGCTGTTTGAAACAGCTTACCAAAAAGGAATGACTTTCAGTCGAGCATTTATCCATCTATTCAATGTTTTGCTTGAAGATTCTGGATTGATTTTTTTTGACCCACACAATCCTGATACAAAGAAAATCCTAACGCCAATCTTTGAACAAGAATTAGACAATATCTCACATACATGCCAGCTTGTTATTACGCAAAGTGAACTTCTTGAGAAGAAGTATCATGCGCAAGTGAAACCTAGGGCGGTAAATCTTTTTTTATTCCACAACGGAGGCCGATATGCTATAGAACCACACGAACATGGATTCTCTTTGAAGGGAACACGTCGAACTTTTAGTAAAGAAGAGATGCTCGGATTTTTGAAGACGGACCCAAATCTTTTTAGTCCAAATGTTATTCTGCGGCCAATATGTCAAGATTACCTCTTCCCAACTCTTGCTTATGTTGCAGGGCCGTCGGAAGTTGCTTACTTTGCGCAGTTCAAGTTGCTTTATGAAGATTTTGGAATTCCCGAGCCCATCATATATCCTCGTTGTAGTGCAACTATTGTAGAAGAGCGAATTCAAAAAATAATTAATAAATATGGCCTTCATTCGAGGGATTTCTTCACTGATATTGACATTTTGAAAGGACGAATAACTGCATCCATATCAGATTTCAAAGTCGAAGAATTGTTCTCAAATACTTTTGGTACAGTATCCGAAAGTTTAACAAGTCTGAAAGGTGGCTTAGAATCAATTGATCCAACACTTGTTCCAGCAATGGAAAACACTCTTCTACGAATGCAGGGGGCACTAAATGGTTTAAAAGAAAAAACTATTGCTGCACAAGTACGTCAACATGAAATATCACTTCGCCAATTAGACAAAGTGGCAATCAGTCTATTTCCCAATTCTAACTTACAGGAACGAGAAATGAATATTATTTATTTTTTAAATAAATATGGGTTGGAATTTTTACGTTGGCTGCGCAGTGAACTTGTTCTAGATAATTTTACCCATCAGATTATTAATCTTGAATAAAATAGCGAATCGATTTATTCTCCATTTTGTACTACCGATAATTAGTTCTTAGTTTTTTGTAGAAGAAATCAACTTTTGCCAAAAACCAGGAAATGAAATATCAGCACATTCAGTATTTTCTATGGTAATATTCGGTATTTTAAGCCCTGCGATTCCGAATGACATTGCGATTCGATGATCATTATAACTTGGAATTATTGTGCCTAAATATTTTTTCTTCCCTTCAAAAGCAAATCCATCGTCATATTCCTCTACTTCACAGTCCAGCAAACGCAGATTATTAACAATAGCAGAGATTCGATCCGTTTCTTTCGCTCTTAGTTCTCGCGCATTATGTATACTAAATGTACCTTCTGCAAATAAAGCTGTTACTGCGAGAATCGGAATCTCATCAATAAGATCAACTACTTCCGCACCGCGTAAATCAAGATTACTCTTCAACTCTGAATAGCTAACAACAAGATCACAAATAGGTTCGCCTTCGATGATTTGTTCATTTTTTATTTGAATGTTACCGCCCATTGATTTGAATATGTCCAGAATACGTCTACGCGATGGATTAAGTCCTACATTTTGTATTGTAAGATGTGATCCAGGCACAATCAATGCGGCAGAAAGAAAAAAAGCTGCTGCTGATATATCGCCAGGCACAAAAAACTTTTTCCCTTCAATCTTCATATCAGAATGGACTTCAACGATATTGCATCCATTTTTTGTTACGGATCGTAAGCCGAGCATCCGTTCAGTATGATCACGTGTTTTTGAATTTTCAATAATAGTTGTTAGTCTATCGGCAAAAAGACCTGCAAATAATAAAGCGGATTTAACCTGTGCACTTGGTACAGGTAGAGTATATTGAATTGAATGAAGTCTCTCTACTGGCTCAATAGACAATGGAGCAGTGTTTTTTTCAGTGCCATGAATATTTGCACCCATTTGTTGAAGCGGATCGATGATGCGTTTCATAGGTCGCCGGCAAAGCGAAGAATCACCAAGAAGTACTGAATGAAAATTCTGTCCTACGAGAATGCCTGAAAGCAAGCGCATTGTTGTACCAGAATTACCTGCATTCAAAGGAGCAGATGGCTCTTGCAGTCCACGACGTCCTTTTCCATGTAATAAAATGCAATTGTCGTATTCTTCGATTTGAATTCCAAGTTGTTTAATACAAGAAAGCGTGCTGAGAGGGTCTGCTGCGTCCGAGCAGGAACGTATTTCCGACACACCTTCTGCAATGGCCCCTATCAAGAGAGCCCTATGCGAAATGGATTTATCACCAGGAACCTGTATAGTTCCTTGAAATCCGTTTATTTGTGGAATAGTAAGATTCATAAAAGAAATCCTCACATCATCAATAAATTATTTATGATGTGAGGATATGTGCTCCATGCAATTTAACATGATTAGCGACGTGAATGCCGGTCGTCTCTACCTCCGCGATGATCTGTTTTTTTTCGTTCACGGGAGCGCTTCATTTCCTCACCTGCATTTTCTCCACCTGGCAGCAATGCTTTATGGCTGAGGCTCATTTTTCCGTCTGCATCGATGTGCATTAATTTAACTTCAAGTGTGTCTCCTACTTTCACAAAATTATCTACTTTTTCTACACGCTGCACATCTAGCTGAGAGACGTGTACCAATCCTTCTTTTCCTGGAAGTATTTCAACGAACGCACCAAAATCCGTGATTTTTTTAACCGTTGCTTTATACACTTTATCTATTTCCGGTACTTCAGCAAGACCACGAATATAAAGCATCGCCTTATCCGCGGATTCTTTTTCTACCGCTGCGATTGTCACCGTACCGTCATCTTCCACATTGATTTCTGCACCGCTATCCTTTACGAGCTGACGAATATTCTTCCCGCCAGGTCCAATCAATGCTCCAATTGAATCAACTGGAATCTTTATTGTCTGTAAACGTGGTGCATACTGAGATATGTCTGTTCTTGCCGTTGGAAGACTCTTCGCCATAATATCAAGAATATGCATCCGCCCTGCTTTCGCTTGAGCAAGCGCTTTCTCAAGAATCTCAAACGATATACCTTTAATCTTGATATCCATTTGAAATGCTGTAATTCCAACAGTTGTTCCAGCAACTTTGAAATCCATATCACCAAGATGATCTTCATTTCCAAGAATATCACTAAGAATGGCAACTTGATCAGATTCCTTCACTAAACCCATCGCAATACCAGCAACCGCACGGCTCATCGGAACACCTGCATCAAATAGTGCAAGCGTACCTGCACAAACAGTTGCCATTGATGATGAACCGTTTGATTCGAGAATATCAGAAACCACACGAACTGTGTATGGGAAATCTGATTCAATCGGAATCAATCGCTTCAACGAACGCTCTGCAAGATTTCCATGTCCAATTTCACGCCGTCCAGTTGAACCAAGTCTCCCGACCTCACCAACTGAAAATGGCGGAAAATTATAGTGGAGCATAAAACGTTTTGTTGTTTCGGGTAGCAGCCCTTCGAGAACTTGTTCATCCATTTTTGTACCAAGTGTCGCAGAAGTAAGACTTTGGGTTTCACCACGCGTAAAGAGTGCAGAACCGTGGGTACGAGGTAGAAGTCCGACTTCACATGTAATTGGTCGAATTTCCGTTAAGCCGCGTCCATCAAGACGTTTGCCATCGTTGAGAATGGTTGATCGCATTGCATCACGTTCGATATCATGAAGCAATTCGTCTATGAGAAGCTCTTTTTCAGGGTATTTTTCTGCCAAAGAAGTTTTAACCTCAACGCGCACCTTATTTGTTGCTTCAGATCGTTCCTCTTTCGCCATCACTGTGCGGCTCAATTGTTTCATCTTGGCTTCTGAAAGATTCTTAACATCTTCCTTCAAACCAGACGGGATTTCCGGAACAACAATATTTCTCTTTGGCTTATTTATTTCTTTAGCAAGTTCAACTTGAAGAGAACAAATACTCTTTATTGCTTCATGTCCAACTCGCAGTGCTTCAAGTAAATCACTTTCTGAAGCTTCGATAGATTCACCTTCAACCATAACAATAGAATCATTTGTCCCGGCTACAGTAATATCTAAATCACTCGACTCTAGTTCCTTGAATGTTGGATTCACAATATATTTTCCACCGATACGGCCTACTCGCACTTCTGCTATTGGACCATCGAATGGAATATCGGACACCATTAAAGCAGCAGATGCCGCGCATGCACCAAGAATATCGCCGTCATGTTCCATATCTGAAGAATAAACAGTAACGAGAACTTGTGTCTCATTTTTGTATATCTTTGGAAACATCGGACGAATCGGACGATCAATCAATCGTGACGATAATATTTCTTTTTCTGTTGGACGTCCTTCACGCTTGAAAAACCCACCAGGAATTTTTCCTGCTGCAGCTGTTTTTTCACGATACTCAACCTGTAAGGGAAAAAAATCCTGCCCTTCTTTAGCTTCATAATCGCTCACAACTGTCGCTAGTACCATCGTATCGCCATACCTGACCATTACCGCGCCGTGTGCCTGTTTGGCAAACCTTCCAGTTTCCAGCGTGAATGTTTTTCCGTTAAGTTGTATTTCCTTTGTGACCATCATACTTGCCTGCTTCTTTCTTCTAAAGAACCTCGTACTAAAAAATGCCATCATTTATAGCGTAGTTGTTTACTTACGAATATCAAGCTCTTGAATAATTTTCCGATATCGTGCAATATCCTTTTTCATTAAATAATCTAAAAGCCGGCGACGTTTGCCGACCAATTTCAATAAACCTAGCCGGGCATGATGATCTTTTTTGAATTTTTCAAGATGCGGAGACAAACTGTTAAGGTTCGCCGTTATAATGGCAATCTGCACTTCAGGAGTACCTGTATCTGAAGAATTCTTGCCGTATTTATTAATTAATTCTTTTTTCTGCTCTGTTGTAATTGGCATTTTAGCTCCTTGTAAATTTAATTGTACTACAGTCGTTCATTCTATTCGATGTTTTTAAATTCATGCTGTAAAATGCTACTTAATTCCTTGTCTTTGTGCATCTGCTGAATAAGTTGTTCAGCAGAATCAAATTTAAATTCATTGCGCATTTTACGCAAGAAATTGATTTGGATGTCATATCCATAAATATCCTTATCAAAATCAAGAATATTTACTTCAATAGTGCGTTTGCCCGTCGATTGAAAGGTCGGACGCACTCCAATGCTCGCCATACCAAAATACTTATCTGCTCCGACATCAACCTTCACAAAATAGATACCGTTGCTTGGGACCAGTTTTTTCTGTGAATCAAGTTCTATATTTGCTGTTGGATAACCAAGAAGACGTCCTCTCCGATCACCTGCAACAACTTTCCCACGCAAAACATATGGTCTGCCTAACAGTTTTGCGGCATCTTCTACCATTCCACGGTTTAATTCATTCCGTATTACTGAACTATTTATCGGATTACCGCCATAAGTGAATGGTTCAATGTTCACAACATCAAATTCAAATTCTTTTCCTAGCTGCATCAAAGACTCAATCGTTCCCTCGCGATTTCTTCCCCAGTGATGATCATACCCTTCTACAACCAAATTCATTCCAATACCGCCAATAAGGTATGTCACATAAAAATCACGAAAACTCAGATTCGAAAATGCCTTATCAAATTCAATCACAACAAACCAATCTATACCAAGTTGCTCGCATAATTCTTCACGTTCTTGCAGAGTTGTTAGAAGTTGCATCTTCGTACCTGCATTTGCTACAACTTCACGTGGATGCGGTTCAAACGTAACCACAACACTTCTGCCGTTTCTTTTTCTTGCAAGAACAACGACTTCTTTTATGATTTTTTGATGGGCAAGATGAACACCATCAAAAGTACCAACCGTTATAGTTGAATTTTTATTAAACGGGATCTCTTTAATTTGCCGAGCTAATTTCATGATAGCTCTGATTCTTTATGGAGATTGAATTCCGCCAATCAATTAACTGATCTATTGTCATAGCTTTCGCAACACGATAATCACCAATTCGTGTTCGTCTAAGTGCAGTCAAAGTTGCACCGCATCCAAGTCGCAGTCCAAATTCATCAATCAAAGAACGAATATATGTACCTTTTGAGCAAATTATACAAAAATCTATATACTGTTTGCTAATACTAATAATCTCAAAACATGAAACATTTATTTCGCGTTCAACGCGCTCCACCGTTCTTCCGACACGCGCGTACTTGTACAATGGTTTCCCACCAAATTTCACTGCCGAATACATCGGCGGCAGTTGGAGTTGCTTACCGATATAACTTTGCGCTGTCTCTTTTATCTGCTGTTCTGTTACAGCAGAAGAATCTCTCCATTCATGAGCGGCTGTTTCTGTATCAAAACTTGGAGTCCGCTCTCCAATTTTACAAGTACCGGTATATTCTTTTTCTAATCCAACAAACTGTTCAATACTTTTCGTTTTCTTACCAGTGCAGACAATTAGCAACCCTGTCGCATTTGGATCTAATGTTCCAGCGTGCCCCACTTTCCGCACATCAAAGAGCACACGTACTTTTTTAACAACATCGAACGACGTCCAATTTAAAGGCTTGTCAAGAAATAGAACTTCACCTTCAATCGAAAAGTCGTGACAAAAAAGATTCTCTTCATTCATGCATCAGTCGAACTTTTCTCTTCTTCTTTAGTCGAGTCATTTTTATGAATTTTATGAAAAATATTCTCAAGTTTCATTGCTCTATCCAAAGTTTCATCTAAATAAAAGATAATCTCGGGCGTAAAACGCAATCGTACTGCATGTCCAAGCATTGAACGAATCGATGGTTTTTGTGCTTCTAGTCTGGCGAAGCTCTTTTTCTTCTGTTCTTTATCGCCAAAAATGCTCACATAAACTTTTGCAACCTTGAGATCAGGACTCATCAGCACTTCTGTTACAGTTAAAAATCCGAAATCGGCCATGCTGAAATTGCGTTGAAATAACAAGCCCAATTCCTCTTTAATAAGTGATCCAACTTTTTCAGACCTAACAGACACGTTTTATCCTTTATTCCAATTTACGTTTTGTTTCGACAGTCTTATATGCTTCAATAATATCGGCATTCTTGATGTCATTGAAGTTTTCAAGACTAATACCGCATTCAAACCCTTGTTCGACCTCTTTCACATCGTCTTTAAACCGTTTTAGCGACGCAATAGTTCCATCAAATACTTCAATACCATCACGGATAAGACGTACATGATTGTTCCGCATAATTTTTCCGTCTCTGACGTAGCAACCGGCTATCGTTCCAATTTTAGATATTTTGAAGACATCACGAACATCTACTGTTGCAGTAACTTCTTCTGTTACTGTCGGCGCTAACAAACCTTCCAGCGCTTTCTTCACATCATTAATCGCATCATAAATAATATTATAGATTCTGATGTCAACATCTTCGTGCTGTGCCAGTTGACGTGCTTTGAGATTGGGACGAACATGGAATCCAATAATCACAGCGCTTGATGCCATAGCAAGCAGTACATCTGATTCTGAAATACCACCGACACCTTTATAAATAACTTGCACTTTTACTTCATCTGTCGATAGTTTCATCAAAGAATCCGAAAGAGCTTCTGCAGAACCATCCACATCCGCTTTTACAATAACCGGCAGATCGCGCACTTGTCCTTCTTTGATTTGCTGCGAAATGTCATCTAATGTCACGCGTCTGTTCTGACGAAAATCTTGTTCCCGCTTCAATTGTTGACGTGTTAGACTAATTTCACGTGCTTGGTGTTCGTCTTCAATGCCAATCAGATCATCACCCGCCTGCGGAATGCCGTCGAAACCGACAACCTGTACGGGTTGTGATGGTTTTGCGGCTTCTACCCGCTGACCTCTCTCATCAAACATGGCTCGTACACGTCCACTCCAAACACCACAAACGAACGAATCACCAATTCGCAGAGTACCTTTTTGCACTAAAATTGTTGCTATAATTCCTTTACCTTTATCTAACTCGGCTTCGACAACAGTTCCACGTGCTTCTCTATTTGGATTTGCCCGAAGATTCAACATCTCGGCTTCTAGTAATATCTTTTCGAGAAGTAAATTGATATTTGTTCCTTTCTTCGCCGAAAGTTCTACTACTTGATGCTTTCCACCATACTCTTCCACTAGAAGCCCGCGATCCGCCAATTGCTGCTTGATCCGTTCAGGATTAGATTCCAGTTTATCAATTTTATTAATTGCAACAATTATCGGGACGTTTGCAGCTTGTGCATGACTTATAGCTTCCACGGTTTGCGGCATCACACTGTCATCGGCGGCAACTACGAGCACAACAATATCTGTCACTTGTGCACCTCTGGCTCGCATCGCTGTGAACGCTTCATGACCAGGTGTATCCAGAAATGTGATTTGTTTATTATCACCTACAGTGACTTCGTATGCACCGATATGTTGCGTTATTCCTCCCGCTTCACCAGCAACCACATTTGCATTTCGAATGTGATCAAGCAATGATGTTTTACCGTGGTCAACGTGTCCCATAATCGTGACTACTGGTGCTCGCGAAAGTAGTGTCTCTTCATCATCTTCGATGTCTGAAAGCGCCTCTGACGAAAACTCTTCCTCAAAATCTACTTGAAATCCAAATTCGTCAGATACCAGTGTAATCGTATCTTTATCCAAGCGTTGATTGATGGACACCATAATGCCAAGGCCCATTACTTTTTGAATAACCTCAGCCACAGTAACATGCATTAGATTGGCAAGTTCTCCAACAGTGACATATTCCGTTACTTTAATGCGCATCTTATCATGTTCAAGCTGGTCAAGTTTCTTCTGTTCTTCTTCTTCGCGTTTTTCCTTTTTCTTCCGGCGTATAGCAGCGCGCGCATTTGCTAACTCATCACCTGTATCGGCAAGAGTCTCACGAATTGCTTTCGCTACTTCATCCTCATTGACTTCAGCCCGACGAACTCGTTTGCGCTTTCTTGATTTTGATTCTTCTTCATCCTCCGACTTGCCTGGTGACGATTTGGTCTTTTTAATCTCGTCCCGAACTTTTTTCTTTTTCTTTTTTCTTTTTTCTTCTATATCTGGCTTTTGAGCGTTGTGAGCAGGTGTTAGATCTATCTTTCCCTTGATTGTTAATCCACGCTGTGCGCGTGCAACAGCAGCTTCCAAAGGAGTCTGCAATTGTCTTTTTGCCCGTCCTGTAGGTTTTTCCTTATTTGTGGTTTCTTCCCTTGGTTTCTCACCTTTTAATTTTACTTCAACAACTGATGGTAGAGGTTCAATTGGTTTTTTAGGAGTTATAACTTTTTCCACTTCAGGCTGCAAGATTTCCTTAACGGGAATTCCAATAGTCTCTTTTCTAAGCGGCTGTGAAGTTTCTTTTACAGTTTGAATCAAAGGCTCTACTACTGTTGGTTGTTGTTCTTCCTTTTGTACAGGAGCTTCTTCTTTTTCTGCAGTTTTCTTTTCTACCTTCTCAGCTATATCTGTCTTTTCTGGCGATTCCTTCTTCCGAGTAGAACGGAATTCTTGAATCTTACGCTGATGTCTCTCTGCAACTTCTTTGTCTTTCTTAAAATGGCCCATAATAACAGGCATCATTTCCTCAGTTACAGAGGACATGTGGGACTTCACATCGAAGCCCTTCTTTTTTAGAAATTCAATAATCGTCTCGCTTGAAAGATTTAACTCTTTCGCAAGGTTGAAGATCTTCATTTTTTTAAAACTTTGTTCAGACATTCTGATCTTCTTTCGTTACACACGAAATTAGTGTTTTTGCTCGCCTTTCGGCTTTGTTTCTTCGATCTTTTTTTCTGTTACTTCTTCGTGCGTATTAGCATCTGAAGAGATTTCTTCTTTTTCAGTCTTTTCTTCTTTTTCAGTCTTCTCTTCTTTTTCTGATCCATCCATCTCTGCAAGCAAAGCATCAGTTTCTTCGTCAACCTCAACTTCTGCTTCTTCAAAACCCTTCTTTAACATTGTAAGAATCTCGTCTACTTTTCCCGGCTCAATACCGAGTGTATTAATCAAGTCCTCTTTTGATGTTTTGATAATATCGCGCACCGATTTATAGTTTTCATCAAAGAATTTATGGAAGAGCACATCGCCAAGTTCTTCACGGAATTCCGAAAGATCCATGTCATATTCTTCTTCTTCCTCACCGCCTTCTTTCTGCACATTTAACTCAAATCCTGTCAACTTGGAAGCTAAACGAACATTCTGTCCGCCTTTGCCAATGGCAAGAGAAACCTGATCGTTGGCAACATTGATTACTGCTTTTTTATTTTCTTTGTCCATCTGAATATCTTTAAGTTTAGCCGGTGCAAGTGCACGTTGGATAAATACTAAAGGATCTTCAGAATAATTAATTACGTCAATATTCTCATTATTCAATTCCCGAACGATCGCATGAATGCGCACACCCTTCATTCCAACGCATGCCCCAACTGCATCAATACGTTCGTCGTGTGAAAGTACTGCTACTTTGGCTCTATCTCCCGGTTCACGTGCAATCCTTTTAATTTCAATGATACCATCATAGACTTCGGGAATTTCAATTTCAAATAACCGCATAAGAAACGCAGGATCTGTCCGAGATATGACGACTGTTGGATTACCTGCTCCTTTGCGAACTTCTTTTACAATAGCGCGGATTGTATCGCCTTTTTTATACCGTTCCTTGTAAATTTGTTCATTCCTCGGCAGAAGCAATTCATTCTTATTATGTATGACAAGAATCTCACCTTTGCCTTTGCGAATCTGATAAATCTCACCTACAACAATTTCTCCGATTGAATTAGAGTATTCATTAAATATCGCTTCACGTTCGATTTCTTTGATACGCTGATTTAAGTTTTGTTTTGCACTTATCACAAGGCGACGACCAAAGTCCACTAATGGGACGATTTCAACGAACTCTTCCCCAAGAGCCAAACTATCTCCAGATTTCTTTTGTGCATCCGCAACAGAAATCTGTGTGGATGGATCTTCGACCACCTCAACAACTTCTTTTTCAAGATAGATTTCGATGTCACCTTTATCCATATTGACGACAACGTCATATTTTACATTAGGTCCATACTTTTTCTTCACCATCATCCCAAAAATATCTTCCACTATCCCGATGAGGATATCTTTGTCGATGCCTTTTTCGCGAGCCATCTGTGCGAATGATTCAACAATTTCGTGATTCATCTTACCTCCATACTACAGAGCATTCATTCTGTGTACTACCAGGGAAGCTCTTCAATTGATTCAATAATCTCATTAAATGAAACCATACGGGTTTCTTCACTTTTGGTGATAAAAGTTAAAATATCACCTTCTATTCCACTAAGTTTGGCGACGATTTCAATAATTTTATCGTTCTTTCGATAACGCACACGAAATTGTCTTCCTATATTTTTTCGATATTGCCTTAATAGTATAAGCGGCTTCGTTAAATCAGGAGAAGACACTTCCAATACATACGAACTCGGAATAATGTTCTGAAGTTCAAGCGCTTCACCAACATTTCGACTCAGTTCAGTGCATTGACCAATCGTGATACCTAAATCGGTATCTACAAAGAGCTGCACAGTTTTTTGCTGTTCATCGTGTACAATATGAATATCGACGATGAATGCATCGATTATGCTGAGGAAAGGAGCCGCTATTTCTTCAATCTTTTGTTGTAGATCCATCAACTCAGGATTCCAAAAAAAATAGCCCGTCTACCTCGGGCTATCTACATCAACTGTATATAATATACACAATGACCTTTGAAGAAGCAAGAAAATTTGCTATGGTTGCATTTTCTCTTTGATATTATTTAGAAATTTTTAATCATGACATTTTTCTTGTAAAAATTCTCAATAATTACAGCCGCCTCGACCGGATCATCGGTCACATGAAACATATCTATATCTCCGGCGGATATCATTTTCTCTTGAACGACAGTCATTTTAATCCAATCAACAAGGCCTTTCCAGTAATCAGACCCCATAAGGACAATCGGAAACGCTTGTGTTTTTTGGGTCTGCATCAGTGTCATTGCTTCAAAAAATTCGTCAAGCGTACCAAATCCTCCTGGCATAACGATAAATCCATGGGCATACTTAACAAACATCACTTTGCGTACAAAGAAATGTCTAAAAGTTTGTAATCTCCCATGATCAACATATTTATTTATGTTTTCTTCATGCGGTAATTCGATAGCGACACCAACAGAATCACCTTTTTGTACTTGGGCTCCTTTATTTGCCGCTTCCATGATACCGGGACCACCGCCCGTGAGCACATTAAAGCCATGTTTGACGAGTTCTTTTGCAACCTGCACTGCAAGTTGGTAGTAGCGCGATTGAGGTTTCAGTCGAGCTGAGCCAAATACAGAAACGAGATTTTTTTGTTTCGCCATCATGGTGAACCCATCAACAAATTCTGCCATAACTCGAAAGATGCGCCATACATCATCCTGCGCTGCAAGGATTTCCCTGAGATGTTGATCTTGCTGCGCATCGTAGTCTGTTCGGGATTGATGGTTTGTTTTTTTGCTTTTCATACTTTCTCCTTTTAATTTCCAAGAAGTGATTTTATCGTTGCTGAGGCTTTTTGGATTTGTTCCATACTCACATCGAGATGTGTTACGGCACGAAGAGTAGATATACCCATTTCTGAAATAAGAACACCTTTAGCTTTCAATTGTGATATAATTTCTTCCGCGCTTTCCGATCTGCCGCTCATGTGAAAGATGATAATATTTGTCTGTACAGAGTTTAAATCAAGATTCATGCCGGGAAGATTGCTTAATTCTTTTGCTAACCACTTTGCCTTATCATGATCTTCCTTCAAGCGTTCAATGTTGTGGTCAAGTGCAAATAATGCTCCCGCCGCAAGAATTCCTACTTGGCGCATTCCGCCGCCAAATATTTTTCGATATTTGCGAGCCGATTCTATTTTTTCACGCGTTCCAGTTAAAGCAGAACCAATCGGAGCACCCAAACCTTTTGAAAAACAAACTGAGACTGTATCAAAGAATCGTGCATATTCTATGGGAGCAATACCTGTTGCAACAGAGGCATTCCAGAGACGAGCACCATCAAGATGAAGTGCAAGATTTTTGTTTTGCGCCAAGTCATATATTTTTTGAATTTCTTCAAGCGGATAAATTGTTCCGCCTGCCTTGTTGTGTGTATTTTCGAGACAGATCAGTGAAGTTTTTGGGTTGTAATATACTTTTGAACGGATAGCTTGAGCTACCTGTTCTGCATTTAGGATTCCATTGTTTCCCTCGACTGGGCACAATTGCACATTAGAAAGAAATGCAGCTCCGGCCGTTTCAAAGTTAAAGATGTGCGAATCGCTTTCAACAATGACTTCATCACCTGGCTGGGTTTGCGTTTTAATTGCAAGTTGATTTGCCATCACCCCGGATGGCACAAACAGCGCTGCTTCTTTGCCGAGAATTTCAGCTACTTTTTCCTGCAAACGATTTACTGTAGGATCTTCTCCATACACATCATCTCCAACTTCAGCAGTAAACATTGCTTCTCGCATTTCACGAGAAGGCTTTGTAACTGTATCACTTCTTAAATCTATTATTTCCATCTCAATTCCTTTTGCATTTATTTTTTCATTATTGCAGCAAGAAGCATTAGTAACGAAGCTACAAGACATATTTGAGCTAGGACATCGCCGTACTTCACATAGAATGTCATATCTGACGACAAAGCAATATCTGAAATAAATTTAGTCCTTGTGAATAAATTTGTTGTTAAATGCCTTTTGCCAGTTGGATCAACAACCATCGAAATACCGCCATTTGCACACTGAACAACCCAGCGATGCGTTTCCACTGCCCTCAAGGATGCAAACGATGCATGTTGATATGCGCCAGATGTATTACCCCACCAGCTATCATTTGTAATGATAACCAAAAATTCTGCTCCTCGTTTTACAAATTCTCTTACATAATTCGGATATACCGATTCATAACAAATCATTCCAGAAAATTTTGTTTGCCGATTATCTTTCAAAGACAGCGAATACACAACCGTGTCCTCACCTTTTCCCCAGCTTGAAATTCCTACGTTCCATTTTAATGGTTCGATGAGAAAACGAAATGTTTCGGCGTATGGAATTCGTTCTGCAAACGGAACCAGGATTGTTTTCTTATGAATCTGTCCGATAATGCGGTTGGGTTGAATTAAAACCGCAGAGTTGTATGACTCCACATAGAAACTTGATGCTCTAATTCTTTCAGCAGTTGCGGGTGCGTGCAATGAATCGAAATATTCTGATGTCGGAAGCCCAATAAAAATAGGAAGTTTCAGTGAGTCGGCAAGAGAAAGAAGTTCTGAAAGGTAGTGAGAATATCGTGGCAAGAGAATGTGAAATGGAATAGCTGTCTCCGGCCAAAAGATAATATCTGGTTTGAATCTGGAAAGTTGTTTTGTTTCATTAAAATAATAATCGAGTTGACTAAAATAGGATTCCCATTTGTCATCATATCTTCCGCCCCATTTTTCCCATGGATCAAAGTTTGGTTGAATGATACCGACAGAGATTCCCTTTTTTGAATCAGCAGATTCAGTCTTAATGACATGCTTACCATAAAGAGCAGACCCAAAATACAGAATAACCAACACTGATAATAAAGACAGTACTTGTTTCGATTGCAGTTTCCATTTGCCGCTAGTTTGATTCGCTATTAATAAGAAGGCTATGATGTTAAAGACAAAGATCAGAAGCGTTAATCCATATACAGAAGTATACTCAACAATCTGGATTCTATTGAGATCGTACGCTTGACTATTTCCAAGTGTGAGCCATGGAAACGAATATTCGCCCAGCGAATGAAGATATTCAAACGAAGTCCAGAACAGTGCAAATGCCATGAGTCCCTGAACAAGTCCAAGTTTTTTTTTGACATAAAATGCAAGCAGAATGATCGGCAAAAATAATATCGGATGAATAACAATGACCGCAGCGCCTGCCGTCATCATCCAGATATCTTTTCCGACAACAAATCCTCCCGTCCAATACACTGTGATGAGATGGAATATGAAGAGGAATACGTATGAATAGCGTGCAATTTGATAGAAAGATTCTATTCGGGCAAAAAGAAAAAACAAGGGAATGAATGCAACATACGCGAGAGAATAAAATGAAGAAGGAGGAAAAGAGAAACCGAGAATAATTCCGGAAGCAGCTGCAAGACCTGCCCGCAGCCACCATTGTTGTTGAGTTTGATGTAATTCGGAATCCTTCATGAAAGACATTTTTCTTCCACCCTGTTCATCCTAAATCGGTACCATAGTTTTTCTAAAGCAATAAAAATGAGAAGCACGCATCCGGCACAAAGCAATCCGATGACTGCGCCGCCGACTATATCGGATGGATAATGAGCACCTACATACACACGTGAAAATGCGACAATTGCAGCAAATCCAAAGAACCACCATTTAGCCCGTGGGAAAAAGAAAGCCAATACAAGGGCGCCTGCAAAATTATTGACGGCGTGTGAAGATGGAAATGAATGCCCACTTCCGCAGCTGACAAGCAGATGAACATTGTGCAAAACATGACATGGTCTTGGGCGTTCAAACCAATACTTGATCACCGAACTGCTTAATTGATCACTAAAAACGATAGTAACGATGAGAAGAATAACCGCAATCCTGGCACGACGGTTTCCACGAATAAGCATCCAAAGAAGAATAAGTGCAACGAAGACTAACACAAGGCGCTGCTTGTTCAAATCAGTGATGAATGGCATAATAAAATCAAAAATTGAATTACGCATAGAACCATTAAAAAATCGGAATAGTGCGATATCAATAGGATTGAGAAAATCGAGCACAAGCTTCCCTTAATTGTTTGAAAGTTTTTTAGAAGTTGAATTTTTAGAGGATTTCAGTCGATTGCGATTTTTGTAATAATTCCGACCAACAAATATTAAAACAACGAGAACCAGAATAATTGTTACAACCCTGCCATAAGTTTCAAGATAAAAATATATTACTCTCCAGTTCTGCCCCAATTCTTTTCCGGCAAACAAGAGAATAAAATTCCAAATCAATGAACTAAGAAACGATAGGATAGTCGTACGCCACAACGATAATTCAGACATTCCGGTAAAAAAAGAAACAACAGCTCTTGTCCCAGCTAAAAAGCGATTTGCAATGACTATCCAGTATCCATACGTCTTGAACCAGGTTTCAACTTTATGGACTTTTTCGATCGGAATGTATTTGAATTTCCCAGCTTCCAAAATACGTAATCCAAACCAATCACCTACTTTGTACATTGTGAGGAAACCTGCTGTGCTTCCTATTGTCGAAAGAACAAGCAAGAGAGCAAAATCTACCCTTCCAAGTCCGACAAGCGATCCAGCAGAAACCAAGATAATATCGCTTGGTGAAGGTGGAAACACATTCTCTATATAGGCAATTGCTCCAGCAATACAATATATCCATAAAGGATTAAGTGCTACAAGGTAATTGACAAATTGTTCCATAGTTCACTTATTTTCTTTTTGCAGTATGGAAGCAATTGCAAATGCGGCACAACCTTCTCCCCTGCCCAAGGATCCGAGTCCTTCATGTGTAGTAGCTTTGATTGAAATTAATTGATGAGGGATTTTGAGTGCTTTCCCGATGCGTTGACACATTAAATCAACGTACTTTGCAATTTTTGGTTTTTCGAGAACCAACGTTGAATCGATGTTATTAATGTCGTATCCACTTTTATGAATCATAATTCCAACTTGTTTGAGGAGTTTGAGACTTGAGATATTGCGATACGCTCCATTGGTATCTGGAAAATGTTTTCCAATATCACCCAAAGCTGCAGCACCAAGAAGTGCGTCACAGATGGCATGAAGCAAAACATCTGCATCAGAATGCCCTAGAAGTCCAATTTCCGATGGAATGCGAACGCCACCTAATACGAGCTTTCGTCCCTGCACCAAACGGTGAACATCATATCCCCATCCAAATCGAATGGATTCTTTAGTTCGCTGTTTAGTTCGTTTAATCTTTTTTGATTTCATCTATCTTACTTCAAAATGAGAATATGACTCTATATACTTTAGCCATTCAATTTTGATATCTGTAACATGGGCTGCACGCGGACCAATCTTCACTTCTTTCATAAATTCTTCAATCAACGAACGGTCGCCTTGGACTTCAATTTCCACTTCGCCTGAATACTGATTTCTTACAAAGCCGGTGAGCCCAAGGGTTACTGCACGGTTAAGAATAAAATAGCGAAGCCCTACTCCTTGCACTAATCCGCTTACCACTAAATGTGCTCTCAATTTCATAATTGTTGCCAAATTACGAGGAATGCGTTTGACATGCAATAAAATCAAGGAAAAAAAAAGGGACAGCTCAATGCCGTCCCTTTATTAAGTGCCCGGTGCGAGACTTGAACTCGCATGCCCTTACGGACGCCACCCCCTCAAGATGGTGTGTCTGCCAGTTCCACCAACCGGGCAAAGAAATGTGAGCGTGGGTGGGCTCGAACCACCGACCCTTTGCTTAAAAGGCAAATGCTCTACCCCTGAGCTACACGCTCGCATATTTCAAATCTTACTCGCACAATGCGAGCATGTTCTGTACTGAAGTAATATACAGACATTTACAATTAATTTCAACAGCGCTACTATCAATATTGCTATTCTGTACCAACCATTTTTTCAAAGAACTTTGACTAATCAAATATACGACAGTTTTATGACGTAGCAAATGGTCAGCTGAAGTGCCATGATTAATGAACTGTTTTTACACTATTTGTTATTATAGCTTTTATACTTCAATATCTTTAAATTGAAATAATCTTTATCAGAGGATCCATTGTTTGAATAAACTATTTCATAATATCAAACAGACATATCTTAAGCATGAAACTTGGATAAAATTTATTACTTTCGCTTATTTTATCATTGACAATTTCACTTTTAAATGGTTAACTCCTTTATGGAATTTGTTCCTTCCTTTCTTATATCCTCTGTGGCAGAAACCACTTGTTGATTGGTCATTTCAAACATTTCTTATAGCAATATCTATTCAGGTAATCATTATTTGGAGTGCGTCAAAATATATTCCAAGAAGAAATAAATCTCCTAATATTGTTTCAGCTGAATAAACCATTCCTTTTACCAGAATTACCGAAAGAATTGCCAATGCGAGTAAAAGCAACATCAGAGAATAAACGGTTTGAATATCAATCTGAAATATTTATAAAATATTTAGATGTAAAATGGCGTGTAGTAAACGGCGAAATAGAAAAAGCCTATTATTGTTTTTTTCACGAAGCATAATTGCTTCCATCAAAAGGAAAGTTTGGTCTTATCATATACGATTGCCCAATGGAGATGTGTGTTTGTCATACTTCTTTACCTCTTGATAGCGCATACGAAAAAGCGTTATCTGCTATTCCCGCAATAATTAAAAGCGAAACTAAGAAAAAACTAAATGAAATTATTAACTTTACACGAGATGATAAAAATAAATACATTGAGCACGCGGGTGTTTTGTGGGAATACGATAAGACAACCGGCATACTTAACAAAGAAACTCTTTGTCCAATAGACAGAACTCCATTATTAATTTATGAAGATACTAATAAGCTGCTTGATTATTCATCTATAATAACTGGTATGTTAAAGCCAACCAATCCTACCCGTTATTGGCCAAAGTGTAATAACAAATACTTAATAGAAAAATCTACTATTGACATTGAACGAATGAGAAAAGAAGTAATAGCAATAATCAAAGGTGAAAATAAAAAACAAACATTCTCATCCTTTTTTTCCCCTCCGTATAAATAATAAATACTAAACTTATGATGTACTATAGATAGAATTTACTTACAAAAATCTACCGCCCGCCATACCCCGTCCCAATCCTGCACTCCAATTGGAGTGCCGTGCGACAAAAAAGATGAAAATTAAGATCTAAATTGTTGGAAACATAAACCATCGAAACATCTTAATTCTTTTAAGATTAGGAGAATGAGCACAATGATATAAGTTAAAACCTATCGCATCGTCTATCGTTGGCTGATATTCAACCGTCATATTATCCTCATAATTTGCTGACTAACGGACCGGCGCTAAGCTGCGGCGTTGATAATTTTCAATATACACAAAACGAAACAAGTTCACGCTGG
Organism: Ignavibacteriota bacterium; assembly: GCA_003142475.1. Lineage (GTDB taxonomy): Bacteria > Bacteroidota > Ignavibacteria > UBA10030 > UBA10030 > Fen-1298. Next base: position 35,976 of record PLMK01000069.1, read on the forward strand.
TTCTTTCAATTTTGTACTGACCTATACGCGCAATGTAAAATGTACCGACGCTCATTCCGTCAGCTTGAACGCTTGGTTAGGGCGCACGTTTACTGTTTGCAGATGAGTCACAACTCATCAGTAGATGGCGTTCTCAAGCAAATCCACTACAACAACAATTGCCTGCTCAGGCTCATACGCTTTTATACCTCGCATCAGAAAAGAAATATTTCTCATGCGACATTCTTCATTTAGCATTTTAATAAAGACCCCGGAGCCTTGCTCTTCTTGGTTATTGGACCAAGTGGTTTCTACACCACAAGTGGGAGAGCCATTTATTCCGACAACACCAACAAGCTGAAACCCGTTCCTCTGGTATTCCTCGACCTGATAAACGAGGTCGCTGACCAACTTGCGACAAAGAGCTTTGGCTTGATCTTCGGCCATTCGTCGAGCAACTCTGGAATCTTCTGATTCGACTGTAGTATGTATTCCTGTCTCCACTTGGCGATCTAATCCGAGACAAAGAAGTTCAGGACAAGGCATTTGTAGTATGCCGACATCGGCATCTATCAGGATTTGTGTGACTTCCTTGATCGCTCCTGGATAATGGGCACAACAGTCGATTTTAGCATTCTGATTCAAGATGCAGTGAGCAATCAGAAGGACTTTCTTACTTCTCCTATCATCAAACATCTTCAAATCCTGTAAGCACATTTCCGGTTTGTGCGCCCAACGGATAAGTGCAAACGAAATAAATATTTTATAGTATCAGTTCCCAATAGCCAACATCTACCCATTCGCCCAATTTTTATCCCACTTCTTTAAAATGAGCAATTTTTTCGAATCCGTATTTTTCACACAGTGCTATACTTGCCTGATTTGGCAGTGCAACTCCATATATTACACCATGAATTGATTTTTCTTTCAATGCTTTCAACGCTGTCAATAACTCCCCAATAAGTAATGTACCTATTCCTTTACCGAGATAGTTGGAATCGAGATAAATAGCAATTTCGACTGAATGGCGATACGCTGCTCTTTCCTTCCATTTACTCGCGTAGGTATAGCCAACTACTCTTCCGTTTTCTTCATAGACCAGCCATGGTAAATTCTGTGCGATATTATTAATACGAGATACCATTTCATCTGCTTGTAACGGTGTTTCCTCAAAAGTAATTCTTGTCTCTATAATATATTTATTATAGAGACGACATAGAGCATCAGCATCGGAATCTTTCACTTGTCTTATCATAATTTCCTCGATAACTCATTATACATTAGTTTGCGCCCTAACGGACCGGCGCNNGGCGCTAAGCTGCGGCGCTGAATACTTTCAATATGTACTGAACGAAACGAGTTCATGCTGAGAACCAAATTAATTAATACTTAACCAACGAGAGACTGAAAAGCTACTAATGAAAACCTAAACCCATCATTCGCCATGCAAATTGCACCCAGCTCATTCCGTCAGCTTGAGCGCCTGGTTAGGGCGCAATTATTTCATCAAAATAAGTTTCTTTGTTTGAGTTAAGGAGCCGGCCTGTAGTCGACAAAAATAGATTCCGCTCGGCATATTTGCTGCGTTCCATTGTCGTGAATAGCTTCCTGCTGAGAGTTTTTCAGAGACAACAGTTGCTACTTCTCTTCCTAATATATCAAATATGTTTAGCGAGACAACTGATGCTGATGGAAGAGTAAAAGAAATCAATGTTATTGGGTTAAATGGATTCGGATAGTTCTGATATAAAGCAAAAGATAGAAGATGGTTTGATTTTAAATCTTTCACAGAAGTTGTTATCTCTAGGCTTTTAAATACTCCACCCTCATATGAGCCAGCATAGATAAATCCAGCGCCATCTATTACCAACGCGTCTACCCTTCGGGTTGTTAAACCGGAGCTAAAATCATTCCATGTTTGACCATTATCTGTGGATTTAAATACTCCGTCGCTGAAGGTTCCTGCAAAAATGTGACCTTGGGAATTGATCGCAATTGATCCAACGAACATACCACTCAACCCAACCTGTGACCAGTTATTGCCACCATTAGTAGAACGGTGAATGCCATTTGCGCCAGTACCTGCAAAGATTGATCCGTTAGGGCTAACCGCCAGAGAACGAATGACTGGTTGAGTTAGTCCATTTGAAAGTTCGATCCAAGAATTACCATCATCTGAAGAACGGAAGATGTATTCGTCGGTCCCCGCATAAATATTGTTGCTAGAATCTATTGCGAGTGAATAGACGTCCGTACTTGTTAATCCATTAGTCAATCCACTCCAGTGGTCACCGTTATCCATAGAGCGCCCTAAACCATGGTAGTATGTTCCAGCGAAGACATAGTTTTTGGAGTTACAGGCGAGTGAAAGAATGATACTATATGGGAAACCACTATTTACAGTTACCCAACTGTCTCCATTATCGGTCGAACGGAATACGCTGCCAAGTGGCCCAGCAAATATTGCTTGATTAGGACTAATCGCAAGTGCCCATACTAGAAGGTTTGAGATTCCATTATTAATGGTGTCCCAGTCTTTCCCGTTGTTTGTAGATCGATATATGCCACCCTGATAGGCACCAGCGAAAATATGTCCGCTGTGGTTACAAATTAGCGACAATACTCGAGCATCAGTTAATCCCGTTTTTTCCCAAGCTGTGCTAGAATCTGTTTCTTGGTTTGCCAATAAATAAGTTTTTTTATAATGATCCACATCCTGAAATCGTTGAGCTCGGAGGCTTACCAACACGAAAAGAATAATGGAAGCGATAGAAAGTAAACGATTCATAATTAGATATTTATTATTACTGCAAGGAATAATTGCGCCCTAACGGATCGGCGCTA
>PLMK01000016.1 GCA_003142475.1 Ignavibacteriota bacterium
TTGCTTAACCGGAATATTTCTGATTCGAAAAATGATGTTGTGGAAAAGCACCAGCACATGCCAGAGACAGCCTGTGATATCGGTTTGTTGTGCCAATACTTTGTGAATTCATCTATGGATTTCGGCGGATTGAATTGTGTAAAATCAACCTGCAGTTTCTTATTTGAATCCTTTTTATAGAATTTATCAAGTGTTGTTTTGACGGAATCCCAAAACTCATTCTTTGATTCTGTGAAGACCGCCTTATCGCGGCGTTCCGGTTGAGCGTGCAATTGCGCTGCTGTCATTAGGACTACAGTGGCAACAAATATGATTATTTTTTTCATAATGAACTCTTTTTTAAACATCTTTAAGATATTAGTAAAACATACGCAGCAACAAATTCTATCTTATGAGATAAAGCTTTGTCATATAGGACAGATAAGTCGATGAAATTAAAATAGGCGCAACCCCAAGATCGCGCCTATTTTATTAGTTAGATTGTTTGGATGTTATTTAACTAGTTATCAATTCAGCACTTAAAATGCATAACCAAGACATACCAAGAGAAGTGATCTATTCATTGCGTCACTCTCAATGTCCTGGCCATTCACCGAATATTTAAATTTTAGTTTGCTCGCAACAAATTTTGCACCAAGGGTAACATGTCCTGCAAATATTGCCTCTACAGCTCCACCATATGCAAATCCTGTTCCTGAAGCTTTAGGCTGATATGTCGTGGACGTAGATGATCCTGATGGTGTGAATGTTACCTCAGGGGTTATTTCATGCATTACACCCGCGAACGGGGCAATAAAGAAATTAATACCTGAAGAATTATCAGTTCCAATTTTTAATCCCGCAAGCCCTATAATCGATGTCCAACCTGTATATTCCAACTTCCCGGCTGGAATGCCCGCCGTCGGAACATCTATTTTATTGTGTGAATAGCTACCATCGACAATAAAACCGATTGTGCCGCCTGTAACGAATTGTAACCCTCCTGAAAAACCTGTTTTTGCATACCCTGCGTAGTCTCCGTCTGTCTTGCCTAAAGAGCCTAAAGGTAATGCAAGACCTCCATAAATGCCGAATATCGATCCAGAACCTTCGCTACTGCGTTGACCTTCATAGCTCCGTGGATTTTCATAACTGCGTTGAACTTCAGCCGGGCGCGGAGCCTCGTTACCGAGACGCTCAATGACTGGTTTTGATTCTTTGGCCGGAGCCACAACTGCTTCTTTTGTTAACTTTTCAATATCTGAAAAATTGTAGACATAAAAATTGCCATCTGCTGTTTCAATTTTAATTGACTTTTCCGGTACCGTCTCAACAATGGTCCCTTTTATAATACTGCCATTTTTTAGATACACAACATCCCTATAGACGGTTTGCGCTGCCATTATCGTCACACCGAGGATAATAACTACGGTCAATAGAATGAGTCGATTATTTGTTTTCATGTTTAACTCCTTATGTGATTATTTAGATTTATATAGTTTGGATACTTCTAATTTCTTAAGCCAATATATATAAAAAATTTTAATAATCAGCGTTGTCTTCGTCACATAGTCAAAATAATCTATACTAAATAAATCGACATTCCTTGTTCCAGCAATTTTGCAGCAGCAATTAGCGCAAGAATGTTAATAAAAGCAATAAAAACGCCGTTTTGTTAAAGAAGCTTTCTTGCAGGCAAGAGTGGTAAACTAATATTCGGCTTTAAATTCTACAAGAATTACCGTTTTAACTCATTAATTAGATTACCATGTTTGTCTCGGATACAGATAAGTAACGGCATCTCACCTGGTAACGAATGCGTTGCGCAAGCATTGCAGGGATCATATGCACGAAATGCCATTTCAATCATATTTAAAAGACCATCATTTACTTTACCGCCATGAATAAGTCCTTTTGCCGCTTTATCAACACCCATGGCAATACGTGCACCGTTGTGTGCTGTAGCAACAATGAGATTCACTTTTGTTATCAATCCGCGTTCGTCAGTTTCGTAATGATGAATGAGTGTACCGCGCGGTGCTTCGACAATACCAACACCAACAGTCGGTGTCTTTGTCGGAATTGTGCGGATATCTTTGCTCGTAATTTCCGGATCGTTCACGAGTTCGGCACACTTCTCAGCGGCTTGCAGCATCTCCACAACACGTGCCCAGTGATTTGCGAGCGTCATATGAACAGGTTTGCCGCCTAAAGTTTTATAAAGTTCATCACATGCCTTTTGTGCTTCAGCGGTTGCCATGCCGTCAGAAACATTGAGACGAGCAAGTGGTGCAACAGAATACACACCGCTTTCAAATCCATCGATAAATCCCTTCCATCCGATTTTTTTGAGATATGGAAATTTTACATAACTCCAAGGCTCAACCTGTTCGGCGATATGATCAAGATACTGCTGAGGTGCGAATTTTATAAATTCTTTCCCGTTGGGATCGACAACCCGGACTTTCCCATCATAAAAATTCACTTTATTATTTTCATCCACCAAACCCATGTAATACGTTTTGTGAGTATAGGTATCGGAGGTAATCATCTTGACATACGCGTCATTCTTTAAAACAATATCTTTGAAGACTTGCAGCGTGAATTTGGCAAACTCAAATCCATCGTTGACAACTTCTTTGAACTTCGGCAAATCTTCTGGAGCTATTCCTTTTGACACACCGCCTGGTAATCCAAAGACAGGATGAATCACTTTTCCACCGAGATAGCTGATAAGCTCACGTACTCTGCGTCGCATGGAGATTACCCTCTTGCCAACATCCACTCCAACTTTACCGATCACACCAACGACATTTCGCAGTTCTTTCGGCGCATCCGGACCAACGATGAAATCTGGGCCACCGAGAATATACACATGCAATGCATGATCTTCGAGCATGAAGAGATTGTAAATAAGCTCGCGTATTTTTTTTGCTGCGGGTGGAGGATCGACTTTATACAGGTCATCCAATGCTTTCGTTCCGGCCATATGATGTGCTGTCGGACAAACACCACAGATACGGCTGGTAATTTGCGGCATATCTTCGGCAGGGCGTCCTTTTGAGAAAATTTCGAAGCCACGTAATTCAGGAATCTGATAATACGCTTTCGTTACTTCGCCGTTGTCATCGAGAAAGATATCGATCTTGCCATGACCTTCAAGTCGCGTGATAGGATCGATTGTAATGCGTCGTGTTTTTGTAGTCGCTTCCATAATTATTCCTTGAATTCCTATTTGGGCAATGTTCCTGTAACTCTTTTAACCCATCGATGCAACCGATGGGGAATTGCTAATGGTTCGGAAAACATCATAATGCACTCGCCATACACAACATTGATTTTTCGATCTTTACAGAATTGAATTGCCTGCGGTGACTCTGTTTGCTGTTGGAGCCAAATATGATTGATTCCAGCATCGGTAATTTCCGGCAATACCTTCATCGTTTTTTCTGGCGGCAGCATAATTAAAGCGCCATCGACCTTCTCTGGCAATGACATTATGTTTGGAAAACATTTATCACCTTCAACCAGCTTTGCATTCGGATTAACAGGATAGACTATATATCCATGCGTTTTTAAAAAACGGTAAGCGTAGTTCGCAAATTGTTTTGTATCTCGCGAGACACCAATAACCGCAAGTTTCTTTTGAGATAGAAAGTTAGTTATGGATTTACGGAGTATCATTGATTAAAAATTCTTTCTCCTCAAAAGTGATATCGGCAGCCCGTAACGATAAAATGTACCCACTGGATCTGGAATTGTTGCTAGTGTTGCGTCGATGCCTTTTTCGTCTTTTGCTTCCACTTGAGATGCAAGAGCAGATAGAATTTTTGCGCCTTGATCTTTTACTCGTGATGTCGGACCGAAACAGCCCGTGCAGGGCATATTACCGGAAATACAGACGCCTTCACAGCCGCCGCGGGTCGCTGGTCCCATACAGACAATACCTTGTGCCAGCAAACATGTAGCTGAATCAATTTGTACTAAATGTGGACGTTTAAATTCTGTAAATTTTAAATCGCTTGGTTTTGTGTCTTTCTTCGGGCATTCATCGCAAAGAGCAATATCTGGAGCAAGAACTGTTCCTTTTTCAGGTAAATTGCCGGAGAGGAGCGCATCAAGTGCTTGCTTCAGCAACTTCGGAGTCGGTGGACAACCGGGCAAATAGTAATCCACATCTATCACCTGATCAAGCGCACGGACAACGTTAAAGAAATTCGGAAGCGTGACAGCATTTCCGTTTGTCATAACTTTACGTTCCGGCCGTGTTTTTTGCGGATTCACTGTCGATGGAGATTCCTCAAATATATATTGAAGAATTTCTTCTCTCTGAAATTGATTGGCAAGCCCTGGAATACCGCCCAAATGAGCGCATGACCCGTACGCAATTACAAGCTGGCTCTTCCTTCTCATGAGCTTCGCCATCTCTTCCTGTTCAGATGTCCGTATGGCTCCATTGATCATTGAAACTAAAATCGATTTGTCTTCCATAGCTTCGACATCTTTTTTCTTGAAGTCCATTGCCACTGGCCACATGACAATATCTACTGCCGCAACGACATCGAGTATATTTTCAGCGAGATCGACAACTGATTCCTCACAGCCACCGCAGGAAGCGCACCAATAGAAAGTAACTTTCGGTTTTTCAGGCATGGACGGCTTCCTCCTTTCCGTTCACTGTACGCTCGAGCACTTCCATCTCCGTATCCCATTCCTCGAACTTCTTCGGCAATCCAAGCGGACCAAGTGTACGCACTTGCTCCGTCATCTCATTAATAACGGTTTTGATTCGTTCGCCTTCCGATGCAGATATCCATTCAAGGCGGAATCGATGTTCTTCGATACCCATGTCTTTCAGCATTCGTTTTAGCAACCGCATTCGCCGCAGGGCTTTGTAATTGCCTTCCATATAATGACAATCACCGGGATGACAGCCGCCAAGAAGAACACCGTCAGCTCCCTTGGAAAAAGCATCGAGAATAAATTGCGGATCGACTCGCCCGGAACACATCACGCGTATGATGCGTGCATTAGGTGCATGTCTTAAACGCGAAACACCCGCAAGATCCGCCGCGGTGTATGTGCACCAGTTACAAAAAAAGGCAACGATGCGCGGCTCCCACGTATTTGTTTTCGATTGTTCACCTGCAGTTAACATTTCATTCTCTCCAATTCATTTTCAACAGCAAACTACCGGAGTATTTTCCAGCAGACCATTGATCTCGCTAAAGATCATTTCGTCTTCAAATAAATTTTGTTTAATAGCACCGGATGGACATGCTGCCACGCATGTACCACATCCTTTGCAGAGAGCTTCATTGATAAATGCTTTTTGCTTTGCCTCGTCGCGTGAAATGGCATTGTAAGGACAGATTGTAAGACATGTTCGGCAGCCAGAACAATCATCTTGCACTACGAAGGCAGTGTTCGGCTCAAGCTCAATTTCGCCTGTGTCAATAAGTGTTAACGCTTGGGCAGCAGCAGCACCTGCCTGAGCAACACTATCCGGAATGTCTTTGGGTCCTTGGCAAGCACCAGCAATAAAGATACCGTCGGTAAATGTATCAACAGGAGCAAGTTTAGGATGCCGCTCTAAGAAAAAACCTTCCGTTGAGCAAGATATATTAAACAGACGCCGGACATCTTGCGAATCTGACTGCGGCTCCATACCAACGGCTAGTACCACCATATCCACCGGTATGCGGCGCACGATTCCGATCATCGTATCCTCTGCGCGAATAATAAGCTTACCTTCTTCTGAAGAACGCACTGCCCAATCCGACACTTCTGCAACACGGCCTCGAATAAAGTGCACATTTTCGTCGAGCAATTTATCGTAGAACTCTTCATACGATTTTCCCGCAGCGCGAATATCGATATAAAAGTTGTACACTTCTGCCTCTGTATGCTCCTTGAGCAAATGCGCTAATTTCAACGAATACATACAGCACGTACGTGAGCACCAACGATTCGTGTTCTTATCGCGCGAGCCAACACAGTGAATGATTCCGACAGTTTTTGGATGACGACCGTCGCGGAGAATCAACTCACCGCCTGTTGGACCCGAAGCGTTGACAAGCCGCTCCACTTCCAGCGATGTGTACACGTTGGGATATTTTCCATAGCCGTAAAAAGGAACGCGTTTCGCATCAAACGTATGATATCCGGTCGCAAGAATGATTGTGCCGACTTCAATCTCTTTCATTTCTTCTTTCTGATTGAAATCAATTGCTTTGCGGTCGCATGCTTCAACGCAAGTTTTTTTGCATCGTCCAGATTTGAATTCTATGCAAGCTTCAGGATCAATTAACACTATTTGCGGAGTTGCCTGTGGAAATGGAATATAGACTGGCTTTCGCTTGCTTAATCCAACATTGAATTCATCTGGCGTCTTTCCTTCTTTATAAACACACTTTTCTATGCAATCCATACAGCCGACACAGAGTTCTTCGTTTATATAGCGAGGTTTGCGTTTAATAGTGATTTTATAATTGCCTACATAGCCATCGACTTTTGTTACTTCCGAATATGTCCACAATGTGATGTTGGGATGGTTCTTCACTTGCGACATTTTCGGCGTAAGAATGCATGCCGCACAGTCGAGCGTTGGAAATGTTTTATCAAACATCGCCATATGTCCGCCGATTGTTGGCTGTCTCTCCACTAAAAATACTTTTTTACCGGAATTTGCCAGTGTAAGCGCGGCATGAATCCCCGCAATTCCACCGCCCACTATGAGCACGTCTGGATGTATCTTTACATGTTTTGTTTCTAATGCCTTATGATGAAACACACGCTGCACTGCAGCACGCGCAAGGTCTTTTGATTTTTCCGTGGCTGCCTTCGCATCAGTGTGTACCCATGATACATCCTCACGGATGTTTACCATCTGAAAATAATACGGGTTCAGTCCTCCTTTTTCTACAGCCGTACGAAAGGTGTGCTCATGAAGAAGCGGAGAACAAGAAGCTACAATAATACGGTTCAATGAATGCTCGTGAATATCCTTTTGGATCAGTTCCTGACCTGGATCTGAACACATATATTTATATTCACACGAGACAACGACGCCGGGCAAAGACTTAACATATTCGGCAACAGCTTTTACATCTACAATACTGGCAATGTTATGCCCACAATGACAGATATAGAATCCGATACGAACTGCTTCCTTTTGTTCGTAGTTATGCATGGGCCATTTCTCCTTTCGGATGCATAAATTTTTCCAACGAAGGCTTTTTAAAAAGCCGCTGCATCCCAAGTTCCTTTTCCGACAAACCGAGCGCTACACCAATAAGCTGCGTAAAATATGCCACAGGTATATCAATCTCTTCTTGATAAATACGATTGATACGTTCTTGATAGCACTCTAAATTGTGCTGGCAAAGCGGACAACAAGTTAGCATTATATCGGCGCCGCGTTTCTGAGCTTCTTTCAGAAGCAGACGATTTAGACGCAATCCAGCTTCTTGAGTCGTGCCGGTGAGGCTACCACCGCAACATCTTGTTTTCAACGGCCAATCTACGGGTTCTGCACCAAGTGCCTGCACTAACTTATCCATCGTTACAGGATAATGTGAGTGATCAAACTTAGCAAAAGGACGCACAACCTGGCAGCCATAGTAGCTTGCGACCTTCAATCCTTTTAATGGATATTTAACACGCTTGGAAATTTTTTCGAGACCGTAGTCATTCACCAGTACATCCAGAGGATGACGCACTTCAACGCGACCGTTGTAGTGAAGCCCAGCTTTATCAAGCTTCGCATTCACATTTGTTCTGACATCCGGATAGTCTTCTAGATAACGCTCGGTCTTTGAGAGAACAAGGTAACAGGCGCTGCAAGGAGCAATTAAATTGATTGTGCCTTCTGCAACTTGCAATTCAGCAAGTGCAAGATTGCGTGCGGCAAGTGCAAAAGCATCCGTTTCATCTATAGAAACATACGATGTAGCACCGCAGCAATTCCAATCTTTCAATTCTTCATACTCAATTTCCAGCGCTTTAAAAACGGCAACAATAGATTCTTCATATGCACGTCCAGTACTCCGCAGTGAGCACCCGGGATAACTAAGATATTTCATAATGGCTGCCCTCCTTTTTTATGTTCAAGGATAGCGTGAATCTGATCGCGCCTTTTAACATGCTCTTTACCAATAGTGAGACGACCCCGTAAAAAGAGTTTCAAGCCGAGAATAGATTCCTTCAACATTTTAAAAGGGTTCGTACGTAAATAGAGACTGATGAGCAACCAGCTTTCCGTGTTTCGGCCATCTTTTAGAACTCGTTTGTAAAACTCTTGCGCAAGAATGGGAATCGGTAAGCGCTTTGGATGAAAGCCCAATTGAATTGCTTCCCGTTTGAGTGCATACATCACATCAGTGATATGGATTTGGCGTGGGCATTGGACGTAACAAGAGTAACAAGATGCACAGAGCCAAATGGTCAGTGAATTTAAAACTTCCTCCTTAAATCCTTCGCGTGTCATTGCGATAATTTTTCGCGGTGTATAATCCATATAATGCGCCAACGGACAAGTAGCGCTGCACGTTCCGCACTGAATACAACTGAGAAGTTTTTGACCGTACGCTTTTTCGGCAACGCGTTCACCGAAATCGAGATCGAGTTCAGATTCGAATTTGATCCGCCGAACTACGTGTTTCATTTTTTCTATTTTTTGGGGCGCTTCATCCTGTTGGACTGATTTTTGAGTAGGAAGTTGCATTCATTCCTCCTTAAATAAAGAATGATGTTCTCTTTTGTTATACCATATTATTGTAACGCACAACAGTATCTTGCAGTAGGCAGCAGCTTTTCTACTGACTTATTAATTCGATGTCTTTTAAAATTTGATCGACAACTTGCTTTGCTGATTCCTGTACAACATGCGATATATCTACTCCTGCATTAAAGTTTACACCCTCAATGCCATAGACAAAGAGTTTCGGTGGCAGAGTTTTCATTGCCCTCGCTAACTCTATCGCCTCCGTGACACTGAACGCGTGTGTTGAATAATGAAAAAACTTCGCCGAACCAATTTCCTTACTTGCATCAATTTTAAGGATCGTTCCCGGTTTTGCGCCTGATGAGATCGCGTCCACAAGAATAACGGTCTCATATCCTTGCCATGCTTCCATCAGCGTGGCACCTTCACCTGATTCTTCTTTTACGTTAACTGATGAAAGGTGTCTCTCGCAAATCTTTCGAGCTATCCCCAATCCAATACCGTCATCACTACGATACTCGTTGCCAATCCCGATGAGAAGAACCTTCCTGAAGCCATTCTCGATCATTACGGTACTTTAATCTCGAATCGTGATTGCGAGAATTCTGCAACCACTGGCTTCACTAATCGTAGGTAATCGTACATCTTGAGCCGAATAGATCTGGTATGCGAGCATGCATTGAAGACCATCACTTCATCATTTGCCAGTGTTTTATCAATATACACCGACACGGCATAGAGATTTCCGAACGGCGGCATAGCGCCAACTTCACAATCCGGGAAAAGTTGTTGTAAATCTTCTTCAGATGCAAGATGAATATGTTTCGCCTTTAACACATCATGCAATAAATGGTCATTTAATCGGTGATCGGCTGGCATCACAAACATACAATACTTTTCGTCAGCGTGAACAATAAGAGTTTTTGCTAGATCTTTTTCCGGTACGTGTGACACAACAGCAACTTCGTGTGCAGAAAATGCTGGGGCGTGTTCGATCACTTCATACGGGACACTGTTGTGCTTTAAGTAATCAATCACATCGCCAAGCTTCGCCATACGCCACCTCCTACTTTATGGGTGAATGAATTCATGTCGGCTCTCAGTCGGAAGAATAGTAAGATTTTCACTGTTGCTTTGTTCAATCGAAATCACACCGGATGTTTCTGTGTTATTCACCTTCGATCTCAAGCTTCAGGAAATGGGTTGCACAAGAGATGCACGGATCATAATTCCGGATCGCTTGTTCACATTGCCAAGTAAGTTTTTCTTGTGAAAGATGTATGCGAGATGGTACAAATTCGCGTAAATCCTGTTCGATAGTTTTCTGGTTTTGCGATGTTGGTGGAACGATCTTCGCGTCGAGAATAATTCCTCGCTCATCCAAACGATATCTGTGATAAAGAATACCTCGTGGTGCTTCAGTACAACCATATCCGGTACCGAGTTTCGCTTGAATGTCCACTGACGCTTTCTCTGGCATTTCATACTCTTTAATAATACGTAGTGCTTCTTCGCAGGCATACAGCATCTCCACTGATCGCACAATGATGCTCTTGAACGGGTTGTTTGTTCCCTTTCCAATACCTGCCGACTTAGCGGTCTCTTGTGCCACAGGTGTGAGCTTATCAAAATTCAAATTATAGCGTGCTAATGGCCCTACAAAGTACGCACCGTGTTCTTTCAAAATGGAGTGAAGTGCGTTAGAGTGTGAAACATGCTCTTCCATAAAATGGTTTTCATATTCATTGATCTCAATATCCAATCCTTTGTTAGATACAAGCCGTCCCTCATTAAATGGATACTCCTGCTCATGGCGCAGTGCAACATATTCGTACGGGCGTTCGAAGTCGGGAAAAGGCAACTTGGCAACAAATTTCACGGTCTGGATGGACGATTCAACTGTCCACTTTAATCGTTCGACTAATGTTTCAAGTTCTTGCTTTGTTGGCAACTTGTAGAAGCCGCCAACGCGAACATTTATCGGATGGATTTCCCTTCCGCCGATAAGGTTGACTATGTCGTTGCCGATCTTTTTTATCTTTAACGCCATTTGAACAACGGGACCGTGATCTTTCGCCATTTGGATCGCATCGGCGTAACCGAGAAAGTCTGGCGCGTGCAGCATAAAAATGTGCAAGGCATGACTCTCAATCCACTCACCGCAATATAATAATCTGCGGAGTGCACGAAGTTGTCCATCCACCGTAACACTAAAAGCATTCTCCATCGCATGAACGGAACTCATTTGGTATGCGACCGGACATATACCGCAGATGCGTGCAGTAATATCCGGTGCTTCGCTGTAATGTCTCCCCCGGAGAAATGCTTCGAAAAATCGTGGCGGCTCAAAAATATTAAACTTAACATCGGTAACTTTATTACCGCTGACTTTCACAAGCAATCCGCCTTCACCCTCCACTCGGGCAAGGTAATCAACTTTTATCGTCTTACTTTTCATGTGCTTCGCTCTCTTTTCTGAATGCTTCAGCGTAAGCGTTGAATCCACGGAACAGACGCACTAGTTCATCATCCTTTACTCCGAGTGAAGTCCAGTAGGTGCTGAGCGCGGATGTGTTCGGCGTTTCTTTTGGGCCATAACAACCAAAGCAACCACGCGAGTATGAAGGACACAGCGCGTTGCATCCTGCCTGTGTTACCGGACCTAGACACGTTGGGCCATGAGCCACCAACTCGCAGGTAATGAAGCGCCGTTTGCATTCAATACATACGGCGTACGCTGGTGTGTTTGGTTTTCGACCGTTGAGATAGGCATTGATGACTTCTATTAATTGGTGCTTGTTAATTGGACAACCGCGCAGTTCGAAATCGACAAAAACATGGTCGGCAATCGGCGTAGATTTATTCAATGTTTCAATGTACTTGGGATTGGCGTAGACTGCTACGATGAATTGCTTTACATCCTTGAAATTGCGAAGTGCTTGAATCCCTCCGGCTGTTGCACATGCTCCGATAGTAACGAGAACTTTTGATTGCCGCCGTACTTGGTGAATACGTTCGGCATCGTGTGGCGTGGTAATGGAGCCTTCTACCAAAGAAATGTCGTATGGTCCTTTCACAACTTCACGCGACGCTTCTAGGAAGTTAGCAATCTCAATGTGCTCAGTAATAGCAAGAAGTTCGTCTTCGCAGTCGAGTAAACTTAGTTGACACCCATCGCATGAAGAAAATTTCCATACAGCAAGTTTCGGTTTACGTTGTTTCTTTACAGCTGTCTTCGGAATCTTATTGTTCTTGGGGGACATTTTCGTGCCTTTTATATCAGATTTCCCATTTCACCAGCATATCTTTGATTTTACCATACTGAAAGACAGGTCCATCTTTACAGACAAAAACCGATCCGAACTGGCAGTGTCCGCATAAACCGATGGCACACTTCATATTTCGTTCCATCGAAACGAAAATGTGTTCGTTATCAACACCACGTTTATGCAATTCCATCGTTGTGAACCGCATCATAATTTCAGGACCGCAGACGAATGCCATTGTGTTACGAGGATCGAATGGTGCCCGCGATATAAGATTTGTCACTACTCCTACATTACCACGCCAGCCACTCATTGCTCGATCAACTGTAACGTAAATTTCCAAATCGAAGCGTGCGCGCCAGTTTTCCAGTTCCTGCCGGAAGGGAACATCTAACGGAGTGCGTGTCCCATATAATAAGACTACTTTCCCGTACTGCTCACGGTGAGCAACAACTTCATACAATGCCGGGCGCAATGGTGCTAATCCTATTCCGCCAGCTACAAAAACAACATCCAATCCATTTGCGTGATCTATAGGCCATGGTGTTCCATATGGGCCGCGAATACCTAAAATATCTCCGCGCCGCATTTTATCCATTGCTTTCGTCACGGTGCCAACTGCACGCGTTGTGTGGACAAGCATACGCGATTTTGCCGGATCACCACTAATAGAAATAGGAATTTCGCCGACACCAAACACATATACCATATTGAACTGCCCCGGTTGAAAGGCAAACTCTTCCAAAGCACCAAGAGGTTGTAATTCAACAGTGAACGTGTCTTCCGTTTCATGCTTTACTCGCTGGATTTGAAACGGCCATGGAAGCATTGGATTCCGTTTGTAATCTATTTTGAGTGATAATAATTCAGGATCGGTCGCCATAAATATCCAGAAGTTGTAATCGGGTCGATTCAAGCCGTTTCGTCATAATGTCGGCAAAACGTTTAAGTAACTCATATCCCATATCATGATCATCCTCGCATTTCATGCGCAGACATTTCCCATCGAGAGCGATCATTCTCGTCAATTCAATCGCCTTTGCATCGAAGTGCCACGTGAAGGGCGGTACAAGCCATGACCAACCGAGAATATCTCCTTCGTGCAAAGTTTGGATTATAATCGGACCCTTATTGGGTGTCATTAATTGAATCGATACTTTACCGGAACGGATTAAATAAAATTGGTTCGCATCTTCTCCCTCCCGCAATATCATTTTGCCGGCATCCACACGCAAGTTGGTCGCACAGCCAACGACGAGTGCGAAATATTCTTCATTGAGTCCTTTGAAGAATGGATGTTCTGCAAGAATATTCTTCAGGTCTTCCATAGCACTTTTCCTTTAATGAAGGTAATTCCTTACGACTGATTTTCACGAATTGCGCGTGCTTCTTCTGTAATATCTATGCCGACTGGACACCACGTAATACAGCGTCCACACCCAACACATCCAAATGTACCGAACTGATCTACCCACGATGCTAGTTTGTGCGTCATCCATTGCCGGTAGCGTGCTTTTGCAGATGCGCGTACACTTCCCCCATGAATGTATGAAAAGTCGAGGGTAAAACAGGAATCCCATTTTCGCATACGATCTGCTTGCTTGCCTGCAAGATCAGTCACATCTTCTATCGTGGCACAGAAACAAGTTGGACAAACCATCGTACAGTTGGCGCACGTAAGACATCGCGCAGCAGTTCGTTCCCATCGTGGGTGTTCGGAATTTTGATAAAGAATACTTTTCAAATTAGACGTGTCAAGCAAACGTCCCATTTGTTTCACGGTTTTTGAGCAAATTTCGTTTACCGTCGTAAGATTTTCATCAGTTGCTTTTATGCACTTTATACTCTTAAGAACATCGCTGCCTAGCTCGGTACCAACTTCCACGATAAAATAATGGTGCTTGTCATTCAAGACTTCTGTCAATGAAAGATCAAATCCAGTCCCTGCTTTAGGTCCTGTGCCCATCGAGGCACAGAAACATGTACCGCCTGCTTGTCCGCAATTGACTGTTACAATAAAATTACCGGTGCGTTTTCGTTCATAGACCGGATCGATAAAAGGACCGCCGAGAAATACTTTATCTTGAATAGAAATGGCATTCAAATCGCAAGGGCGAACACCAAAGAAAGCATATTTTGTCTGTGCAGATTCTTGTGACGTTTGTTTCTTCGAATTCTGGAGATCAAGCCCTTTAGGACTTTTATGGGTCGCAAAGATTTTTTGAATTGGTGGGAAAAGAAATTTCTTCCATGACTGTGGACCAACCGTCCAACCGAACACAGCAGCATCATCTCGATTCTTCAATCGATACATGCCATTTGTCTGCTCGTCAGTCCAGCCAATGGGAAGGTCGTTGATATTCGTCAGCTCATCGTAGATAATTGCACTATCGCGCACGATAGGTCCGATAACTTTATAGTCACGGCGTTTGAGAATCTCAACCAAACGGTCAAGCTCGCTGCGTTCGAAAATAAAAGTCTTCAAGTCGATACCTACAAGATTGCTTCGTGAGAATGTAAAATAAATTAGTGCAAATACTCTGTTTCCAAAATCCTGTAACTATTCAATTATCAGATCGGAAAATATCATACTTTTATATATTCTATTTCAATAAATCCTCAATCGCTTGTGTAACAAGTTCCACGTCAACCGGTTTATAAAAGACTGCATCTGTAAGATCGTCAATTGATTTATTCATCTCAGGTGAAAGTGACATATAAGCACGCAATGCAATGATTGGAACTGTGCTTATTATTCGGCGCACAATGTCGAGTTGTTTGATAATGTCGGTAGAAAATGTGAAAAGATCGATTAAAATTAAATCAGGTATTAATTCTTTGACCGCTTGCTCAAAATGTTCCAGCCGATGTTCGCGCACAATCTGGAACTTATCTTCGAGATTAAGTAGGAGAAACCGTGCCAAATCTGTATCCGGACTGAAGACGAGCACATGTTTCCGAGAGACGGTAGAACTTGATACCGCCTGCGGTTTTTCGTGCGAAATTATTTCGGTTTGATTGGACATGGTAAAGTTTCCTTTTATCCGATGCCCTTACTTGATGAAGTTATGCTAAAAAATCTACATCATCGAATTCTGTTTCAAGAATTTCATGTGGAAACTTGCCGTAACTCTCTTCATTGTTGTTATCAACGATAGTGAGAGACGTCTTCTTGTCATCCACTAAATGCTTAATCATAAATATACTGCCTGCGGCAACAGCGGCGACTCCAACAATCCACCATCGTAACTTCATATATCTCTTTTCTTCAAATATTGATAGTTATTCTCTTAAAAGATATTCCGCAAGGAATGTGCCAGTAATTGATAGGTTACCATGCCTCGACAAATTGAGGTTGATTGTGTGAGTCAAGCACATTTCTTTATTTAATTTGCAGGTTTTGGGAAATAGTTTTGTATAGGTTTCCCACAAATCAGAAGAATTGAATCTGGGCTTCGTCCAGACAGCTTTAAGAATAAATCCTGATACAAAACTCACAAGGGGTATTAGACCCCGTGCTTATTAAATATTATATAACCTTGCGTCAAGCCGTAAGGTATTTTCTAACGGGATAAATGGAAAATTCCATTTAGTGTGCCGGTATCTTTAGCTCCTCTATTTTACGATAGAGCGAAGAAAGACTAACGCCTAGAACTTTAGCTGCAGTCTCCTTATTCTGTCCACAAGCCGAAAGCGTTTGTTGGATGAATTGCCGCTCAAAACTTCTAACCGCATCCTTGAGAGTCCCATGGCCGGAAGAAACTGAGGGAATGTCTTCTGTAGGTCTCATATATTCTGGAAGATGCTCAAGTCCGACAAAGTCTTCATCGCAAAAGATGACAGCACGTTCAATAACATTTTCCAATTCGCGTACTTCGCCTTTCCATTGGTATTGAAGCAAAGCACGCATCGCTTCGTTAGCAAATCCCTGTATTGGTTTGCTCATTTGTTTTTTGAAAATATCAAGAAAATGCTGTGCAAGAATAGGAACATCGTCAGGACGTTCCTTGAGTGACGGCAAATCAATTTCAACAACATTCAGACGATAATACAAATCGTCTCGGAACGTGCCATTTTCTACTTCCTTGCGTAAATCTCGATTTGTGGCGGCAATAATGCGCACATCGATTTTGATTGGTTCCGTTGTACCGACAGGCGTAATTTCTCTTTGCTCAAGTGCGCGCAGCAATTTTACCTGTAGTTGAATTGGAATTTCGCTTACTTCATCAAGAAAGACAGTCCCACCTTCAGCAACTTTTAATAATCCTTCTTTGTCCACTGTTGCGCCTGTGAATGATCCTTTTTTGTGTCCAAAGAGCTCGCTTTCAAATAGTGTGTCAACGATTGCACCGCAATTGATTGGCATAAAGCGTTTTTCACGCCGCGGACTGTTGTAGTGAATAGCGCGCGCAACAATTTCTTTTCCCGTGCCGCTTTTACCGGTGATCAACACAGTACCCTCGCTGTGTGCAACACGTTTAATTACCTCGAAGATTTTCTTCATCGGTGTACTTTGCCCTATGATTTGATCGAAATCATAGGTACGCTGAAGTTCTTGACGCAGAAGTGAATTCTCAATCACTAGCGTATGATAGTCACACAGTTTTTTTACTCGATATAATAGATCATCGAAATTGATTGGCTTCAAAATATAATCCGCAGCACCTTCACGCAAAGCCTGCACCGCCGTTTCGACAGATCCAAATGCTGTAATAATAACAACCAATGTCTGCGGTGTCCGTTGACGAATTTGTTTCAATAAATCCACTCCTTTCATTTCCGGCATTTCAATATCGGTAATAATAATGTCGAATGGATTTGTTTCATGTTTCGCTAATGCATCTTTGCCATTTGCTGCTTCTTCGACGTTATATCCTTCTTTCTTTAAAATGAATGAGAGAGATTCACGTATTATTTGTTCGTCATCGACTACTAATATGCGCTGCGCCATTAGACACCTTTCCGAGGGAACGAGACGGTGAAGGTGCTTCCCTTTTCGGGAATACTTTCAACAAACACATCACCGCCAAAACTTTTTACGATACCGTAACTCACCCACAATCCCAGCCCTGTGCCTTGACCAGTAGTTTTCGTTGTATAGAACGGTTCGAAGATTTTTTCTAATGCCGAGGATTCAATTCCCTTTCCTGTATCATGCACTATTATTTCAATTGCATGGTCGTTTTTACGGCTATGCACACTGATTGAACCACGGCGTTCATCTAACGAATCTACGGCGTTCATCAAGATGTTAATAAAAACTTGAACGATTTGATCTGGTACTGCGGCAATTTCTGGAAGTTGATCGTCCAAATCGAGTGAGAACGTAATGTCCTTAACTTTTTTTCCGTATTGAACAATATTTAGTGCTTCTTTGACGATTCGATTAATATTCGTCGGCTTCACCACATGTGTTGAGGGACGTGAAAAATCTACAAGTTCGCGTATGATGCGAGTAATGCGGTTCACTTGACTGTTGATTAACTCTAATTTCTCCTTGGCAAATTCATCCTTGCTTGTGCGTTGAATAACTTGTACCAACGATGAGATGGCAGTGAGCGGATTACCAACTTCGTGCGCAATACCAGCTGCGAGTGTACCGATACTTTCCATACGTTGTGAACGAACAAGCCGCTGCTCTAAAATAATTTGCTCTGTGATATCTCGGTGTGCACCAAGATACCCTACAATCTTGCCCTGTAAATCAACGATCGGCGAAATGACAAGCTCTGTAAAGAACGGACTCCCATCCTTCCGCTGGTTTTCGATTCTTCCTACCCAGACTTTGCCCGAAATAATATGCTTCCATACTCCAGACCAAAATTCTTTGCTATGCTTGCGACTGTTTAAAATATTTGGGTTCTTTCCAATTAATTCTGTATTGCTATAACCAGTCACTTTTTCAAAAGCCGGATTGACATACACCATCGTTCCATTTGCACTGCTGATCTGAATAGGATTAATAGTATTGTGGATGACATTGGAGAAACGAAGTAAATCGAGTTCTTTCCGCTTTTCTTCTGTTACATCGCGCATCACCAATACCCAGTACTTCGTCTGACCTGAATGTAAGATGCGTACTATTCCCGTAACATCGATTACCGATCCGTCTCGCTTGCGAAATTTAGTTTCCAAATTCAGTTGGTCGGTAAACGGAAGCAAGTTTCTAAAAATATTACGTTCATCTTCAGGAAGTATGTCGAAGACATATTTCGGATGTGATGGTCGGACAACCACTCCCAGTTCGTCGGCGGCCGTTTTGTTGGCATCGAGAATCCTGTTTTCATCATCCAGGATAAGCACTATCTCGGGCAGCAAATCAACAACACGCCCATATTGAGAAAAAAGAAAAGACGCTTCAGGCATAGCTCATGATGAAAGGTACGTCAAGGTTCGCAGATTGGCAAGACGCTTGACGAATAATAAAAGAAATCCGGCTATCATTATTGGTACACCAGATTATCATTTAAGATAAGAAAAATAAGAAAGGGATTATAATTTTACAGATTGAGGTAGTGGTGATAAAAACCGCTGTTCATATTTTGAATCTCATGAGGTATTACTTTATTGTCTTTTAACGACTCTCTAAGCTCAATTTGTTCTTGATTTAAGGTGGATCGGAGTTCATCCATTTCCAAATGTATTTCCGCATCATCGGATGGATCCGCTCGGAACCTCCGAATATGTGGTTTTCGAAAAAAAATTTGGTGGAACATTTTGATCTTCCTCCATCTCTACACTCAATACTTTCTTCGTATTCTTTCGCATAACTTCAAACTCTACTTTATCGCCTTCATCATATTTACCAAGTTCCCTTCGAACTTTCTCCACCTCATCTATGGTTTTATTACCGATCCGGATAATAATATCACCCGCCTTGAATCCAACTTTATCAGCAGTGCTTTTGCGTTCCACTTTCTCTACCAATACCCCCTTCATTATTCGGAACACCGAAATACTCGCCAAGTTGCTCGTTGAGCGTGAGAAGTTGTAATCCAAGAATGTGATTACCGATAAAAACATGCACATCAGGTATGTTGGGCATTACACCAAACATTTGATGTTTTGATCCTTTTTTCTTACCGACAATCAAAGTAAGCGTTTTTTTTGACCATCACGGACAATAACAATGTCTGCTTTCGTTCCCGGTAAAGTCCGATGAACTATTTTTACTAACTCATCTGAGTCCGGCAATTTTTTACCATTATACTCAACTATAACATCACCTTCCTGAATACCAGCCGAGTCTGCAGGGCTGTTTTCAACAACCTCCTTTACAAAGACACCTTCTTCGGAGTCGAGCTTTGCTTTTCGAGCAATCTTTTTGTTTACATCTTGGATGATAACTCCAATCCAACTAGATATCTTTGTCTTTTCTTTCTTTTGTGTCTCATCTGAAAATTTGCCGCTTGCACTCAACGTCGTACCAATTGATAGGAAGAGCACTATCGCAAGGCATCCAACCATTTGAAATGTTGTTCTCATAGCATTCTTTCCTTTTATTAAAATGTTGAATATGTCTATCGGTTCAATTTTACAGACGATATCGAGGGTAGATAGTTCCAAATGACAAAAGGGTGTTAAAAAGGATAAATTTGTATTTTAGATGAAACAACGCCTGGAATATTAGAACTACATTCCTATGATGCAGGGTGGGCATGACGATACCGCTGCACGCGGCTGCGTTTTATTTCTAAACTAGAATAAATATTTTTTTTAACCGCTTGACTAATTGGTGTCAATACACTACAATCGTTATGATTGGTACTTGATAGAAAAAGAGAAATGAAAGATTTTTCCCTATAAAAATATTCGAAGCAACTAGCAGTATTTTTATTCCAGCAAGTAGAAGACCTAGCATGAATACAAAACACAACTCATATAAAGTATTTACAAACTATAAAAATATCGCGTTCATAGTAATTGCAATACTTATACTCATAATCCGAAAACCAGATTCCTTATCCAATCCACAACTATGGGCAGAAGACGGTACTATATTCTTTGCTCAACAATACGAATATGGCGCCGCATCCATATTAATTCCATATGCCGGCTATCTTCATATTGTTCCAAGGCTTATAGCAATATTGGCAGACTCATTCTTTTCATATGCTTATATACCAGCAGTTTATAATTACACGTGTTTATTTATTACTATAATGGTTATTGCTCATTGTTTTTCACCAAGACTGCAATTGCCATTTAAACCACTCTTAGCCCTTTCAATTGTAATTGTTCCACAAGCTTTGAATGAGGTTTTCCTTAATATAACAAATCTCCAATGGATACTGTGTATATTGCTTGTATTAACACTGCTAAAAGATGCCCCAAATAAAAGATATGGTAACTATGCTCTACAAGTAATTTCTGATTTTATCATAATTATATTTGCAGGATTGACAGGACCATTTCTGATTATCATGTTTCCTTTTTTTACATGGAAATATTTCAATATAAAAAAGACTTATGGATATACATTACTCATGGTAGCATTTTGTATAGTATTGATTCAACTCTTCCATATCGTTTCCAGTACAGCAATCGTGCAAGAAGGTAGTATGTTCAATTTAGATATTTTCATATCTGTTTTCGGAAGAAAACTGTTCGGCGGTCTATTCTTTGGAAAATCTATGATATATAGTAACGCATTATTTGTAGGTATCAGCTCTTTTGTTTTTTTTACAGTTCTATTATATCTATCCTATAAAAAATCTCCAGAGGATATGCAAATAATAAAAATAGTTTTTATGATTTTAAGTATATCTGTGGCAATACTGGGAGCGGTCATTATTAAGTGTTCTCCAGATATGCCAATATTCAGTGGTAATAGATATTTTTATGTACCATATGTAATGGTAGCGTGGTCATTAATACTCTGTATCAACCAACATGGAACATGGAAAAATATATTTGTGATATCATCATTATTACTTATACCTTATTCATCTATCTCAGTCGGAATGCAAACACATATGATAGACTATAATTGGAAATATCATAGCAGCTTGATTGGAACAAAAGCTATTATAAACATTCCAATAAATCCACATTGGGCCATAACCCTACACAGCAAGAAGAAATAATCGTATGATTGTGTATGCCTGTTGCCATCCAACCGTTGTTTCAGAATCATTCACTCATCACACAAAAGAAGAATATTATAATGAAAAACTCCAAAAACATCTCGACTCAGTGTCGGCACCTCTCGGAAAGAAAAGCAATAAAAGATTTTGCCCCGAAGATCGTTGAAATCTAAACAAGAGCATTATTATGCAAATATTTTTCATTGTGTTCATACCACTTTGGACCTAAGAAATCATCAACTTTAGTTTTTAAAACTTCTTGTATGAGTTTCTCTTGACCTATCCGGTGAAATTCTTCATAGCCAATGCTCCTTCTCTCGAAAGTATTTCTTCCCTTTGGTTGCGTTTTTCCTCTGATGCTGGTATCTTCTTGATAGTGCTGGCGCCTTGGTTGACTGTTTTTGTTTGTTTACAAAAAAATTAATCAACTGGAACGCCATCTCCTATTTCATTTACATAACGATACGGACTTTACCAATGGAGTAGAATGGATCAAAAGCGTCGAAAAGAGCTTCTTGAACGGGCGTGGAATATCAAGAAGAGATTTTTGAAAATGTACAAAACAGCAAATGCCGGTCACGTGGGGACTTCTCTCTCATGTGCAGAACTATTGACCTTCGTTGTATTTGACTGGATGCAGGGCGAAGACGAGTTCATTCTTTCAAAAGGGCATGCGGCGGCAGCTCTTTATAGTACTCTTGCAGAACGAGGATTCATCACAGAGAAAGATATTGAGACTTTCTATTGCGACGCAACATACCTTGCAGCACATCCGCCTCCGAACAAACTCAAGGGTATCCCTTTTGCCACCGGGAGTTTAGGGCACGGCCTCTCGCTCGCAGCTGGTCTTGCGCTAGCAAGCCGCTATAAAAAATCGGGCAAACGAGCCTTTTGTATTACTTCAGATGGGGAGATAGATGAAGGAAGTCTGTGGGAAGCGGCATCCTTCATTATTCACCATTCCTTACAAAACGTCATCTGGCTCATCGACCGCAACCATCTCCAGGGATTTGGTAGAACAGAGGAAGTTCTGAAGCTAGAGCCACTGACGAAACGTCTGACTCTCCTTGGTTTCACTGCCGTAGAATGCAATGGACACGATTTTGCTTCGCTTGAGCAAGGAAAATTGCTTTTGGAACGATCTTCCAAACCCGGCGTACTGATATGCTCTACGATAAAAGGAAAAGGCTGGAAACCGTATGAAAACACCGTCGACTCTCATTACCTTCCTATGAAAGACGAACAGTATGAGGCTTTGATTGCAGAAATTGATAACCAGTATCTACGATCGGTATCAGGACTATGAGATCTGAATTCGCCGAAGCTATGCTCACAAGCGCCGACCTGCATCCTGAAATGATCTTCCTAACAGGTGACTTAGGATATATGGCTCTTGAAAAAGTGCGTGAGCGATTCCGCGAACGCTTCATCAATGCAGGTGTTGCCGAACAAAACATGATTTCTATTGCCGCGGGTCTCGCCCACGAAGGATTGAAGCCCTGGGTCTACAGCATAGCACCATTTGTTACCCTCCGTCCTTACGAGCAAATCAGAAATGATGTTTGTCTACACAACTTACCGGTAAAATTAATAGGGAACGGCGGCGGGTATGGATACGGAATTATGAGTTGCACACACCACGCCCTAGAAGATATCGGAGCGATGCGAATTCTTCCAAACATGCAGGTGTACGTGCCCTTTGTAGACAGTGATGTAGGCGAAGCGGTTCATCAAATGCTGAATGATCCTCATCCCAATTACCTGCGGCTCAATCTCGGTGCACAAATTTCTCAACCAGTTCCCCCTTTTACTGTATGGAGAAGACTCACCCATGGAAATAAAAGCGTTGTGATCGGCACTGGACCAGTAGTAGAGAATGCCCTAAACCTTGAAAGTGCGATTGTGGAGGAGCTTGATATTTGGATCGTCAGCCGATTCCCAATCACAACTATTCCGGACGAATTGCTTGAGCAAATTTCCCATCTTCGTCGTGTCATCACCATCGAGGAACATTACGGTCAGTGCGGACTGCGGGAAACACTCGCCGCATTATTATTAGAAACACTCGGTACATCAATACGCTACCATAGTCTGTTTGCCCGAGGATATCCCAGCGGACGCTATGGAAGCCAGCGATGGCATCAAGCAGAAAACAACCTCGGCGGCGAGGGTCTGAAGCAAACCATGATCGAATTTTTGCTATGAGAATAACATGGCTTCTCACACACACCTCACATCGCACATACCCTCCGTAACAAAAAAAGGAAAACCTTGTGAATCTGCAAGACAAGATGTTTGAAGAAATCAAGAAGCTTGACGGACCGATTGTCGTGTTCGGTGCTGGCGGCTTCATTGGTTCAAATCTATTTCGACAGATCACCCGCATCCGGAATGATGTCTTTGCCGTGACGAGCAAAACCTTCATTCCATGGCGACTAGAGGATATCAATCCGAATCTTGTGCTTCATTGTGATATCACAAAGAAAAACTATGTGGAACGATTGTTCTTTGAACATCCCTGTCGCACGATTTTCGATTTTGCCGCATACGGCGCATATTCCAAGCAAGCCGATGTCGAATTAATCTACAAGACAAATTTCCTGGGATTTCTCAACCTCGTGGAAGTCGCCTCGCAATATTCAATAAAAGCATTTATCCATGCAGGAACATCATCAGAATATGGATTGAACTGCTCTGCGCCGTCCGAAGATGACGTGCTGCAGCCAAATAGTCACTATGCGGTTTCCAAAGTCGGCGTTGCACATATGATCAAGTACTATGGTATTCTTAAGGAAATGCCAATCGTTAATCTGCGCTATTATTCTGTCTATGGTCCTTACGAAGAGCCTGACCGCCTTATACCGCAATTGATTGATAAGGGGATCAAAGGAACGTTTCCTCCGCTGGTTCAACCGGATATTTCCCGCGACTTTATTTTCGTCGATGATGCAAACTATGCAGCACTTCTTGCAGCAAATGCCGACTTCATTACAATTCGGGGTGAGTCTATCAATATCGCTAGTGACAAAAAAACCACGATACGTGAGATTACCTCACTTATTCAAAAGATCTTCAAGATTTCTGATAAACCGCAATGGGGAAAGATGCCCAACCGCCGGTGGGATTTGATCGATTGGTACGGTGACAGCACGAAAGCTAAAAAATTACTCAGATGGAAAAACTTGACCTCGTTAAAAGAGGGGCTCATCAAGACACAGGAATGGCAGCATGCTTACTCCTACCCGCTGTATGAAAAGTGGATAGTGCAAAGCAAGATCCTGCATAAATTATCCGCCGTCATCGCTTGCTATCGGGATGAACAGTCGATCCCCGTAATGCATGAGCGGCTCACAAATACATTTAAGAAGATCGGTGTTGATTACGAGATCATTTTTGTCAACGATTGTTCGCCTGATAATACGAATGAGGTGTTGCAACAAATTGTTGATCAGGACGATCATGTAATTGCCATTGAACATTCCAGAAACTTCGGCTCTCAGAGTGCTTTCCTCAGCGGGATGGAACTCTCTACCGGTGATGGTGTTGTCTTGCTTGACGGCGACCTCCAGGATCCTCCTGAAGTAATTGAACAATTCTATGCTCAATGGCTGGAAGGATGGGATGTTGTCTATGGCCGACGTATTGCACGCGAAGGAAATCAAATGCTTGCATTATTCTATAAAGGATTTTATCGACTTTTCAGAAGTGTTTCCTATGTACCTATGCCGCTTGATGCCGGCGACTTTTCGCTTATGGATCGAAAAGTAGTCGATGAACTTATCAAATTACCGGAGACCGATCAGTTCCTACGGGGACTGCGTGCATGGGTCGGGTTCAAACAAACAGGCGTTGATTATGTCCGGCCCGAACGAATGTTTGGCACAACAACAAACAATTGGCGAAAAAATCTATGGTGGGTACGAAAGGCAATTTTCTCGTTTAGTTATGTTCCACTCGAATTGTTGACCTATATTGGATGGACGTTGACTGGTCTTTCTTTACTCGCCATCATTGCACAAGTGATTATATATTTCATACAACCCAACATTCCTCATGGTATCCCTACAATCATTGTGTTGATTCTCTTTTTTGGCGGATTGCAGATGCTGGGGATTTCAATTCTGGGAGAGTATCAGGCCAAGATCATTGAAGAAATTAAAAAACGTCCAAAATTTATCAGAAAAAATATTTTCAAGAAAACACAATAACATATGGCATCCATCAAAGACAATCGTGGTTTTAATCAGGGCTTTGCACTCGTAAAATCCACTGAAGTCCGCATGCGACGGCGTGCGGATGCTTTCGTGCGGGAAATGAATATGAAGCAAACAAGAGAAATCTTAGAAATTGGCTGTGGAACAGGTGAGATCGCCTATTGGGTTGCAGAACGGACCGGTGCGCACGTACTCGGAATAGATCTCTGCGCCCCTTTTATCGAAAAGGCACGTAAGCGCTCACCTTTGCCAAACCTCCAGTATCAAGTTATGGATTTCAATCAGCCCGACTGCTTGTTCGATCAAAAGTTTGATTATATCATCGGCAACGGAATCCTTCACCATCTCTATTATACATTGCCTGTGGCATTAGTGAATATCCGTCGATTATTAAAACCGGATGGAACACTTTTATTTTTCGAACCAAACATTTACAATCCCTATTGTACTCTCATTTTCACTGTCCCCTTCCTTCGTGTGAAAGCTCGGTTGGAACCGACTGAAATGGCATTTTCCAAGAGATTCATTGTCCACCGCCTGTACGAAGCGAACTTTACAGAAATTCATGTTACGTATAAGGACTTCTTACTTCCCGGGGTACCAGACATCCTTATCAATCCGTTGATTCTAAGCGGAGACATTCTTGAACACATCCCCGTTCTTAATAAAATGGCTCAGTCCATATTCATTAAAGCAAAGAAATCACACGAGTGACTATTCCTTTTCGTAAGGATGGAAGATGGGCCATGGAATAGATTGCATTGTCCTTATGTGTTGAAGATATTCTCGGCTGTCCTTCAACTCGTCAATAACCGAGACAGTAATTCCACAGGTAATGGTTCAATACCCCTTACAGATTGATCTCTAGTTGTTTATCAATTAAGACGAATACGTTATGAAGGTTCGACTCGTCGATCAAAATGGTATCTTAGTATGGAATTTCTTCACAATCGAAAGAATTCGACCATGGCAGTTATTTCTAAAGAGATAAATATGTCCGGACGGCCGTAACTATGAGTTGTAAATTCCTCATGAGCAATCTTTAAATATCAAGGATATTCTTCCGGTCGGAAAATCATCGGCTCCTTGGGAGGTATTGTCTTCAGAATACCAGAGGGATCACGAAAGATTCCTTGCAACCATCCGTTTTCATAACGGCTAACATAGTGAGAGGGAGGAATTGGTCCAAAGTCCATAACAGTATGCGTTTGGCTTGGCTTCCAATGAGGGAAACTGGCAGCACGGTAGAACTCATGAATAGGAGTCACTGCACCTAAAAGGAGTATCGAACACACCGCAATCATCCTGCCAGGTGATCCTTTCTTTGCTCGTCGAAGAAAATCCAAAGTGGCAATGCAGACGAAGGCCAGTGCCGGTATTGATCCTCTCATCACGAGATCATTCCCAGGTCCGAATTGAATAAATGGCAGTACTAGCAAGACCAATACAGACACAAGGAGAATAGGGCTGCGGTTGGATTTCCAGAGTAATGCTGTTAATACTCCAAATTCCAAGAGGATAAAGAGAAGATACCTCTTGAGAAAGAAAGATCCGAAATTCATTGCATAGCTACTTGGAATACTTCCAATATCCATACTTAGGTAAGCCACGACCACGAACATAAGAAGAAGAGATATTCCCAGGAGAGGTAAGTTGAATGCGCTGCCCTTCTTGTCCCGAATCACTCGAAAAACAAGTAATGCATAGAAAGGCAACATGCCAATCATCGGGAAAGGTGACCAAATCGGCAGCAGAGATAACAAGAAGGGCGATAAGGTTATGAAGGCATCTGTTTTCCAGTGCCTCCAAAACAAGGCCGCTGCAATCCATGCCGGAATTGCGTGATTGGGAGTCCAGAAAAGTAAGGTAGAATTTGAAGAATACTGGAACATCTGGGTCCACCCTTCCAGATGCCGATAACTGGGCGGGTAAAATCCCCGCAAAGACAACCAACCAATTATATCCATTCCACTAAAGAGAACAACCGTGATGATCGCAAGCCCCATTTTACCAGGATGCCGAGACTGGATTGGGAGCAAAGATAGAAAAATCCACACGCCAATCGTTGTCCATAACCATAGGATTGCATCTGTACTAATCAGGCCAAAGACCTTCCCTCCGAGAGCGGCGGGGAGATAGTATCCCACGGGGCACCGAAGAAACCAGAGTTCTGATCCTCCTATATCGTAGCCTATTGGCCATTGTACTACCGTCAGATCGTGCAAAACAGCATCCCTCAAAGACCAATCGAACCGGTTTGCGTATAGCACGTGCCCAGCCCCCCCGAAACAGACCCAGAAAATAGCCACACATGCTAGAACAATCTGTTTCGAACCAATTCGAAACGGTGGAGAGTTTGTATAACAAGAACGCCAAGTAATGTAGAATGCTAGACTCAAGAGGACTAACAAGGCTACTGCGAATGGTGTTCTTAACCATCCAACGAGAAAGAGTGCAAGAGGTATTCCAAGGTAGGCAATAGACGCAGCGAAGAGTCTATCTAGAGGACGAAGGCCCTGCTGGTCATCAGTATCTTGTTCTTCCACGATCAAATTCATTTTCATCCAGCCATTCGTCGAAAGCCAATAAGAGTCAATGAGCACGATATTTATTGATATCAATCTTTATGTAAAAACAAAGGCTGTAAAGTTTTACGATCTAGTTGCAAAACTTCATAGAGATTATTTTTATTGTCGTATTGCAGAAAGTAAGGTCTTCTATCGCTGAAATAATTAACAGCAGTACGATTTGAAACACTATCGGTATATAGACAAAACACATTATCATCGTTGAAAACAGGAGAGGGATTTCTATGACCGAAGACTTGCCCTTTATTTGCCCATGAGCTTATCATAATCAGGGCATGATGAATATTGGCAGATTGAACAACCTCATATGGCTTCCGAATTTGCTCCGTTAATTGAGCAATATGAGATATCCGCTCTGGAATATATGTTGCAAAAGCAACGATACATGAGGTAACAAGAAAATGAAGAAGAAATACTTTCCCATGATCAAAACGATTAAAGACCGTTTGATATAAAAAGAAAATCCCTCGTGCACTTAATATGAACAATGGAATTATGGCTTCATAATAATAGATTGGCCCAAGATCTTGAACCCCCGGAGAATAGTAAAAACAATATGCAAAGGCAATACTTCCCAATATTCCGAGCAATAATCGGTCAGCAAATTCTTTTTTTGCCAGGAAACACATAAACACAAACAACAGACTGAGCGGAAATCCAAATAATGCCCCGTTCATTCGAACGATACTTACAGAAAAATTATGCAGTGCTGAATATGGCGTATGGTATAAACTAAATCCAATGCGCTCAACTGGAGAATAGTAGTGAAAAGGAAATTGCAGCCAATTTCCTGTGACGATAGAGTTATACCAAAGTGTTAATGAAAGCATGAAGGAAAAGCCAACAAACAGTAGAAACCCAGTCCAAAATGTTCTTTTAGGAAATTGTTGATGATTCATGAACCATACAACAACAAATGGCAACGAAAAACCAAGTGCAGTCAATGATCTCACATTGAATGCATAACCAAGAACCAAACCAATAAGAAGCGTCATAAAAGTTTTTTGCTGCCAAGTTTGCATATGTCTTAAACGCAAAAATAGAAACATGAATAAAGCAAGGAAAAATGCACTCGTTGTATGGCTTAATCGGGAAGACGAAACAAAATAGAAGAAAGGAGAAACGCTTCCCAAACAGAATGCTAGTAGTGCAATCTTCTTGTCATTATATAATTCCTTAGCAATGAGATAGATGAGCAATAAAGTCAGAACACTCATTCCAATGATAACGATATAGCGGTTCCCTAGTAATATTCCAAGCGCAATGATGGCAGGATGACCAAGCGTATATTTACCTATCCATTGACGTCCATCATTAATAATGAAAGTATTGTCAAAACTACTTTTCCGCCAAAAGGGGGCATTTATGCTATTGCCTAAAACTGGCGGCGGCGGGTTTACAATCCTGCCGGCAAGAAGCGTCCGTGCTTGAAAATCATATACGTTCTCGTCATCTGTTACTTCTGTTTCGTGGAATAGGAATTGCGTGGACAAAACAAGAATGATCATAGCAGTGAGGAGTATTGTGCCAACTATCAGACAGTAATGTATTTTATCTGGAATTGTGAATTTGAACCCAGCTCTGGTTAAGGCAACAGAAAAAAGAATCGTCGCTGGAAGAAGAAGAATTATTTTCCAAAGTTGCGATTGAAAAATATGATTCGGTATCCCGAAGACAAACGTCGTAATATCATTAGCATAATCAAAATTAGGTGCCACAAAATTATGCTGGCGCAATGCAACGACAAAATAGAGTATAAAAAGAAATATAGCACCAATAAGAAAACCAAAAAAACGGTTGGATTTCATTTATTCTTCTCTTCGTGATAATCAGATTCTGTATTTACCTTCCATATGTTTTCCTTGGTTGTAATGTTTCCAAGAATATTGTCAACCGCCGTCATAGCTGCCAGCATGGAATGATCCATATTGTTGTATCTGTGCATTCCATTTCTACCAAGAAGAAATAAATTATCATATTTGTCTACATAATCTTTCACAAGATGGAATTGTTCATAACCGCCAAAGTAACCAGGATATGCTTTTGGCATCCTCAGCACAACACCATCTAAATAGTTATCAGAATCCGCAATTCCAAGAGAGGTTAATTCGTTTATTCCGAGTTGAATAAGATTTTGATCCTTCATCGACCATATGTCATCGCCTTCCTGGCAAAAATATTCAAGGCCCAACCATGTGTTTTCTGGATGACGAACAAGATAAGGACTCCAATTATTGAACACCTGAATTCTTCCAACTTTGACATCTTCTTCTTGAATATAGATCCAATTATCAGGTAGTGTACCATTCGGTGTTTTCAAACGTGAAAAGAGCAATCCAATAGTGAGGAAATCTCGGTATTGTAATTGTTCTGCAGTTTGCCGAACATTTGCAGGGATATCGCTTCCCATACCTGATATGAGATCTCGAACAGGCATCGTAGAGAAAACGAAATCGCTCTGGATAATATGAACATTTCCAGTTGCCTCATCTCGGACACTCACACCCATAATGTGTGTATCCTTTTTGTTGACACCTACAACGGTATGTTTGAAATGAATCTCACCACCGTTTTTTTGAACAAAATCCGCAATTTCTTCCCACAGCTGTCCTGGTCCATATTTTGGGTAGAAGTAATAATCTACCAAACTTGTCTCGATTTCCTTTTGCCGGTAACCTGTACTTTTCTGCACAAGGGCTTTGATAGCCTGGCTGATAACTTTTGTCACCGAAAGCCCTTTTATTCGTTGCGCACCCCAGTCCGGTTTAATTGATGTGCATGGAACTCCCCATACCTTTTCAGTATAGTTTTTAAAAAATGTTTTGTACAGTTCACGTCCAAAGCGATTGATGAAAAAATCCTCTAAAGATGCTTCTGAGTGGATCGGGAACAGTTTTGCCAGAAGAAAACTTGCTCCAATACGCATGACACGAATAAAACCTAAATTTCGAAGTGTTGTGAATTTCAACGTAATTGGATAATCAAAAAATTTTCTCTGAAAGAGAATTCTTGATAATCGTTTACGTACAAGCATAATACGTTCATGGGTATGAGGATTGAGATCGGATTCAAGATACGATGCTGGAGTATTACCCAAGATAGTGTTCATCCGATTTTTAATCGAGTCTTCTATGTGCTGAAGAGGAAATTTGGAGAGCCACCATTCCATCACACGCGAAGATTTAGAAAAAAAACGGTGCCCACCTAGATCGATTCTATTACCATTGTAGTTGACCGTGCGCGCAATGCCCCCCACCATATCCGTCGTTTCAAAAACAATAGGTTTGATATCGGATCTTGTAAGAAGTTCATACGCCGCCGTAAGTCCTGCAGGACCAGCTCCAATGATGATTGCTGTTCTTTTATGCATACTGTCCAGTTTGATCTATAACGAACATTATTATTTAATCTTATGATGTGATGTCTTAGGATGAGAAATAAATCACGCCTGTAAAATAGAGAATACTGAACAAATGATCCTGAAGATTCGGCACAGCACTAGTATACTCGCTGCTTGTCAGATGGGCCTCCAGTGAAATGCACTTAATCATTATATGCTACACGAGTGTACCAAAATTCAGTAATTCCCCTCTTTGTCACACAATCAACAAGAAAACTACTAGCTAGCAGCCATCCCTTTGTTCGTATCCTTTATTGCTCAATATGTACAATTACGGTATTATCTATAATAAAAAAGCTCAAATGAAAGTGAGATCTCTTTTCTAATTTACTAACGGTTGTTCTTTCTCACTGCTGATTTTTTCTTGCATATGATTTTTGCGTTTTATTTCCTTAATAAGTTCATCTGAAACGATTGTTCCTTGTTTCAATGCTAATTGGCAATTTTTCCATGCTTTTTCAAATTCGCCCTGTTCATAATACAGATATGCAAGATTGAGATAGGCGTTACCTAACAAAGGATTCAGTTTCAAGGATAATAACCATTCCGATTCCGTTTGTTTATGACGATGGGCATCATAATAGAAGATTCCCAAATTATATGGTATGTCGGCATTATTCAGGTCGAGTTCTTTTGCAGAGATAAATAATTTTTCAGCCCTCACGAAGAAACCGCGTGCATAATTGGCAATTGCTAGTGCATGTAAAAGCTCTTTGTTGGATGGATCAACTTTATATTTTTTCTCTAGAGTTTCGAGAATATCTCTGGTTCGTCTGCAATTCTTTGATGAGTCGTTTGTCTGAACATCAATTATAGGCGCATCTAATGGAATTTGGTAGTTCTGAATTTGTTGTTTAAGAGATAAAGGCAGACTCATTCTCTCAATCGCGCTATACAGCACTTTATCATGTGGAGATGTTTCTGCAGAATACTGCCGCAGTGTCAAGAAATTTTGGAAGCGAAATGTTTGATGATAACTTTTCCAGCCAAGAAAAACAATAACAATCCCCAAGAAGTACGGAATTAATTTGTTTAATAGATTATTTTTTTTTGCAAACGTGAGAGAAGACAAAAGAATAAATATACCTATCATAGGCACATAAATACGATGTTCATAATATGGAATATGATTATCCACTACATTTGGATGGTAGACAAATGTCGGGATGAGCAACAGACTAAACCAGAGAGCTCCAAAGAATATTATTTTCCAATTACGATTTTTAGAATATATGATTATGCTAAGTAGAAACAGGGCGGAAAGAATTCCAGGTATTATATTGAGATCCGGCTTAAGCGGGCCAAAAGCTAAATCAACAGGCCAGAATATTTTACCAATATAAAAGAAAACAATCCAAAGATCTAAAAATAGATTCCCGATGACTCTCAGAGGATCTGTGAAGTGAGCTATTTGAGCAGCGTTGCGAAGAATGTACCACTCCACATACACGACAATCCAAGCAAAGAATAATCCGATTATTTGATTTGCATTAGCTTTATCTTTACGAACAACAAAGATATAAAAGAGAAGAACTAATGGAAATACAACCGTTGTCTCTTTTGTAAAAAGCGCACACGCAAAAAATAACAAATGAGCGAAGTACCACTTAAATGATGATGATGACA
Organism: Ignavibacteriota bacterium; assembly: GCA_003142475.1. Lineage (GTDB taxonomy): Bacteria > Bacteroidota > Ignavibacteria > UBA10030 > UBA10030 > Fen-1298. The sequence goes on from PLMK01000016.1 coordinate 32,885, forward strand.
TAAATTTCAAGAAAGAAATAAAACACAACAAAATGAAAAATGCTAAGAGCGAATCATTCCTTCCCGATATCCAAGCAATGGATTGAGTAAGCGCTGGGTGGATTGTAAAGATGAAGGATAGGACGAAACTGGTCGTCCTTGATACTCCAAGATTTAACAGCATAACGAAAAGAAGTAAGCAAGAACCTGTATGGAGAAGAACATTAATGAGAAAATGTCCCCACAGCTCTGTGCCGCTAATCTGCGTGCCAAGGATTAATGAAACATTCAACATCGGCCGATAAAGATTTCCACCTTGACCTTGATGTCCAACATCTTCAAGAAATTGCTGCCCAATATCGCTTAGTTCATCAATCTTCGAATAGTTATCAACTATTAAAAAATGATCGTCGTAGTGTGTATATTCTGAAAAGAAAATAACATGACCATAGAGAAGAAAAGATGATATTACAATCCATAAATATGGACGCCATGATTTCATAAAGATGGTTTGAACGAATTGATGCTTAGTCATAAGATGCATTATTTATTCTTTTCGTATAATGTGATCCAAAATATATGCGTTGGTTTCTTTGTCAAAAGAATTGGATTTGTAATGAGCAATGTGTCATAAATATTAAAATATTCAAAACGAGCAATGATAGTATAATTCGATTTTGCATAGTCAAAGAACCATTCATCTAATTCCTCCAATATTTTTGATTTTTTATACCATTCAGGTTGAATATTTGTATAAATGAGCAGTTTGGGAGAAACTGATTCCACTTGATGCATCATTTCAAGACGAAATTGTTCAGCTAAGGGTTGGTCTTCGGCAATGGAGTAAGTATATATAAATGATGTCGCAGAACGGCGCTGGGAATAGAATAAAAATTGCGGCTCATTTCCCATGATTGCTATTCTATCTTCTCTCGAGGTTTTCTCTTTTATAATATTTGCAATTAATATAGAATAAGGGAAGGGATGTTGATGATATACGGTCATTGTTACTCTAGCAGGCGAAAACTGGTAGAGAACGTCCCAGTGAGCAGCGATAGTACCAAGAATTGCTATTGTAACAATAAAGATGGGTGGAAAATATCGTACTATAGGCAATGAAGCAGATGAGAATAAACGGAAAATAAATCGAATTCCAATCCCAAAGAGTAAGGCGGCGGCTGGCAATACTAAGATAAAATAATGCGGCCTGAAATAGAAACCAACCGAAAGACCAATGACGCCAGCGATGAGCAATCCTATAACGAGTATACTTGACTGTTTAGTATATTTGCTAAAGAATAGAGTAATAAATCCCACACCGGCTATAATCCAAATAAGCGATGCAAAATAAAAGAGAGATTGGAATCCTCCAATAAAGCCAAGTTTAATACCCTCTATTGATTGAATGGAACTATATTCTTTTGCATAAATAAAAGTCCAAAGGTAGAATTTTTCTAAAACTCCTGCGTAAACGAGATAGAAAAAGCATAGAAGCACGGGAAGAAAGACTCCTCCCATAAAAGCTAATACATATTTCCAGTAAACTTTCTTATCAAATGTTTTATTTTGCCATAATAAAATTAGTAAAGCTATAAATCCGAAAAAACCAAAAAATGCACCGTGCTGTTTCACAAGAGCGGCACAACCAAATAGGATACCACTGAAAAGAATATTCCTTATTCGGTTTTTCCTTAACCCAGAAAGCAAGAGAATATTTGCACCAATCACGAAAGGTAAAATAAAATGCTCTGCATTTGCCCAAAATCCTTGTACGTGATAGCTCATACTTAAAAGGGCAAATGCACTTGCAGCAGCAACCGCGACCCAATCATCATACGCTTTACGCGCAAAGATGTAAAGAAGTATAATTGAGAGCACATTGATAATGAGCAGGCACAAATGGATTGCAGTATCTGTCTCACCGAATAACCATAGTATTCCGGCATAGATAAAGTAAATACCGGGGAACTTCATATTATATGCTTCAGAGTAGGGAGGAGTTCCATTGAGAATAAGTTGACCCATATAAGCATATTCACCTTCATCACGCTCTAGGGGAACATTTATTAATCGCATTCGAAAAATAATTGTGAAAAGAATAATGAAAAAGAGAAAGATTAAGGGAAGGTAAATATTTAGTGTTTTCAATCTCATATTTAATGTTTCAACTGCCCTACTACCTGATTGGATATTCTCTTAGATATATTCAATGCATCGGTGTGTCATAACTTTTTGGGAGATAGATCAAAAAATTTTTCTTATTAAAAATTTTAATGCGGTTCCAACAGTGCCAAAGCCATATCGCAAACTACGGGTGAAATTAATGCTGGAAGCTTCAGGAAAATACCGAACAGGTACGGGAATTTCTCCAATGCGAAAACCGTGCTCCACAATTTGGAATAATACCTGGCTGTCGAAAACAAAATCATCCGAGTTCTTCAAATAATCGATTGACTCCAACACTCGACGGCTGTACGCTCTCATGCCCGTATGCCATTCAGAAAGATTTTGTCCTGTTATAATATTTTCAAAAAGTGTCAAGAGTCGGTTTGAGAAGTACTTATATCGCGGCATTCCCCCTGCCAAGGATTCCTTTCTTGTACGTATTCGAGTGCCAAGCATAACATCGAAATAGCCGTTTTGAATAAAGTCAACAAAATGAGGAATGAGTTTCGGATCATATTGATAATCGGGGTGAAGCATTACCACAATATCCGCATTCCGACGAAGGGCTAATTGGTAGCATGTTTTTTGATTTGCGCCATAACCGAGATTTCGTGTATGCTGCTCAACAATAAGATTAAATTTCCGAGCGATCTCCACAGTGTGATCATTACTCATATCGTCAACCAAAATAATTTCGTCAACGACAGAAAGCGGAATATCGCGAACAGTTAGTTCTAAGGTTTTCTCTGCCTGATAGGCTGGTAATACAACAATAACTTTAGATTTTGGTTTCACAATAGGTATATACAATAAAGTTGTCAAAAGAAAAAGTGATTTGAATGAATACTTACCATCTATCAAAAAAAACCAACCACCTTCGCGCAGAAGATGGTTGGGATGAGAGCAGAAACTTCTATGTCTTTGTAGATGTAGAGGTTACTGGAAGTTACCCGTAAAAGAACTAAAAGTTACTTTTCCAGAATTGTTTACAGCACCTACAACCTTACTTGGGGTAGCTTGTGTTACACTTGTTCCCGTAAACGTAACCAACGCGGCACCTACAGCAGCTGTGTACGTTGCATTATCATTAGATGACAATTTATACGGAATTGTATAACCATTTCCACCTGTATAGGATCCACCACCACCAGCCATAGAAACCGGTCGAATGTAAAATTGATATGCATTTGCGGCAAGGTTGTTTATATCGTTTATCATTGCATCTTTGTTTGACTGAACGCTTTGCGCGCTAAACAGGCTCAATCCAACGGCAATTGCGATACCGACAATGATAACACCGAGGATGATAAGTAATAATTGTTGTTGTCCTATAAAAAATCCTCTAGTAAAATGTCGTAGATTTTATTTTTTAAAGCCTATTTTTTAACTTATCTCAAGTATTTTTTGAATAAAGACATCGTGCAACTCGTTCTTAAAAAAAACCCAACCACTTTCGCTAGAAAATGGTTGGGATGAGAGCAGAAACTTCTTTCTACGCCTTTGTGGGCAGAGAGGTTACTGGAAGTTGCCCGTAAAAGAACTAAAAGTTACTTTTCCGGAATTGTCTACAGCACCTACAACCTTACTTGGGGTAGCTTGTGTTACACTTGTTCCCGTAAACGTAACCAACGCGGCACCTACAGCAGCTGTGTACGTTGCATTATCATTAGATGACAATTTATACGGAATTGTATAACCATTTCCACCTGTATAGGATCCACCACCACCAGCCATAGAAACTGGTCGAATGTAAAATTGATATGCATTTGCGGCAAGGTTGTTTATATCGTTTATCATTGCATCTTTGTTTGACTGAACGCTTTGTGCGCTAAACAGGCTCAATCCAACGGCAATTGCGATACCGACAATGATAACGCCGAGGATGATAAGTAATAATTGTTGTTGTCCCATAAAAAATCCTCCAATAAAATGTTAGTGAAAAAGTGAATTGTATATTTTTTGTTACATTAACTGATTTAGTATGCTATCTCCAAGTTCTATACCAATCGAATAGGGTCGAATTTTATTTGCTTTATTTGATTTTTTGCGTAAAAAGCTTCAACAACTTCTTGAAGGAGTGGAACAATTTACCGTACACAGTCAGGATGACGCAGCACAGAATTACCTTTATCTTCTTTTTATCAAATATTTCGCATTCTCAAATCAAGGTTGCTTTCTATTCTCCTCCTTTGTATCTTGGAAATATTATTAAAGAGTCTAAGATGCCTGTTAAAAGGAAAAAACATATACTCGTTATAGACGATGAACCAACTTGGCTGAAGATTACCTCACATATCCTCAAAAGCCAAGGCTATAATGTCCAGACCGCTGGAAGCGGAGCGGAAGCGTTGAAAGCATTGACAACTTTTAAACCAGATTTGATCTTTAGTGACGTGCGAATGCCGGATATGAATGGTTTCGATCTGGTCGATAATTTAAAACGCAATCCTGCGACTTCTTCAACTCCAGTGATATTCTTCTCTGCCATCGATGATTATGATGCCCGTAAAGTGGCACGCACGCTTGGTGCAGTCGATTATTTAATAAAGCCGTTCAATGAAGACGAAGTGAATTCAGTTCTCTCCAAGCATTTACCCATTTAAAAAACCTGCAATACCGTAATTTGGTTTATCGAAAATAAACCGCCCAAATATAAAGATTTTTAAAAGTATGGCAAACTTCCGTAACATTCTAAAATTTCGCGCTTCTCTAGGACCGGTTGAACAAGCACAGATCGTAGCCTCTACTGCTGTGGTAGTAACCCTCGTAACAATAGTGGTTGTGCGGCTAACGAGTGGCCACACACTTGAATTATTATTATTTGGGAGCGTTCTCACTGTAGGTGTATTTGGATTTATTATTGTCTTCTTCACGTTAAAGTATGGACGCTTGCTTGAAGAACAAAAACAAGAATTGCTTGCATTAAACACATTTGCCGAATCTGTAAATCGTGCCATTGGTGTCCAATTTCTCCTCCACAATGCTCTCATCGAAATGAAACGCCTCCTTGATGTAGAGTACGGATGGATATTCAGTGAAGAAAATAATCAACTTGTACTCAAGGCTCTTCGTGGAGCCGAAGAATTAAATTTTTCTATCTTGGATACCTCTATCGGAATCAATCACGAAAAAATGAGATGGATTTATTCTCCTCATATTGTGAAACGGCCAAAGAAATCTGATTCAAATAAAAACTCTCCATGGGAATATGGCGTTATTGGATCATTAGCATCAGTACCGATTATGATGAAGGACCAATTGTCTGGGCTCATTATTTTAGCAAGCAAGAATCGAGAGGCATTTTCCAACAAACAAATTGATCTAATCATGGCTTTCGCCAACCAAATCGGCATTGCAATGGAAAATGCAATGCTCTTTGAGCAAGTTCGGAAATCGGAAGAACGCTACATCGATCTCTTTGAAAATTCACCGGATATGTCTCACATTTTTAACAAAGCTGGCATAATAATCAGTTGTAACCAAACAGAAGCGACACGATTAGGGTATAGTAAAGAGGAATTAGTTGGAAAGTCTATTCTGAAACTCTATCCACCAGAATACCAAAAAGAAGCACAACATAATCTTAATAATATTATTAATCGCAATAGTGAAATCAAGGGATTAGAGGAAAAATTCACGTCAAAAAACGGCGAATTAATTGATGTAAACATCAACACTTCTATCATTCTGGATGAAGCTGGGCAGCCGTTGGTGCGCGCGGTAGCACGCGACATCACGGAACAGAAGAAGTTCGAAGCAAAGATCATTCATGCTCAACGCATCGACAGCATAGGAAATCTTGCCGGTGGAATTGCTCATGACTTTAACAATATCCTCACTTCAATCCTTGGTTCCACTTCAATTATGAAGCGAAAGATGAAACATGATGATCATTGGTATCGTTTCGCTGATATTATTGAGACTGCCGCTCGACGCGGTGCCAGCCTAACACGACAGCTATTAACGTTCGCACGCAAAAGCAATGTACAATTCCGGCCTATAGTCGTGAACGATATTATCGAAGAAACATTGCGTCTTTTCGAACGCAGTACCGATAAAACTATTCTCGTTGAAAGAATATTGACGGATGAAGTGTGCATCATTCATGGAGATGACGGACAACTTCAACAAGCATTTCTCAACTTGCTCATTAATGCTCGGGATGCCATGCCGGATGGAGGAACTATCACTGTCCAAACCAAACATAAACAAATAGAAGAGGATGTAACTGTCACACCTGAGATTCACAGAGGAGTTTATGTAGCCGTCTCCATTACCGATACCGGTGTTGGGATGGATAAGAAAACCCAACAACATATCTTCGAACCATTTTTCACGACGAAAGATGTAGGTAAAGGAACAGGATTGGGACTTTCTGTAGTGTATGGTGTTGTCAATTCCCACAATGGTTACATTACTGTTCAAAGCGAACTAGGACAGGGCGCTGAATTTACTATGTATTTTCCAATTATACCTGCAGGAGAATATTTGCAGCATGATGTCCAACCTTTAAAACTCGAACGCGGGAGTGAACGAGTACTAGTGATTGACGACGAAAAAGATGTTGCAGATATTATTAGCGGAATGTTGGAAAGTCTCGGATATCAAGTGACACGTGTCGATAGCGGACAGAAAGCAATCAATCTCTTCAAAAAGAAAAAACGATTTGACGTTGTTATTCTCGATCTCAATATGCCAAAGATGAGTGGAAAAGAAACTTTTATAAAGTTGAAGAAAATCGACCCAGATGTACGTGTAGTTATTTCCACCGGCTATGGTGACCGAGTAATAGATGCTTCACTTGGGAAAGCCGCAGGCGATACATTCCTTCAAAAACCATATCAAATTGAAGAGCTTTCCAGAATAATGCGCCTTACATTGAATCGCGATTGAATATTGCATTAAGTGTTGTTTGATTTAATGACGAGAATGTCGCCCTTAATACTTAATACCTTATTCCGACTAGAGAAATGTAATAGAATGAACTCACTGGAAAAATAATTCGCTATTAGTGATTTTCCCCACCATTCCTGCCGCTCCTATTTTTAGCGTGCGTTCATCGCTTCTTTATCATATTTGCAGATACTTACATTTTCTGAATATTTATATTATGATGATCACTTCCTCATAATTGAAAACTTTTCACATATTAATAATTTGTCTAATACTGGTAATGCAATTTTAGAAGATGTGAGTCATCAGGGACAGGGGGAAATTTATATCGTCCTTTATCAACAATTTCTCTATCCTCAGTGCACAATAAAAAATTAAAGCCGAGAAAGTATGGCAAGAAGCACTACGATTAGATCCTACAATGGGCAATGCACATCTTAACCTTTCACATCTCTATTATGAATCAGGTCAATATCACTCGGTGTGGGATCGCTGCCAAAAGGCATTACAGCTTGGAATAGCTGTCCCTTCTAGTTTAGTAAATGAAATTCGAAGTAGGAATTCCCAAGTAATAGTACTATCGCGAGGATTTCTTGTTTACATCCATTTCTTCGTCGGGTGTGAAATAAAGTCTTTCCTTGAAAGTGGTTGGAATAATTGCTACTATTTTGCCAGAGTAGAACTTGCATTCTTTTAAGCAGTACGTAGCATGGACTTTCCCGTATGAACCTTGAACAATTTGGCGAAGAGTTGAAACAGGCTCGCCTGAAAAAAGAATTATCGTTAATGGATATTTCTGCCGAGACGCGCATTAGTTTAAAATTTCTCGATGCGATTGAGCGTGGACAACTTCAGATTCTTCCTCAGACTTATATACGCGCATTTCTCAGGGAATATGCCTTGATGACCGGTCTTGATCCGAACGATATTATGCAGCGATATGAATCTGCTAGGCAAGAATCTTCCTCCCGAAAATCGGATGATGCCGCGCCCCAACAAACTTCTATTCAAGAAAAAACACCAGTGGAGGATAAGAAGAAAAATCCGTTTTCACTTTCGCCTCTTCAGCGCAATATTGCCTTGGGACTTTTCATCATTGCGGCAGTGGTTATGATTGCCATTTTGGCAAACATGAATAGAAATTCGAGCTCCGGTAATTCTATCGAAGAGGTTTCGTTCGATCGCGTAGTTCGCGAAAGTGAAGCCGCATCAATTCCGCAGCCAACTACTACCACTGACTCTACTCCAGTTGCCAATAAAGCCAAGCCCGATAGCTTGCGATTAGAGATTACCACACAAGATTCTGTATGGATTAATATTCTTATTGACGGTAAAATTAGCGAGACGTATCTTTTGGGAGCAAGAAGGAAACGAGCTTGGGCGGCAAAAGAGCGTTTTGTTGTAACGATGGGAAATGCCGGCGGCGCGACTTTTCAATTAAACGGTAAAGATATTGGTCCTCTCGGCAAAAGCGGAGCAATCGTTCGGAACACTGTCATTTCCGAAGCCACCCTTAAGAATTAATCACCGGCAAGGCTAAGCTGGTATGAGTTCATCTATTCAAAAAGAAATTGAAACACTCAGCAGAAAAATCCTTGACCACGATTACCGGTACTATATTCTTGCCCAGCCAATAATTTCGGATGAAGAATATGATGGATTGATGCGCCGCCTACAGGAACTTGAGCGGCAGTATCCGGCATTCGCTGCATCCGATTCTCCCACGCAACGCGTGGGCGGAAAAATCACAAAAGAATTTTCCACTGTAACGCATGCTGTACCAATGCTTAGTCTTTCAAATACATACAACGAAGGCGAAGTACGTGACTTCGACCGGCGTGTACAGGAAATATTGAAAAATGAAACTTATCGATATATATGCGAATTGAAATTTGACGGTATTGCTATTAGTCTGCGGTACGAAGACAACATTTTCGTGCAAGGCGCCACGCGCGGTGATGGAAGCCAGGGCGACGACATCACGCAAAACCTAAAAACAATCCGCTCGATTCCTCTCCGACTTCGGTCTGTCCGAAATGGGCCGCATACATTAGAAGTCCGTGGCGAAGCGTTTATGAAGCGGGTAGATTTTCAACGCATGAACGGAGAGCGCCAGCTTGCCGGCGAAAAGACATTTGTTAATCCACGAAACTCAGCAGCGGGAACATTAAAATTGCAAGACCCAAAATTGGTTGCACAAAGACCGCTGAATTTTGTTTCTTACTTCCTCCGCACGGACGACATAGAATTGGTGAGTCAATACGAAAACTTGCAACTCCTCCACAACCTCGGTTTCCCGACCAGTGGACATACAAAATTATGTCAGTCTATTGATGAAGTGATTGAATATTGGAAAGAATGGGAGCGCCGCCGCGACGAGCTCCCTTTTGATATCGATGGTATTGTAGTAAAAGTTAATTCACTTCAACAGCAGGAGCAGCTTGGTGCCGTTGCGAAGAGTCCTCGATGGGCAGTGGCCTTCAAGTTTGCTTCCCGGCAAGCAGAGACTCAGTTGAAAGCTATTCGGCTTCAAGTTGGACGACTTGGCACAATCACGCCAGTAGCAGAATTAGAACCGGTATTTCTTGGCGGCAGTACTGTTTCCCGCGCAACATTGCACAACGAAGAATATATACGCGAGTTAGATATTCGCCTCAATGATATTGTGATTGTGGAAAAAGGGGGCGATGTAATTCCTAAAGTCAGTGGAGTCAAAATAGAAAAACGCCTAATGGATGCTAAAACTTTTAAATTTCCAAATCAATGTCCTGAGTGTCATTCAAAAATATTTCGTTCTGAAGGAGAAGCAAATTATTACTGTGAGAATAGCGAGTGTCCGGCGCAAGTGAAGGGACGGATCGAACATTTCGCAAGCCGCGGGGCAATGGATATTGAAGGACTCGGAGAAGCTATTGTAGATCAGTTTGTTCATCTCGGCTTGCTGAAGAATTGTGCCGATCTATATGATCTCCACACCCGTCAAGAAATCATTCTCTCGCTTGATCGATGGGGAAAGAAAAGTACTCAGAATTTATTTAATGCCATCGAAGGAAGTAAAGCACGCCCCTTTAGTCGAGTAATCTATGCGCTTGGCATACGTCACATAGGAGCAAGTATTGCACAACTTCTTGTTGATAATTTCATTACAATTGAGCAACTTATAGGGGCAACGGAAACCGATTTGCAATCCATACAAGGTATTGGTCCGCAGATCGCAGAGAGTGTAGTTCGATTCTTTACAAACGAACATAACCGGCGCATTGTCAAACGTTTAAAAATGGCTGGCGTGCAAATGCTTGAAAAGAAAAAGCGCGCTCGTACTTCTCAACAATTATCCAATAAAAGTTTTGTGCTGACCGGTACACTCGCAACAATGACGCGAGAAGAAGCTAAACAGAGAATTGAGTCACTTGGTGGAAAAGTTGTGTCAAGTATAAGCAAAAAAACGGATATAGTTGTCGTTGGAACCGATGCTGGGTCAAAATTAGAGAAAGCAAAAACACTCGGCATCCTCTTGCTTGATGAACAGAAGTTTCTTAATATGTTACAGAACGAATTCTAAATCCACCATCACCCACTTACTTGGGAGGGTATCATGTTGAAATCTTCGTTTAGTTGTTTGATATTACTACTCCTCATTTTCATTCTTGTCGTTCCAGGTTTTGCACAAACACGAGTCGGAAAACTAGGTGTAGGAGTTGACGGCTCCACGCAATACATTCTCGGTGCTGGATCTGTAACGACTTCGCCGGCAATCGGCTACGGATTAAACATGAGTTATTCTATTTTGAATGGCCTTAGTCTCCGTTCCAAGTTTGCGGTAAACCAACTTTCATGGACAAATAGTCTGAGTAAAACCTCTACAACGGATATGATGTCCCTCAACTTTTATTTGTCCATCGATTTGATGCCGAACAGTTCGTTTAACATCTTTCTTTTAGGAGGCGGTGGAGGCGTATTTTATGATCCTAAAAATGAAAATGGATCGCGGGCAGCATATATCTCAAGTTTTGATATGAATTATATTGGTGGATTGGGAGCTGACATCTTTCTGAGTGAATTCTGGTCTGTCACACTGATGGGCGAATATGTGTTAACGAATTCACAGTATTACAATGGTCCCAGGAATTCTGGTAATGACAGCTTTGCCCGTGGAAGTATTCAGATTCGTTATTATTTCTTCGATCAATCATTTATCTCCAAGCTATTCGAGGCTGAACATGAACGATCGAAGCGTAAATAATATTTGCGTTGCAGAATGACGATGTTGGAGGGTTTTCGACTCACAGTAGGACTTTTCTACTCGCGGCTGCATTTTCGTCATTACCACGACCGGATAATGAATTTCACTGATGCGCTTAGACGGTCACGCCGAGCATTGGTTATATTTCCGGAATCCCCTCTTGACGGTGAGTCAGCTTCGAATTTTCTTCAATATATGCTACGAAAGTTTTCTTCGGAAGGAATGATGGTAGCAATCCGAGATGATCAACTTTTTACGATGGCATCTGCCCCGCCACTAAAAACTCTCACATATTCAGCACGCGATATTAACAATTGGTTTGTGCCTCGGCGTGAGCTGCTTCGGAGAATGGAAAGCAATAACTTCGATGTAGCATTGGATCTCAATTTGAATCTTTCTCTAACGAGCGCGTTTCTTTGCAAAGCATCTAATGCCCCCTTACGCATCAGTTTTGCAAAGAAGGCTGGGGATCAATT
>PLMK01000039.1 GCA_003142475.1 Ignavibacteriota bacterium
GAAACCGATAGCAAGTGCCGGTGTAACACTGCTCTCACCTATAAGACGCAGTTTGGCGTTCATTCCGGGCATCGGATTCATATCAATTTTCTCATGACCAATTATATTTGTGCCGCCATACGATATTCCAAATGTGAATGGTTCAAATATTCCTACTGAAATCCCCAGTAACATGCCGCCGTTCTGAAAGAAGTTCGAAGAAACAGAATATGATCCACGTTTCAACAAACCGGCTGTAGGTTTATCGATCAGCATTGTCGGTTCAATTGTCGCCCCGTCACCTGCATAACTTTGCGCTAACGCCGTTTCTACTGTAACTGTCATTAAAAGATTTATTATCAGAATTAAATTGAGTTTTTTCACTTGGTTCTCCTTTTCATAAACTATGCTTCGTCATCCCCAAATATTGTCTTAATATTTTTCGGAAGTTCCTTAGCCGTTTCATGTGAGGCAGTGTTTTTTTCTTTTAGAGTGGATACTGTTCGTTCTTTCCGAACAATCTTAAATCCCTCTTCAACAATTGTATCATCTGCAAAATATTTACTTTCGTTTTTTTGTTGTGCAGAAAATTGGAGTATTGTAACCGGCAATGGTACAGCTGTGGTTTGCTGTTCATGGAAAGATAATAACTTCTCGAAAATCGTCTGCCCTTCCCTTGCCAAATCTTCTTCTGAATACGTGAGAACATGTCCTTCGCGAACGTAAAACTCGCCATTGATCATTACATCGCTCACTTGCTGCGAGGCAGATTCTTGGAGAACAACTTCAAGAATTCGTTCAGCATTGTCATCCGCAAGGATGGAATTCATACGGAACTCGGATAAATCAAGAAAAACAAGATCGGCTTTCTTTCCTGTTTCGATTGTTCCAATTTCCGCATCAAGCCCAAGCGCACATGCTCCATTTCTTGTTTGAAGAGCAAGCAGACCATATGCTTGTTCATGCAGCAAACCGAGTGTTTTGAGAATGGAGCAATAGGATCGAATATTCTCCAATGGCCGCGCAACTCCCCAATCTGTACCTAATGCCAGAGTAATTTTGTGCTTGAGTAATTCTTCGAATGGCGGTATTTCTGTGCCATTCTGAAGAATTGCTGATGGTGAATATATTATCGGCACATTAGACTTCGCTATGATTTCAAAGTCTCCCTCTTCAAAACATGAGAGATGAATCAGATGTACTGGCGAATCCATTGCCCGATATTCGGCATATAGTTGGGCGATGGATTTATTGAAGTTTTTCTTCACAATATTAAACGCTTGTCGGGTCCGACCCAAATGCAGTATAATCGGCCACTTAAGCTCATGGGCTGAACGAATGCTGGATTGAAGATTGTATGTTGTAAGATTTTCTTCATCAGCAATAACGAGTGCAAAATGTATTGATGATTCATGCAGCTTACGAGCCGCATCAATCTGATCACCATTATGCAGACCGATAAAACCTCTTTGATTTGTTTGCCGCATCGCTTCAAGTGATGCCGTAAATGAATGTTCAAGAGTATCGATGCCATATTCTGCCACTGTTGTTACACCCGATTTGAGCGCTGCATAATATGACAATCGATATAGCGATAAGAATTCTTGAAATGTGGCTTCCTTTCGTAAGTAATTGAAAGCCCAGCTAATAATCGGATTCTTATTCCATTGCGACATTGGCTGACCAGATGTTAGATATCGCAATATGAACGATTCACCTGTATGATGCGCATCTACAAATCCCGGTAAAATGATTTTTCCTGCGGCATCAATTACTTCGGCATCCGAATATGTTGCCTTGAGAGCATCAGCACGCCTGCCAATCTCGATAATGCGGCCATTCTGAATTATGACTGATAGTTTCCCAGCACGATTCTGTCTATCACCGGTAAAAACGAATCCGTTTTCGATTATTTTTATCGAATCGCTCATGCAAATTAGTTTATCTTACGCCAGTTTGTACCATCTTTTTTATCTTCGATTTTAAAGCCGATTACCTCTAGTTGATCGCGGATTTTATCTGAAAGTGACCACAACTTGTTTTCACGTATTTCTTTTCGAGTTTCAATAAGTAAGTCAATGAGCTTTGATTCAATATCTTCTATATCCCTATTTGGAGGAGTGTTTGTACCTGTCATGTTGACCAATTGTTTTTTAATCGTTAATGAAAAATTTCCGGTATAAATCGGAATAATTGGAATAATTCCAAGAATCCTACCGCCAAGCTCGCTGAAGAGTTGATCGATCTGTTTGAGTGTATCTATACTAATCTTTTGTTCGGTGTTCAGCGATTGATTTGTCTCTCGGGCCAGATCAAACAACACTCCAAGCGCGAGCGGTGCATTGAAATCGTCGTCCATTGCTTCCAAAAAATGTTTTTTATGTAAGGAAAGATCAAGCCCCACTCCATCGGTCCGCTTTTCAGACTCAGCTTTTTTTATTTCATCCCGAAGATTTCGGATGGTGTTTAGCAATTTATCATATCCGGTATTCGCTCCCTGCAACGCTTCATCACTGAAATCTAATGTGCTGCGATAATGACTTTGCAGGATGAAAAAACGCACTACGAGCGGATCATATTTCTTGAACGCATCCTTTAACGTTATAAAATTTCCGAGCGACTTCGACATTTTCTTGCCATTCACTGTCACAAGGTTGTTGTGAATCCAGTATTTCACAAACGGCTTTTCAGTTGCAGCTTCACTCTGTGCAATTTCGCATTCATGATGCGGGAATTGGTTATCCATTCCACCGCCGTGAATGTCAAATGTCTCGCCAAGATATTTCATCGACATTGCAGAGCATTCGATATGCCATCCGGGAAATCCTTCGCCCCACGGGCTCGGCCAACGCATAATATGTCCGCTTTCTGCTTTCTTCCACAGAGCAAAATCCGCAGGATGTCTTTTTTCTGAACGCGACTCTACGCGTGTTCCTTCTACTGATTCTTCCAGCACGCGTCCGGAGAGCTTGCCGTAATTCTTAAACTTCTGAACGTCATAATATACAGAACCGTTCACTTCATACGCAAAACCGTTCATAAGAAGTTTTTTAATGATTTCAATCTGTTCGATTATATGTCCAGATGCTCGCGGTGAAATATCTGGGCGCTCGACTCCAAGTTTATCCATATCATCAAAATAACTACGCGTAATCGTCTCTGCGATTTGCATTGGATGGACACGATCGAGGCGTGCCTGTTTAATAATTTTATCTTCGCCTTCGTCTGCATCATCGGTAAGATGACCGACGTCCGTGATGTTCTGAATATAAAGCACCTTGTTGCCAAGATAGCGCAAATATCGAACAATGACATCGAAGGAAATATAACTTTTTGCATGTCCAATGTGTGAATGACTGTACACGGTAGGCCCGCAGACATACATACCAACGAATCCTTCATGAATCGGTTTGAATTCTTCTTTACTTCGGGTTAGTGTGTTATAGATGAATAATGACATGGTATATTATCTAGACCTCTTTCTTTCTTATTTCACTCCAATTAATTCTCTTGCACCGTTCAAACTCGCTTCGGTCACTTCTTCGCCGCTAAGTAATCTGGCGACTTCTTGAATACGTTCTGCTTCTTCTAACTTGCGGATAGTAGAAGATGTGCGCTGTTTCGATTCTCTCTTCTCCACTGCAAAATGGCAATCAGCGAATCCGGCAATTTGCGGCAAATGTGTTATAGCGATGACTTGATGAAATTGCGACAAACTCTTCATACTTTTTCCCACTGCTTGAGCAATTCTTCCGCTTATGCCGACATCAATTTCATCAAATACGAGGAGCGGCAGACGGTCTGCCTTGGCAAGAATTGTTTTCAATGCAAGCATGATACGTGATATTTCACCTCCGGATGCGACCTTAACCAATGGTTTCAAATCCTCACCAGCATTTGTTGAAAGGTAAAATTCGATAAAGTCGATTCCGTTTTGTGTTGCGTCGTAAGAATCGCGCCCGAGTTTGACATAAGCCCCATTCTCTTTGCCGTCCAATTTCCCCAACACATGATTATCAATCTTTACATCGAACTGCGCATTTGCAATGCCTAATTTTGCTAACTCCGTACAAACCGATTTACTGATCTTAGTTACCAACTCCCGCCGTTTCGTTGAGAGGCGCTGTGCAGCAACAGAACAAGTTTTTCGTTCAATTTCAATGTATTCGTTCAATTTTCGGATTTCATTTTCGAAGTTCTCAGCTATTGCAAACTCTTTTCCAATCTTCTCGCGATGCTCAATGACAACATCCAATGAACCGCCGAATTTTTTCTTGAGGAGCGTGATTTGGCCGAGTCGTTCTCGGATTTGTTCTAATCGCTCAGGATTGAATTCAATTTTAGAATTATAGCTCTGAATAAACTTTGTCAGTTCGCCAACAATCGCTGCTGCGGATGCACATTCATTCTTTATTTCTTCAAACGTCGTATCAATTTCTGCGAGATCTTCAAGTTGGTTGCGTGCCTTTAGCAGTAAATCATATACCGACTGACCACCAATGTTCTCCGAACTTTGCCGGACTGGCTCTCCTTCGTAGAGCGACTGATATAATTGCGATGTCGCTTCATAAAGTTTTTCAGAATTCTCTAAAATGCGGAGCTCATTTTCCAGCTCCCCTTCTTCACCAACTCGCGGATCAACAGCATCAATTTCTTTAATTTGAAATTCATACAAATCGCGTTTTTCTCTCAGTTCCTTTTCTTTAAGTGAGAGCGTATGGAATTCCGTGAAAAGTACCGATAGTCGGTTGTAGGATTCGCGATATTCATCTACTAACTTGTCCAAACTTCCGAACTCGTCTAGTAAGCTGATGTGTGTCTCTGGCCGAAGCAATGATTGATGCTCATGCTGGCCATGAAGGTCAACAAGATGATCGCCGATTTCTTTTAGGATCGTGAGCGACACAGGTGAATCATTCACAAAGCAGCGGGATTGTCCTTTAAAAGAAACTTCACGGCGGAGAATAAGATCTTCCTGCAATTCGATCTCATTTTGTTTTAGAATCATTTTTACTTTTTCGTTTTCCGCCATTCCAAAGATGCCTTCAACAATAGCTTTGTCACTTCCCTTGCGCACAACATCAGAACTTGCGCGATCCCCAAGTATGAGACTCAATGCATCGATAATAATAGATTTGCCGGCACCAGTTTCACCTGTGAGGATGTTCAGCCCGCTCTCGAATTCGATTTCAACGGATTCGATAAGAGCATAGTTACGGATGGTCAGAGATTTGAGCATACAGTTTTGCTCAAATGTAAGAAAAAAAGATGGAATTTCAATGAAGCAGAATGTTTTTACAACAAATCAATTTTGTGATGGGTTACCTGTCTCAACATCGAAGAAATTAATCTCCGGCACGTCGCCGATAACACCGTGGAAGTAGGCATACTGAATAAACTCGGATAAACTTTCTTCTTCTTTATTGCCGAAATCATACGAGAAGGTTGACATATAGTCAGTCAGTTCATTTATGGAAAGATTCTGATGCTGCGCCACACTTTGTGCAATTTGTGACTTCAGAAGAATACCGTTATTTTTTGCCGTCAACAAGGCTTGTGCTTCCGTTTGAGATAATTCTTCTTCACGCCCGACCCAAAATCCATGAACGTAGGGCAGACCGGTCAAGTCGTACCATTCTTCTACAAGGTCAATTGTGAATGTGCCCGCATGACTGATCATCTGCAGATTATCTTGCACAATTAATGCCGCGTCAGCTTTCGCTAACATTGCATCAGCATCCGGCATCATTGGAATAAATTGAAGTTTAGAGTGCGTTGATTGATTGCGGTATTTTTCTAATAGAATGATATTTGCGAGAATGATTTCAGATGTAAACCGTACATCGATTGCAATGCGTTCAATATTACGCAGGTTGGATTTGAGAACAAGCTGAATTGTATTTGTCTGACTGGATGAAGCAACGCAAATATCTGGCACTATGCGGTATTCCCCGCCATGCCGCGCATAATCGATAGGTGATAAAAAAGCGTTCCGTATTCCATCGGAACGCTCGCTGAGTTTTATCGCATTTTTTGCTGGAATATCTCTGACCAGATCAAACGGCGAATCCGTTCGATCCAATCCAAATAAAAGCGGCTTCAGATACACTGCATCGGATACTGCAAGCCGCGATTTCATCAGGCATTCGTTTTTTG
This sequence comes from Ignavibacteriota bacterium, assembly GCA_003142475.1. Lineage (GTDB taxonomy): Bacteria > Bacteroidota > Ignavibacteria > UBA10030 > UBA10030 > Fen-1298. Next base: position 6,136 of record PLMK01000039.1, read on the forward strand.
AGCAACTGCTTTGGTTGCCAATTCGCGAACATAATAGATTTTCGAGCGGCGAACTCTGCCATCTTTCACCTTCTCGATCTTTGCAATGCGGGGAGAATGCACAGGGAAAATTCGTTCTACGCCAACGCCGTCAGATATCTTACGAACAGTGAATGTCGCATTAATTCCTGAACCACGCTGACCTATGACAATGCCTTGAAATTCCTGAATGCGNNGCCTCAACAAGTTTCAACTTATCCATTGGTATTTCACTCCACTAAATCAAGTTACTGTGTATTAATCTTCAATTATTTTTATGAAACAAAACTATCGCCACGCAAACGTTTCGTTCTTTGTTCACGCTGCTCCTGACGCCAGCGGTCTATTTCCTTGTGATCTCCTGAAAGCAAGACTTCCGGAACAGTCAACCCGCGAAATTCCGCTGGCCGTGTGAATTGTTGACATCCAAGCAAATCATCTTGAAACGAATCCGTCAATGCGGATTCACCATCGTTCAACACACCTGGAATGAGCCGTATAACCGCATCCACCACAACTGCCGCAGCCAACTCACCGCCGGTTAATACATAATCACCGATAGAAATCTCACGCGTGACTAACATATCACGAACTCGCTGATCGATGCCTTTGTAATGTCCGCATAGCATCATCAAATTATTTTTCAGTGAAAGTTTTGTTGCGACCTTTTGCGTAAGCACTTCGCCATCTGCTGACAGAAAAACAATTTCATCGTATTTGCGTTGCGCTTTTAACTCTTCCACACATTCAAAGAACGGTTCCGGCTTCAATACCATTCCCGCACCGCCTCCATAAGGCGTGTCGTCAATAGTATGATGCTTGTCGTGCGCGTAAGCACGAAGATCGTGAACCACGATCTCTACAATTTCTTTTTCCTGTGCCCGTTTCAGGATACTTTCTTGAAGCGGACTTTCTAACAACTTCGGTAATCCAGTGATGATATCGATTCGCATCAGTCAAGCAGTCCATCTAAAGCGTTAATAGTGATGCGTTTATTTTCTACATCCACCTGCCGGATAATCGCCTTGACTGCCGGAATTAAAATTTCCTTTGCACCTTTTTTAACAACCCACAAATCATTCATTTGAAGTGAAAGCAAATCCGTTACCACCCCAACATTCACTTGTTTTTCTGTTACAACTTCGCATCCGATTACATCATCTACGAAGTAACTTCCATTATGAAGCTTAACAGCATCTTCTTTTGGAATAAAAAGATATAAGTCCTTTAATTTTTCCGCTTCCTCAATTGTTTCGATACCATCAAAGTCAAGCACTACCTGTTTTGCATCAATTCTTACCTTCAGAATCTTCTTCAATTCTACGTTCACTACATCATGTCCAAGCCACACAGCCGACAGATTCATAAATCTCTGTTTGTCGTATGTCAACGGTGAAATTTTCACTTCACCCCGAGTGCCAATCGGTTTAGAAATTCTTCCGATCGCAATTAAATCCATACAAATTCTTTAATTCCAATCCCGAGAGTCAATGACTGGAAAACGGAGGATAATTTATCCTATAATATCCAGTACCGCTCGCTTACCTTCTTTTGCAGCAACTGCTTTTAAAAGCACACGCAGAGAAGTTGCCGTTTGTCCATGTCTGCCAATAATCTTCCCAATATCTCCTTCTGCTACTTTGAGCTTGAAGATTTGATTATTTTCTTTCTCTTCAAACTCAACGACAATGCTTTCTGGACGATCCACCAGATGCTTCACAATAAACTCCAGAAATTCCTTCATCGCTCCACCCCCGCGTAAGATAATGGCTATGTTAATACAACGACGGATTCTTTTCCCCGTTCAACTCACAACCATCTCAACTGTGGAAACCGTGTTAGTACTCTACCGCTGCACTAACTGTGGATTATTGAACTGCTAAAAATAATTTCAATATCCATTCGATAAAAAACATCAAGTGTCTTCTGCTATCTAGTTGAACCGTCTTAAACTAAAGGATCAAGCGCTTTGACACACTGGCAGAGTTAATACTCTTTGATCGCCTTATACGGTAGCAACAGGGGTTTCAACAGCAGCTGGAGCAGAAACTTCTACTGGAGGTGCCGCTGCTTTTTTCTTTCGCTCTGAACGCCGCGCTTTCCGATCTGCTTCATGTTTTGGTTTGTCAACCTGAAGCATCTGCCATCGTTCCATTACGCTCTTCACTGTTGCCTCATCTTTACCTTGTCGTGTAAGCGTCCAGTGTAGCCAGAAACCGGTCCGTCTCAGCAACGACCGCACTGTATCAGTGGGCTGTGCGCCTTGCTTAAGCCAGTATTCTATTCGCGGTTCTTTTAACACTAAGGTGATGGGGTTAGTGTGCGGATCGTACTGACCGAGAGCTTCAAGGTATCCACCATCACGAGGAGAACGGGTATCCGTTGCAACCAACTTGTAAATAGGATGCTGCTTCTTCCCTTCTCTTCGCATTCGAATTTTTACCAATGTTCTTACTCCTCTGTTTAACTTGATTCTTTTACTAAAATAGTTGTTTTACATTCTTCATTAATTCATTGGGAATTGCATACCGCGCATTGCACGGCGCATATTTCCTTTGCTGAATCGTTTCATCATCCGCTGCATTTCATCGAATTGTTTCAGCAGACGATTAACATCTTGCACTGTTGTGCCACTGCCTAACGCAATACGCCGTCTCCGATTTCCATTTATGATGGATGGACGCACACGCTCTTCTGCCGTCATCGATTGAATGATCGCTTCTACGCGCATCAGACTCTTTTCATCAACCGTGGCGTTTGTAGGAAGTTTATTCATTCCCGGTATCATACTCATCATTTGATCCAAGGAGCCCATCTTTTTAATTTCACGAAGTTGGTCCAGAAAATCTTCGAATGTGAATTGTGACTTCCGAAGTTTTTCCTCTAACTTGACAGCTTTCGCTTCATCAAAATGTTCCTGCGCCTTTTCGACGAGTGTTACAATATCGCCCATACCAAGAATACGAGAAGCAATACGATCAGGATAAAACGGCTCCAAAGCATCCAGTTTTTCTCCAACGCCAATAAATTTTATCGGCTTCTGGACCACAACACGAATCGAAAGTGCAGCGCCGCCACGACTATCACCATCAAGTTTTGTCAGAACAACACCATCGAAATTCAGCCGCTCGTGAAATGCTTTCGCCGTATTGACAGCATCCTGTCCGGTCATGGCATCAACCACAAACAAAATTTCATGCGGCTGTGCTTTATCGCGCACTGCTTCGACTTCTTTCATCATTTCTTCATCGACGTGCAGGCGTCCTGCAGTATCAATGATAACTGTATCGCGAACGTTTTTGCGCGCAAAATTGATAGCATTTTCAGCAATCTTTACTGCACCTGATCCGCGTTCAGCATACACAGGAATCTGAAGTTGCTGCCCCAGCATCTCCAATTGATCGATTGCCGCAGGCCGATGAACATCTGCTGCAACAAGCAATGGAAATCGTCCTTTGCTCTTCAAATGGTTCGCCAACTTTGCAGAGAATGTTGTTTTTCCTGATCCCTGCAATCCAGCCACCAGAATAACTGTCGGCGGAGCTTGGGCTGTTGCAATATCTGTTTTTGATTCACCAAGCAGCTTCACCATCTCTTCATGAATAATTTTGATGATAAGCTGGCCCGGAGTAATACTCGTAAGCACTTCCTGCCCTACAGCTCTTTTCTGGACATCTTCGATGAACTGCTTCGTAACCTTATAATTTACATCTGCATCAAGCAGCGCTCTACGCACTTCACGTAAGGATTCCTCAATATTTTGAGGTGTTATCTTTCCTTGTCCGCGAAGTTTCTTAAAAGCTGTTTCCAGCTTCTGGGTAAGACTTTCGAACATTCACTTTCCTGAGCCAATTGTACAATAAAATTTCTTTCGTCTTAGCATTAAAATGCCACTAGAGCCAAAAGCTTCTACGACTTTTCTAACTAAAAAATAGCGAAAAAATGGCAGGCAATCAAGAAGTTATTTTGTGGATTTTCATTTCCACAAAAGGAGACATAAAACCATTTCTCGTGAAGAAATTTTGATTTTTGTACGCTTTAACCAAGCACCCGTGTAATTTCCTGTAAAGTCGTTATACCAGTGAGTGCCTTACGAATCGCATCTTGCCTGATAGCTTGAAAGCCGAAATTGGCAGCTTCTGCCCGCATAGTCAGGATTGATTCTTTTTGAAAGATCATATCTCGTAACGCCGGACTAATTGTGACAATTTCACTAATGGCAACTCGACCTTTATAGCCAGTGCCCAGGCAATTCGGACAGCCGCGGCCGCGGAACAACTTGAGATCAGATGATTCCATAGGGGCACCAACCATTTGAAGTTCTTCAGACGAAAGCTGGTATTCTTCTTTACAATTAGGACAAATTTTTCGAATTAAAAGCTGATAAACAATTCCAACAACCGTTGAAGCGAGCCAATATGCCGGCACACCAAGATTGAGTAGACGGTGAATTGCTCCAATCGCATCGTCAGCAAGCATGGTACTGAGCACAAGATTACCCGTAAGTGCGGCTTCGCCGGCAACAATACCGGTTTCTGCATCGCGAATTTCACCAATCATTATAATGTTTGGATTTTGTCGAAGAATCGCTCTGAGTGCATCAATGAAGTTGAATGATTTATCAGGAGGTAAATGCACCTGGCTTGCATACGGCAAGCGGTACTCAACCGGATCTTCAACAGTGATTACGCATTTTTCAGGACTCGCCACATGATTCACAGCGGCATAAACCGTCGTTGATTTACCGCTTCCTGATGGCCCTGTGACTAACAACAATCCTCGAGGACTGCGAAGCAATGCTCTTAGTCGTTCAAGATTTTCTTTGCTGAATCCGAGTTCTTCAATTCTGGAGATACTTGCAGTCTTACGCAGCAATCGAACCAAACATCGTTCGCCTGAAAGTACAGGAATCACATTGACACGAAAATCAAGCGCTTCATTTCCGTACACTGCCGAGTAACGTCCCTCTTGAGGTTTCTTTTTTTCAAATTGATTTAGCGTTGCTCTTGATTTGAGCACACTAATTATCGGATCGTTCATATCAGGCGGGAGAGAAAGCAAACGTTTGAGCGTTCCTTCATGCCCTAAACGAATTTGCATTTCTCCTTCAATCGGTTCGAAATGGATGTCATTCGCACCGCTTTGAATGGCTCGGATTAAAATTTCCTCAACAATTTGATCCGCGGATGGAAGTTTCCCTTGACGGAACATATCTCTGATTTTATCTTTCGAGAGCGACTTGGCATCGATCTGTTCCAGCGAGATACGTTGTGGCCCTTGTCCAGCTAATGGGCGCAGTTGATTTGGTTGTTGCGGTGTAATTGCCATAACTCTTCTCCGTCGAAGCGATGGCTCAATGAACTTATCGGATTAAATACTGCTAAATTCTCCACAAGCAACCGTTCACTTTATCATTCACGCGAACGGTAAAACGAAAAATCTTTAACTTGCTTTTTTAAGCGCCTCTGCCCCGCTGACGATTTCAACCAACGCTGTCGTGATACTTGCCTGCCGTGCCTTGTTATAAGACAACGTCAGATCACTGATCAGTTCTTTGGCATTCTCAGTTGCATTGTTCATTGCCGTCATCCGTGCACCTTCTTCAGCAGTGCTGGATTCAAGCAAAACATGCCACATAAGGAAATTTAAATGCTTCGGCAGCAGCACATTAATAATTTCATTGCTCGATGGTTCATAGATATAATCCACCTGAGCGAGTGTGTGGATATCTTTTGTCTTCTGAATTTGTTCTGGAGGAATCGGTAAGACCTGTTCAACAACAACCCGCTGATGAATAACGGATTTAAACTCGTTATAGATGACTTCTACCTTATCAAATTCACCTTTTAGGTAATCGTCCGTCAATTGCTGAATGATTGTTCTTGCATGACCGATATGAAGATTACCAAATAAACCGATATGCTTAGCATAAAGGTTGTAATTTTTCTTCAAGAAGAAGTCGGTTGCTTTTTTCCCAACCGTAACAATACGAACTCCGTTGGGCTCCTTTAAAAGATTTGAATAATGAGTATTCAAATGATCAACAGCAGCTTTGATAATATTGCCGTTGAAAGCTCCACACATTCCTCGGTCACCTGAAACTACAACCAGTACAACTCGTTTAACTTCCCTTTCAAGCAATAACGGATGGATAGAGGGATCGACTTTTATAACAAGATGTCTAAGCAGTTCGTTCATCTTACGGGCATAAGGACGTGCTGAAATAAGCGCTTCCTGCGCATGGCGCAGCTTTACAGCAGCGACCATTTTCATGGCTTTAGTAATTTTCTGCGTGCTCGTTACACTCGTTACACGGCGCCGGATTTCTCGAAGCGTTGCCATGGATTACTTTATCGTCTCTTTAAATTTCTGGACAAATTCTTTCGCGATATTATGAAGATTCGCTTCAAGATCTTTGGAGAGTTCTTTTGTCTCGGCAATAGCATCGAGTACATTCGAATATCTCATTTCCATCATTTCGAGAAACTCTTTTTCAAATCGCTGTACTTCTGTCAATGATAACTCGTCCAAATATCCATTTGTGCCGGTGAATATACTCGCCACCTGTTTTTCAACAGGCATAGGAATGTATTGATCTTGCTTGAGCAATTCCACAAGGTGTGATCCTCGACGTAATGTTTGCTGCGTTGATTTATCAAGATCTGACCCGAACTTTGCAAACGCTTCCAACTCGCGATATTGAGCAAGATCCATGCGTAAACGTCCCGCTACTTGCTTCATCGCTTTGATTTGCGCGTTGCCACCGACACGCGATACCGAAATACCAACATTGATAGCTGGTCGAACGCCAGCATTAAACAAATTGGGCTCAAGATAAATCTGACCATCAGTGATTGAGATAACGTTTGTCGGAATGTAGGCTGAAACGTCGCCCGCCTGCGTTTCAATGATCGGCAATGCAGTAAGACTTCCACCACCGAGCTCATCATTAAGCTTTGATGCTCGCTCTAATAACCGTGAGTGCAGATAGAATACATCGCCAGGATATGCTTCACGTCCCGGAGGTCTGCGCAAAAGTAACGACATTTGGCGATACGCTTGTGCATGCTTTGATAGGTCATCGTAGATCACAAGTGCATGACGACTGGAATCGCGAAAATATTCTCCCAGCGTGGCACCCGCATATGGGGCGATGTATTGCAACGGTGCAGAATCGCTTGCCGATGCATGAATCACTGCTGTGTATTCCATCGCACCATTTTCTTCTAGTGTTGCTACTACCTGCGCAACTGTCGATCCTTTTTGACCGATAGCAACATAAATGCAATAGACAGGCTTGATGCCTTCTTTCTTTGCCTTTTCCGTATGTGTATATTTTTGATTGATAATTGTATCAATCGCAATTGCAGTTTTTCCAGTCTGACGATCACCGATAATGAGTTCTCGCTGCCCACGTCCAATTGGAATCATGCCGTCCACCGGTTTGAGACCGGTCTGAAGCGGTTCTTTTACGGGACTTCGAGCAATTACGCCAAGTGCTTTACGTTCCAACGGAAGAAATTTATTTGTCTTGATTGGTCCCTTCCCGTCAAGAGGTTGTCCAAGCGGTGTCATCACGCGGCCAAGCATTTGCTCACCCACGGGCATAGACGCAACACGGCCTGTTCGTTTCACCGTATCGCCTTCCTTGATATGGGAAGTCTCACCAAAGATCACGCATCCGACATTATCTTCTTCGAGATTTAATGCCATACCGAACACATTGCCAGGGAACTCTACCAACTCACTTGCCATGACTTTTGAAAGACCGTAAACACGTGCGATGCCATCACCTATCTGCAAAATAGTGCCAACATCATACACATCTACTTCTTTTTCAAAACCGGAAAGCTGCTTCCGTAATATTGCCGATACTTCATCAGGTCGTACTTCTGCCATTTTCTTCCTCTATGTACTTCCAGCACGCATGCGGCTGGATGATATTGAACAAATATGTCATAACCATTATTAAGTCGAATGTTATGACACGATCAATTCCTCCGCAAAACGTTTGCGGAGAAGTTCAAGCTGCTGCTTTACACTACCATCGAACACTGTATCTCCGATACGAGCAATAAAGCCGCCGATCAGTTGTTTATCTAAACTTTTGTCGATTTGTACTTTCTTTTTCGAGTATTCTTCAAATCGTTGTTTAAGCTGCTCCGTCTGCTGTTGTGATAATTCCACAGCTGTTTTAACGTCGACATGAACCATACCTAACATTTCATCCTGCAATCGGAAAAAAGCTTCGATGACACTCGGAAGAGCATCTTCTCGTCCTTTTTCAATGAGCAGAATCAAAAAATGAAATGTAAGTTGTTGAACCGACGATCCGAAAGTCGCTTTAAATACCTCTTGTTTCTTCTCCTTCTTGATGACAGGACTTTTTAAGAAACGTTGGAACTCGTGCGACTCTTTAATGATATGCTGAATGACAGTGAGGTCATCGCTTACGTTTTTGAGTATATGCAATTCTTCAGCCGTGGTTATTAAAGCTTCAGCATATCGATTTGCTATTCGCAGATTTGTCATTGTCCGTCAGTTCTTTGGAAGTTTATTGATGACAGAATCCGTAAGCTTTTTCTGCTTGTTCTCGTCTAATGTCTCTTCCAGAATTTTTTCTGTCGCCTTAATAGCAAGGTCAGCAACTTCAGAACGAAGCTGTAACTTTGCAGCTTCAACATTGCGCTGAATTTCTTCCGCCGCTTGTTTCAATTCATGTTGTGCCTGTTGTTTTGCTTTTACCACAATTTCATCTTTAATTTTTTCAGCGAACGCCCTGCCTTCGCGAATCATTTTTTGATATTCTTCTTCTACACGGGCAAGATTTTTTTCATTCTGCTTCATCATCTCTGCCGTTTCCGTCCGGGCGCGGTCTGCTTGTTCTAAAGCGGTCCGAATTTGACCTTCACGGTCTCCAAGCATTTTCAGGATCGGGTTCCAAGCGTACTTTGCCAACACGATCAGCAAAACAAGAAAGGAGATAATCGTCCAGACAATAAGCCCCGGATTAGTATCAAATAGTAATTCCATGGATCAATGTTCCTTCAGTCTACTTTAATGCAAGAAGAATGCAAATCGCAAGTGCAAAAAAGGTTGCACCTTCGATAAGTGCTGCGGCAATCAACATCGATACACGAACTTCCGCAGCAACTTCCGGCTGGCGTCCACTAGCTTCCATTGCGGCGGCGGCAAGTTTACCGATACCGAACGCTGCTCCCAATATAACGATTCCAGCTCCAAATCCTGCGGCGAGATATGCTATTGCATTTGGTTCCATTGAATAATCCTCCTAATGATTTTTATTGTGTGTGTAAAATGATCTTGTTTTTTAATGAGTGTGACTTTCTTCATGATTTTCTACTTGCATACCTAATCCCATAAACAACGAAGTCAGCATTGTGAAAACGTATGCTTGTAAGAAGGCGACAAATAGTTCCAGCATATAAATTCCAACAACAAACAACAATGGCACAGGCGCCACAACAAATGAACGAAACATAAAAATCAAACCAAAAAGCGAAAGAATTACAATATGTCCACCGGTCATATTCGCAAATAGACGCATACACAATGCAAATGGCTTTGTGAATAAACCAAGAATTTCAATTGGAATCATGATGAGCCAAAGGAACCAAGGCGCTCCACCTGTTAAGTGAGCAAAATAATGTTTGAGACCTTGAGCCTTTATGGCAGAAATTTGGATCATGAAGAATGCGATAATTGCAAGTCCAGCTGTAACCATAATATTGCCAGTAGCAGTTGCACCATAAGGCACTAACCCAGATAAATTCATAATAAGAATATAGAAAAATGTCGTAAGCAGATACGGCATATACTTGAGTCCTGCTGGTCCCATATTCGGTAGAACCACTTCGTCCCGGAGGAAAACGATAATCAATTCTATCAAGTTCACAAACCCTCGCGGAACAAGACTCTTCTTGTATGATCGCGCTACATACACAGATGCGATAAAAAGTAAAATGCCGCCAACAAGAAGGAAAAAAACATGTTTGGTAATAGAAAGATCCAATGTAAAACCGCCAATACGCACCGGTGCAAACTGAGGCAGCGCAAGATGAATAAATGGTAATTCAACACTGTTCGAGTTTTTCATATGCTCCAGCAAGTGCATGAAGTTAAATCCTTCGCCATGCCCGCCAGAAGCATGTACAGCTGCAATTGTATCTACAACTGTATGAGCAGTGTGTTGGAGCGTATCAGCTACTAATGAAGATTCGAAGATCAACGATTTCTATCCTATTTTTTTGAGGTGACTCTTTTCTGAAGATAAAAAATCTCCAGAACTAAATTCATGACATAGAAAAAAAGCAACGACAACATCAACGAGGCAGAATGAAAATGGTACAATCGAATGAGGACCAGCAACACGCCCCACATTAACATTAACCGAACAACCATTCCGCCCAATACATATTTCAAGAAAGTAGTATGCGATCGTTCATACGAAATTTCAATCGCCGCATACCCGAGCAATAAATTGATTAAACTCATCACGCCGCCAGCAATAATACCGTGTATTACCTCCGTTGTTGCAAATTCAGAAATCGGATAGTATGTCAATAAAGCAGCGCCTGCAAAACAAAAAATTACCAGTCGCAAAAACGACCAATCAATTTTCACGCTTGTTCTTCGCTCGTTGTTTCTCTTCATCAGCTGTTATTGATGCTACCGTCTTAAAGAACTTTATAAACCCGCCGGTACTTCCTACTACAACACCTACAAGTTTTCCGATCGGTGCAATGTCAAATTTTTTATCAATCCAATGACCAAGTAAAAGAAAAAATACTACTGCCGCAGCAAGTTGGAACCCCATTGTCAGGAACGGCGTAAAATTTCGAGAGAAGCTTGGTACATTCTCTTTTTTGTGTTCTGTATTCGTTTGCCGATTTGGAGATTCAGAGTCCATTTTGTGCCCCCTGTTCTCCGCACTTATTCCAAATTAATGCTTCACTTCGTACATTGGAACTTTTTCGGTCATTGAAACTTTGCCATCAAAGATCGATCCCTCGTCAATAATAAGACGAAGGGCTCTTATATCGCCACGGACAACCGATTTTCCTTCGAGTACAATTTTCTCTGTAGCGCTGATAGTGCCGCGTACTTTTCCGCCAACAGTAACATTCTTTGCTGTAACATTTCCTTCAATCTCACCGGTTAATCCTATTGAAAGTGACTCGGTTGCCGTTACATCGCCAATCAACTTTCCGTCAACGCGTACATTTCCTTGACTTCGAATTTTTCCATCGACAACCGTTCCAGCGCCGATGATATTCATTTCTTTAATAGGATCAAATTTTGTAGACACTTGTCACCTTATGTTAGAGGTAAAAATTTATCATATAAATAGATGGATCGACTGGAACTCCATCTTTCCAAATCTCAAAATGTAGATGCGGACCTGAGCTCGTTGTTCCAGAGTTGCCAAGCGTTGCAATCGGCTCGCCGCGATGCACAAACGAACCTGACGATTTCAACAACGATTGATTGTGTTTGTAAAAGCTCATAAAACCGCTCGCATGAGAAATAATTACGATATAGCCATCATCGTAGGTCCAACCAGAAAAAACGATATTTCCATCTGCTGCTGAAACAATTAAATTACCCGTTTTTCCAGCAATATCCAAACCGAAATGATTGTGTTCTGGTTCAAATCCTCTCGTCATGTATCCTTCTGTCGGGAGGATCGCTGGGAATGAAACCGCAATTCTTGTATCTGTTTCAAGCTTCATTGGTCGTGTATATATCACTTGCTGCTCTGGATTCATTATGGGCTGAACTTTCGCAGCCACCTGTTCTGCTCTGCCCACCTTACTCTTTTCTATTTCAGCAGTACGAGGTGTAGTTTTTACAATTCCGGAATCGGACATCGTCACATTTTCACCCATTGCTCGCCGAAGCTTGATGTTGTAGGTTCGCAATTCGACAAGTTGTTCCATTAAACTTGTCATTCGCTGATTTAGCGAAATCAATTCTTTGCTATATTTATTTTCGAGTCTTGGGTTTGAAAATTGGAAGATCTCACCTACTGGAGTATAAGTGAGAATGAGAATTGCGAGCACAGCTGCCATCATTGCAAATGTTATTAATCCCGTTACAAATTGCCAAGGAGCAAACCGAAAGTTTTTCGCTTTTCTTGTATCTTCATCCGGCACCAAAACAATGGTGAAACGGTTCTTTTTTGATCTATGGTGCTGACTCTCTGCCGCCAAAAGCTTCAACCTTTACTTCAATGTGATTCAATTGCGAGTAAAGTATAACAAAAAAAGGCCAAAAGTCAAAATTTTCTTCGGCTTGACTTACCCACCAATTTTGCGTACCTTTTTTAAAGCAGTTGGCGTACTCCTGTATCATTATATCCTGAATTAGCCAATCTGAAGTAGTGCCCAAGAAGATTTTATAGGGAACAAATATGGCAAAGACAAAATATATTATGCATCAATGTGCATACTGCCGACGGGAAACAAAAATGGAATTTGTTGGCAGTCAACCAACCGAGAATAACGACGCTGAGACAGTAAAAATGTGGTATCGATGTGGCAAGTGTAAACAGACAGCTTTGTTAACTCTTTCTCTTGCCAGTCAGACGAAGAAGAAGGGTCAAGTTGTTGCTATTGAACGCGAACAATGCACTTCGTATTCCAAAGAAAAAACATTCACAGTCGGTGAACAGATTTATCACTCGGATTTTGACGACATGGGAAGAGTCGTTCGAAAAGATAAAATGTCGAATGGAGTTCATTCTATCGTTGTCGCTTTCGAGAAACTTGGTGAACGGAAGCTGTTAGAAAATATTGCAGAAGAAGTAATTGAGAACGAAGCTGTATAAAAAATGTAATCTTGAACGAAGGAGGTGATTTCTTGGTCGGCATTCTTATAGGTGAGAATGAACCCATCGACCGCGCGTTACGCCGGTTTAAAAAGAAGTACGAACGATCGGGCATTCTAAAAGAAGTGAAGAAGCGTGCATTTTTCACGAAACCTTCGGTCAAGAAACGTATGAAGCAGGCAAAAGCAATTCGTCGGACTATACGTGCGGCGTCAGAAGAACTTTAAACCTCTAAACATATTTACTACGAAGCCCCTTCAGTTAATATTGGAGGGGCTTTGTGCGTTTTGGAATAGACTCTATCTTCAAACCATTCGAATAAATCCATTAACTAACCGCCCTTAGTGTCGTTGTGCAACTTCCAAGAGCTGTTGAATGGTTTGAAAATCAGCAGAACGCTGTGAATGCACTACAACCCAATGATTATCACGACGCTCAAAAATAAATGTCGTTGGTAGGTATTCATCCATAAGTACTCCGTTTAGTGCGTACTTTTGACGCAAGATAAAAAAAGCATATGCTCCGTCGCCATAAACTTTAACGCTCACACTTTCTATCCGGTTATCATAATCTTTAATTCCAGGCAATGCATGGCGTAATCGTGATTTTGTAGAATCGATTGGCTCGCTCGTTCCCCAGTAGGTCACATAATAAACATCCTTATCAAAGAAATTATCCATTAAGCTGTCGGTGTTAATGGAAGCACCGTTATATGCTCGTTTGAGCGCTTGATGAAAATCAGTAATCTCATGCTCAATTATTGCAGCATCTTCAGATATAGAAATATTTATTTTCTTTTTATCTGAGACACAGGATACTAACATTAACAATAAGAACAACGGAAAAATTTTCATCGCTGATTCCATCTTTCAATTAAGAAATAGTGAGCGACATGCTATACGCAGTGTTCGCTATGCAATTTTATAGTAAACGCATTTCATTATCGATAGAAATCTCGTTCCCATTTATGATTGTGCAATTCAGCAATAAGAGATTCACTTAATTTTCTTCCATCAGAAAGCATGCAGTTTGCTTCAACATTTTTAATGCTGCGCATTCCCGGAATGACAGTAGAAACTGCGGGATGGTGCAAACAAAATCGAAGAGCAAGCTCGGGTAATTTTGCAGCTTCCTTACCGAGAAGTTTCTTTAGTGCATCAGCATGCTCGACAACTTGTTGTTTCCGATTGTCTCGAAAATAAGTGTTACGAAAATCGCCTTCGGGAAATTTTGTGTTCATATTAATATTTCCTGACAATCCACCTTCATCTAATGGCACGCGCACAATAATGCCTATTTTATTTTTCTGGCACAGTGGAAAGAGATTATTCTCTGGTGTCTGATCAAAAATATTGTAGATAACTTGAAACGAATCAACTAATCCGGTTGCAGCAACTTTTAGAGCATTATCCGGCTCGTGATTATTAAGGGACATTCCGAAAAAACGTATTTTCCCTTGTTCCTTCAATTGGGCAACTGCATCCTGCCATTCGGTATCTATTACCCAAGCGTCATCCCACACGTGAAATTGCTGAACGTCAATAGTATCAACGCCAAGGTTCTTCAAACTCATTTCAGTGCATTTAATAATGTAATCAAAAGGAAATGTATCATGCAGGGCTGTTCCCGGCAGTGCAGGCCATTTGCGATTTTTTGGTGGAACCTTCGATGTAACATATATCCGTTCCTTCTGTTCTTTGATCACCTTGCCGACTAAGTTTTCGGAATGCCCGTCGCCATACACTAATGCCGTGTCGATAAAATTCAAACCGAGATCGATTGCACGATGTAAAGCATGAAGTGATTCATCATCTTTCGAACCCTGCCACATCGCACCGCCAATTCCCCATGCTCCATAGCCAATTTCTGATATTTTAATTCCTGTTTTCCCTAAGGCTCTGTATTCCATGTGTTTTTTCTTCCTAATTATTTTCCATCTTTTAGTTTATTCCATGCATCTTCAAGATCTTGTTTAGAGTGCTTCGGAAAAAACTTTACATGCAGTTGTTTCAATTTCGTCATTGTTAGTGAATCAAGTTCTTCGTCGTCACGGTCCCGTTTTACCATCATCTCAAAAGCTCGCCGCTCGTCCGCACTCATTTTCATAACAACTGATTTTAGCTTCTGAATCATTTTGCGCTGTTCCACTGATGTCATATTTGCCTCTCGAAGATTAAAACTTATTTTGCCCACTTTTTTAAGAAGTTAAATACTTTTTTCTTATCATGCCCTTTAATAGGATAATTCTTTGGATACTCTAATTCTCCTGTATCTTGTGAATGTAACAACTTACCGTTTTTATCCAGCACGAAGAGGTGCGGGTACCCAGCTACCTCAGGATAATTGGATAAAAAATTTTGATTTTTATTCTCATCACTCACATTAATCTTAACAACAACATAATGCTTGTTCAAATACTCTGCAAGATCTTTGTTTTGAAGAAATAGACTATCGAGGCGATGACACCAGATGCACCATTCACCGCCAACATCAAGAAGAATACGTTTGTGATTATTTTTCGCCTGACTGACGGCATCCTGTATGTCTTTCTTGGCATCACGCATCGGGTCAAACTTCTGGTTTTGTTCAGAAGTTGCTCTTGTGGAGTCAGCGGGTTGTTTGGCAAATGATGGAATAAACAAGAAGATTAATGCAAGTATGAAAAGAAATAATGTTTTCATAGATGTCCCTTGTGATGGTTAAATAGATTTATATGGAAGAAACCAACGAATGATCTTGATTGATGACTAAGCAGGAACTGGATTTGATATTTGTAATTTGTGCCGAGAGCGGGACTCGAACCCGCACGCCCTTTGCAGGACACAGGATTTTAAGTCCTGTGCGTCTACCAATTCCGCCATCCCGGCAAAATCAATGCAAAAGAAAAAAAATCGCATTGTACAAAAATTTTTATCTTTTGACTTTTTCCTTTTTATTGAGGCGCCGAACGGATTCGAACCGTTGCATAAAGGTTTTGCAGACCTCTCCCTTACCACTTGGGTACGGCGCCAAACACATTTTCAAAGTTCAATTTGATAACTTAATTTTCAATAAAATTCGAATCACCAAATCACTCAGAATAAAAACCCCGCTGACCGGTGGGATAAATGGCAGCGGGGCAAATTCTTAGATAAGATTTCTCCTGATGTCTCTTAAAGCCGCAAAGCAATGAAATCTTCCAGTTTCGTCAAGAGTGTCTCTGATTGCTGTGCATTCTAGAGACAGAGCGGGAAACGGGGCTCGGACCCGCGACCTCAACCTTGGCAAGGTTGCGCTCTACCAACTGAGCTATTCCCGCATTAGCTTTACTAATATACCAAAAACGTCCACACTCCGCAAGAGTTTTTTCTCATTGATTTTTTCTACACTAATAAAAAGAAAGGCAAATCATTGAACACCAACTATATATTTTTAATTCTTTTTCCGATAAATACTAAATCAGAATATGAAACTGCAACTATTGCAGCACGCTTAATATCGAATTCCGTGGCGAGTACTTTCAGCAGCTTTTGCGCTTGTAATTTTCCATACCTCACTATTACTTCAAATTCAATAAACGTTCCAAGTCCGCGCACTTCATCAATATGAATACGGGCATTTTTATAGAGATAAAGTCTGCGTTTCTTTTCCACCACTACCTTTTGTCCAAATGCAGTCGTACAAAGTTCGTTTGTCAGCTTCGCATCTAAAACAGGAAGCACGAAGTAATCGGAGTATCGGCTTCCTTTTTTATTCACACGATTGTAAAAGATTAGTTCTGCAGAACGGTTGTTAATGATTCGGAGCTTAAGCCGTCCACAAGAAACCTTGTAGTAAATATCACGCTGTTGTAAAATGCCTTTCCCTTGTGCATTGAGGCGGTGCGCAATACGATCTGCCTCTGACACCGATGAGATACGCGATTTCAGTTCCAAATTCTGTGGCATAATTTAATTTACACAAACATTGAAGAACTAACGTAAATAGCAATCAGAGAATTTACGCGAATACATGGCATCATTTTTCGCTATATAAATCTTCTATCGACCAATTTCAATAATCTTATACTCTAGCATGCCAGCAGGCACTTTGATTTTTACGGTCTCGCCCGTTTTTTTCCCAAGCAATCCACTACCTATTGGCGAGGTAACGGAGATTTTATTCTTCTCAAAGTCGGCTTCTTCAGGTGCAACAAGCCGGTACTCAATAGTTTGTTTTGTCCGCTGATCCTGAATTTTAACAAGCGAGAGAATATATACTTTATCAGTCTGCAAATTTTTAGTATCAATGATTTGCGTACGCGAAAGTGTTTCCTCTAATTTAGCTATTCGGAGTTCGAGGTGCTGTTGTGCTTCTTTTGCGGCATCGTACTCCGCGTTTTCACTCAAGTCTCCATACCCGCGCGCCTCAGCAATCTTTGCCGCCATATCTGCACGACCAATCGTTTTCATTTCTCGCAGCTCATGCTCAAGCTCTGTGAGTTTCTCACGTGTTAAATATACTTTGCCGTTATTATTTTCTCCCATATCAACTTCCTTCGACCGAAAAAAATCCCTTCAGCCAAACGTATCTGAAGGGCAAGTGCAAAAATAAAAGCCATCATCTTCTAGGATGGTGGCTGTGCTATTCTAAAATCAAAGTATGAGATTAATTAGATAGACGCAAGAATAATTTTACTTTCTAATTCTTCTTCCCTTTAACTGAATTTTTGGGTTCTATTAAAATTAAATGACCAAGTTTATCGCGTTTAGTTTTTAGGTACCGTTCATTGTATAGATTTGGATTAATCTCCAACGGTACGCGCTCTATAATTTCTAATCCATATCCGGTCAGCCCAATAATTTTTTTGGGATTGTTCGTAAGCAAGCGCATCTTCCCGACACCGAGATCGCGAAGAATCTGCGCTCCGATTCCATAATCTCGCAGGTCTGCGCGGAAGCCAAGTTTTTCATTCGCCTCAACTGTGTCGAGGCCATCATCCTGCAGACTGTACGCTTTAAGTTTATTTGACAACCCGATACCACGTCCTTCTTGTCGCATATAGAGAACAATGCCGCATCCTTCTTTTTCTATCAGCTCCATTGAAGCAACCAATTGTGCATTACAATCACATCTAAGCGAACCGAAGACATCACCTGTCAAACATTCAGAGTGAACACGCACGAGTGTTGGAATCTCCGGAGAAATTTTTCCCTTCACCAATGCAATATGCTCTTTGTTGTCTGTCTGGCTTTTATAAAGATTAATGCGAAACTTCCCATACTTCGACGGCAGATTGGTTGAGACTACGCGTTGGACAAGTTTGTCACGCCGTATTCTGTATTCAATCAGCGCCCGTACGGTGATAATTTTTAAATTGAATTTTTCGGCAATTTTCAACAATTGCGGAACACGTGCCATTGTGCCATCTTCAGCAAGAATTTCGCACAGAACTCCAACCGGAATTAAACCAGAAAGTTTACAGAGATCCACAACCGCTTCTGTATGTCCGGCGCGGCGTAACACACCGCCCTCCATCGCACGTAACGGAAAAATATGCCCAGGCCTAGCAAAATCCTGCGCTTGAGCTTTCGGATCAGTGAGTGCACTTACTGTCACAGATCGATCCCCTACGGATACACCAGTGGTTGTTCCATGCAGATAATCGATTGAAACAGTGAATGGTGTCTCATGAAGTGAGGTATTCGCTTCCACCATCAGATCAAGGTTCAATTCCTTTGCACGCTCTGTTGTAAGCGGTGCGCAAACAACTCCACGCCCCTCCTTCACGAAGAAATTGATCGCTTCTGGAGTTACCTTCTCTGCTGCAAGAACAAAGTCCCCTTCATTTTCACGATCTTCATCGTCTACAACAATTAAGATTTTTCCATTCCGGAAATCTTCAATCGCTTCTTCAATCGTATGGAATTGTTCTTCTGCCATTTGTTTTTCGGTTATTTTATTTCCGGTACAGAGTCCGAAATAATTGTGGCAATAGCGCTCCGGTCTAATTTCACTTTTATCTTATCAGCTATCTCAACGAGCACAGTCTTCTCATCCAATCCGGCAACTGTGCCATACATACCGCCTGAGGTGATAACTTTGTCACCTTTCTTCATGCTTTCAATAAGCTTCTGGCGTTCTTTAGTACGTTTCTGCTGTGGGCGAATAATCATAAAATAGAAAATCAGAATAATGGAGCCGAAAAGTATAATATTTGACATCAAGCCGGGGCCCTCCCCTTGATTCGGTTGACCCATGAGAAGTGTGAAATAATGTAGCACTGTATCCTCCTGTTATGTTTATGATATTAATGTTTGTTCAACTATTGCTGACGATACTTGAAATCTTGCAAGCATCATCGCTTTCCATCCTGTGAAGCGTTTTGCTAAAATTGCTTTCCGTGCTTCTCGTGCTATCCATAAAAAGAGCGCAAGGTTGTGGATTGATGCTAATTGCAGCGCCAAAATTTCTTTTGTGACAAACAGATGACGTAAATATGAACGCGAAAATGTACGGCAGGTGTAACAATCACACTCTGCATCAACCGGCGTGAAGTCGGTTTTATATTGTGCGTTGCGGATGTTCATGGTTCCGTTGTGCGTCCATAGCATTCCGTTCCTGCCGTTCCTTGTTGGAATCACGCAATCGAACATATCCACACCGCGTTCAATTGATTCTAAAATATTCTCTGGTGTTCCAACCCCCATTAAGTACCGCGGTTTATCATCTGGAAGAAATTGTTCTGTAAATTCCGTAATCTTATACATTTCTTCCACCGGCTCACCAACCGCCAGCCCACCAATGGCGTAACCATCAAATTCTAATTGAATCAAGGCGCGTGCGCTCATCTCGCGGATTTCCGGATACACACTTCCTTGCACAATTCCAAAGAGCGCTTGCGAATGTCCATAAAGAGCAGGCTGTTTTTCTGCCGCTCTTTTGCAGCGTTCTGCCCAGCGTACAGTCATCTCGTTCGATTTTTTTACGTATTCAAATTCGCAAGGATATGGTGTACATTCATCGAACACCATCATAATATCAGAACCAAGCTGTCGCTCAATCTGAATAACACTCTCCGGCGTAAAAATATGCGGCGAACCATCGAGATGCGAACGAAACGTTACACCGTGATCAGCAATATCCCGTAAGGCAGTTAGACTAAATACCTGAAACCCGCCGCTGTCAGTCAAAATTGGTTTCTGCCAATTTATAAAGCGGTGTAAACCGCCAGCCTGCTCAATAACATCCATTCCGGGACGCAGATACAGATGATACGTGTTGCCAAGAATGATTTGCGCGCCAAGCTCGATCAGTTCGCGTTGTTCCGTTGCCTTAACGGTTCCTTGCGTTCCAACCGGCATATAAATAGGCGTTTCAATCACACCATGGTCAGTTTCAAGTACCCCGGCACGAGCTTTACCGTCTTGTGCAATGCGTTTAAATTTCAAATGCACCCAGCTAATAAAAAACCGCAGAAGAGAGTTCCTGCGGCTGAATAAGAGATTATTTCAATTTCTTCTAACAAAATATAGACAGAAAATGAACGGTTGTCAAATGGTTTAACGACGAGGATTCTGAATCCATAACAGTTTGAGATATTGATTTTACTTCTTCATCAAAATACGAATAAGATCAACATCCGGAGCATGCGACACTTTCTTTTCGAAATCGAATAAATAAATACCAAAATCCCCTTTATATTCCCAATTGCAATACGCAATATGGTTCTCATCAAAAACCGAGATCAGATCGCGGTAGTACGACAGTCGTTCGTTCCGATTGACATGCGGTAGACAGCCGAATTCACCGCAATACAACTGCAGGCCAAGTTCCTTTGCTCGTTTGATCGCTGGCAATAGTTCTTCAGCGAGCTTCTGTTTGTTCCATATTTCCCTGGAGTTCTTCATCACCTGAACCAGTCCAGAATCTTTCTTTACAAATGTATTATAATCTGCATCGGCAACAACTTGTCCCGGGTAGTGCACCGGACCCTCATATCCTTTAAACTTCACCCAGTTTGCTAAGTGATGTGTAAAAAAAATGGGAGAATAAGTATGCAGGCTCAAGATGATATTAGGTTCGTGCATGGGAATTTTCAGCTGCGGAAATGTGCCCGGCGTTTGCCACCTGTTTGAACCAATCAGTAGTACCCGCTGTGGTTCCAGTGCACGTACTACTTTCACAGCTTTCTCGATCAACTTATTCCAATCCTCTGGGTTTTCGGCAACTGGTTCATTCATCAGTTCATACGCAACCATAGAAACCGGATAGTGTTTCAAGCGTGTCGACAAATCGCTCCAGAGAAGCAGGAATGTATTCTGTGCGTTCGTGTCGGTCCAAAGGGAATTCGTACCTCCTTCGTTGACAGCATTGAAATAATGAGAGCGGATAATGTGCAAATCCACAATGGCACGCAGATTGTACTTGGCACACCAATTCAGACAGCCGGTGAGATAGGCAAAGGATTCATCAATCGGTTTTCCGGTAGTATCCCAAAGCTCGGCTTCATCAATGGGAATCCGGACATGGTCATACCCAATGCTGTCAATGAATTTGATATCCTGTTCCGTTATAAATGTTTCCTTCGGTGACCAGCCGAAGTTTTGGGAAAGCCAGTGGCTGAGATTGACGCCGCGATGAAGTTTAAAACCTGAAGGATTCATCGTACTACTCTGGCCAAAGCAGATTGCCTGCATGACGATCAAGAATATGCCGACAATCTTTAGTTGTCGAAAAGAATAGGACTGATCCATAAAGATGTATCCTTATAAAATTAAAACGTCGAAATTTTTTCATGTGCTTTTGTAAATAAGAATTATATAAAATACCATTCTCCTACTTCACTTCATTTATTCGGAAGACGGCATAACTGACCGGATTCATTTCGATCGAAACAGAATTCTCCTTTAGCGATATAGTTCCTTCACCAGAAATCAGTTTTGGTTTCTGACTCTTATACGACAGTGCAAACGATGTGCGCACTTCCCGGTTTGCCGGATTAATAACAACCAACAACCGTTCTTTTCCTTTTGCCCGGATATATGCAAAGGGATAGGTATCTTTTTCTGCACAGACAGGCACGAATTCAGCATACGCAAGAAGTGCCGGCTCTGTGTTGTGCAGTTGAATCAACTCTTTCACTTTATTAAGCAGCGATCGTTTATCTTTTTCCTGTGCCGCAACATCAGGAGCTCCTGCTGCTGTATCCACGGCCCGGTACAATTTCTCCGGACTCACAGTTGAAAATCCTTTATTAATTCCATTAGTCCATTGCATCGGCGTCCGGTCGCCTGCACGCCCCATATAACTTCCTTCGATGTGCGGCAATCCTTCCAACTGTCTCATACCGATCTCGTCGCCGTAATACATAAAAGGTGTTCCGGGAAGCGTGAGCATGAAGGCAAAAATTACCGCTATATCTTTATCGGTTCTGCCGTTATTTTTAATTCTCACTAAATCATGATTGCCAAAGGGAACAGAAATATATCCTTTATCCTTGCTCCCATAGTATTGATCCAGATAGAGCTTGATAAAGTTGGAAATGTTTCCCTTTCCCTCTGAATCAAAAAAGCTATGGCCGTCATGATTCGAATTTCGTGTCTTCTCTTTTTGGAACAGATCATCGTAGCCATTGAACCAGTGGAAGAAATCGGCATTGAAGCCGCCTTTCACCGCATCTTTCGGGTAGGACCATTCCGCCACCGTGAAGGTACCCGGATATTCTTTATCGAGAAATTCGCGTACGGTCTTCCAGTATTTACTGGTTTCTGAGCCATCATCATTTTTCACCAGCGAGCCAGCCATGTCAATTCTAAAACCATCGCACCCCATATTGAGCCAGAAGCGCATAACATTTTTCATTTCTTCCTTCAATGCCATCACATCGGGATGGTTGGTGGGAAGCTGCCACGGCTGCTGCGGATCTGGATGCGCATAACCATAATTCAATGCGGGCTGATGCCAGAAGAAATTATTCATGAACATACCGTCACGTTCGCAATAGCCCTGGATGAAGTTGCTGCGATATTTTTCCATTCCAGCAAACCACGTGCTGCCTGTCCAAACGTACCAGTTAGTGTATTTGTTCGGTTTGGGATCGCACGATGCTTTGAACCACGGGTGATCGATACTGGTATAGCTTGGGACATAATCGATGATGACATGCATCCCTCGCTTGTGTACTTCGGCAAAAAGTCGTTTCGCATCTTCATTTGTTCCGTACCGGGGCGCTACTTTATAAAAATCGGTCACGTCGTATCCGGCATCGCGGAATGGAGATTCATAGAACGGGTTGAGCCAGATTGCACCGATGCCCAGGCTTTTTAAATAATCCAACTTCTCAATAATTCCCTGCAAGTCCCCGACTCCATCACCATTCGCATCGTAAAATGTTTGAGGATAAATTTGATAGAAGACCGCGTTATCCACCCAAGCCGGGCTTTCCGGGCGCTGAGCATTTCCGGTTATCACATAAGATGCTTTCGAGGTATTCGCTGTATCCAGTACTTGACTCTGAAGCACACTTACCGTGAGAGCGGCAAGAAGGATAACGATGTTGAGAAGAATTGTATATTTATTTATTATCATAACATCCATCCAGATTATAGTTAATTAATATCGTTCCCAAACCCAATCAGTTTTTGCTGCCCAGTTGCCTTAACGATTCTCTATGTTCCAAGCAAGAAATATTTTTCTAATTCTTTAAATAATAATAGCCAGAAAATGGGGGGTTGTCAAATGATTTAACAGAGAGGTAGTGTCTCAATTTAATTTAGCTGGCTAGTGATGTCAATCCTACAAAGCGGGATTCCTGACATTCGACAGTACATCAAATTAGCGAAGAGAGGTATCAACATCCTCCATGAGCCGAATTAGATCACCGATTCCTAACCCATCGGTTCCAAAAAGAACTGATTTGCCGTTTTGTTGAGGACCAATGTTCCAAATTCGCCAAACAATGTTGGCAGCTTTTTGGTTTAAAATGTGAAATAATCCACCATGTGCAAATCCGTTTCGTACTAGCCGTGCGAAATTTATTTGCTGTGGCCAGATTTCGATAGCTTCACCATACTTTGATTTGATGTTATCTTCTTGGGAGGAGTAATAGTTGACAAATGAAGCACCGACGATTCGACTCAAGATATGTCGATTTTCATTTGAGCTAACGGAAAAGTTCGATGGAGTATCGTTTCCTCCCAATGAGCGATACTCGACTACATCTGGCCATCCATTCAAAGCGATGTGATGGATTATCGCTGCAGGATAGAACACAAGAAATGATCTTTTGGAGACTTCTTCTAGTGTGAACGGGAATTCAAAATCTTTTAGTGGGCGAATGTAGCTTATCCATTCTTGAAGTGTCCGCTCACTGAATTCACGAGGATTATTGCTCGATATAGTGCAATGGAGTGTAAACATATATGAAGAAAGGGTCATCAGCATTGTAACTAAGTCGTCAAAAAATGAGTGCTGATCCCTCCAATAGCCATAGAGTTGCTGCGAATTATCCATAGTTTATTCTTGAATCGCTCGGTTAAATTCTAATTCTTTCATCTAAGCAAAACAAGTTTCTTTGTTTCAGTAAATGAGCCGACCTGCAAACGATAAAAGTAAATTCCGCTCGACATATTTACTGCATTCCATTGTTTCGAGTAACTTCCTGCCGACATTTCTTCAGAGACAATGGTTGCCACATCTCTTCCTATCAAATCAAATACTTTCAGCGATACAAACGATTTAGATGGAAGACTAAATGAAATAGTTGTTGATGGATTAAAAGGATTCGGATAATTTTGCGACAGTGCATATCCTTTTGGAATCTCAGCATTTTCTTTTACATCTGTTAGAACTCCATACCCAATTAGTGTGATTGTATCGGGTGAAGAAGGCGCATTGCTGACAACAATTATTTTACCATTCATACCTCCAACCGGTATTGAACTAATATGGATATAAGCATTTGTAGATGCGCCAGGACTAATGATTGACGTAGATATACTTGGTAATGGGCAGATTGACTCAAAAATGCCGTTCCAAGTTCCAGCAAAGAGATTCGTACCTGAAACAGCAAGAGACCAGACATGTTCGGTATTGACTGCAGTCCAGCTTGAGCCATTGTTTGTGGAAAGAAAAACGCCGCCCCAAGTCCCAGCAAAGAGATTCACACCTGTGACGGCAAAAGCATAGACAAAAAGGGCATTGTCCGTTAAGCCAGCATTAATTGTACTCCAGCTTGTGCCATTGTTTGTGGAAAAAAAAACGCCGCCCCAAGTACCGACAAAGAGATTCGTACCGGAGACTTCAAGAGCACGGACAGTACTATCCGTCAAGCCTGTATTGACCACAGTCCAGCTTGTGCCATTGTTTGTGGAAAGGAAAACGCCAGCATCACCTCCGGCAAAGAGATTCGTGCCGGATACGGCAAGAGCACGGACCGAAGAGTATGTCAAGCCGGTATTGACTTGATTCCAGCTTGTGCCATTATCGGTGGAAAGAAAGACGCCTCCCTGTGTCCCGGCAAAGAGATTCGTACCGGAGACGGTAAGAGCACCGACATAAGTGTTCGTCAAGCCAGTATTAACTGTGCTCCAGCTTATGCCGTTATTGGTGGAAAGAAACACTCCACCGCCATCAGTCCCGGCAAAGAGATTTGTGCCGTAGACAGTAAGAGCACGGATATCAATGTTCGTCAAGCCGGTATTGACTGCTGTCCAGTTTGTGGGTCGATTTGAGAGACTAGATATTATCAAATCATTGGTACCTGTGTTGGTAATTGATACAACTGCGTCTTGAATTGTCCCTGCATTAACTGTCCCTAAGTTAATGTTTGAAAAGGAAATCCTTGCTTTGTTAGTATCAGTGCCGGTTGTATATCTATATGTCCCAGAATAATTACTTGTTCCAGCACCGTTTGTCGAACTAACACGCCAGAAATATTGCGTATTGGAATTAAACAACGGCCTCGGACGATATAATGTATCTGTAAATGAACTATCTTTGAGAAGAGTAGTGAAAATTGGGCTCATGCTTACCTGAAGATTGTATGATGTTGCATTCTGTACATTCGACCAACGCAATACTGCGTTCACTGGAATATTTGTTGAAGCATTGAGTGGAAATAATAGATTGGGAACAACTGGAACGAATGGTATGGTTAGAAAATTTCTTGGACTGGAATACGCTGTAGTATCTCCATTAATATATGCCCTCACTCTCCAATAATATGTTGTAGACCGATTTAACGAATCTAAAATGACAGTGGTTGAAGTTATATCAATGCTCTGCGCAATTATCTCAAAGTCTGATTGCAGTGATAGCTGCAATGTATATTTTGCCGATGACAACTCACTAGCCCAACTAAGAGTGGGCTTCAAATTTATATCAATAGCTCCAGTAGCTGGATTTGAAAGAGATGGTATATTCAACTTAGTGGTAAACATCGAATTAGCCCAACTCGATGCACCATCAGTATTTTCTGCTCTCACTCTCCAATAATATTTAGTGGACATTTGGAGAATCGATGTTGAATAAGTTGTATCTGAAATTGATTGGTTAACCACTGTCGACCCAAAGAGGTTATCTGTAGATATTTGTATTGTATAGGCAAGAGCCAGTGGAGATTTACTCCAGAAAAAATTTACTGGACTTGTTACAGCCGTTGACCCATCTTGAGGCAAAACAATTGTGACAGGTGAAGGTTGTGCATTCAAAATGGATCCGGTAAGCAAAAATAATACAAATAGTAGATATTTATACATAGCTTTCTGCCTTCGTATCTTGAAATTGTCTTCTCGAAATGTTCCCCAATATAAAGAAAGAGCCCTGGTAAGCACTTCTTTAACTACCAGAACCCTACACTTTATTTCTTTGAATTTCAAGCAGCATAAAAAGCGGCAACCATCGCTGTGCTTCTGTAGAAAAGGCATAGCCAAACCTTTTCATCCACACCCCCGCTTAAATCAATTGCATCGCGGCAGGTAAATATTCAATAAGATCATTTGCCAGGAGGCCTCGCTCTCCTAATTTCTTTGCAGCAAGGTCTCCCGATAATCCGTGGAGATACACACCTGCATAAGCGGCTTCCACATCCGACATTCCTTGCGCCCACAAGCCGGCAATAATTCCGGAGAGCACGTCACCCGAACCTGCAGTTGCCATACCGGGATTTCCTGTCGAGTTGAGGTAACAATTCCCTTCCTTTGATGCAGTAACAGTTGGAACACCTTTAAGCACGACCGTTGCGCCAATTTGCTTTGCTAAAACACGCGCCGCCTCTATACGATGATGTTCAACTTCGACCGATGGCAATCCTGTAAGACGCGAGAATTCTCCAACATGCGGCGTCAGAATAAATTGCGCTCGTGTTGAACGAAGCTTAGAAATCCCATGCGCAGCGATCGCATTTAATCCATCGGCATCAACCAGCACTTTTCCGCGATACTCAAGCAGGAGTTTGAGAATTAATTGCTGTGTTTCAAGATTTTGAGATAATCCGGGACCGAGCATCAACACATCCGCCCAGGAGAGTTTTGCGCGAATTCCATTAAGCGCGTCAAGACTTAATGTTCCATCACCCGTTGCCGGAAGTGGAAACGTCATCACTTCCGTCAGCTTGCGTGCAAGTATTGGGTAGACCGGCTCTGGTATTCCGAGCACAACTGCACCGGCACCCGCCCGCATTGCGGAAGTACTGCATAAGGCTGCCGCTCCGGTCAATCCTTTTGAACCCGCAAGCACCAGCACTTTACCGACACTGTACTTATGCGCGTGCATCGATCTCTTCGGAATAATCCGGCGCACATCTACTTGTTCAACAAGAAAAGTGCGCATTCGTTTATCTTCTGTGATCGAGTATGGAATTCCGATATCTATACAATATACAGAACCAACCAACTCACGTCCTTGATTACAGAGCAATCCGGATTTGATAGACCCGAATGTCACCGTTATTTTGGCTCGCACTCCGTAATTCTCAACTACTCCGGTTGTTCCGTTTACACCGGAAGGAATATCCACAGCAACAATCTGCGATCCTTGATTATTCATCCAATCAATAACGTCCGCAAATGGTTTGCGGACAGAGCCAGCAAAACCGGTACCAAACATTGCGTCCACAATAATATCTGGTTTTGAAAGAGACATGAGAAGTTTTTTTGAATATCGATAAAGCTTAATTTGACGAGATGATTTCTTAGCAAACTTTTGCAGGATTACAAAATTCTTCTTTGCATCTCCCTTCAATTCAGACGATGATGCCATCAACAGTACATTTATCATTGCGCATGAATTTGAAAGCAGTCGTGCAATAACAAATCCATCCCCGCCATTATTTCCTTTTCCGCAAACAACAAGAATTTTTTTGGATTGAAGTGTGGGATATTGGTCCTTGATAACTTCAACAACGCCGCGCCCTGCATTCTCCATCAATAGCATTCCAGGAACGCCATATGTATTGACGGTGGTTTCATCGCACCATCGCATTTCTTCAGCTGAAACTACACGCTGCATAAGAAAACTCCGTCTCGTGAATTAAAAGAAACGTTGAGCAACTTGAATGATGAACGAAGGAAACAGTCCAAGCACGAGCACAGCAACTGCACATACCACCACTACCGCCAATGCCGTCCGCGATGGTTTGGATACAACATCAGCATGCCCTTCCCGGAAATACATCAATACCACAACACGTAAATAATAATATGCAGACACAAGACTCGCAAGTACGCCGATAATCGCCAGCCATGTCATTTGTGATTTGATTGCGGCAAAGAAGACATAATACTTGCCGAAGAATCCAGCGAACGGCGGAACTCCAGCCAACGCAAACATAAAAACAGCCATAAGGAAAGCCAAGAACGGCTGCTGCCGGCTTAATCCTATGTAATCATCGAGCAAAAGATTTTTATCATCTTTTCGTTCCACAAAACTGACGATGGCGAAAGCACCAAAATTCATCAATGTATAAGCAACAAGATAAAACATCACACCCACTTGTCCATCGAGCGTACCGGCGGCGATACCAGAGAGCATATATCCGGCATGCGCGATGCTTGAATATGCCAGCATGCGTTTGATGTTAGTTTGTGCAATCGCGACAATGTTGCCAAGAATCATTGATGCCGCTGCAAGAAGAGCGATGAGTTCATTTACTCGTCCGCCAAGAAAATCAAATGTGCGGATGAACACGGTGATGAACGCTGCAAATGCCGCTGCCTTCACTCCTGTCGACATAAAAGCCGTCACTGTTGTCGGAGCGCCTTCGTATACATCCGGCACCCACATGTGGAACGGTACTGCCCCCACTTTAAACGCTAACCCAATTATGAGCAGACCGGCACCGATGACAAACAAAGGATTATTCGATACAACAGCGAACAAGTTTTGAATCATGAGAAGATTTGTTGTACCAACCGCGCCGTAGATAAGAGCAATGCCATAGAGGAGAAATCCGGTTGAGAACGCACCGAGTAGGAAGTACTTCAACGCTGCCTCATTTGCACGTTCCTTGGTACGAATGAATCCTGCCAGTACATATAAACATACCGACATTAATTCGATTCCGAGAAAAAGAATGATGAGATCATTTGCAGAAGCAATCAACATCATACCGACTGTGGTAAAAAGCAGGAGGATGTAGAATTCTCCACGATGATACTTCTGCTGTTCAAAATAATCGCGCGAAAGGATGACTGTCATAATTGCAACAACGCAAAATAACGTACCGAAGAAATTTGCATAACCGCCGTGGCGAACCATCTCGCCAAAACTTTGTCCTTCACCAGCGAGATTTGAAACAGCGAATAGTGCCGCTATCACCAATCCAGCTAAGCTGACGTACGAAGTTATAATCGGTTTGGTTCGGTGTGTAGCTTCCACGATCATAACCACAAGTGCCGTCACCGTCACGATCATCATAGGTGCGTTGGAAAGGATATCACTTAAATAAATGTTCATATCATAATTTCACAGAAAACAATTACACGCGGAAAAAGAGATACCAGATACATGCAAATATTGGAATTAGAATTGGCAATGAATATTTTATAATATAACCAAAGAAACTTGGGCACTGAACTCCAGATTGTTCAGCTATTGACTTCACCATAAAATTCGGCCCATTGCCAATATATGTGATTGCGCCAAAGAACACTGCACCTATTGAAATTGCCTGCACATAGCGCCACGTTTGCGATGTAATCACCTTGGCTCCAGCTTGCAGCGGATTCGGTAAACCAGCCGCAGATGGAGTTGTCAGACCAAGCACTAGGTTCATATGCTGCACATTGTCCACATTCGCTCCGTGTAATCCGAACGCTGCTGTTAGAAAATTCAAATATGTAGGTGCATTGTCGAGTACACTTGACAATATTCCTGATCCCCAAAAATATTGTCCCGGCGTTACAATGCCAATGCTTGCCGCATTCAATTCCAACCAGTCAAGCGCCGGAATCATCGTTGAAAAAATTCCAGCAAACAATATTGCTACTTCTTTTAGCGGTACAAAGTTAAAATTATTCTTCTCGTGAATTTCTTTCTTTGTTGTCAGGAACGAAGCAAGTGCCGCGCTCCACATAATAACTTCACGCAGCATCAATGGTGCAGGTGATTCTATGAACACCGCCGCAATAATAATGAGAAGAAATACGATGTTATGCAGTCCAGATACTTCCGGCTCGTCTATCTCAGCAGCAGCTGCTTTCTTTACCTTGATCGATTCCTTCCGAAAGTTATACACATCCATCACATAAAAGACAATCAGGATCATTCCGACCGTCATAATCCAAATGGTGGAGACACGAGTGATTATCCAGAAAAAAGGAACACCTTTTAGAAATCCAAGAAACAATGGCGGGTCGCCAATCGGCGTTAAAGCACCGCCAATGTTGCTTACGAGAAAAATAAAAAAAACAACATGATAACCCTTGATGCGGTACTTATTAATCCGTAAAAAAGGACGAATCAACAACATCGACGCACCGGTTGTGCCAAGAATATTTGCAATGACTGCGCCGGTGGCGAGCAATGCGACGTTTCCTTTCGGTGTTGATTTTCCGCGTAATCGTACATGGATTCCGCCAGATACAACGAACAACGATCCGATGAGCGATATGAAACTTATATATTCATACGATGTCAGAAAAAGCCGCGGAGTGTTGTGGAGCGAAAATGTGTAATAGAAAACGACAACGAATCCCAGAGTGAACGCAACATGTGGATAATTTTTTTCCCACCATTGCCTGTCGATAAACGGCATAACAGCAATTGATAGGAGCAATAAAAGGAACGGTGCTATAAACCACGCGTTCACAGGTATCACTTCTACAGCTGTTAGATAATTCCCGAAAAAATTATACAACGCCATCACACCAACAGCGATAATGGCAAATTTCCAGACAAGATTTTTAGTTTGTGATTTCAATTATTTTTTTCCGGATTGTAATTGTACATAACCAAGGAATCGTACCTGCGATCCATGCTTCACGCTTTCCATCTGCTCGACGGTGTGTTTTACTAATTTAGCTGATTTACTAAGAAATGGTTTAGGATAAATACCAATCCACACGATAAAAAGCACAATCGGAACGAGCACGGCAATTTCTCGTTTTGTCAAATCGGTAAGATGATGTCCGCCATAAAGACCATCTTGGTGTGCAGGTCCAAACATCACTCGTTGATACATCCACAACATATATACAGCCGAAAATATAATACCAAGTCCAGCGATTCCGGTAAATACTCGATTATCTATCAAAGTTGATTTGAACGATCCTATCATAATCAAGAATTCACCAATGAAGCCATTCAATCCGGGTAAGCCAATAGACGAAAAGGAAATAATCATGAAAAAGGTTGCGAAGATCGGCATCAGCTTCGCTACCCCGCCATAATCTACAATTAATCGTGTGTGTGTTCGATCGTACAGCATGCCGACAAGCAAGAAGAGTGCACCTGTCGAAAGCCCGTGGTTAACCATTTGAATGATTGCGCCTTGCAATCCTTCTTCGGTCATCGAAAATATTCCGAGCATCACAAATCCCAGGTGTGAGACAGACGAATACGCAACAAGTTTCTTGATATCGGTTTGCACCATTGCTACTAAAGCGCCATATACGATTCCGATGACAGCGAGTGTGCACATAAGTGGTATGGCACGCAGCGATGCATCGGCAAAGAGCGGTAAGTTGAAACGGATAAAACCGTACGTACCCATCTTCAATAATACACCGGCAAGAATAACACTGCCAGCCGTCGGTGCTTCGACGTGAGCGTCGGGTAGCCACGTATGCAGCGGCCACAGCGGCACTTTGATGGCAAAACTCAAGCCGAACGCCGCGAACATCCACATTTGCATGTTAACCGGGAGCATCGGTGCAACATGATAGAGATCAAGCAAATCAGTCGTGAATAGCCCACCGGGAACAGTCGAAGCAAAATACCCAAGAGAAATAATCGCAACAAGCATCAACACACTACCAAACAATGTATAGAGAAAGAATTTTACAGCCGCGTAAATGCGGTTTTGTCCGCCCCAAATTCCGATAATAAAGTACATCGGTATAAGCATTGCTTCCCAAAAAATATAGAAGAGGAACAAATCGAGCGATGCAAAAACTCCGATCATCCCAACTTCCAGCAATAGCACCATCGCTGTATAATTCTTAATCTGCTGCTGAATAGAATTCCACGTACCCAAGAGTGCCAGCGGTGTCAGAAATGTTGTCAGGAGAATCAGCAAGAGCGACATCCCATCAATGCCAACATGATAGCCGATATTCAAACTGCTTATCCAGATATTTTTTTGTTGGAATTGAAATCCAAAAATGGCTGCATCAAATCCGAAATAAAGAACGAGCGAAACAAGGAAGGTCAATGCCGTCCCTACAAATCCAATCAGTTTGATGATTCGTTCGTTTTCTTTCGGAAGAAAGAGGACGACGATAGCAAAGATCAGCGGAAGAAATATTACTGCCGTCAAGATGAATTCAGAAATCATCACATCAATCCCATTTTTCGTTACCTCAATAACAGCCACGTAATCACAAAGAGAATACCCCCGATAAACACTACTGCATACGACTGCGCTATACCAGTTTGAATTTTCCGTAGGATTTTACCAATACCGTTGATAATTTTCGCCGAGCCATTAACTGATCCATCAATCATTGTAACGTCAATTGCCTTCCAGAGTATATCATTTGATATTTTCACCGTAGGAGCGACAACCACTGCATCATATATTTCATCCACATAATATTTGTTGAGCAACGTCCGATAGATCCGAGGGTACCGTCTCGCAAGAGACACAGCAAGTTCTGCACGCTGTAGATATATCCAACGTGCCGCATAGGTGCCGGAAACAGCGATTGCAACTGAGACAAACATCAACAGATATTCCATCAATCCGCCAGTATGTTCACCGGAAAGCAATTTATATTGAGCCGGAGAGAAGACGGGTTCAAGCCAATTCTCGATGACGCTTGCATGCGGAATACCGACAAACCCTCCTACTATCGACAAAATAGCAAGAATAATTAGTGGCATAGTCATTGTCTTTGGTGCTTCATGCGGATGCACTCGATGAGGATCGAATCGCTTCTCGCCTTCAAATGTAAGAGTCACCAGTCGGAACATATAGAACGCCGTCATTGCTGCTCCAAATACGCCGAGTAGCCATAGTACCGGAGACCCTTGCTCGCTGCTAAACGCCCTCCAGAGTATTTCATCTTTGCTAAAAAATCCGGCAAATGGCGGAATGCCGGCAATCGCAATCGCGCCAATGAGAAATGTTTTATACGTAACCGGTAAGTATTTTTTCAATCCGCCCATCTTTTGAATATCCTGTTCATCGTGCATTGCATGGATGACGGCACCGGAACCAAGGAAGAGGAGCGCTTTGAAAAATGCATGAGTCATCAAATGAAATATGCCAGCGCTGAATGCCGCCACACCCATTGCAAGAAACATATATCCAAGCTGGCTGATTGTGGAATACGCAAGAATCTTCTTGATATCGTTCTGCACCAATCCGATTGTCGCCGCGAAAACTGCCGTTACTGCACCTACGATTGCTATAAATTCCATCGTCACCGGAGCAAGTGCAAAAAGAATTGAGCAGCGTGCAACCATATATACACCAGCCGTTACCATAGTTGCGGCATGTATCAATGCGCTTACCGGCGTGGGACCAGCCATGGCATCAGGCAACCAGACATACAAAGGAATCTGCGCTGATTTACCCATCGCGCCTATGAATAGCAGCATCGTAATCCATAAAGCAGTTGTGTTCCCTACCGATAGCAGCGACGCTGAGTTAAATACTGTACTGAAGTTTAAACTGCCAAATGTGGAAAAGATCAATAGCATACCGAGAATGAATCCAAAGTCGCCGACGCGATTGACGATGAATGCTTTTTTTGCTGCGTCGCCTGTGAATTTCTTTTCGTACCAAAATCCGATGAGCAAATAGGAGCAAAGCCCAACGCCTTCCCAACCGAGGAACATGAGCAGGAAATTATCAGCAAGTACAAGATTTAGCATCGCAAAGATAAAGAGGTTCATATAGGCAAAGAAACGCCAGAAGCCAGTGTCGTTATGCATATAACCGATGGAATAAATATGAATTAAAAATCCAACTCCGGTTACAATGAGCGTCATTAAAATCGATAACTGATCAATTTGATAGGCGACATTGACGGTGAGCGAGTTTGATGAACCAGTGAATGTCGAAAGCCATGTGAATAATTCCACCGATTGCTTTCGCTGCCCCGGTTCAATACCCAACATCTGTATGAAAAGTGCTAAAGCAAGAAAGAAGGATAATCCTACCGTGCCGCTGCCGATCACACCAATGAGTTTTTTATTCTTCATCCGCGAACCGAAAAGTCCAAGAACGAGGAATCCTATGAGAGGAAAGACTATAATTAGTGGTGCGTATGAATACATCAATTCACTTTCTACTAACTACTTTTTACTTAATAACCTCACCACTTCATAATATTGATTTCATCTAAATTAATTGTTTGCTTGCGTCGGAAGAGTGCGATGACTATTGCAAGACCAACCGCCGCCTCCGCCGCCGCCAACGTCATGACAAAGAATACGAGTACTTGGCCAGTCGCATCTCCGAAGAATGCCGAAAAAGCAACAAGAGTCAGATTGACAGAATTTAACATTAACTCGATGGACAAGAACACTATAATCGCATTTCGGCGCGTAACCACACCCATAGCACCAATGATGAACATAATAGCGCTTAAAATAAGATATGCTTGTAATGGAACCATAATCGATGATAAATGTTTTTATGTAAAATTATAAACGATAAAACTAATCGAGTTTCTTTTTCGCAAGAACAATTGCACCGACAATCGCCGCTGTAAGTAAGAGCGATGTCACTTCGAATGGAAACAGGAAACGCGTAAAAAGCACGCGTCCGATTGCCTCTACAGTTCCTACATTCGTGGCTCGCTCCATTTCGATCGATGGTGTTCCGATTTGCATCATAAATATGTAAATCAATTCCATTAAAACGCCGAAGCCGAGACCGCCAGCCGCGACTTTCTTCCAAGTGAATCCGTCTCGCAAAAGACTCTCGTTGCCAAGATTGAGCAGCATAATTACAAAAACAAATAAAACCATAATGGCGCCTGCATACACAAGAATTTGAATGACTGCAATGAATTGAGCATGCAAAGTCAGATAAATACCGGCAAGACAGAAGAAATTCACTATGAGATATATCGCTGAGATGATTGGATTGCGGCGCGTTACAACGAGCAATGCAGAGATGATGCCCCCTGCTGCAAAAATATAAAACAATATTTCTTCGAGTGTCACAGATTCAATCCAATAATTTGTTTGATGAATCAAATCTTATTTTTCACGTACCCAGCGGACAAGCTCAACAAATGTTGGTCGCTTCCCGTATGATAAAACTGCTACTCGGAAAATTTTCCCTGCTGCCCACATCATTACGATGGATGAAACGATAAGAAGTGCAATAGTACTCAATATTTCCCATAAGGCCGGCATCTGCACAGAAATTCGCAAGACCATCAACGTTGGTGTAAGCAATGGAATAAAAGACAACACTTTTATCCAAACCGAATTTGCATTTTGCATTACAGGCATGGCAATGACCATTGGAAATACAAGCAATAAACTTACATACGTTGTAATTTGCTGCGCTTCCTGCTCGGTAGTAACTGGAGAACCAGCAGCAACGAATATTGCAGAATAAAAAATATATCCCAAAACAAAATAAACAAGTGAAAGCATCAGATTCATAGTTGTGAAGATGTTTGCCCCTGTTTTTAATGATACTGCAAAGCCAATCATACCCCAAATCAACATCTGTACAATTCCAAGTCCGCTAAGACCGAATATTTTTCCTACCATCAAATCTCGTGCAGAGCAAGATGAAAGAAGCACTTCAATAACACGATTCGTTTTTTCTTCTACAACGCTTCGAATGAGAAGCTGACCCGACGTCATTACTAAAAAAAGCAGCATCATAATAACTATATAACCGCTAAAAAATGTCTCAAGAAAACCCGTTTCCTTTTCATCACCTTTTTCGGAAACTTTAATGGATTTTACATTAACGTCCGCAGTAATTTTTTTAATGAGCGAAGGATCCAAGCCCTGCTTCAGAATCCGGCTTTCGACGATTACTTCTTCTATTGTACGAGAGAATCGTTCTTGAATTTTTATATTACTAACGTTCTCAGATCGATACTCAACTTTACCACTATCGAAGATAGACGAAGGAAAATAAAAATAACCTGTTATATCTCCTGCCGTCACCATTTTGTTAGCTGCCATCTTCTTTTTTTCAATAACCCCTTGTGAACTTAAATTCTTTATAACATAGTTTGGTTGACCATCCGGTAATTTGTATTTTTCGTCAAGCCTTCTGGCAAGCGGGCCAATAATGCTATCGGTTTCATCAATTATTCCAACAACAGTCGCATCTGCATCTGGGCGCGATACAAGCAGCCCCGGTAAAACACCAAACAGAATCATAATAATCGGCATAATGACAAGCGAGATAATAAACGCTTTCGACTTAATTTTTTCGCTAAATTCCCATGCTGCAACTTGGAACGCTTTGGATTTCATAGACGTTCCTCCTGTGATGCTTTTGTTATGAACTCTTGTTTCACTTTTTTTTTCGTCTGGAAGAACCGGACAGCACACAAGATTGTCACGGCAGATAAGATCCCGATTGGCATAAACTGCGGATGTATTTGACTGAAAACGAACACTGTAAAGGCAAGAGTGAGAACACTCGCCCCAATCAAGGAAAACAATGCTTTCCGAACTCGTCCATCAAGCATCACAAGATCGTCGGTTGATTTTTGCTGCACCTGTAAAGCAGGAATTGGTTTCTCACTTGCTTGTTCAATTTTATCCGGTCCGCCAACAACATTGATAAAGATAGAATTCAATGACGGTTCGACAATCTCAAATTTTCTCAATGATAGTTTTCCATTGAGACTCGCGAGCAATTCGCTACTTCTGGAAATATCAGTAAGTTCAAGTTCAGCATAATTCTGATATATATCAGCGCGGCGGATGAAGCTAAAACTTTTCAGGAATTCACCATCGCCCTCATATTCGAGATGGATGGAGTTCGTTCCGTACTGCTTCTTAATTTCATATAATTGTCCGCTTAGCACAGGTTTCCCTTTGTTGATCAAACAAATGTTATCGCACATTTTTTCCACTTGTTCCATTTGATGCGTAGAGAAAACAATAGCGGTATTCTGCTGGCGAAGCTCAAGTAAAATATCTTTTAAGAGAATCTGGTTAACCGGATCAAGTCCTGTGAATGGCTCATCAAGAATCAAAAGTTCCGGACGGTGAAGAATGGAAAGGATAAGTTGAACCTTCTGCTGATTTCCTTTTGAAAGCTCCTCGACCTTCCGGTGACCTTCATTTTTCAGTCCAAATCGTTCCAGCCAATAATATGCCAGAGGTTTAGCTTGTTGAGCAGCATATCCCTTGAGCGATGCGAAGTATAAAATCGTGTTTATGATTTTACTCTTGCGGTACAATCCTCGTTCTTCTGGCAAGTAACCGATACCATTCCACATTTCCTTAGTGAATGGCTTACCATTGAATGTAATTTCGCCGCTGTCTGGTTGAATGATGTTCAACACTGTACGAATAGTTGTCGTCTTGCCGGCGCCGTTGGGACCGAGTAAACCGAACAATTCGCCGCGATTTACTTCCAGCGAAACGCCATCCACTGCAACAACGTTATCGTACTCTTTTCGTAAGTTTTTAACTTTAAGCATGTTCAATCATCAATAAATGTTGCATAGTGAACAATGGTAGATGGAATGCATTGTCCGTTTAAGGTGTATTTCGATAAATCATACGCGGGAATGGAATAGTCTCCCTCACGTGTTCTAATCCGCAAATCCAACCTACGGTACGTTCTACACCAAGTCCGAATCCGGCATGAGGCACACTGCCGAAACGACGTAAATCAAGATACCATTCGAATGCTTCCTGCGGAAGTTTATGTTCTTTGATTCGCGCTAATAGAACATCTAAATTATCTTCGCGTTGGCTGCCGCCGATAATTTCGCCATATCCTTCCGGCGCAAGCACATCAACTGCGAGAGCAACTTTTGGGTTTTCTGGATCGCGTTTCATATAAAATGCTTTCACTTCAGACGGATAACGATGTACCATCACCGGACGATCGAATTGCTCGGAAACAACGGTCTCATCTGTTCCACCAAGATCATTTCCCCACTCGAATGGCAATCCTTTATCAATAAGAATTTTCACCGCTTCATCATATGTAATACGCGGCAGCGGTTTTTTTACATTCTGGAGTTTCGTAATATCACGCTCCAGCACTTTCAATTCAGGCAGACAATCTTTCAAAACACTTTGAACAATGTATTCTAAAAAATCTTCTGCCAGATCCATATCATCGTTCAAATCGTTAAAAGCAACTTCCGGTTCTACCATCCAAAATTCTGTTAGGTGTCGGCGCGTTTTCGATTTTTCCGCACGGAATGTTGGACCAAAGCAATACACTTTTCCCATTGCCATCGCACTTGCTTCTGCATACAATTGACCCGACTGCGTGAGATATGCTTTTCCAAGATCGAAGTAATCAGTATCAAAAAGAGTTGAAGTTCCTTCGCAGGCGGCAGGAGTTAGGATTGGCGAATCGACAAGAGTGAATCCTCGTCCATCAAAGAAATCGCGAATAGCTTTGATAATGCGGTGCCGCACGCGCATTATTGCATGCTGGCGCGTGGAGCGTAACCATAAATGGCGTCGGTCTGCTAGAAATTCGATCCCATGCTCTTTAGGAGTGATTGGATATTCCTCTGCGACCTGATAGATTTTGGGAATATCCAACAAATCCAACTCAAAGCCTCCGGGTGCGCGGTCATCTTTGCGCACTTTCCCTCTGACGGAGAAGGAAGATTCCTGTGTAAGCGTATCAAATAAATCAAAAATGCTATCTGGAACTTGCCCCTTCACCATTACACACTGCACAACTCCGGTTCCATCCCGCATCAAAAGAAAACGAACCTTACCGCTCGAACGTTTGTGAAACAGCCATCCATGAAGCTGAACTTCCTTGCCTTCATGCAAGCCTAGTTCATTAATATAAGTGCGCGCCATTGTCCTTCATTCATTTGTGATTAAAATGTTTGAAGAATATAGTTAACTAATCAGACTTGTTCAAATGAAATGATGAACTGTGGGTATACAATTCAGATAGGTGAATCGTGTTTATCTTTGGTTTGTTTATTCGGAAGCTCGACAAATTTGGCATCTTTCACGTCTTTGTAATCCTCCTTCGGTTTTTGTTGTTTCTCTTGTCGAGGATTGGGTGGAGACAGATGGGAGTGTCCTATCAAGGTTTGGATAATTCTTTTTAGAAGCGTAAGCACAAAGTAAATAACAAGTGCTATAATGAAAAAGCGAACAAGAACGAATATGAATAAACGAATCATACTACTTCTTCACAAGTGGATTATAATATTCCACTGGTGCTTTATTCGGACGGAGTATTTGCGTCAGTAGATCTTCAAAATGTTCTGGATTGTTCACGAAGTCAATATCCGTCGCTTTGACGATAAGGAGCGGTGTAGATTTGTATCGGAAAAAGAAATAATTATACGCCTCATTCAGTTCTTTTATATATTCATCCGACATATGCTTCTCCATCTCTCGCCCGCGTTTCTTGATGTTCGTCATAAGGCGGTCATTGCTCGATTGGAGATAAATAACAAGGTCTGGCGACGGAATCGTTTTCTCGATGGCGACTAACAAATTCTCATACAGTTTCAATTCATCATCACGCAGTGTCAGGTACGCAAAAATTTTATCCTTTTCAAAAATATAGTCGGATACGATGTGCGAATGGAAGAGATCGGCTTGGAATAATTCCTGCTGCTGCCGATACCGGCTGAGCAAGAAAAATATTTGCGTCTGAAAAGCGTAATGCTCCGGGTCTTTGTAGAAGTTTGGCAGAAAAGGATTTTCCTCAAATTTTTCCAATATCAAACGCGCGCCCAATTGGTCAGACAACATCCGAGCCAGTGTTGTTTTCCCAACGCCGATAACTCCTTCTATTGCAATGTAATGAATTTCGGAAGGAAGCTGTGCCGTCATACCTTTGCCTGCAAAGACAATTGTTGAGTAGTTTTACGAACAGAACTTGTGTCCGAACAGCGTTGGAGAAGTTCATCAACGTTTAGGTGCCGCAGGGGATCTTGAAACTCAGCAGCAATTTCCTTAAGCGGTACAAGAACAAACCGTCGGTTGGAGATTTCCGGGTGCGGTACTTGCAATGCTGTCTCATTCAACATTTCGCCGCCATAATAAAGTAAATCAAGATCAATTTCGCGCGGTCCCCAATGTTCACTATGCGTTCTGCCAATGCGATGTTCAATTTTTTTCAGTTCGCGTACAAGATCATCTGGACGCAGTATGGAGTCCAATTCAGCTACCATATTCAAAAACTTCGGTTGTTCTTTCACTCCTACCGGTTCAGTTTCATAAACCGATGAAATTTTCTTGACAGTTGTTTGATGCAAATTTCCTAACTCTGAAAGCGCTCGACACAGAAACTTTGCTCGATCACCAAGATTCGACCCTAATCCTATAAAAATTCGACTCATCTCTTTCAATTACCTCCGCGTCTCAGTGAGCTCCACTTCCACATAATCAATGATACCTTTAACGGGCGCGCTAGGTTTGCGAACTTTTACCGTCACAGAATGCACTTGGGAAAAGTTTTTTAGAATACCTTTGCCAACAACACTTGCAAGGGATTCAAGCAGTAAGTGCTTCTTCTCCAGTACCAGCGTGCGAATACAATCATATACACGCTCGTAGTTGACAGTATCTTCAAGGTGATCGCTCTTTGCTCCCCGCGAAAGATCACAATGCAAATCTACATCTACCTCAAACTTACCGCCAAGGTTTTGCTCATCCAAAAGCACACCATGGTATGCATAAAAAACCGCATTACGCAAACGAATAACACCTAAATTATTTTTCCGTTTTATCGACATAGAGTATTCTTTTAAAGGCAGATGAATATAGAGAACCAATGCCGGAAAGGCAACTTACACTGCTCTGAATTTTTCCACGGCGCGGCGCAAACGCCGAACGACTGTTTCTTTCCCAAGCAGTTCGATCATTTCAAATAATCCGGGACCGATAGTTCTTCCTGAAAGCGCCAGCCGTGTAGGATGGATAAGTTTCGTTGGCTTGATCTGAAGCTCTTCGGCTAATTGTCGTAAAGCTGCTTCGATGGAAGTATGGGAAAATTCCAAAAGCGCTTCAAAACGATCAGCGAGCAATTTTAATTGACTATGTGTTTCCGGCTCAAAATATTTCCTCATTTCTGCTTCTTCGATAAATTCAGGATCGCGAAAGAAATATCCGCTCATCTCAATAAAATCGTTCGGAAAACTCAGCCGCTCTTTCAATAATCCAATTACCTTGAGAAAGTAACTTTCATCCGATATAGCAAATTGAAAATGCGGTTTGATGAGCTGTGCAAGTTCTTCGTTCGATTTAAGTTTGATATGCTGCTGATTGAGCCATTTCAATTTTTCGATATTAAAAACAGCACCGGATTTACCGACACGATCCAAAGTGAATTCTTGTACAAGCTGTTCCATAAAGAATATTTCCCGCTCGTCGCCTGGATTCCAGCCAAGGAATGCAATAAAATTCACAATCGCTTCCTTGAGATACCCCTTAGCGCGATAATCTTCTA
Organism: Ignavibacteriota bacterium; assembly: GCA_003142475.1. Classification (GTDB taxonomy): domain Bacteria; phylum Bacteroidota; class Ignavibacteria; order UBA10030; family UBA10030; genus Fen-1298. The sequence goes on from PLMK01000039.1 coordinate 48,237, forward strand.
CCGCCACATCTCCTTGCCGCTTGCTGAGTTTAGATTTATCGGGATTCAATAATAATGGAAGATGCGCGAGCATCGGTACTTGCCATCTGAAATAGTTATAGAGCAAAATATGTTTTGGAACGCTCGACAGCCACTCTTCACCGCGAATAACATGCGTAATTCCCATCAGATGATCATCGACAACAACCGCTAGATGATATGTAGGGAATCCATCCGACTTGATAAGCACTTGATCGTCTATCATCTTATGAGAAATGGTCACCTTACCACGAATAACATCATCAAATGATAATTCACCTTCGAGCGGTATTTTCATTCGGATAACACACTGCTCGCCCGCGGCAATTCGGCGTTCCGCTTCTTCGCGAGACACATTTCGGCAAAGGCGGTCATACGAAGTAGAAAGTTTCGCAGTTAATTGTTTCTGACGAACTTCCTGCAAGCGCTCGGATGTGCAAAAACAATAGTATGCTTTATCCTTGCTGATAAGTTCTTGAGCATACTTGCGGTACAATTCTAAACGTTGAGATTGCACATACGGACCATAACCGCCATCACGGTCTAGTCCTTCGTCATAATCGACTCCAGCCCATTTTAATGTTTTAATCACATTTTCAACCGCACCTTCTACTTTGCGCGACTGATCAGTATCTTCAATGCGAAGAATGAATTTACCGCCAAAGTGTTTCGCAAATAGATAATTATAAAGTGCTGTGCGCAACCCGCCTATGTGTAAATACCCTGTAGGGCTTGGTGCAAAACGAACACGAACTTGATTTTCCATTCTTAATAACCTGTTCTTATACAAAAAAAGCGTCCCGAAGATACGAGACGCTTATCCATCTTTCAGGACTTGCCTGTAAAGCTCTATTCCACATTTTTATAGAATACAGTTTAGCGGAGAGAGAGGGATTCGAACCCTCGGTACCCTTGCGGGTACACGTCCTTAGCAGGGACG
>PLMK01000078.1:0-65105 GCA_003142475.1 Ignavibacteriota bacterium
GACCAAGAAAAGTGTCCAAAAGCTTCTTTCTAATTCAACTTGCCGACACGGTATCATTGAATGCAACGATTTCTCGCAAGCCATCCCCAAGATCGTTTTACAGGAAATCCGTTCTTCTCAGGAGTTGACTAATTACGTCCCACCTTCGATGAAAGGACGGCTTCTACTCTATGATATTGATAAGAACAACGAGATTATTCAAGAGCGGTATGATTCAAGTTTTAATGAACTGCCTCTTCAAATATCAAAACCAGCGGTGCAACAACAGACGCTTATCCTAAAGAAAGAGGGAGCCGAGGGAATTCAAAGTCAGCAATCGGAAATGCTTAATGAAGCGAATCAGATCACAGATCTTATTAAGCAGATATTAAACACTCCCGAACAAAAACAAGAAACAACCGGTACGCTTGAATTAGAATTTCCTGAGATGGTCATCAAAACCTCGGATCAAAATCGAATTGATGTTGAGGCAGACACTAAACATCAAGAAAAGCTTCAGTTCAAGCGCCATTCCCGAAGGACCATAAAGAAACAAACAGACGAGCCAAAGGAGAAAAAGACTGAAGAGAAGAAGGAGCCACAATCTGAAATCATTACTCTATTCGAACGCATCTTTCGTTCATTTCGCAGGGTTGTGTATGAATGTTTAGGTGAAAAAGGCGAGACGATCATTGCACAAGCCGAGAGCCAATGCCGCCTACTGCATCCTGATTTCAGTCTTTCAGCATTGACAGAACAAAACGCCATTGTCATTCTCGATGTCATCGAAAGTGTCATCAAGAACGTTACTTTGCTCAAACGTTCGCGCGTACGCAATGCGGTTGTGATTCTAGTTGCAGACGCTTACAACAAGCAATACGATTTGCTTGAACGTGCAAAAGTGCTCGACCGGTTCGAGCAGTTCTATTATGAGTTGAAGAGGTAATTGATGAAATGGTTTCACCACGAATGTGCAGCACGATATGATTCCAAGCTCCAGATACTTGGTTCCAAGCATGGCGCTGAAGGCATTGGCATCTATTGGGGACTCCTGGAAGAAATTGGCCAGCATTCGGATACTTTTCATCTGAAAGTCATCGGTGTGAGCGAGGAAATCGATCAGAAATATTCAGAATTTCTGCAAAGTTCAAAAAAGTCTCAGGAAGTTTCGTCTGAGTTTTTTCCCAACCCAACCCGTATCCCTGTGCTACCTGTGAAAATTCTTTCAAGAAATCTTTTCACATCCCCTAAACGAGTGATTCAAACGATCAAGACGGCCGCAGAAATCGGACTCTTCGATCTTCAAAAATGGTCGGATTTCAATGTTTTATATAGCCAGTCCTTCGAACAGCGTGCGGACGATTATACCCGACGACTTCAAAGAAAAACGGACAAAGTTCGGACAGACTCCGAACAACATCCGAATAATGTTCGGACACAATCCGAAGAAACTCCAAACACTCTACGAAGTTTGTCAGAAAATGTTCACACAGAAACAGAAGCAAAAGCAGAAGCAGAAACAAAGAAAGAATTAGAAACAGACATGCATGCAAGGGATAAATCTTATTCAAAGGAAAACGAAATCACTTATGAACAACTCAAAAGCGAACCGTATCTCGTCGAACTCAATGAAACAGGTTTTCAGGAGTATTGCCGGATGTTCCGCTCAAAAATCGTGAAATGGAATGAGGAACATCGGAGCAAATTCAATTGGAATCCAGCAGACGATGAACTTCATAAAATATTTCTTGGTGGTACACACGACCGCAAAGTTTCGATGTGCTATGATGCTTACAAGATTTTACACGAAAAGATTCATTACCCAGAACTCGTAATACGCGCCTTGCAGCTTATGCTGAAGGCAAGCGAGAAGACCCGAATAGCCAATCCTTTCGGTTGGCTATGGACATGCCTGCACGGAAATGGAGACGGAACAACTCCCTGGGTTCAACTTCTCACAGCAGCTGAAGAATCAAATATTGGATCAATTCTGCGAAAACGTACTACAACCAGCCACCCACCGTAATTACCTAAACCAAGCAAAACTAACTAAACAACTAACTAACGAAAGGAAATCCTATGTTCCCGGACTCATTTGCGCGAGACATCGCAGAAACATTCGTCAACGACATCAAAGACACCTGCGAGCAGATCGAAATAGTCGGTTCACTTCGAAGACAAAAATATGCAGTAAACGACATCGATATTATAGCCATTCCCAAGTTCATTCAGGAGGATGATGAAACTCTCTTTGGTGAACCGATTCAAACCAATCTTCTTGACAGACGATTATCTCAATATTGCTTTAAAGGAACGCTTTCAATTGAGACAAATGGTCCAAAGTCAAAACGATTCATTAAATCTATTCCTGGCCGCCATCTTTGTGGTGATGATGGAGAAGATGTACCAATTGACATTTTCATCGCGAGTCCGCAAACATGGTGGACACTCATGCTTATAAAAACCGGAAGCAAAAACCACAATATCATGCTTGCTCGCAGGGCAATTGAAATGCATATGCAGCTCAAAGCGGATGGAACCGGATTGCTTTCTCCGGGAGGATCAATCATTCCTATCGAAAGCGAAGAACATGTTTTCCGATTACTGAATCTTCCATATCGTATTCCGGAGGACAGAGAGTGATCGCCTCAACTCATATCACATTTGCAGAATTCATTTATCTTCTTCTGCTTACCACAACGGGCGTTGTGTTGAACGCTACCAATGCAATTATCATTGCATTCGCAGCAGTCCTGCCGGATATCGACACAGCCGCAAGTATCATAGGCAGGACATTCCCATTCATCTCCAAACCCTTAGAGCGCAGATTCGGTCACCGCACATTAACACATTCTATGATGATGATTGTCATAATTGCTTTAGCAGGAATTCCAATATTCATCTTGAAGCAAGATATCTATATCTGCTCTATTATAGGCTATGCTTCACACCCGCTTCTTGATACAGCTACCATAAACGGCGTGAAGCTATTCTATCCGTTCTCGAAGGTCAAGTGTGTCTTTCCGATGGAGATGAACCATCCGCATTCATACCGTATGCAAACAGGCAGTAAGACGGATCTGATGCTTTCAGTCCTCTTCTTTATCGGCTGTATTCCGACGCTCTTCATTGCATCTCAGGGCTATGAAAGGTTCATTCGTTCGACCCAGCAAAACATAGAAGCTGCTGTTCGTGACTACAATGAGTTTTCCAAAGACTATCTTGTCTTTGCTGATGTTCAGGCCTACGATATGTTCACAAAGCGGCCATTGACTGGCACATTTGAAATCGTTGGAGCGCTTAATCCTCAAACTCTCATCTTCAAAGGACAAGACACTCGACTGCATACGCTTGGCAAGAACTTCCAAGCAGATTACGTTGCTGAAAAGATTCTGTGCCAAAAAGGAAATCCTGCTTTTGCCTCCATCCGCAACATCGATGTGAGCAATCAAATCCTTGTTCAAATGTTTTCAACAATCGATACGACAGCTGAGAATTACTTCTTTGGTGATCTAGTAGCGGCGGATAAAGTCGCAGTACCAGAAAACATCAAGTTGTTTTCGCCGGTGACCGGCAGTAGCAATACGATCAAGTTCAATTATGCGACCGTTGAGGATATACTTACATACAACCTCGAATCCGTTTTCATCTCTAAAGGTATTCTCACAATTAAAACCATTGCCAAACGCGATACCGTTGCAATGGAATCGTCCTCAATTCCTCTCTATCCAAAGATGGAAAACTATGTACAGCTTTCCATCACATTAGACCCGAAAGAGACGATCACTTTCCTGAAGCAGAAGGGAGATACTTTGAAGGAGAAGGAAATCATTGCACAAAAGAACTCCGCACAGTTCTTTTTAGATCAGGTGAATCTCAATGATGAGAAAATTCTCTCCATCCAACAACAAACCGATGCATCAATCAACGCCACAGATCAAAAGATTGCAAATGCAGAAGAATCTTTCAGAATAGACTCAATGAGCTATCGACAGAACTCACAACTGTCATCAAGTGGATATGTTTCCTCCAATAATCTTGAGACTGCGAAATTGAAGCTCCAGAAAGATAGACTTCTGCTATCACAGTTTGTTTCTTCAAGATTAACGGAAGGTTCTAAATCTCGATTGGAAATACACAAACTCCGTTTATCCAATGTTCAATTAAAGGCACGAGCAAAGGCAGCAGAGCTTCAGTCAGAAGTTCGTTCAACAACGCACGGTGTTTTGATTGATATTCGTCAGATACTCCGTAACAACAAGACTCAAGTAACCTTTATTATAAAGCGATTGAACTGATGCCATACGAATGTAAACATTGCCATCATGTGCATAGCACATTTCATCTTTCGTGTCCCGATTGTGGTAGATGGAATTCCCTCTCAAGCCAATCTCAGCGGTTAAACGAAACCGATGCAAGGCCTATTTCTTTACCAAAGATCCGTTCGTCATCAGTGAAAAGGCTAAAAACACGGGTGAAGGAAGTTGATAAAGTGCTGGGAGGAGGATTTGTCCCCGGGAGCTCTGTTCTATTGGTAGGTCCGCCAGGTGTCGGTAAATCAACATTTGTGATTCAAATTCTCGAAAAGATGGATGTTCCATCTCTCTATGTAACAGGTGAAGAATCAGTAGATCAAGTGAAGCTAAGAGCAAATCGATTAAAGATTCATTCAAAAGATATCTACTTGCTCTTTGAAACGAATGTCAATAAGATCATTTCTCACATCGAAGACATCGAAACGCATATTTTGGTAGTAGATTCAATCCAAACGACCTACACCGATGCATCCGATACTTTGCCAGGGAGTTCTACTCAAATTCGTAAATGCACATACATTTTACGCCGTGCGGCTCAAAAAAAGGATTTTATTCTTGTGCTCATTGGACAAGTGACGAAAGATAAAACAGCTGCAGGCCCTAAACTTCTAGAACACGCAGTTGATGTAGTTCTCTATCTCGAAGTGCCGGATGAGAAAAGCAATAATCGGCTTCTCTTTGCAAAGAAAAACAGATTCGGTTCTACCGTTCCAAAATGTGTTTTCTCAATGGGCAAAATGGGGCTTGAATTCAAGAATGGCTGAACAGCCGACTAATATCGATCTCCGTCAGGATATGAGCTTCTTCGGAAGAACCGAAGAATTATACCAGCTCGTTAAGAATCTCCAAAGAGGACGACACACACTCATAGTTGGAGACAAGGGCATCGGAAAGAGCCGGTTGATGCTGGAAGCAAAATGGATTCTTTCCGGAAGAACCAAGAGAATTGATTTCTCTGCAAACTTTATGACGCAGATACGAGGTCAACTTGGAGTTCGTATCAATCCCAACCAGTATAAAATTCTCTTCATTGAGCATTCCAATCCACTCGGTGATTGTATCAAAGAAATGGCCGAAAAGCTCTTTTATAATGGTGATCTTCATGTTGAGATGGATTCAGAGCGCAGCGACTGGACGATGGTGAAGAAGAAACTGACTGGACTTGGCAGTGTTCGCTTGCAAGCCACAATCTTTGAAGGAATATCCAAGTCACCTGAGACTTATCTGATTTTCTTTGATAACCTAGACCGGATATCTCCGAGTCAACAAGCATTCATTGAAACCTTGCTCAATATCGCAGTTATCTGTGCGGCAGTCGTTGAAATGAAGGAGAATTTTGTTTTCAAACGCATTTGGGCATCGTTCGTGAAGATAGACCTTGAGCCGTTACCGGATTCTATCTGTATGGAGATGATCAACTACTTTCTCGACAACTACAATTTGCGAATCATTGATCGAGAACTTTATCGGAGAGAAATTCTCAAATCTTCCAACGGCAATCCTTTTCATATCAAGAATATGCTCTGGCACGGTTCACGCGAGAAGTATATCGACACAGAAGAGATCCGCAAACTCCGTCAGGTCGATGAAGGGCACTATTTCAATATGGGACCAATCTACATTTTTGGAGTAGCAATGTTTACGTTATTCAAAATCTTTTCCATCGGAACCGACAACCGGGAATTCTATATCTATTTTTCAGCACTTGGCTTTATCGCTTACCTCGTATTCCGGGTGTTCAGGACATTCTTTTTATTCAGGCCACAAAAATATCGATAGGTTTATGAAGAAGCAGTTAGGTTCAAATAATTCAGGCGATCATTATACACTCGAGGCTATTACAGCCGAAGAAATGCAAGAAGCCGTTGCAGATAGTCTCGCATGTGCAGTTGCAAGAATTATCTATACCCAATTTATGAAAGAACAGAGAGAGAAAGCATTAACTGATGAAACAACCGATGAAATGAGCAATGCTTAAAATTCACCCATTTCTCACAAGATTTGGTAAATTCCTCTATCCGGAGTTTCAATCCCAAATATTTTTTGGTATAAGTATTCATGGATAAATGGAAAGGAATTTAGTGTGGCTAAAATGATACCAGCTATCGGATATATTCGCTGTTCAACTGAAATGCAGGAAGATAGTCCTGATCAGCAAAAGACCGAAATCTTGAACTTCAGTGCCAAGACTGGCTATGATGTAAAAGCTTGGTTCATTGATTTTGGAAAGAGCGGGACAACATTTGATCAGCGTCCGGAATTCCAGCGAATGAAAAAAATAGTTGAAAACAAACCGGACTTTAAAGCTGTCATTTGTTATGATGAAAGCCGCTGGGGAAGGGCAATAGATGCAGAGGAAAACACTTTTTGGCGTGTTTACTTCCGAAAGCTTGGAATCGACGTAGTCTTAGTAAAAACTTCTATTGATCCGAAGCATGAATATGCACCAATGCTCAAGGCATTTGAAGGAGTGCAAGCTTCTCAATACAGTAAGAAGTTATCTGAACTAACACTCCGGGGAGCATTAAGCAATGGCATGTATTCAAACGGTGGTTTTCCTCCTCTAGGTTATAAGCGTGTCGCAATCAACTTAAAAACTGGTGTAGAGCGCGATCTGCTGGATGGTGAATGGTCAATCCCCAATCAGGAAAAAGTAATTTGGGCTTTGGGAGAAAAAACCGAAGTGAAAACCGTTGTCACCATTTTCGAACGGCGTGCGGAAGGTCAATCGTACTATTCAATTGCGCAAGCACTTAATATGAAAGGGATACCGTCGATTAAACGAGGGAGATGGAAAACCAGAGATGAAAAATGGAGTAAATGTTCAGTCAGATATATCCTTGATAACAAAGCTTATCTTGGCGAGCGTATTTATAATAAAAATTCGATGAGTAAAATCATCGCTTCTCAAAATGGTGTAGACCTTAGGCACGATTCAGCATTTCCACATTGGAGAAAAAATTCTAAAGAGTGGATCGTGACGAAGAATGCGCACCCAGCAATTATTTCGGAAGAATTATGGGAGAAAACGCAACTACTTCGGCAAATACGAGCGCCTTATCATCCTCGATGGGATTCTCACAAAACAGAATACCTCTTATCAGGTATGCTTATTTGTTCGGCATGTGGATATCCATTCCAAGGTTGGTCAGCCGCGAAAAAGAATCATCGATATTTCCGATATATGGATGGAGGATTCAAGAATAAAGGAATTTGCTCGAAGTTGGTTCTTAACAGAGATAAGTTGGAAAGGTTTGCTATAGAAAAAATAAAAGAAGTGATGACTCATCCTAATCATCTAGAGCGGATCGAAAAATGCCTTGATCTCATGTTTAAAAAAGAACCTCAGATTGAACGGTCAGAACGTAGAGATCAGAAGAGGCAACTCGATGAATTAAAAATGAAGATTCAAAATATTATTGAAGCCATCGAGTCCAGGTCTAACGGTGTCAAGCTTGACACATTAATGAAACGCCTTGAGGATCTTGAAGACAAAGAAAGGGAACTCACGGAACAGTTGAATGCGAAAAAACAGAATGCGAATAGTGCACAGGATGTTCAAATGGTCAAAGATGCTGTATATTCATTTATCCAGAATTTCGAAAAGTATTTCGATGCGGCTTCTCTATATGATAAGAAGATTGTTTTTCAGAAGTGTATTAAGACAATTACAATAGATAGGAAAACGGAGATGGTCCGCTTCTATTTTCAACCGGTTCCTGCAGCAATCCCTCAAATTGGCGAAATGATGAAAAAAAACTCAGTCCTAAATGGACTGAGTTCGGGATGTAGCGGGGGGGGGATTCGAACCCTCGACCTGCGGATTATGATTCCGACGCTCTAACCAGCTGAGCTACCCCGCCATCAGATAATTAAGGCGGGTAAACCCGCCTTAAAATTCTTCAATAATATATAAATAATTGAGTGTATCTGCAATTAGAATTTCAATTTGTAATTCTCGTCCTCACTTAGTATCATGAATAAAATTGTGAATTTCGCAATCACTTATTTATTACCTCTCCGAGCCATTCGACCTAAAGCACTTGCTATGGTTGTATAGCCGATGAGTTTACAAACTCACTTCTCTAAAGAGGAGAAGGGTTTCGATGGAAATATCGAAGCCTCCCAGCATTGAAAGCATTCTCAAATGAAATAGCATTTGAGAATTGGAAAGGAGATCGAGAATTGATGACAACCTACGGACAGTAGAGTCTCTTGTCTTGTAGTCGTGCATTCCCACTTCACTTACCTCTTCCGAAATAGTGCTATTTCTTAGGGAAACCATAATAATGAAACATATTTTTCCTTTACTCATAATATTCATGGTATGGATGTCTTTCATAGATTGCTTGTTGAATGCACAAAACACAACTCCAGATACTATTCGCGTTTATAATCTCGGTGAAGTTATTATCACGGCAAATCAAGATAATATCACAAGGACGACAATGTCCAGTGAGGTTACTGCTTCGGAAATCCGATCCCTGAACGCCTCATCGGTTGTCTCTGCGATATCCTTAGTGCCCGGGGTTCACACAACGCTCTCGCCGAAAAATGAATCACAGATATTTCTTCGCGGGTTTACACAAACACAGGTTGCATTGTTTATGGATGGAGTACCAATTTATTTACCTTATGATCAACTTCTCGATCTCAGTCTTCTTCCTACGTGCTCGATAGAAAAGATCACTCTATCGAAGAGCATGCCATCAGTTCTCTATGGTCCTAATGCTATGGGTGGAATAGTGAATATTGTAACTGCTCAACGGATGGGTCCGTTGCAGGCATCAGTGAATGTTCAAACAGGTACTACGACTTTGACTTCTGCTGAAGTATCCGGATCTTTGCATCAATTCTTTTGGAATGCGAGCGGTGAGTATTCTGTATCACCCGGATTTTCAATGTCCCAAAAAGCACCGATAACATTGCTGCAGGATGGCGACACGCGTAAGAACAGCCAATTCACAAAACGCAGCGCTTTTCTCAAGACTGGATTTCAACACATAGCGAATTTAGATGTTGCACTTTCCTTTTTCGTTGTCGATGACGACATGGGCATTCCAACAAGTATGTTTGCCGTAAAACCACGCTATTGGCGCTTCACCGACTGGAAAAAATATATCGGGAATTTGATGGCTGCTATCGATATCACTAACAATCTGAATGTGAAAGGAAACATCTATTACGAAAAGTTCGGTAACACGCTGGACGCCTATGATGATAGCACGTTTACAAGTCAAATAAAACCGAATGCTTTCCATTCAGTGTATGATGATGATACCTATGGAGTAAATGTATCGGCACGTCTTATCAAATTTCTTCCAGGTGTTACCAAAGGATCAATTGCCTATAAAAAAGACCGCCATGCTGAGATCGGAAATTTCAACCAACCATTTAAACGGTATGAGACAGATACTTATTCTGTAGGCATAGAACAGGATTTTACAATATTCGGAGAATATCAAATAGTCTTCGGGTTAGGAAATGACTGGTTGTATCCGGTCTATGCAAACGGTTCTCCCCTCCGGCCATGAGCCTCCTTGCTCAATGGATATGTTGGTCTCAGTAGAATGATTTCGGATAATCTTCATATTTACGGACACGTTTCACGGAAAAGCAGATTCCCGGCGATGAAAGAATTCTATGCGGAAGTGCTCGGGCGCAATGCCCCCAATCCAGACCTGCAACCTGAGAGTGCTACGAACTTGGAAATAGGGCTTGAAATGCTATCACTCTTGAAATTCAATATCACCACCGCGCTTTTTTATAACGATATCCATGGTCTGATTCAATCCGTTGTCATCAGTCCAGGTGTGCAGCAATATCAGAATATAGGTACTGCTGAATTCGAAGGAGGAGAAATCACGACATCTTATCGTGACGGTGGAGATGATCTCAACGTCAATTATGTGTATCTCTCGGCACGCAATACAACACCGGGTGCCATAAGTGCAAGACTCGATTATCGACCTGAACATACATTGAATGCAATCTATCGGCATTCATGGAATTGGGGTTTGTCTGTCGCATCAGAGATAACTGTTGTGAGTGCATTCTATGGAGTGGATGTTGATACGCGTATAGAACACGAACTTCCATCGTGCGTACTTTTTAATTTGAGTATCGCTCAGGAAATTATGCGGCAGTATAAAATTTTCTGTAGAGTGAATAATCTCACAGATGCATACTATCAAGCTGATTACGGATTCCCACAACCGGGAAGAGAATGGATGATTGGTGTCACTGCCGAATGGTAAAAATTGTTCTCCTTCTTGTGTCCCATTGCTTCTGTCTTTCATTTACTATAATTTTAAAAAGAAGATTAAACTGATTTATCCACATGTTGAGTTTCATATACCATGTTACTTGTTGGCGTGACGGGAACTGTCGGATCTGGAAAAACTTCGCTGTTGCTTCAATTAACAACGTGGTTCCAACAGCAGCATAAGAGTGTCGAGGGATTTCTTGCGGTAGGGAAAGATCGCCCTTCTTCCATTCGAGGTGCAGGTTGTTATCGATTGCAAATGATAGCCTCTGGTCAAGATAATCTCTATGCAACGCGCGATGAATCGAAAATACCGCCGTATGTATTCGAAATGGGGACGGAACAGTTGCTTCAAGAATGGGCAGAGCAGATCAAATTAAAAGGAGCACCGGCGTTAATCATACTTGATGAATTCGGTCCAAGAGAAGTAGCGGGAAAAGGGCATATTCAATTTTGGGATGCAATTAAATCATCCAATCCTCCTCTTGTGGTTATGGCGATGCGCAGCGGCTTAGTTGTTAATATCGAACAAGTACTTCGCATGCAATTTGATGTTTGTATTGATGTTCAAGAAAAGGAAGCGTGGAATAAACTCCGAACCGTCTGCGTAGAGCATGACGACTGGAAACGTATTGGAGCATATGGCGCTGCGGCTGGAAGCTTTGAAGCAAGTGTAGGAGCGATGCTGCATACGGCGCAAGTCCCATTTCGGGGAATTGCTTTATCGAGTGTGCAGTCTATGGTAATGACCTATGCCGGAGATGGACTTGGAACCCGCAGCAAAGTTGTTTGGGTGCCATTTATTGCAGCCGGAATGAAAGCATTGTCTCCATCTGGAAATCGTTTGAACCCAATGCTTGCTATTGGCGTACAAGGGATCCTTTTTACTTGCGCTACTACAGTTTTCGGCTGGAATATTGCGGGAATCATACTAGCAGGTTTTCTTGTCGGAGCATGGGCTGCTGCTCAGGGTGTGCTTTTACAGCTTCTCTTTGTTGGCGGGGATCTTGTGCATGTGTATGATATAGTTCTTCAATGGATTGCCCGCTTTTTGCATCTTCCACCTCTTGGCTTGATTGGTCTTCTGGTTGTATGGTCATCGATTGCCGGCATATTTTCTTCCGTTGTGACTTTCTATACCTATACGAGACGTCATCGAGTACCAGCGAGACTCCAGCGTCTGCTATCGCAGGGTGCTACGATGTTTGTTCGGGAAGAATCCAAACGTTCTTGGAAAATAATAATCAGCAAAAGCTTTCATGACCTCACTCGTCCGTTCTTTTGGATTCCTATTGTCATTCTTATTGTATTGATTCTTGTATCTGGTTCTTCATTGGAAAGTGCTTTTTGGATTGCAGTGCGTGTATCGACCATTGCTATGGTTTTCTTCTCGCTTGCTCGAGCGTTTGATCCTCAATCATTTCTAAATTGGCTTCGAAAGCGCGGATACTGGGGACCGGCGTACGCTTTTCGTTTGGCATTCTTACCTAATCGGAAAGATAATATTTCTTAATAAAAGATCGTAAAATTGCAGGTGGACTATCTGGTTCATCGATCGGCTTTCGGAGGTCAATGAACGTTAACTTCAAAGTGTTCTCAATGTTGTACTTGCTATTGTAGAGCTATAATTTTTTTATGGCGGATAATTCTCTAGAGGTTAATCTGCTTCATTATTTAACAAAGTAAAGGAAGAAATATATATCCTTTGATGATTGTGTTATGCCGCAATCATCCATACTCGTTTGGTCACGACTGTGAATGCATTCACACGAAAGGAAGTGTCGTATGATTAAAAAGTCCGCTTCTCAATCCGGAACAAGTTTCTTTGTCATCACAGCATCACTTATCATTATTATTTATGGAATTATTCAGGCACAATCGATACTTGTACTTATGCTTGTTGCACTGTTTCTCGCTGTTCTTGGTGCGCCACTCGTACTCTGGCTTAAAGAACGGCGTATCCCTTCAGTAATCGCTGTTCTGGCAGTCCTGGCATGCATGGTTATCGCGTTGTTGATGATTGGTGGAGTTATCGCCACATCACTGACAAGTTTTTCCAATAGCCTGCCATTCTATCAGCAGCGCATACAGGAAGAGATTTATACGGTAAGAGATTTTATTGCATCGAAGGGTCTCGTCATTAAGGATAACGCTATTCTTGAGTATTTTAATTTGGGAGCTGTGATGAATCTGACTGCCGGATTACTTACAGGGTTAACATCGACACTTTCCAGTATTGTCCTCATCCTGCTCACTGTTACATTTATCCTGCTCGAGGTATCAAGTTTTCCTGTAAAGATTCGCGCTATCATGAATGATCCGCAGGCAGAGTTTTCACAGTTTCGAAAGTTTGTTGGTGATATCAATCATTATTTACTTATCAAGACTGGTGTTAGTGTTACGACAGGTATCCTTATCGGGATCTGGATGTCCATCCTCGGAGTAGATTTTCCCGTGCTCTGGGGTTTTTTGGCCTTCTTGCTCAATTATGTACCAAATATCGGTGTTGTCATCGCGGCCGTACCAGCAGTGCTTCTTGCTCTCATTCAATATGGATTCGGGCATGCCGCACTTGTAGCGGGTGGATATTTAGCAGTAAATTTTATTATCGGAACAATCGTTGAACCAAAAATAGTCGGCCGCAGTGTCGGCCTATCGACGTTGGTTGTATTCCTGTCGTTAATCTTTTGGGGAAGCTTGCTCGGCCTTATCGGTATGGTTTTGTGTATTCCATTTACTATGACATTAAAATTTGCATTTGAGAACCATGAACAAACACGATGGATTGCAATCCTGCTCGGACCTGAGACACCCAATGCGAATGAACAACTTGAGCCGAAGAAAAAGAAATCACAGTGAAATAGAAAGGGTCTTACAATGAAAGACGATAAACCGTTGTTAATACGATGCCCGAATTGTAAGCAAATTCATGAACCCGACTTTAATGAAACCACTCGGCACTACGTGTGTCCTCTTTGCTCTACGCCAGTGGACGCTCAGGTTGTTATTGAAAAAAAGAAATGCGGATTGAAGTAGCTTAGAATGTTGAGAAAAACAAATGCTTCCTTATCTTAAAATTTGGTAGAAATAGTAGTAGTGTATCTTTACAGGAAAAACCACGTAAACACATTAAGCGTAGAGGAGGTAATTACTTTCACTTTCTGAAATTCCACAATGTAATCTATCATAAGAGGATTCATGTCGGCATCGATGATCAACATTCAACAGATTTCTAAGAAATACGCAACTATCACGGCGTTAGATGCTGTGACTTTGGAAGTGCATCAACAGGAATTCTTCGGTTTGCTGGGACCCAACGGTGCAGGCAAAACGACTCTTATGAACTTGCTTGTCGGCTATCACAATCCGGATAGTGGTACAATCACCATCGATGGCGATAACGTGACGCAAGATTCTTTGGAGATCCGAAAAAGAATTGGATTTGTTCCACAATCTCTTGCGCTCTATGATGAACTTACTGGGCAGGAAAACCTGGAGGTGTTCGGAAAAATGTTCGATATCCCTCGCAAAATGCTCATGGAACAAATTCAAGAACAACTTCATGCTGTCGAACTGTATGATAGACGCAAAGATAAAACGAAGACTTACTCAGGGGGCATGAAGCGGCGGTTGAATATTATTGCAAGTTTGCTTCATGATCCAAAAGTATTATTGTGCGATGAACCAACAGTTGGGGTTGACCCACAATCCCGCAACGCAATTTTTGAATTTCTCATTTCCCTGAATAAACAGGGGAAGACCATCATCTACACAACACATTATATGGAAGAAGCCGAGCGCCTCTGCACCCGGATCGGTATTATCGACCATGGAAAGATCATTGCCTTAGGCGCAACAGATAAACTGCTGGAACAACTTACATACGAAGAAACCATAGCAATCATCAAGAATCCTTCAACGGAAGAGAACAAAAAAATATTTGAGAAATATGGTGCATTAGTTGAAGAGGATGACCATTTCGAATTAAAGCCGGTAAAAAGATTCTTGTTGTCGGAATTCTTCGCCGACATAGAAAAGCAAGGAATGCAATATTCATGGATTGAATTACACCGGCCGACATTGGAAGCATTGTTTCTCCAATTGACAGGAAGGAGATTGCGAGATTGAAACAAGTATATCTATTATTCATGAACTCGTACCTCCGTTTCTGGAAAGACAAAGTCTCTGTCTTGTTGACCTTTATTGTTCCATTGGTACTGATGACTATTTTTGGTTCAATCTTCAGTGGCTCAGGTTCAGGTCCGCAGGGAATCCGTCTTGCCGTGTTGAATCAAAGTTCGTCGCCTGTCGCAAAACAAATTGAATCTTCGCTTGATACAATGAAAAACTTTCGGGTTATCAAGTCTTTCAAGAACGATTCGGGAAAAGTGATAACGTTCGATACACTCTCGATTCAGGAATACGTTCGCACGGGCAAAGCATCTGCGGCACTCATTCTGCCTCCCGATGCATATTCAGATACATCAATCGGACTCTATGTAAAATTTTATTATGACCCGAAAAATGATATTGAAATGCAGACAATCCGGGGACTCATCCAGCAAGTGGTATTCAGTCAATTTCCATCAATCATCGCGCAAAGCGGCTTGCGGCAGGCTGAAAAATTCCTCGGGATTCAATCTGGAACTGCCTTCAATCGCGACATGGCTTCTATTGTCCATAAATATTTCAAGATAGATACAAATCTTATTTTACACCCGAAACTTTCTGATTTTAGTATTGCCGGCAGCGATTCAGGCAAAAATAAATCTAACTTTTTTCAGAACGTTGTTCGCATTGAAGACCAACAACTTGTTGGCAAAGAAGTGAAGAATCCATGGGCAACAAGAAGTGTCGGCGGCTGGGCGATGACATTTTTGTTGTTCACTCTAACAGCTTCGTCTTCTTCGCTGTTTGAGGAAAGAAAATCAGGCGTTCTTCTCAGGCTGCTGACATCTCCGGTTTCACGAGTGCACATTCTCTGGAGCAAATATCTCTTTAATATGTCGCTCGGTATTATCCAATTATTGTTTATGTTCTTTGCAGGTTGGGCTATGTTTCAAGTCGATATATTTTCGAATTTCTTCAACCTTCTGCTGATCATAATTGCCGCATCGACAGCATGCACGGCATTTGGGATGCTGCTTGCTGCATTTTCACAAACACGACAACAAGCTCAGGGATTGGGTACTTTGTTTATTTTGAGTATGAGTGCAATTGGAGGAGCGTGGTTCCCGACTAACTTTATGCCGGCGACTATACAATTCTTCAGTAAATTAACAGTCGTTTACTGGTCGATGGACGGATTTCTTGAAGTATTATGGAGAGGTGTCGGACTTATCTCCATTTTGCCACATCTTGGAATTTTATTTGGCATGGGAGCTATTATAAATTTTATCAGTATCCGCCAGTTTAAAAAAGGGCATATTTTCGATTAACAACAAACAAAACTATCCAGAATTCATAGATAAATGGCGAAATAATTTCCTCTTCTCGTAGGAGATGGTTAGGGCAAGGAAAAGAAATGGACACACCTTAGGTTCTCCCCATATATTGAATTCGCATAAAGAGTACAACACTGCACTTACCGTATTATAAACGATCGGCGAATGTGTAATCTGCTTTAACAAGATTTTTGAAAAAGAAGACCGAATTATTTGAAACGGTACTAGAATCCTTTTATGCCGCTCCAGAATGCAATTGCACCAAAGAGCGTTAAAAGGGAGCCGGCGACTTTATTGATAATAACAAGTCCATCTGTTGTGATTATTTCGCGGAAGAAATGAACGAGACTTGTGAGCAGCGAGAACCAACTTAACGAACCGAGAAAAATACCGATGACAAAGAATATTGCATAACCATGATGACCCAAGTTTTTATCTAAACCGATACCCGCAAATACAATAGCAAAAGCAAACAATGTCATAGGATTCGTTAAGGTGAGGAGAAATGTGGAAACGAATGTGCGTGCATGTCCATTTTTTCCGCTTGTTATCGTATCGGTTGTTGGATAGGAAAAAAATGTATGATACCCGAGTATGAACAAGAAAATGCTGCTTACGAGACGAATCCAATGCTGTTGTTGAGAGATGAAATCGGAAATGAGCGTGACACCGAATGCTGCAACGATGCCGTAGACCATGTCTGCGGATGCCGCACTTAGCCCAATAATAATACCGCGCTTGCTTCCATGTGCAAGTGTTCGCCGGATGCAGAGAATCCCTATGGGACCAACCGGAGCCGCAAGTGAGAATCCTATCGCAAGACCTTTTAAAAGATAGATGAAATCCATACAAATTACTCTATAAAGGAAATCTTTAATAACACCATTTTTCTTATAATAAGGGAAGTTTGCGAAAATCCATAGAGAAAAATGCATGAAGTTTTACTATATATAGAAATATTAAAAAAATAAATGTCTTGCTGTTGGAGCGGAAAGGGTCTATACTAAATAGATCGTTATATTTGAAGAAGAACAATAAAAGAATTTTGTTATGAATATTTATAAAATGCGCGGTCTTGAGCTCTTTGATTCACACAACCGAAGAATTGCCATTACGAGAGGTGAAGATATTTATGATGGAACTAATCGGCGAATTGGCACAATTCGCGGCAATTATCTTTTCGATCCAGATAACAGAAAAATGCTGACAGTTCGCGGCGCGAATATCTATGATGCTTCCAATAAGCGAGTTGCCTCACTGTTAGATATACAAAAAACGATAGAAGGTGCGTTGGCTGGGATGCATTCTGCGGCGCTTTGGTACTGTTTTATTCGATAAAATAACTATCTCCTACTACTCTATACCATTATCATAGTTCTTAATTTTTTCTAGTATAGCTACTTCAGCACCATTATACATTTCCGTAATAAAATCGTCACCGAAATTAAAGGTCCGGTCCGCAAAATCAATCGAATTGATTCGATCAAATAACAACTGCTTGGCACTGGCAATATCTTTTCCATAGATATGATAGGAATCTGCCTGCCAGTTCATTCTGCCTAGTTCTACTTTTTTCCCGGTTTTTTGAGAGACACCGGCTGCAATGATATTTTTGTTAAAATGAATAAAACCGAACATGTTCATAAAACTTGCACCCCAGGCATCATTACTTCTGAAGCGAACGTTACAATTCAGCCACCATACGCCATCTTCATCCTCGATAATTCTATACCAAAGAGATTGCAAGCATGGCGGATCGAAACAATTGATATCGAGATTTGGCATCCAGGTGATCATTTGTGCTTGCCGGGTATATGGCTGTTTACTCAATTTCTCAATCACAGCATTAATCTGGTCGATGCAAAAGAACCCGTTTTGTTGTGATGTTCCATTGATCTTTTCCTTCCATGCGCCATACGCAATAAGTCTTCCGTGATATGTGTATTCCCATCGCGTGTCGTTTGGATCGTTGATGTTTTTCACCCAATGATCTTTGAGTCCCATCAGTTCCATGACATATTCTTTTAGGTTCTCGATTCCGCCCGGGAATGCGCGATGGATCATCGGATCGCTGAACGGTTCGAGAATAGTTATATTCATTGTTGAATCGATGCTTAATGGATCGTCAGGTTTGTCGTACTGCGTTTTAAATCGAATGCCGTTTTTATATAATGCAACAAGTGCTTTTTCATATGCTTCGGCGAGAGTTACACCGCTGACAGTCAGCACTGGAATATTCTTCTGCATTATAGTAATCCTTGTATAAATAAACTTCTATATTTTCATGATACGTAAAAAAATATGTCTCACGTTATGCCAAATGTGCCAATTTATTCGCTTCATTCCGATATTCAACCGAAACAATGGCTTGTTTGCGCTGGATGTTGGCGTTATACACTTCTGTATATATAATGATAAAAGGTGCGACCAGTTTTTCTTGTGGACTAACAAAGATTGTCATTCACGGAAACAATAAAAATCTCCTTTATGTCAGAACTGCTCGAAGTATAAAGGAGGCTCAAATGAAAATATAAATCAATTTACAGCGCACAAAGCAGGAATGCAAATATTATGTAATATTCATTGCCTATTATCATTAAAAAGTATCGTTTGTACTCCCGTGGATCATTTGAGTTAAAATGAACAATGGTGAAAAAAGGACATTGCCTTCACTCACAGAGTCGCCGCGTATTGTCTTGATAGTGATTTAAATACGAAGACGGATCAACGTAATATCAGTCGTATGATATTCCTACACGATTTTCATGTATTAAAGTTTCCTTCATCATTTCCTTGTTTTTCTTTGATTTTTTCGCTATTATTTTACCCACGTTATTTGGGGGCTCTTAGCTCAGCTTGGTTAGAGCGCTACCTTGACATGGTAGAGGTCATAGGTTCGAGTCCTATAGAGCCCACGATTATAAGGAAAAAGTAGAGGCAGGATAGGTTATCAAATATCTTGTCCTTCATAAGTTAAACTTTTACTTCCAATCGGACAATGTTCCGATTTTTTTGTACTAATGAGCAAAATAAAGATCACATTCCCTGATGGGAACCAGAAAGAGTTCGATCGCGATATTACCGGCAAGCAGATTGCCGAGGGCATTAGCAAAGGTCTTGCAAAAGAAGCACTCGCTGTTGAAGTGAACGGAGAGGTTTGGGATCTCAGCCGCCCGATCGACCAGGATGCTTCTTTCAAAATTCTCAAGTGGGCTGATGATGGCGGAAAACATGCCTATTGGCATAGCTCTGCTCATTTGATGGCAGAAGCAGTGGAAGCCTTGTACCCGGGAGCAAAATTCGGTATCGGTCCTGCGATTGAAACTGGTTTTTATTATGATCTTGATCTTGGCGATCACAATCTCACAAAGGATGATCTCCAAAAGATTGAAGAGAAAATGAATGAGCTTGCCAATCGTGACGTTCCTTATATTCGCGAAGAAAAGAAGTGGGAAGAGGCAGTCGAGTATTTCAAAAAGAAAGGTGACCAGTACAAGCTTGAGTTATTGGATGAGTTTAAGGGCCAGGCAATTTCATTATATCACCATGGAAACTTCACGGATCTTTGCCGAGGACCACATCTCCCTTCGACTGGAAAGATAAAAGCTATCAAGTTGTTGAGTGTTGCCGGTGCATACTGGCGCGGGAACGAAAAGAACAAGATGATGCAGCGCATCTATGGTGTTACGTTCCCATCAAAGAAAGAGCTGGACCAATATTTGTTCCAGCTTGAGGAAGCCAAACGCCGCGATCACCGAAAATTGGGTTCTGAGTTAGAGCTGTTTCTTCTGACTCCAAAAGTTGGCAGCGGATTACCATTGTGGCTTCCGAAAGGAACGGTGATACGCGAATCACTTATAGAGTTTTTACGGGATGAACAACGCAAACGCGGTTATCAAGCTGTCGTTACACCGCACATTGCAAATCTTGAGTTATATAAGACATCGGGACATTATCCGTATTATAAAGACTCACAGTTTCCGCCTATCAAATTAGAAAATGGTGAAGCGTTTTTATTGAAGCCGATGAATTGTCCACATCATCATCAAATTTATTCATTCAAGCCGCGTTCATATCGCGATTTACCGGTTCGTCTGGCCGAATTCGGCACTGTATATCGTTATGAACAATCCGGCGAGATGAACGGCCTCACACGTGTGCGCGGATTCACNNCAAGACGATGCACACATATATTGTGCACACGACCAGTTGAAAGCAGAGGTTAAATCTGTTATTGATCTGACACAGCTGGTGTTTAAAACTTTTGGTATGGAAGTGAAAATTCGCCTGTCTTATCGGGATGATAAGAATGTTGAAAAGTACGGCGGCGAAGCTGCATTCTGGGAACAGGCACAGCGCGAGATTCGCGAAGTGGCGGATGAGATGAAACTTGATTACTTTATAGCTTATGGTGAAGCATCNNTTCTACGGACCAAAGATCGATTTCATGGTGAAAGATGCATTGAATCGCACGTGGCAGCTCGGCACCGTTCAAGTAGATTATGTAATGCCGGAGCGGTTTCAGTTGGAATATATCGGTCAAGATGGACAACGGCATCGTCCGGTGATTATTCATCGCGCACCGTTTGGGTCGTTGGAACGTTTTGTCGGAATTCTTATCGAACACTTTGCTGGAGAGTTTCCGTTGTGGCTTGCACCGACGCAGGTTGCGGTTTTGCCCATCTCCGATGTATTTATGGAGTATGCAAAAGATATATTTAACGGATTGAAAAAATCTGGTGTACGTGTTGAATTAGATGATCGCAACGAAAAAATCGGATATAAGATTCGCGATTGTGAAACGAAAAAAGTGCCGTATATGCTTGTAGTTGGTGAGAAAGAAAAAATTAGTGGTTTAGTCTCGGTTCGACGACACAAGAAAGGCGATCAAGGGACAATGAAATTTGAAGAATTCCAAAATCAAATTCTCAATGCAATCAAAACAAGAACACTCACAGTTTAGGAGAAGAACTTATTAAACAAGAACGAGCACGGGTTAATTCCGAAATCAAAGCACCTCAGGTGCGCGTCATAACTGACGATGGAGCACAGCTTGGTATCATGACGACGAGCGAAGCATTGCGACGGGCACAAGAAATGACATCTGATCTCATTGAGATTGTGCCGAATGCGACTCCACCTGTAGCAAAAATCATGGATTTTGGAAAGTATCGGTACGAGCAAGCGAAGCGCGNNTCAAGGGTCGTGAGATTACATATCAGGATCAGGGTAAAGAATTGCTTGTCCGTTTTACAGAAGCGATATCGGATATTGCTCGTATGGAACAAGAGCCGAAGATGGAAGGGCGCCAGATGGTATCGTATTTCGTGCCGGAAAAAGCAAAGAAAAAAAGTGTAGAAGTAACTAAACAACAAACAGAGGAATAAATACTATGCCGAAGATGAAAACCCGGCGCAGTGCCGTAAAATCGTTTAAGGTCACTGCAAGCGGTAAGATTAAACGTCGAAAAGCGTTTCGCAGCCATATTCTGACGAGTAAGTCCACAAAACGTAAGCGCCATTTGCGCAAATCCGGATTCGTTGCTGAGACGGAAGCATATAAAGTGCGAAGATTTTTATTAGCATAAGTTGAAAGAAAGGTAGAAAAGAAATGCCTCGTTCACAAAACAAAGTCGCGTCGCATCGACGACGCAAGAAATTACTAGCTTCAGCGAAAGGATATTGGGGCGGTCGCAGTAAAGTGCTCACTGTTGCCAAGCATCATGTTGATAAAGCCGGACAACATGCCTATCGGCATCGCCGGACGAAGAAACGTGAATTTCGCGCTCTTTGGATTGCCCGCATCAACGCAGCGGCGCGTATCCATGGCACAACATATTCCAAATTGATTTCTTCACTTGAAAAGAAACAAGTGGGAATTAACCGGAAGGTGCTGGCAGATCTTGCCGCAAACCATCAAGCAGCGTTTGCTGAAGTCGTGAAGTTTGCGACTGCGTAATTCTGATCTTCTTACCTACTTTTTTCTGCATAGATGTTTTGAATGGTTTATGCAGGATTTATGAAAAGCCGGTAAGAAGATTTTTTGCTTTAAAAAAGCAGCAATAATTATTTACAGCCAATCTAATTCAAAGGAATTGTTTATTGCCTATTGTCAGAATAGAAATATACAAGGGCTTCGATTTCGTATATAGGAAAAAACTTTTTGATGGCGTACACCAAGCCTTGGTAGATTCGTTTAAGATACCGGATTCTGATCGTAACCAACTGATGTATGAATTTGATGATGAAAGCTTCGAGCGAAGCATAAATAAATCTAGATCGTTCACCATCATAGAAATTACTGCATTCAAAGGCCGATCTCGGGAAGCCAAACGAATGCTCTATCAAAGAGTAGTTGAGAATTTAAAAGCCGCACTGGGAATAGAGCCGAAAGATATTTTAATAACAATCAATGAACCGGAGTTAATAAATTGGGGTATTAATGGCGGCAAATGTGCAGATGAAACTGATATTGGATTTACAGTCAACGTTTAAATACATTCTGCATCTATCAACCTATCAATCTAAATCAATGAACCACTATTATGCTCGATAAGATTGAACACACAAAGCAAGTTTTTATAACAGAACTTCAAAAAGTAGTAACTCTCCAAGACCTCGAACAAGTCCGCATCAAATTTCTTGCTCGAAGCGGAGAAATTGCTGTATTGTTCGAAGGGATGAAGACGGCCGCTATTTCTGAGAAACCGGCATTGGGCAAAGCACTTAATGAGCTTCGCCAGTGCACCCAGGCACAGTTCGATGAAAAGAAATCGTCGCTGGAACAAACCGCAAAACCGAAAGAAGTCCCGTTCGATCTGACACTTCCCGGACGTCCGAAACCTATTGGGACAAAACACCCCGTTGTGCAGGTGATGGAAGAGATGAAACGCATCTTTATTAGTATGGGATTTTCTGTGGAAACCGGACCGGACATCGAAAGCGATTATTATAATTTTGGGGCATTGAATTTCGCGCCCGATCATCCCGCACGAGATATGCAGGATACAATTTTCATTGCAGATAAAATTCTTCTGCGCACGCATACATCTCCGGTGCAAATCAGAGTTATGGAGAAACAGCAGCCGCCTGTTCGTGCTATAATGCCCGGTTGGGCATATCGCAACGAAGCCACAAGCGCTCGCAGTCTTGTTGCCTTCCACCAGATTGAAGGATTATATGTGGATCACGGCGTTACATTCAGTGAGTTAAAAGGAACGCTTGTCGCGTTTGCAAAACAATTCTATGGCAGCTCGATCAAGTATCGTTTCCGTCCGAGTTTCTTCCCGTTCACAGAGCCAAGCGCAGAGATGGATATAACCTGCTTCATTTGCGGCGGCAAAGGATGCCGCGTTTGCAAACACTCCGGCTGGTTAGAGGTTCTCGGTTCCGGCATGGTGCATCCGCATGTGTTTCAAGCAGTCGGATATGATCCAGAGAAATATAGCGGCTACGCGTTTGGTATGGGAATCGAACGAACTGCAATGTTGCGGTATAATATTGATGACATTCGTATTCTGTATGAAAACGATGTGCGGTTCTTGAAACAGTTTTGAATGATACGCAGGCCTTGATATGAAAGTCTCCCAAAATTGGTTAAAGAAATATGTTGATTTCAAATTCACTCCAGAGCAGTTAACGGAAAAACTTACCATGCTCGGGTTGGAAGTGGAAAGTTATGAAGATCTCGCGAAGAAGTATAAGAACTTTGTCGTTGGCGAAGTTTTAGCACGCGCCAAACACCCAAATGCAGATCGGCTTTCTATTTGTAAGGTGAACACCGGCACTACAGTTCAAAATGTCGTTTGCGGTGCACCAAATGTTGCAGCAGGACAAAAAGTTGTTGTTGCGCTTATTGGTGCCAACATCCCGCATAACCAGCACGATCCGGAAGGAAAGCCGTTTATCATTGAACGAGCTAAAATTCGCGAAGTCGAATCGAACGGAATGATTTGTTCAGAAGTAGAACTTGGACTTGGAAAAGATGCAAGCGGTATTCTTGTTCTCGATGAAAAAGCAAAAGCTGGAACTTCACTTGCCAACTATCTTGGCCAAACAGATGTTGTGTATGAAATCGGAATTACGCCAAATCGTGCAGACTGCTTGAGCCACATCGGTGTAGCGCGAGAAATTGGTTTGTTGGTAAATAAAAAATTGAAAATGCCAAAGACCGTGTTGAGAGAAAGCACGACGGCAGCAGCGAAGTTTGCGAAGATCGAAATTTTCGATAAAGAAAAATGCCCGCGGTATTCCGCGCGAGTTCTTCGTAATGCAAAAATAGGTCCGTCACCAAAATGGCTTCAAGATTTACTAACTTCAGTCGGAGTTCGACCCATCAATAATGTTGTCGATGTAACAAACTATGTACTGATGGAAACCGGTCATCCGCTGCATGCCTTCGATTATGATACGCTCGTTGGACATAAGATTATCGTGAAGACGGCGCAGGATGGCGAGAAGTTTATAACGCTCGATGGAAAAGAACGCACGCTCACTTCCGAAACGCTGATGATCTGTGATGCGGAAAAACCAATTGCAGTTGCCGGCGTGATGGGCGGTGCAAACACAGAAATTACTGATACGACAACGAATATTCTCATCGAAAGTGCTTACTTTGATCCGCGAAGCATCCGCCGAACATCAAAGTACCTCGGGCTTTCCACTGAAGCGTCATACCGATTTGAACGCGGCACCGATATCAATATCACTGTTCTTGCCGCCAATCGTGCAGCGCAGATAATTCAAGAATTATCCGGTGGTGAATTGCTCAGAGGTGCGCTCGATGCCTATCCCAAAAAACAAAAGCCGCTTATCGTCAAAGCGCGGGTTTCGAGAATCAATTCCATAATTGGTATCTCACTGAAGAAAGCACAAATTGTTTCTCTCTTAAAGCAGATCGATGTTGCGGCAAAGTCATCTTCGAAAGATGAAATTCTTGTCACTGTTCCTAGCTTCCGCAACGACCTCCTTGAGGAAATCGATATTATCGAAGAAGTTGCACGTGTGTACGGCTATAATAATATAGAAACGAAAACACACGCATCTATAGATTTTTCTTCCAACGTGCGGACTGATTTACTGCAGGATGAAATCCGCGATTACATCATCGGTTTAGGATTCAACGAAGTGCTTGCCATAGGGTTACAGGATGAAGCGACGATGTCGATTGCCGGAAAACCATTGGTAAAAGCGATCAATCCAGTGAGTGCAGAAATGGCAGCATTACGGACAAGTTTAGTCCCAAGCGCACTTCGCATCGTGAAGCACAATCGAAACCACGGTGTAAGAGATTTACGCTTGTTCGAGATTGGCAATATTTACTTGCTTAATGTCGATAAAACGCCGAATACACTCGATGCGTATTATGAGGAGGAGCGGTTGTTGTTGGTGCTAAGCGGTCAGAACGCACCGGTGAGTTACGGAAGCGCTTCTCGCGATGTAGACGTGTTGGATTTGAAGGGAGAGGTTACGGCGCTTCTTTCCAAGTTCTGCCTTGACAACTACCGTTTTATTTATTATGATAACCAAGAGTCTTTATGTGAACCATGCATAGGCATTGAGATAAATGGCGCTTATGCAGGGTTCTTTGGACGAGTTCGGATACAGATCGCAGATAAACTTGATATTGATGAAGCAGTGTTTGTATGCGAATTGAAGATCCGGGCAATTTATGATGGCTGGGCAAGAGATCGAAAATTCTCTTCGCTGCCAAAATTTCCAGGAGTAATGCGAGACCTGGCTTTCACGATTGAGGCGGCGCTTCCACAAAAATCTGTGGAAGATGTCATCAGAAAAGTTGGACAGCCGTTGTGCACGAACGTTGTTCTTTTTGATATGTATAGCGGTCAGCAAACGGGAATAGAGAAAAAGAGCTTGGCTTACGCTCTTGAATTCCAATCGCCCGATCATACGTTGACCGATACAGAAATTGATAACGTGCTGAAGAAAATAATCGAAGCTGTGCAGCGGCAATGTAACGGTGTATTACGCAGCTAATGCACAAGTACTATACGCTATCATCTAAACTCATCAGGAGCTAAAGTTTGCCAGAGCAGCTTATAGATGCTGAGACGGCTGAAAAGAAGGACTTGAGGCAACTCGAGGAATCTCTCCAATCACTATGGGAGAAAGCCCGACTTGTGTCCGATTTGCTTCTCCGGTTGAAGGCAGAGAATAAGGAACTTCAAAGCAGACTTTCGAGTTTAGAATTGAAAGAGCGCCGTTGGACGGAGGAATTCCAGCAACGGGAACAAGAGATGAAAGAAATGCGTGCACAGCTTGTACACGCACAATCAAATGAAAGCAGTCTCTTTTCAAAGGAGGAGTTAGAAGTACTCAAATTACGGTTGAAGGAATTGATTGTGAAAATCAATTCACGTATATGAAGCAAACAGGCAATGACGGTAAGTTGTGGAGAATTCGATAAACACTATTCAGTTAGTCCGAACAATGAACGGCAAGAGCATTCGAGTAAAAATATTTGGAAATGAGTATCCGCTTCGCGGAGAGAACGAAGACCTGACGAAACGTGTGGCCTCTTATGTGGACGGTATGTTGATGAAGATCCATGATAAGATTCCGGAACAGCCGCCTTTGACGGTTGCGGTTCTTTCAGCATTGAATATTACAGAAGACCTTCTGCAGGAACGAGAAAAACATATGCAGGAAGTAGAACATCTAGAAGCGGAAGTAGAAAAACTTTCCAACTATCTTGACAATTGTCTTTTGTCAGAACCGTCGGACGAACGGCTTATATAAAACCGTCACTTGTTCTTTTTAAATACGGATGCGGATTTTAGTACAAAACCGCACCATCAGCCGTAATCAATACCATATTAAAGAACCAAACAATTCTGTTAATATGGGAGCTTGACTCATGAGTGTGGAGCGCAAGCCACCTATTCCTTAATTGTGAATAGCCCTGCGATGACGTCTTTACCTTTGGCGAAGAACGAGCGGGTCGTGGAAGTGTGAAATGCTTAGGCAAGTCCCCACCGTGTATAGAGAGAGGTTCTTTCAATACACTTGATTGTGGCAGATGTGTGCGGTTTTGTTTTTTAAGACGTTGTTTTGAACAGAGGAATATCATGGAACCTTATATTTTAATTCTTATTGGAGCATTGATCGGCGGTGGATCGTTTTTCATGGGCTGGTCTTTGAACGCGCGAAGCGGTCAAAATAAAATCATGGACGCTCAAGAACGCGCGAAGAAAATTATTGAAGAAGCAGAGAAGGAAGCAACAACCGCCAAGCGTGAAAAACTTCTTGAAGTCAAAGATGAATGGTATCAAAAGAAAAAAGAGTTTGAATCGGATACGCAATCCAAGCGGAGCAAGTTGCAGGCGTACGAAAAGCAATTGAGCAATCGTGAAGAGAATCTGGAAAAAAAGCTTGATCTGCTGACTAAGAAAGACTCAACGTTACAGACCGCGGGCAAAGAGATTGCGGACCGGCAAAAAAGACTTATCGAACAAGAGAAAGAGCTTGAGCGATTAGTGGAAGAAGAAAATCTTCGGCTGGAAAAAATGGCTGGAATCAATCGCGAAGAAGCGAAGAAATATTTGTATCAAAATCTGATTGAAACTGTTAAATCTGAAGCAACGCAAACACTCAAGGATATACGTGATACAACAAAGCTTACAGCTAAGAAAGAAGCCCAAAAAACAATTGTGCAGGCAATTCAGCGTTCGGCTGTAGATTTCACATTAGAGACAACAGTCAGTGTACTGAACGTTGGCACTGACGAAATGAAAGGCCGCATCATCGGTCGCGAAGGACGAAACATCCGCGCATTCGAAGCCGCTACTGGCATAGATGTCATTGTCGACGATACACCTGAAGCAGTAATTCTTTCCGGGTTCGATCCTTTCCGCCGCGAGGTTGCGCGTGTTTCGTTGGAACGGTTGATTGCCGATGGGCGCATTCATCCGGCTCGCATTGAAGAAGTAGTTGAGAAAGTAAAGAAGGAATTGGAAGAAGAAGTTGTTCATACCGGTGAAAACACACTGCTTGAAATCGGGTTGCACGGTGCACATCCTGAAATTATCAAGCATATCGGCCGGATGAAGTATCGCTCCAGTTATGGTCAGAATCTTCTCGAACACAGCATCGAGGTTGCTTATCTGACCGGTATTATGGCGTCAGAACTTGGACTGGATCCGGTGCTGGGGAAACGTGCCGGGTTATTACACGACATTGGTAAGACAATTGATAAAAGCGTTGAAGGTCCGCATGCATTATTAGGGTATGAACTTTGCAAGAAGTTTAACGAACATGCCATAGTCTGCAACGCGGTCGGATCGCACCACGAAGACATCCCGATGGAACATCCTATCTCGGCGCTTGTGCAAGCGGCAGATTCTATCAGCGGTGCCCGGCCCGGTGCGCGGCGTGAATCGGTAGAAGAGTATATCAAGCGATTAGAAAAGTTGGAAAATATCGCCAAGTCATTCAACGGAGTCATCAACACATACGCTATTCAAGCGGGACGTGAAGTGCGCGTTATCGTTAGTCACGAAAAACTTGATGATGCTGCTGCCGACCAGCTTTCGCATGACATAGCAAATAAAATTGAACAGGAAATGGAATATCCCGGACAGATTAAAGTGGTGGTAGTAAGGGAATTTCGTTCGGTTTCTATAGCAAAATAACGTTAAGATAAATTTTAATTATCTATAACAAAATTCCAAACAAGTTCCAATATCCAATTTAATATGTAAGTTTGAGTGTTGTGTTCTGTGATTTGTTTGGCGTTTGTATTTTATCTTTTGAGATTTTCTGTAGATGTCTTCAAGTGAACATATTCTTAAGATTGGTATAACTGGTGGCATTGGCAGCGGTAAGTCTGCTGTTTGTTCCATCTTTGCGTATCTTGGTGTGCCGGTGCTCTACGCTGATGATATCGCAAAAGAATTAAGCAGCACAGATTCGGCCATTCGTAAAAAAATCATCGCAGTATTAGGCGAATCGGCTTTTCAAGCCGATGGCTCTTTGAATCGCTCATTCATTGCCTCAGAAATATTTTCCAACAAATCACTTCAGCAAAAGGTTGAATCCATAATTCACCCTCGCGTCGAAAAAGAAATTGAAAAGCAGATCAAAGAGTTGGCACATCGTGGACAACTCGTCGCTATCGTTGAAGCTGCGTTAATCTATGAAGCCGGATTGTATAAAAAACTCGACGCCGTTATCGTTGTTGATGCTGATGAGTCCGAGCGAATCAACCGCGTGCGCAAACGGGACGTCGTTTCGGAGGATGCCGTTCACAGCCGGATGCATGCCCAGCTTAATGTTAAGAATAAGCTGGAAAAAGCAGATTACATAATTTATAATAACGGTACATTGGAAGAACTTGAGTCCAAGGTGCAATTTTTGTATATAGTATTCAAACAATTGGCTAAAGAGGGTTCTCGTGTCTGAATCTATTTTTGAGAAAGAATCAAAATATTTTTTTCATACATTCCATCGGCTTCCGCTTGAAATTGATCGAGGCGAAGGAGTTTACCTTTATGCTAAAGATGGCAAGCGTTATTTAGATTTCTTCGGTGGGCTTGCAGTGAACGCGCTTGGTTATAATCATCCGCGTATAACTGCGGCGATTGAAAAACAAATCCATCGTTATATTCATCTCTCCAATTACTATGTGCAGGATAAAACGGTGGAATTGGCAGAGAGAATTATTATAGCAAGTGGTTACAAGCGAATATTTTTTTCCAACAGCGGCACGGAAGCGGTTGAAGGCGCCATCAAAATAGCGCGTAAGTGGGGAAATGGGCTTGAGAAAATACGGCTGTTAAACTTGACCAATTCATTCCATGGTCGAACAATGGGTGCGCTTTCTCTGACCGAACGGCCGGCATACCGTGAAGGGTACGAACCGTTTCTCCCGAACACCGACTCTATCGAATTCAACAACGTTGAAGATTTACGTGCAAAAGTGAATGAACAAACACTTGGTATTATTCTCGAATTCATTCAAGGCGAAGGCGGCATCAATGTTGTCAGCAAAGAATTTGCACAAGAGTTGAAATCGCTGCAGGAGAAGTTCGGTTTTCTTGTCATCGCCGATGAAATTCAAGCTGGCGTTGGACGTACAGGTAAGTTTTTTGGTTTCAATCATTACGATATACATCCCGACATTGTTGTCATCGCAAAAGCGATCGGCGGCGGATTGCCACTTGGTGTAATTTTAGGGAATGATAAAGTTGCCGAGGTACTAACTTATGGCACACACGGAACAACCTTTGGCGGAAATCCTGTTGCCTGTGCCGCTGGTTGTGCGGTGATGGAAGAAATTGTTGATAAAGGATTGATGAAACAAGCCGGCATTATCGGCGAGTATCTTAAATCGAAAGCGATAGAATTACAAAAGCAATTTCCCGCTATCGTTAAAGAAGTGCGCGGATATGGCTGTATGCTTGGTATAGATTTAAATCGAGGCGGTCAGCCAGTCGTAGATGAATTGCTAAACCGCGGTATTCTGATTAATTGTACGAACACCACAGTTCTGCGTTTACTGCCACCGTATATCATCACGCCGGAACAGTGTGATCAGTTAATGTTTGAGCTGCACTCAATTTTAAAATTATTGAACTGATTGTAACTTATTGATTAAGGATAATGAAGATGGCGCTCACTGAATCAATGAAGCTTATTCTGGCTGGTACTATTAAAGAATGGACAAAGTTTTCAGTTGAAAAGGAAAAGTATACTCAGGCAGCCAATGAAGTTGCTGAAATAACAAAGAAAGTCGTTCATGACTGTCTTCTTTTTTTGAAAACAAACAATATAGATATCCAATGCGAATCTGTAGATACAATGAAAATATTGGGTGCAAGTGTTCACATTGATACGGTTGTTGATGCAATATTCCCAAATGTGAAGGCAAGCGTTGTGTTGAAATGTTCAGGATCAACAAGAGCTATCTTGATAAATCCAAACAAGACAATTTCAGTTGGCGGAACGGTTGTAACATTTGACGAATTGAAAAAGGCCATTCCTGCTGCGTTTGCGACGAATGCGGCTGATTTTGTGCGCGATAGTTTCTTGTATGTCGCTCGTACCGGAGGAAAAGAGGAATAAGCTTATACAAATAAATGGAACTCGAACCTAAACATATTCGCGCTCCGGAACTTTACGGAAGCTTCTGGCTGAATTCCGAACCGATTTCTCTCCGTGATTACACTGGTGAAGTCGTCTTAATCGATTTTTGGGACTACACGTGCGTCAATTGCATTCGGACGTTGCCTTATATTAAAGAGTGGCGGAAGAAGTACAAAACATTCGGCCTTACAGTAGTTGGAGTGCACACGCCGGAGTTCGAATTTGCCGCTGCGCCTGAGCATGTACAGAAGGCTATCGGGAATTTCAAAATCACTTATCCAGTTATGCTCGACAACGATGCGATCATTTGGAACGCATATTCTGTACGCCATTGGCCTACTCGTTGTCTTGTCGATCGAGACGGTTACTTACGATTCGTNNTGTCTTGTTGACCGCGATGGTTATGTGCGATTCGTTCAACACGGTGAAGGTGGTTATGTTGAATTTGAACGTGCAATCCAGCAATTGCTCAGCGAAGCTGGCAGTCATGGCGAGTTGCCTGCTCTGACTATTCCTTTCCGCGGAGAAGATCAAGCTGGCGCCGTTTGTTATCGCCCGACAAGTGAGTTGTATCTTGGATATCTTCGTGGGGCACTTGGTAATCCAGAAGGTTACAATCCTGAATCAACACTTGAGTACACTGACCCGGGCATTTATCTTCCCGAACGGTTTTATGCTACCGGCAAGTGGATGAACGAACGCCAATCTTTGCGATTTGACGGAAGTGAAGGTGAAGACGGTGCGATACTTTTTCCATATCAAGCGAAGGAAGTAAATGCTGTGATGGGCTCACGTGATGGTTCGCTTTGCGAAGTGAGGGTTCAGCAGAATAGCCAACCGCTGCCCAAGGAAATTTCGGGAGTAGATATTGTCCAGCTTCCAAGACAACAGACATCTCTTTTTATTGATACACCAAGAATGCACGCGATCGTCTGCAATAAAGAATTCGGCAGTCACATGCTAAAGCTGACGACGTCAAATCCTAATCTTGAAATCTATTCTTTCACGTTTACCACGTGCGTCATTCCTGAATTAATATCAACGAATTAACTTCGGGAGCAATGGTAGTTTTAATGTCTGTCCAATAGTAAGGAGTTCTCTTATTCTTTTTCGTAAGTGAAATTGACATGCTTGGAAAGCAAAGTACATATAGAAAGTTTGCATTATTCGTCGTCATTATCACGCTTAGCAGTACGGCAACCATTTTTGCTCTTGATCCACAAAAACAGATATCCCAGTATGGATATAATGTGTGGTCTCAACAGAATGGATTGCCGGCGAATGTCGTGAACGTCGCAATACAGACACGCGATGGTTATCTTTGGCTCGGTACGACCGCTGGATTGCTTCGATTCGATGGTATGCGCTTTGAATCAATTGGTACTGATACGGCTAACAGCAAAAACCGAGAAGTCATTACAGCGCTGTGTGAAACCCACGACGGCAGCATCTGGATCGGCACAGGATTTGCCGGACTTCGACGCTTGAAAGATGGAAAGCTGCTTCCTTGCGGTCCTAAAGAAGGATTTCCAGGAAAACCGATACGAGCGTTGTTCGAGAGTCGTGCCGGACATCTCTGGATCGGATCCTCCGATGGTCTTTTCGAATATATCGATGGACGATTTCATTCCATTCCTATTGATCCTCTCTACATTACAAGTATGACAGAAGATTCATCCGGCAAAATTTTTATCGGGACGGGAAAGGGAGTTCGTATTTTTGAAGAGGCCCGGACGAAACAAATCAATAGAGAAAACGAATTACCAGATCTACTGATCACAAGCATCTGTTCTGATCGTCGAGGGAATATCTGGATTGGAACGGAGAATGGATTAACTTGCTGGAGCAATGGCAAGATCATTACAGAAAGGATATCTAATAATCCAGGACTCATTCACGTTACTGCATTGTGTGAAGACCGTAACGGGAATATTTGGGTTGGAACAACACAAGGTCTATACCGATTCTCTGAAGGCAAGTGGACAAGTTTCAAAGCTGTTCAAGGCTTACAGAGTGATTATATTCTTTGGATCATGGAAGACCAAGAAGGAAGCATTTGGGTTTGCACATCGGAGGGTTTAAGTCGGTTCAGAGATGTTAATGTGACGACATACACCACTCAGGAAGGCCTTGTCAATAATTATCTCACCAGTGTCCTTGAGACAGCAGATAGCTCGATGTATCTCTTTAGTGCTGCAAATCGAGGAAGCATTTCAAAATTGAAGGAAGGAAAACTCACTCAAATCCCAAATCCTCCTCCCGTGGGGCCATCCTTCCGGGCGCGAGATGGCAGCATTTGGACGGCGTTATCTGGTTCCATCAGCCAACTCAAAAATGATCGTTTCATCCGTTATGACACAACAACAGGATTGCCCAATAGATGGATCTCTGCAATTACTGAAGATTCAGTAGGTTTAATAATTTATCTGGATCACATAGGAATTCGTAGATTTATTGACGGTCGCTTGAAACCGTATCTACTGGCTAACGGCCAGGAGTATTTATCTACAGATTATGTATCGAGTTTTTATCATGATCCTGCGGGAATATTGTGGATTGGAACATCTGTCGGTCTCGTCAAAATTCAGAATGGTAAAAGCACCAACTTTGGAACGGCTGACGGGTTGGCCGATGTTTGGGTCAATTCATTCTATGATGATCGACAGGGCAATGTCTGGATGAGTTCTCCTCGCGGCGGGTTGACACATTATCGAAATGGAAAGTTTATCGCCTATAATACCAAAACCGGACTTTTTACCAACGAGATCTGTTGCGTACTCGTGGATGATCAAGGTGATGTGTGGTTGAGCAGTCCCAGGGGTATCGGCCGCATAAACCATAAAGCTATTGAAGATTATGAAAGAGGCTTAATCGACGTCATAACTTCACAAACCTTTACAACGGCGGACGGGATGAGAACGGATGAATGTTTTTCCGGGTGGCAACCATCCGCGTGGAAGGCACATGATGGACGGCTCTGGTTTGCCACAGTAAAAGGGGCTGTTATGATTGACCCGAAGACATTCAAGCGTAATGAAGCCCCTCCACCGGTCTATATCGAACAATTTATCGCTGATATGCAAACAATACGATTAGAGCAGTCTAAACTTCTCCGAGCCGGAACAGGAAAATTAGAATTTCATTATACAGCTCTGAGTTATCTGGTTCCTGAACGCGTGTTCTTCAAATATTTATTGGAGGGATATGATCGGGAATGGGTAGATGCAGGTACGAGACGTGTAGCGTTTTATACTAACCTTCCTCCCGGGAGATATAGATTTCGCGTAGTGGCATGTAATAATGATGGAGTATGGAATGAAACAGGAGCAAGCTATTCCTTTGAACTAGCACCACACTTTTATCAAACTTATTGGTTCCTGGCTCTGATTATACTTCTTATCGCTGGAGCTGGTTTTGGTGCCTATCGGTTGCGTGTCTGGCAGCTTCTGCAACGCGAGAAGGAACTTAAAAAGAGTATCGATGAAGCGTTAGCAAAGATTAGGATTCTGGGTGGGCTTATCCCGATTTGCGCGAACTGTAAGAAAATAAGAGATGATAAGGGATACTGGGATCATTTGGAGGGGTATATCCAAACTCATTCGGAAGCGAAATTCTCGCATGGTATATGTCCTGATTGCGCAAAAAAAATATATCCAGGATTGAGTGATAAGATAAAGTAATAATAAACATGATCCAGTACATAATTTATTCATTTAGTTTTAATTCCAGCGTCATTGTGGAATTGATCCCGACGAACTGATGAGTTCCTATCCTTCGGGATATCCTCAGATATTGATGAAGCAGAAAACATCTTTTATCCTCTTTTTTGTTGTTCCGCTCTTTTTTGTGATTACTGTTCAATCTCAACCCTGGTCGAATGGCAAGGTAGTTATCTCTTCGAATGGCCACTTTCTTCAACATGAGAACGGAAAACCTTTTTTCTGGCTGGGTGATACAGGTTGGCTGTTGTTCCAAAAGCTTGATCGCATAGAAACACGGAAATATCTCAAGGACCGAAGTGAAAAAGAGTTTAATGTTATCCAATGCATGGTTATTCAAGCACTACCGGAAGTGAATCGTTATCGGAATATAGCTTTCATTCAAAATGGAACACTGACTCCTTGTGTAACAATGGGACATGATACGAATGATGCAGCACAGTACGATTACTGGGATCATGTCGATTGGGTGATTGACGAAGCTGCGCGAAATGGTTTGTACATTGCCTTGGTTCCGATCTGGGGTTCTGTTGTGAAACAAAATGATATTTCAGTTTCTGCAGCCGAATCGTATGCGACATTTCTTGCGGAACGGTTCAAGAAAAAACCGAACATTTTCTGGATGGTGGGTGGTGACATTCAAGGAAATATAAAGCAGGAATTTTGGGAAACAATAGGGAGAACTTTAAAGAAACATGATCCGAATCATCTGATCACCTACCATCCCTATGGAAGAACCCAATCATCAACATGGTTTCACAATTCGCCATGGCTCGATGTTAATATGTTTCAATCCGGCCATCGCCGCTACGATCAGGATGCTTCCCCTAAGAAATACGGTGAGGATAATTGGCAATACATCCGGGATGACTATACAAAGATTCCTGTGAAACCGACTCTCGATGGTGAACCTTCCTATGAAAACATTCCACAAGGATTGCATGATACAACCCAGCCTTATTGGACTGCGAATGACGTACGTCGCTACGCTTACTGGTCTGTTTTTGCAGGTGCCTGCGGTCATACTTATGGAAACAACAGCGTGATGCAGATGTACAGACCGGACGATCAAAAGGCAGCATATGGTGCCAGAAAATATTGGTATGAATCTCTTCAGGACAGCGGGTCGGTGCAGATGAAATATTTGAAGCATTTGATTCTCTCCAGGCCGTATTTTGATCGCATCTTTGATGACTCTCTTGTTATAAATAATTCCGGAACCAGATACAACTATATCGTTGCTATGCGCGGAACGGATTACCTCATGGCATATACTTACACCGGACAGGAAATAGATGTGAAGATGGGAAGAATCACAGGAACACAGGTGAAAGCCTGGTGGTTCAATCCCAGAAACGGTGAAGCGAAAATAATAGGAACATTCAAGAATGAAGGAATGATTCGATTTATTCCTCCCATGATTCAAGCTTTTGCTCATGACTGGGTTCTTGTTCTTGATGATTGCGAGAATAATTTTCTTCAGCCTGGTGTACCGTTGAATCTCGAGTAAAGTTGCTCTTCATTTCTTTCTTTTGTAACTTATCGTAGTGGTGATTTGAACGATAGCTTGCGGCCACTGTAAAGAATCGCTAAAGCGTCAACCGAAATGAACTTCGATCCCGACGCTAAATACGTTGGGAATTTTTTTATTGAGCCAATGAGCAGATAAGTTGTTGAGTAGATGAGTAGAACCTTTCTCGAAATATTGCATGATAAAATCATCGTCTTTGACGGTGCTACGGGAACGCACCTGCAAAGTCAGGGTTTAACACCGGATGACTTTGGCGGCGAGCATCTTGACGGATGCAATGAGTATCTTATTATATCAAAGCCATCGGCGGTGGAGAATGTGCACATCGACTTCCTGGAAGCGGGCTGTGATGTCATCGAGACAAACTCATTCGGCGGCACGAGCATCGTGCTGGCGGAGTACGGCTTGCAGAATCGTGCATACGAATTAAATTTTAAAGCCGCGCAAATTGCCAAACGCATCGCACAGGATTATTCTAATAACGGTCATCAACGTTTTGTTGCTGGTTCGATGGGGCCAACCACAAAACTTCCATCGCTTGGACATATAAGCTTTAAAGAAATGGCGGCGGCATATCACGAACAGGCGAAAGGTTTGGTCGATGGTGGCGCTGATCTACTATGTGTCGAAACATGCCAGGATGTGCTGCAAGCAAAAGCAGCGTTGTATGGGGTGTTTGAATATTTTTCTCAAGCGAAAAAGAAATTACCAGTAATCGTTTCGGTTACCATCGAATCGATGGGAACAATGCTGCTTGGCACAGAAATCTCCGCCGCATTGACAAGTATTGAACCGTACGATGTTGATGTCATAGGTATCAACTGTGCAACCGGACCGAAAGAAATGTCTGAGCATGTTCGCGCACTTGCCGACATCAGTCCCAAACCGATTTTTGTAATGCCAAATGCTGGCATCCCGGAAAATATTGGCGGGCACGCGTACTATCATTTGACACCTGAAGAAATGACGCAATATCTTTCTCACTTTGTGAAGGACCTCGGTGTAAATGTAGTTGGAGGTTGTTGCGGTACAACGAAAGAACATATCCGCCTACTTGTACAAGCGGTAGGTCATCTTACTCCGAAGAAACGAGGGTATAATTTTATTCCGAGTGCATCGAGCTTGTATCAATCCGCACCATTCCGCGTTGATAATCCACCGACACTTATCGGCGAGCGAACGAATGCAAATGGCAGTAAACTCTTCCGCGATTTATTGGCCAAGGAAGACTGGGAAGGCATTGTTGCAATGGGACGCGAGCAGGTGAAGGAAGGCGCGCACATGCTGGATGTTTGTGCAGCATACGTGGGGCGCGACGAAGCGGCGGATATGCGTGAGATTATTACACGCTTCAATCAGCAAATTACAATTCCGCTAGTTATTGATTCGACTGAAGCGAATGTGATTGAAGAAGCCCTCCAGCGAATTGGAGGTAAGGCGGTCGTCAATTCTATCAATTTAGAAGATGGCGAAGAACGCATCAAAAAGATTGTACCATTGTGTAAAAAGTATGGTGCTGCTGTCATCGCATTAACGATTGACGAGCAGGGGATGGCAAAGACTGCGGAAAACAAACTTTCTATCGCCCGTCGCATCTACAACTTGGTTGTGAACAAGTACGGTATGAAACCGCACGATTTAATTTTTGATACGCTGACATTTACGCTTGGCTCCGGCGATGAAGAATTTCGCCGCTCGGCGATAGAAACAATTGAATCCATCCGGCTTATTAAAAAAGAATTCCCGGAAGTTCATACATCATTAGGTGTCAGCAATGGTTCATTCGGATTGTCGCCTGCTACAAGGCAGGTGCTGAATAGTGTCCTCTTGCATTACGCCATTGAAGCTGGACTCGATATGGCAATTGTGCATCAATCGAAAATTCTTCCACTATTCAAGATTGATGAAAAAGGACGTGAGCTTGCACGGCAGCTGGTTTTCGACGAAAGGCGTTACGAAGGCGAAGGAGAGAATCGGAAAATTATCTTCGATCCTTTGAGGGAATTAATGGCGCATTACTCCGGTAAGAAGAAAGAAGAGAAAGAATCGAAAGTCGTTGATGGAACCATTGAAGAGCGATTGAAAAATCGTATCGTTGATGGTAGTAAAGTCGGAATAAACATTGATCTCGATGAAGCATTGAAGAATTTTACTGCGCTTGAAATCATCAACACTATTTTACTTGATGGAATGAAAACTGTCGGAACATTATTTGGTTCGGGACAGATGCAGCTGCCATTTGTTCTTCAGTCGGCAGAAGTAATGAAGTCAGCAGTGACGTACCTTGAGCCGTTCATGGAGAAGAATGCGGAGAGCCAGAAGGGAACAATGGTGATTGCCACCGTTAAAGGCGATGTGCACGATATCGGCAAAAATTTGGTGGATATTATTCTGACGAATAATGGTTATAAAGTTATCAACTTGGGCATTAAATGTTCGATTGAAAAGATGATTGAAGCGGCGAAAGAGCATAATGCAGATACAATCGGAATGAGCGGTTTGCTGGTGAAATCAACGCTAGTGATGAAAGAAAACTTAGAAGTGTTGAATGAACAAAACATCACAATTCCTGTAATTCTTGGCGGTGCGGCACTGACACGACGTTATGTCGATCAGGATTTAAAATCGGTGTACAAAGGAAAAGTCTTCTATGCGAATGATGCGTTTGATGGTTTGAGATTGATAGAAGAAATCAAACGCGGAAAGACAGGAGATGTTAGAAGTGAACAGGGAAGTAGCAATGGGGAAATAGAAGACGAAGAAAAATTGATTGGTGCGGAAGCAAAAATTGCACTGATGCTTGCGGAAGAGCAAAAGATACCAAAGCGCTCAAAAATTAGAATGGACATTAAAATTCCAAAGCCGCCATTCTGGGGATCAAAGGTTGTAGATGACATTTCACTTGGTGAGGTTTTTCGTTATATCAATGAAATAGCACTTATTCGCGGACAATGGAGGGTAGTGCGGGGGAAAAATAGCGAAGAAGAATATAAACGTATTCTTCAAGATCAAATCTATCCGAAATTAGAAACATTAAAATTAAAAATCAAAAACGAAAGACTTCTCGAACCGAAAGCAGTTTATGGCTATTTCCCTTGCCAATCGGATGGGAATGATTTAGTAATTTATTATCCAGATGAAGCAACGAGCAAAGAATGGCTTCGGTTTACTTTCCCGCGCCAAAAAGATGACCGCTTCTTGTGTATCAGTGATTACTTTGTACCGGTGAACTCAGGTAAGATCGATGTTGTGGCGTTTCATCTTGTGACCATGGGAAAGATAGCATCTGAGCATTCGAAGCAGCTTTTTGATTCAAATGAATATAAAGAGTATCTTTATTTTCACGGATTGAGTGTTGAGTCTGCGGAAGCGCTTGCAGAACTCTGGCATAAGAAAATTCGAGAAGAACTTGGTATTGCTGATAAAGATTCACCGGAGATCAAGCGGCTTTTCAGTCAGGGATATCAAGGTTCGCGATTCAGTTTTGGTTATCCGGCGTGTCCAAATCTTGAAGACCATAAGAAACTTTTTAATTTGCTGAAACCAGAACGCATTGGCGTGACAATGACCGACGAGTTTATGCTGAATCCTGAACAATCAACAGATGCAATTATTGTTCATCATCCGGAGGCAAGGTACTTTAATATCAAGTAAAAGTGAAAAGAAAAAATCAAATGTGGAAAGAAAAAAGTTAAAGGTAGAATTAAAATACAAATTGCTAATCGATAAACGTTAATTAAAAAGGAAACAATGACATGCCAAATCTAGTACTTCTCCGTCATGGAGAATCACAATGGAATCTTGAAAACCGTTTTACCGGCTGGGTGGATATTCCTCTCTCACCAAAAGGTGAAAAGGAAGCAAGCCAAGCAGGTGAGAAGTTAAAAGGATATAAATTCGATAAAGGATACACGTCCGTTTTAAAACGTGCCATCGACACGATGGATATTGTTTTAAAAAGCATAGGCCAAAGTAATCTTCCTCTTGAGCGTGACAAAGCGCTGAATGAACGCCACTATGGTGCTCTACAAGGATTGAACAAAGCCGACATCGGCAAACAGTACGGTGAAGAACAACTGAAGATCTGGCGTCGCAGTTACGATGTTCCACCCCCCAAAAATGTAACGGATCTGAATCCGGACGGCATTAGTGAAAGTCTGAAAGACACAGCTGCACGTACGTTGCCGTACTTTGAAGCAAAGATACTTCCTGATGTCCTCGCTGGCAAGAATATAATTGTCGCGGCACACGGAAATAGTCTGCGTTCCATTGTTATGCGGCTCGATAACCTTACAAAAGAACAAGTGCTGGAACTTAATATTCCTACGGGTGTTCCACTGTTATATGTCTATGATAGTAAGGGAAAAATCACGGAACATCGATATTTGTAGAAAAACGGCACTTTATCGCCGGAATTTCTGCTTGCATTTCGGTTGTCTCTTTAGCATATTCGATGCGTTAAAATTAGAGTTGCTATTGTATTAATCCGCATCGAAAACGCGACAACTCATCACTTAAGTTTATTAATCAAGGAGATATCTTATGGCAACGAAAATCACTGAAGAATGTATTAATTGCGGCGCATGCGAACCGGAATGCCCGAATACGGCAATCTATTCCAGCGGCACAGCATACGAATTGAATGGAAAAACATCCGATGCACTGTCAAACGATTTCTATTACATCGTTCCTGAAAAGTGCACAGAATGTGTCGGCAGTTTTGATCAAGAACAATGTGCGGCAGTTTGTCCGGTTGATTGCTGTGTCCCCGATCCGGATCGTACCGAGACGGAAGATCAATTAATTGCAAAAGCAAAAAAGTTACACGCCGATAAAACATTTGCAGACCTTAGCTCTGCAAATTCACATTTCCGTAAGTAATAATTTGATGGTTAGTTTTCTGAAGTCGGTTCTTCCAAAGAGGAGCCGACTTTTTTTATATGCAGTACAATAAAAGTTAAGAAAAGATGAAATTTAGATTTTCAGATATAAAAACGTTGGCCTCTGATTAAGCGCATGACAGATACTCTTACAGATCGTATCAAATTAAAAGCCGCGGAGCTTGGATTTTCAAAGGTCGGATTGGCAAAAGTGGAATTGATTACCGAAGAAAGTAAGCGGTTGCGTGAATGGCTTGCGTGCGGATACCATGCTTCTATGAGATGGATGAATCGTGAATTTGAAAAACGTGTCGATCCAACAAAGATTCTGCCAAATGCAAAATCAGTAATTTGTGTTGCCCTCAATTATTATACACCTTCTCGGCATGTCGATAATCCTGCTCTTGCTAAAATATCAAGATACGCTTGGGGTGATGATTACCATCTTATCCTTACCGAACGATTGGAGCAGTTGCATAAATTTATTAAATCGGAAATTCCTGGTGTAACAGGAAAAATCTATGTTGATACCGGACCTATGATGGAAAAAGCCTGGGCGGTTAAAGCAGGAATTGGATGGATGGGAAAACATACCAATATTATTACGCGGCAGTTTGGGTCGTGGGTATTCTTGGGAGAAATCTTGATTGACGCGGAACTGGAATACGGCATACCGATGTTAGATTACTGTGGTAAATGCACAGCGTGTATTGATGCATGCCCGACGAAAGCAATCATTCGACCGTATGTGCTGGATGCTGGAAAATGTATTTCATATTTGACCATTGAGCATCGCGGTGAATTATCAAAAGAGATTGTTTCGAATTTTCAGAACTGGATATACGGGTGCGATATTTGTCAGGATGTTTGTCCATGGAATAGATTTCAAAAAGAGACGAAAGAACCAGCTTTCCAGCCGCGGGAAGAAAATCGTGCGCCCAAGTTGAAAGAGCTCGCCAAAATGAATCAGGAAGAATTCGGCAGGCGGTTCTGGAAAAGTTCAATTAAGCGGGCGAAGCATTCTGGATTAACACGAAATGCTCAAGCAGTATTGGAATCTTTTAAAGATAAAATGCATCTTATTAATAACAATGATCAGTCATGAGTGATCAATAAGAAATAAACAGAGTTGAGTAGTTGTACTAATTCATAAATTAATCATTTAATAATTTCAGCAATTATCGATGAAAAAAACTAAAGTTATCATTATCGGTTCCGGACCAGCCGGACTTACAGCCGCGCTTTATGCGGGGCGCGCAAATCTTTCACCGCTTGTGTTCGAGGGGCAGCAACCTGGCGGACAATTAACAATCACGACCGATGTAGAAAACTATCCAGGCTTTGCGGAAGGTGTTAAGGGTCCCGAATTGATGGAAATCATGCGTAAGCAAGCGCAACGCTTTGGCGCAGAAACAGCATTCAAAACGGTTGAGTCGGTTGATATGTCGAAGCGGCCGTTCAAGGTAGTGGCTGAAGGCGAAGAATATTTTGCTGAAGCACTTATCATCGCTACCGGAGCTTGCGCGAAGTGGTTAAATATTCCATCAGAAGAAGAGTATAAAGGATTCGGTGTTTCCGCCTGTGCGACATGCGACGGTTTCTTTTTTCGGAACCAGCATGTTGCAGTTGTTGGCGGTGGCGATACGGCGCTAGAAGAGGCATCGTATCTCACTAATCATGCTTCGAAGGTTACTATTATACATCGTCGTGACCAAATGCGCGCATGCAAAGCGTTGCAAGAACGAGCGATTAGGAATTCAAAGATCAATTTTATTTGGGATTCAATTGTGGAAGAGGTTGTTGGTGTGCAGGAGAATGGTCATAAGAAGATGACTGGACTCAAGCTTAAAAATGTGAAGACAGGTTTGACAAATGAATTCAAGTGCGATGGTTTATTTCTTGGAATCGGGCATCAGCCAAATACAATGCTCTTCAAAGGTTTGTTAGACATGGATAGTGTCGGATATCTTAAAACCAAATCACACAGTACTGAGACGAATATCCAAGGTGTATTTGCAGCGGGAGATGTTGCAGATTCAAAATATCGGCAGGCAATTACTGCGGCTGGTACCGGTTGTATGGCGGCAATTGATGCGGAAAAATATTTAACTCAACTCGAGTAGTAATGCTAATGTTTATTGAGAGATAGGGTCACTGTGGAATTAAATTTAACAACACCTGCGTTGCTTTTCCCGGCAATATCGCTTCTCTTGCTGGCGTACACAAGTCGATTTCTTG
Organism: Ignavibacteriota bacterium; assembly: GCA_003142475.1. Classification (GTDB taxonomy): domain Bacteria; phylum Bacteroidota; class Ignavibacteria; order UBA10030; family UBA10030; genus Fen-1298. The sequence continues at coordinate 43,474 of PLMK01000078.1, forward strand.
CTCTTGCCGCTTTGATGCGCGAACTTTATTCTCGTTATAAAGCTCAACCAGATCCTCGTATCAAAGGACAAATTAATAGCCTGCGTTATCGCATCGGTATTATACGGAACATGCAAGTCTTCGGTGTGGCGAGCTTCGTCGGATGTGTAGTTTGCATGATTGTTCTTTTTGTCGGTCTGCTGACATTAGGGAAATGGATTTTTGCCGGCAGTTTAGTGCTTTTACTTATTTCTTTGGGACTATCACTGCGAGAGGTTCAAGTGTCAATAGATGCATTGACCCTGCAAATGCATGATTTGGATTGAAAGAAAAGAGGGATAATTATATTGTTTTCTAATCAACAAAAATAGATTATCCGAAAAGTACGAAAAACATCTTATTGGAAATTGGAAGTTGTAAAGACCCTGAAAATGGCGTATATTAAGTCAAAAGATAAAAGTTCATGACAAGGCGGTCTGGACAAATCTCTTATTACCGAAAGCAGAAAAAATAAATAGCGCCTTTTTTAGTCAACTTTCCAATTCATTCCTTCCAGAAATACACTTATGTCATCACACATCATTGCTATCGTTGGTCGTCCAAACGTCGGTAAATCTACGCTCTTCAATCGTATTTTCGGATCACGCGAAGCAATCGTCTTCGATACACCGGGTGTAACACGCGATCGCCGTTATGCAGAGGCGGAATGGGTTGGCAAATCATTTACGATGATTGATACCGGCGGATTCGTTCCAGAATCTAATGATGTGTTTGAAAAAGCTATCCGCGAACAAGCAAACATTGCAATTGAGGAAGCCGATTCCATTGTGTTCGTTGTGGATGCATTAGAAGGATTGACTCCGCTCGACAAAGAAATCGCAGATATTTTACGCCGTTCCAACAAACCAATACATCTTGTTGTCAATAAAATTGATTCCGCTCAGCGTGATAATGCCACAGCAGAATTTTATTCTCTCGGACTCGGCGAACCGATTAGTATTGCCGCTCTTGGTGGAAGACAGATTGGTGATTTCCTGGATTTGATTACATCCGATATTAAAAAAGAGACACGAGTTAAAAAAGAAAAACGTCTTCGTCTTGCTGTCATCGGCAAACCAAATGTCGGCAAATCGTCTTTAGTGAATTCACTCATTGGTAATACGCGCCAGGTTGTAACCGATATTCCCGGCACCACGCGAGATTCAATCGATACGATTCTTGAATATCAGGGTGAAGAAATTATTCTTGTTGATACGGCGGGTCTGCGGAAAAAGAGTAAAATTTCGGAAAGCATCGAGTTCTACAGCACAATCCGAACGCTGCATGCAATTGAGCGCAGCGATGTTGCGGTGATTCTCTTTGATGCTACGCAGGGAGTTGATAAACAAGACTTACAAATTGTTGATGCGACGATGGAACGCCATAGGTCTGCAATTATTGTCGTGAACAAGTGGGATTTGGTTGAGAAGGAAACGAATACAGCACGCCAATATGAAATTGCGATTGAAAAGAATCTTGGCTTATACGATTTTCTTCCTGTCATCTTTGTCTCCGCACTTACAAAGCAGCGCATTACAAAAGTGATTGATACGGCAAAAGAAGTTCATAAACAGCAATCTCGAAGAATATCCACCAGTGCGCTGAACAAATCAATTATGCTGGATATCGAAATAACACCGCCGAAATCATCAACATCGAAAGAAATAAAAATTAAATTCGTAACACAGATAAAAACTAACCCGCCGATGTTCGCTTTCTTTTGTAACTACCCGAAACTTGTACAGGAGTCGTATAAACGTTTTCTGATGAACAAATTACGCGAACATTTCGGATTTTCCGGTGTCCCGTTGGGAATTGTGTTCAAAGAAAAATAGTAGTTAATATTCGTTCATTTTTAAGGGCATTTCTATGAAGAACTTGATTATAATAGATCATCCGCTTGTGAAGCGCGATCTGACTTTGCTTCGGAATAGAAAAACACCGAGTCACCAATTCCGCGCTATTCTCCGTCGAACAGCAAGTCTGATGGCATATGAAGTCTCGCGGGATCTGCGGTTGAAAGAAATAGAAATTCATACTCCGCTGGAAAAAACGACCGGAGTCGCTGTCGATCAACAAATTGTTTTAGTGCCGATTCTCCGTGCAGGACTTGGATTAGTCGGAGGATTTGTGGAAGTTATGCCGAATGCACGTGTTGGACATATTGGATTGTTCAGAGACGAAGAAACGCTGAAACCGGTAGATTACTATTTCAAAGTACCGCGAAATCTTAATCGAGCATTGGTCCTTCTTCTTGATCCTATGCTGGCGACGGGCGGCAGTGCCGCTGCGGCGATTTCGTTTCTGAAAGAACGCGGTGCCAACACAATTCGTCTCGTCAATTTAGTATCAGCGCCCGAAGGTGTGAGAATAGTGCGCAAAACACATCCAGATGTCGTAATGTACACTTGTGCGCTTGATCGTGAATTGAACAATCGCGGCTACATTCTTCCCGGCCTCGGCGATGCCGGCGACAGAATGTTTGGAACGGAGTAGAGCAGTTTGAAAAATAGATTTATTAATATCATATTAGCAATTATGCTTGGAACGGCGATTTCCCAAGCGCAGTGGAAGCTAGAATATCCGCTTCATTCTTTCGTTGTCAGCGGAATTGATTTCATCCTGAAACAGGAATACAATCGAGCTGATTCGCTGTTCCGTGTTGTTACGAATCGTTATCCTGATCACCCAGTTGGTTATCTTTATCGGGCAGCAGTAATGCAGGCATATAATATCGATTTCGATGTGCCGATTGAACAGGGAGAATTTGATTCATTATTAATTATAGGTAAAAGCAGTGCTGAAAAAATCTCTTTGCCATGGCGCGAGTACTTTCTTGGCACAGCAGACGGTTATGATGCATACGAACGTGTTGAACGCGGAGATTGGTTTGGCGGAGTGCGGCAAGGCATGTCGTCAGCTTCAAAGTTCGAAGAAATCATTGAAAATGATTCCTCATTTTACGATGCGTATGTTGGCATTGGTACGTATTATTACTGGCGCAGCCGGAAGACGGAATTCCTTCGGTGGCTGCCGTTCGTCAAAGATGACCGTGAACTTGGAATCAGAATGCTCATAATCGGTGCAGAGCAGTCCGAATATAATCGGTTTGCTGCAATGAGCGCTCTTGTATCAATTTATCTTGATTCTGAAAATTATAAACAAGCAGAAACATGGTCAAAACGTGGTTTGAACTTTTATCCGGAGAACCGAGTCTTTTTATGGGGCCTTGCCACGGCGCTTGATCGGCAGAATCGTTCTGCTGAAGCAGTGTCGGCATATTCGAATCTTCTGGAAAATATATTGCGCGCGCATGCGCCACATCCGTACAATGAAATAATCTGCCGGTTAAATCTGGTAAAATCTAAAGCTGCTTTGAACGATACGACAAATGTGTTTCATCATCTGAAAAAACTTCTTTCGTATGAAACGTGTTCTTTTCCTGTCAATCTCCAATCCCGTGCGAAGGCAAAGTTTGAAGATGCGCGGGCATTGCTTTTAAAATTTGAAAATCAGCGGACTGCATTAAAATAAACTGCAATTCAGCTTAACGAGTGTTAGCACGTTTGTCATTGATGTGTCTTGACATTCGGCAGGGAACCTGTATATTCTTTTGTAGTTCAGAGTTTATAAATGATAGATAGTATAAATCAAAAGAAACTCAACGATCTTCTTGCTGTCTGCCGGAAGAATCTGCGTTCGGTTGACGAAGACCTCATTACGCGGGCATTCCTCCTCAGTCTTGAAGCGCATAAGAATAATTTACGTGCTTCAGGTGAACCATATTTTATTCACCCATTTGAAGTTGCAATGATTGTTGCAAAAGAGATTGCGCTGGATGATGTATCCATTGCAAGCGCACTTCTGCATGATGTTGTAGAAGATACAGATTTTGAGTTAAAAGATATCCGCGCGGAATTTGGCGATGCCGTAGCAGATATAGTTGATGGTATTACAAAAATTACAGACATCTTCGAAAGCCATGAAGTTACGCAGGCGGAAAGCTATCGCAAATTGTTGCTTTCGATGGTGGGCGATATTCGTGTGATGCTTGTGAAATTTGCCGATCGCCTACATAATATGCGTACGCTCGAATACCTTCCTCCTGAAAAACGACTCCGACTTGCGAGAGAAACCCTCGATATTTATGCTCCGTTTGCACACCGGTTTGGATTAGCACAAATCAAGTGGGAATTGGAGGATTTATCTTTTAAGCATTTGCACATTCAAGAGTATGAAAAAATATCTCGGCAGCTGCGTTCCAAACGACGTGAACGCGAACACTACATCAATCGGTTTATTCAGCCGATCAAGAAACGGCTTGTAGAAGAAAATTTGAATTTTGAAGTTGCTGGCAGAGCAAAGCATATTTTCAGCATCTACAATAAGATGTTGAAGCGCAACAAACCGTTAGAAGAAATTTATGATCTCTTTGCCGTCCGCATCATTATCGATACAAAAGATAATAGTGAATGTTTCATAGCCTATAGCATAGTTACAGAAATTTACAAACCGATTCCGGAACGATTTAAGGATTACATTTCAGTTCCGAAGAAAAATGGTTACCAATCTATCCATACAACCGTAATTGGTCCAGATGGTAAAATGGTAGAAGTACAAATCCGCACACGAGCGATGCACGAGATAGCTGAGCGCGGCGTTGCAGCACACTGGATTTACAAAGAGAACAATTCGTCACTCGACGCAGAACTTGAGAGCTGGATTAATTGGGTGCGCGAAATATTCGAACAGAAGAACGATGACACCCCAAAAGAATTGATGGAGAGTTTTAAACTCAATCTCTATCAGGATGAAATCTACGTCTTTACGCCGAAGGGCGATCTCAAGATACTTCCGCAAAATTCCACTCCAATCGATTTTGCTTTTGAAATCCATTCAAACGTCGGATATCATTGTATTGGTGCTAAAGTAAATGGACGGATAGTTCCGCTTAGCACAGTATTGCGAAGTGGCGATCAGGTCGAAATTATTTCTTCGAAGAACCAGACACCAAATGCCGGCTGGGAACAATTTGCAGTAACGCATAAAGCAAAGGCGCATATTCGAAGATTTATTCGTGAGGAATCTAGAAAGATTGCCGAGGAAGGGAAAGAGACTTGGGATAAAAAGATCAAGAGGCGTAAAATAACTATTAGCAAAGAAGAACTCGAAAAATTTGTTCATAGTCTTAAATATGGAGACGTCCAGGAATTTTATTTTGCGATTATCAATCATAAAATTGATGTTGACGCATTGATAGAACAATACGTTATTCGGTCAAAACATCCAGCTGGAGAAGATGCAGCACAAACTCCGGATTCGGACTCTCTATTCTCAAAGTTTATTAACACGGCGCGCGATTTTACAAGCGGCATTTCCGTCCTTGGTGTGAATGATAATTTTTTACACCAATACGCGAAATGCTGCAATCCTATTCCCGGTGATGCTATTGTCGGTTTTGTGACCACAGGTGAAGGCATAAAAATTCATCGGAAGGATTGCAAAAACGTTCTCACACTCCGTCTTGCAGAAAGCGAGCGCATAGTTGAAGTCAGCTGGCCGTCGGAACACAATGCAGACTATATTACTGGAATTCATATAAGTGGTGAAGACCGCCCTGCACTACTCAGTGATATCACACATGCTATTTCCACTTACAAAAATACAAATATCCGCACTGTCAATGTAGATTCGCACGGATCTGCATTTGACGGTAAGTTTGTCCTTTATGTGAAAGATACCGAGCATCTTGCGCGCATTATTGAGAAGATTAAGAATATTTCTGGTGTCCAGAATGTAGAACGATTCTCTGGAAAAGGAGATTAACATTCGTGGATGCGGCTACAACATACGAGCGTATTCTTGGAATTGATTATGGTTCGCAGCGTATTGGTTTATCATTGAGCGATCCGCTGGGTATTATTGCTCAACCGATTGAAGCGCTGAAAAACGATTCATCACTGTTTGTCCATCTCCAACAATTATCCACCAGAGAAAATGTGAAATTAATCGTAGTCGGTATGCCTTTCAATTTAAAAGGGCAGCACGCTCAAAAGGCAAACGAAGTGCAAAAGTTTATTGAGCTTCTGAAAGTAAAACTCGATATTGAAGTTGTGGCATGTGATGAGCGTTTCACCACCACCATCGCTCATAAAACAATGCTTACAATGGGGACAAAGAAAAAAGAACGGCAGAAGAAAGATGGCCGCATAGACTCTATGGCAGCCGCAATTATTCTGCAAGGGTTTTTAGATAATGTGAAGCATTCGCATTCTTGCTGACCATGGAAGAAGAAACTCAACAACAAGAATCTCGTCCGATTTTCCATCAGTATCCTTCGGTAACGAAATTTATTCAGCTTATTAAACGCAACCCGTTCAAATCATTGCTCATTTTCTTTTTAATTGTTGTGATTCTCCAAATTCTATTTCTACCATATAACAACATCAGACAACTAAGGACGAAAAATGCAGGTGAGACGGCGTTTATGAGTGAACAAGCAGCAAATGCGAAGGAACGGAATCGCCCGTTTCATAAGATGCAATATTGGATATCGCTTCGATCAATTCCTCAGGATGCAATTAATGCGGTGGTCGTTTCGGAAGACGGAACATTTTGGTCGCATCATGGATTCGATTGGTTTGAATTCAGAGAATCCATTGAACGGAATTTTGAAGAAGGGCGTGCAGCGCGTGGTGCCAGTACTATCACACAACAACTTGTGAAGAATTTATATCTTTCATCGTCAAAAAATCCCTTACGAAAATTTAAAGAATGGATTCTGACGTGGTATATGGAACAACAGCTTGGCAAATCGCGTATTCTCGAAATTTATTTTAATGTGATTGAATGGGGCGATGGTGTGTACGGCATCGAAGCAGCGTCGCGTTATTATTTTGACAAATCAGCATCGAGTTTAAGTCGTGAGGAATGTGCCCGGTTAGCGGCAATTATTCCAAGTCCGCGCAAACATCGTGCAGATGTAGATTCGAAGTACGTGCTGCGTCGATCCAAGTTGATACTTGAACGCATGGAAGCACGTGGAATGTAAATAATTGCGGTTATGAAATTAAATGAATTAAAATTATTGATAGAAGAAGGCGAGGGCTTTGAGCTGGAATTTAAGCGCAAAGTCTCAACTCCTATCAAGGTAGCAAAGACCTTAATGTCTTTTGCGAATACGAAAGGCGGCATTGTACTCTTCGGAGTTGATGATGACAGGACTATTGTCGGAGTCGGCAGCGAGAAGGAAGAGATGGAGATGATTCAGACAGCTGCAAGCTTCTACTGCGATCCTCCGATCGAGCCGCACATTGACACTGTTCCATACAAGGGTAGAGATGTGGTTGTTGTCACGGTAGAAGAAAGCGATCAGAAACCACATTATCTCAATATTGATGATGAAGAAAAAAATGGCGGGACACGAGTTTATATTCGCGTAAACGACAAGACTGTAGAAGCAAGCAAAGAAGTAGTGCACATTCTTCAAGCAGAAAATCCGGACGCCCCGCCGTTGCGCATAGCCATAGGAGATTCAGAGCGACATCTCTTTGAATACCTTGACGAGAACGAACGTATTACGATGAAACAATTTTCAAAGCTTGTGAATATCTCCAATCGGCGGGCGTCGCGCTCGCTTATACAACTTGTACGTGCTGGAGTTTTGAGAATTCATATGCACGAAAAGGAAGACTTTTATACACGCGCATTTTGAATTACGATTAATGCTCCAGTAGTATAAAACGTTGCAGCCAAAGTTTTTTATTTCATCAGCTCTTTCAATGTTTGTTTTCGTAGGTACATAATCATACCAATAGATGGTATGATCCAGAGGAAAAAACCTAGAATTATTGTGGCTATACCTAAGGGATTGAGATTCTCCAAACCCATTCCCATAGTTCCCGTGACAGCGGATAAAGCGGTTTGCATATTCTTCCAGAGTATATAGCTCAAAAATGAATCTATGCAAGCGTTTAGCATCCCGATCCAACAGGCAATTTCAAGAATCATTCTGCCGATTGCGTGGTAACGAATAAACTGAATTGATCCAACAAACACGAAAAGGAAATACAGAATTATATAAACTGACCAAATGCGGCTGTATTGAAACATGTCCGTCATAGCATCCATATTGCTTTTAGCTTGCGGGAACATTTTAAGTACCATATTGAATTGTTCCATCGGATTCATCAATAAATTAGAAGCTTCCGACAAAACTATAACAATCGAGAATAAAGCAGTGGACCAACCAATGATACGAATGGACCGAGACATGATTATGTTTTCCTTTTGAAGAGAGGATGTTAGTAAAACTCAATCATAGAGTCTGAAATAATTTCGATAATTACAAGGAGAACGGTTGAAAAAGTGTGGAACAATATGTCCTTAAAAAAGTCTAAAGAATATCGTATATTCAAGCAAATAGAAAATGATGAATAGCCCACAAAACGGACTTAAAATATGAACGAGGTTGTTCCCAATAAGAAAGAGTACGATCCGCGGATGCATTCGGCGGAGCATATTTTAAATCAGACAATGGTTCGGATGTTCAATTGCGGGCGTGCCTTCAGTGCGCACATCGAAAAGAAAAAATCGAAATGTGATTACCATTTTGAGCGGAATCTTACGGCTGAAGAAATTATTCAGATAGAGAACAAAGTTAATCTGGTAATTAAATCTAATCTTCCGATTCAAGAAAAGATGCTCAACAGGGAAGAGGCAGGGAAGATCGTTTCGCTATCAAGATTACCCGAAGATGCCGGAGATAAGGTGCGTATTATTGCCGTAGGAGATTATGATCTGTGTCCATGCAGCGGCGTGCATGCTCTCACAACGAGCGAGATTGGAGAATTCAAGATTATTTCTACCGATTGTTCAAACGGCATTCTGCGGGTTCGATTCAAGATTAATCAGATGCTGTCTTAAGAATCATTCCAAGGTCGGGCCGAGCTTGTCGAAGTCTTATCTGAATTTAGATGTCACATTTCGACGGGTTCAATGTAATTTTACATACTTGTTAAAATATGAATAAAGCTTAATTTATCCATTCATTCTTTTCTGATTTATTCTTATCATGTTCACGCCATTAATTTCTCATAATAGGATCATATCAAGCATGAAAAAAAATCTTATACATCGCGCTATCGGCGCATTCGTCCTCCTCGTTTCTGCAATTCAATTTATTATCACAGCGCAAGTTTCCGTGTCATTTTGGGACCCAGGTGAACTTTCTGCCGCCGCCTGCTTAATGCAGGTGCCGCATCCACCGGGTGGTCCTCTGTTCTCGTTGGTCGGTAGAGTGTTTTATATGCTTCCCATTCCAGGCGATCTTGGTTTCCGAATGAATTTAGTATCTGCTTTGGCAAGCGCCTTCACAGTGTTGTTTTTGTATTTAATTGCCGTCAAAGTTATTGAAAACTATAAAGGTAAAACATCCGGCACATCAATAGAGAGTTGGGGGACGTACCTCGCGGCAGCCATCGGCGCTCTGACGCTTTCCTTTAGCGATACTTTTTGGTTTAATGCGGGTGAAGCAAACTACTTCGCAACAAGCATGCTATTGTATTCATCCATCGTATGGCTGATGATGGTGTGGAATGAAAAAGCCGACGAACCGGGAAGCGATCGTTATCTGCTTATGATTGCATACATTGGTGGATTATCTGCTGGGCTTCATTTGATGAGTGTGTTGACGATTATTATTGTGGGGATTGTTGTTGTTCTTCGGAAGTATGTTAATAACGACGAAGAATATTTGCAGTCATCCTATGTCTTTTGGGGACATATGATTTTGTTATTTATTATTGCTGTTATTCTCTGGAGCGGAGAAAAGGCGACTCAAGCACCATCACCAGAAATAGCAAGTGCATTTGATAAGAAATTTATTATTGCGATGGTAATAGCAAGTCTTGTAGTGCTTGTAGTATTTAGGAAAAAAATTGTTCATCGAAACTCTATTTATCTTGCTATTCTTGTTGGAGGGAGTGCCTTCGCTGTGATCTTTGCCGGCATCATCAGATACTTTCCCAAGTTATTGCTCTATATCGCAGGCGATCATCTTGAAGCAGGGCTTCTCGTTCTTATAGGAGTAATGGTGGCTGGAGGTTTGGGAGCATATTATGCTATGAAACAAAAGCGGATAATACTCGCCCTCTCTATTACAGGTGCAATTATTGCAGTGTTAGGGTTTACGACGTACACCATGATTGTTATACGAGCAAATGCAAACTTGCCAATGAATGAAAACCATCCAAAATCATTCGCACAGCTTATTTCATATTTGAATCGAGAACAATACGGCGACTTCCCTATGTTTCAACGTCGTTGGTCGTCAGAGCCAGAAAAAGCCGGCATCTATACGAACTATAGCAGTGACCTCGATTTCTTTTTGAAATACCAAATGAATCACATGTTTCAGCGGTATGTGGCATGGAATTTTATTGGAAGAGTTTCGCATGATCAAGATGCTGATTGGACATGGAAAGGGTTTTTCGGAATCCCATTCTTCTTNNGCATTTCCGCAAAGATTGGAAAATGGCATCCGTCTTTCTCATGACATTTATCTTGATGGGATACCTCATTACATACTATCAGAATCAACAACAACCGCAGCCGAGAGACCGTGAATATTTTTATTGCGGGGCATACTTCGTTTTTGCCCTGTGGATAGCGATTGGTATAAAAGGCTTACTCGATTTAGTGAAAGAAAAACTTGCACAACCATCTCTGGCGAAGCCGGCATTCTATGGAGTGCTTGTACTCAGCACGCTTTTTGTTCCGGCAAGGATGCTGCAACTTAACTACTTTACGCATGACCGTTCAAAGAATTGGATACCGTGGGATTTTGCCTATAACATGCTTCAGAGTTGTGATAAAGATGCCATTTTATTTACGCAAGGCGACAATGACACTTTCCCATTGTGGTATATTCAGGATGTAGAAGGTGTTCGGCGTGATGTAAGAATTGTGAATTTGAGCTTGGTAAATACTTCGTGGTATATTGCGTTAATGAAAAGTACACCTGCATATCCCGAAGCAAAGGCAGTGCCGATAAGTTTGTCGGATGCGCAAGTCGCGAATATTCAGCCGATTGCATGGGAACCGAGAAATGTTGATCTTCCGGTTTCAAAAGAAGCCATTCAACTATATCAGGAAAAGATGGGTGTCAAGCTTGACACATCGGTGACAAATAACGGAAAAATCACATTCCTGCTTAAGAATACGTTACAGTTTGGGCAGACGAAAGCTCTTCGTGTGCAGGATATCGCTGTATACGATATCATCATGGCAAATGAATGGAAGCGTCCGGTTTATTTTGCATCCACATGTTCACCAGATGCTAAGATTGGTCTTGATGAATATATGTGGTTTAAGGGTTTGACATGGAAGCTTGAGCCAAGGAAAGCATCGCAGACAAATTATGGAATGGAGCCGGCGATACTTGAAGCGAATCTTCTAAACGAACCGGTTGGGTTCTCCAAGACTCCTCAGACCGGATTTAAATTCAGGGAGATTGCAAACCCCAAAGTATTCCTTGATGAAAATACTATAAGAATTATTTCCAACTATCGGTCAGCATTCCGTGGTTTAGCAGCGTACTATTTGAATGTTGAGAGAAATTCGCAAAAGAGCATGGTAGTTCTTGATAGAATGGAGACACTTATGCCGCACAAGAAGATTCCTTATGGATGGGAATATGCTTGGGAGATGGCAAATTTTTATAATGCACTTGGACGTACAGATCGAGTCAAGGAAATGGCTGCTGAAATAGAACCGGCATGCCTCAGTCTTATTGAAAAGGGTGAAGTGAATATGAATTCCTATTACAATCCGTACCGTGCTCTTCTTGATCTTTACGAGATAACAAAGGAACACAATAAGTCATTGAACATTTTACGCCAGCTGGCAGTAAAATATCCAACGGATCCTGGCTTGAAGCAGAGAATTCAAATGTTAGAACAGATGACCCAATCACCTGTTGCAGACACGTCGGTAAAAGGAAAATGATATTAAAATATTATGTTACAAGACATCCATATCGTTGTCAATAAGCATACGCCATATGTTGTGCAAGCGTTTGAAAAAATCGGAAGAGTAACTGCGCTTAGCACACGCGAAATTACTAAAGACACGATACGAAATGCCGATATTCTGATTGTCCGCTCGGAGACAAAAGTAAATCGCGATCTTCTTGAGGGAAGCCGTGTGAAATTTGTGGGCACGGTAACTATCGGAACAGATCACATTGACGAAGAATATCTTGCAAAGAATGGAATCACATTTGTTAGCGCACCCGGGAGTAATTCCAATTCGGTCTCCGAATATATAACGGCGGCTCTCTTAGAATTAGCATGTAGCAAAGGCTTCTCGTTAAATAAAAAGACCATTGGTATTGTAGGCGTCGGTAATGTCGGAAGTAAAGTATGGCGTAAAGCTGAAGCCCTGGGAATGAAAGTGCTTCTTAATGACCCGCCTCTTCAAAGACAGGGTAGCAGATATCCGTTGCATTCTTTGGATGAATTGATGGAAGCAGATATCGTGACATTGCACGTTCCTCTCACGCGTATGGGAGATGATGCGACGTATCATCTTTTTGATGAGAAGAGAATTCGCAAAATGAAACATGGCTCAATTCTCATCAATACATCGCGCGGCGCTGTTGTGGAGACTGAAGGATTGAAAAGAACGCTGCTTGATAAGCACCTTGCTGCTGCAGTACTTGATGTATGGGAAGGAGAACCAAATATCAGCGCTTCTCTGCTTGCACTTGTTGCATTAGGGTCGCCGCACATTGCAGGATATTCACTCGACGGCAAGGTGAATGCGCTACGAATGAATTATGAAGCGGTTTGCCGTTTTTTATCTTTACCAATCGATAGAGATATTAATACCCTTGTGCCGGATCCAGCATTGCCGGAAATAAAAATTGATACCATGAAATTATCAATTGAGCAGGCACTCCGCAAAATCGTAAAAGAGTGTTATGATATTTGTTTGGACGATCGGCTTCTGCGTCAGTTGGTATCCCTTCCGGAAACAGAACGCGGTAAGTATTTTCAAAAACTCCGTGCAGAATATCGAATGAGAAGAGAATTTTTTAATTCAACGGTTTCTCTCGCAAGCACAACAAAGGAAATTGCTGATGTGCTTCGACTGCTCGGATTCAAAGTGAACAATGAGGGAAAATAAATGGCCGTAACCCTGTGCACAAGAATTCTGAGAATCAACCCGGAACAGACGGACATTCCTTTGCCAAATTATGCTACGGAAGGATCTGCCGGAATGGATATCTGCGCTGCGGTAGAGCAGGATATTGAAATTCAACCCGGTGAAACTTCATTAATTCCATCAGGATTCGTTATCGAAGTACCACAAGGACATGAAGCACAGATTCGACCACGAAGCGGCCTCGCCATCAAGCACAGTATTGGAATTCTCAACTCACCCGGTACTATTGATTCTGATTATCGTGGAGAAGTGAAAATTATTCTCACCAACTTTGGGAAGAAACCGTACATTGTTCACCGTGGCGATCGAATTGCTCAAATGATTGTCACAAAATATGAGCGCGTTGTATGGAAAGAAGAATCATCTCTTACTGAGTCGAAGCGTGGAGATGGCGGTTTCGGGCATACGGGGGTTATATCCACGGGAAACAACTAAGATGGCAAAACGGCGGGCGGCTAAAAATTCGACGCGCATGAATTACTCGGAACCGAATACCTCACAAGACATGCGATGGAATTCACTTTTCACATCGCTTGGTAGAATTGAAATTGTTCTGCTTGTGGGTGGTGTGCTGCTGTTATTGGTTCTCATTTATACGATTCATGAAATTCTTTCTCCATTCCTTGCGCTCGGCGCTATTCTCTTCATTCTTTTTCCGCTTCGCCGTTATGTGCTCGCCAGAAATATTATGTGGCTGGCAATCATATTATTCGCTTTTTGGTTTCTCGATGCCATATCAACGATTCTTACTCCATTTATTGTTTCACTAATCTTCGCATATATGCTTAACCCGATTGTAGATCTTTTCCAAAGTTGGAAAATTCCACGATGGGTTACTTCACTTGTGTTAATTCTTTTATTTATAACAAGTATAACACTTGTTCTTTTCTTCGTACTTCCCGTAGCATTGACACAGTTTGAAGGAGTGTTAAACACGCTTTCAAAAATTATGAATGACTATCGAAATTCACTTTGGAATAGTCGGTTCATAAAAATTATGGAACGGTATGGCATTTCTATAGATGAACTTCGCAATACATTTGAGAATCAATTGACACCGCGTTTTGAAGACGTTCTCAAAACACTTGTCAGAGCACTCGGTTCTCTTATGAGTAGCATCTCTGGCTTCATAACTCAAATATTCTATATCATCCTCGTACCATTTCTCACATTTTATTTTTTGACGGATTTTCCTAAAATAAGCCATCGTTTTTTGATGCTTTTTCCTAAACGGACACGTGATCAGGCGGAAGACTATATGACACGTGCAGACGATCTCATTGGACATTATTTGCGCGGTGCGTTGACTGTAGCGTTTCTGCAAGGCATCATTGTTGCATTCCTTTTTTCTATTGTCGGTATTAAATATGCGCTTCTTCTCGGACTGCTTGCCTGCATTTTCGATCTTGTGCCGTACTTTGGTTTGTTCGCGATTATGGCATTATCAGCAATCATTGCGTTATTTAGTGATCCGCCGGTTTTGACGAAACTGTCAATTGCCATCGTGTCCATCGCCGTTCTTCACATGACAGAAGTTACTTTCCTGTCTCCAAAAATCATTGGCAGCAAAGTAGGAATGCATCCGCTTCTCATCATTCTTTCTTTACTCATCTTTATGTATTTTCTCGGTTTTGTCGGTTTGCTCATTGCCGTCCCTACTACGGCCTTGACCATTTTATTTGTGAGAGATTGGGAAGCACGGAGACGCGGAATCAATTCACATCCTGGAGAATCTTCCACGGCGGCGCTCTAATGTCAGGCACTCTTTATCTTGTTGCAATTCCTATAGGTAATTACGATGATATCACCTTGCGCGCATTGAATGTGCTGAAGTCGGTAGATGTTGTTGTATGCGAAGAACGAAACGAAGGATTGCGTTTGCTGAGACAGTATGGAATCGAAAAACAAATTGAGACATTGAACGAGCACAACGAAACTGCTGCCGCAAGTATCATGATAGATGTTTTGGAAGAAGGAAAATCGGTAGCATTGATCTCGGATGCCGGCACGCCGGTGTTTTCGGATCCGGGAAGGGTATTGGTAGAGAAAGCGATTAAACATACAATCAAGATTGTTCCCGTACCCGGTGCTTCCTCGCTCTTACCTGCGCTCATCGTCTCAGGATTTCCAATTAAAGAATTTGTATTTGCAGGATTCCTCTCGCCAAAACGTGAACGACGACTTACCGAATTACACAATCTCAGAAAAGAACAGCGAACAATTGTCTTGATGGATACACCATACCGGCTTGTTCAGCTTTTACGAGATATGGCAGAAGTATTTGGAGAAACGAGACGTGTATGCGTTGCCTTCGATCTGACATTATCAACGGAAGAGATCTTCCACGGAACTGCGCCAAAACTGTACCAGAAGTTTCTAAAGGAAGAGAAGAAAGGCGAGTTTGTAGTTGTATTGGAAGGGAAGTAAGAAAGATTTATCGGTTTAGGTATCCTCTTTTATTCTAATGTTGACTAACGAGCGTTGTGAATTAGTTCTTGATCTCTTTAGACTTTCCAGATTTACTTCAACCTTTGTATCCTCAAAGATTACTCGAATATTTCCATTTGCTGAAATAATTCATATTTATTATAGATTCTAAAGAATCACGCGTTTGCGTGATTGACAGATAGCTACTTTTTGTGTTACCTTTTCCTCCAGAACAAGAACCACATTCATTCGACGCAATTCATAATTTCTTAATAGAAATTGAAGTTGTGAAATGTATCCGTTGAAAAAAGGCCCAAGAGTATGAGAGGAGAAAAGGAGGTACATCATGTCTGTCACGAGAACTATTAGAAATGAACAAAAAGCCATTTCGTTGAGACTCTCGGACTTGAATAATGGTGGATATCTTTTATATAAATTGAAAGTATGGGGGACTCGAGGAAAATTTTCCATTGTGGACGAAAAGAGCAGAGTTCTCATGAAGAGTACTGATTTTCCTGAACCGCAACAGGATTGCTCGCGTAAATGGCCAGAAACTCCGTCGGAAATTCCGAATGAAAAGGATATTATTTACACACTCACCATTTCATTTAATGAAGCTCAAGAATATTCTTATGTCGTCGAGTATTATAAAGCGGATGGATCTTTGCCTGTTACACTCAAAAATATTGATTACAAGAGCGAGAATGCTGCGGACTCGGATTACAATACATTGAGAATACTTTTAACGTAATAAGAGGAAGAGGATTGTGAACAGTGCCGCAAGTTGAATTTGTAGCTGTACGAGACAACTGGCTGTTTTAGTTTTATTCCTCTCTGTATACCCAACCGTCGATTCACAACTCACCGTCTCTTCAACTTTGGAAGAATATCTTATTGGAAAGAAGAGAAGATCCGTACTGCGACAACCGTCAAGTGATTACCGCTAAAACCCGATAAAACTATATTAAAAGCAGAAGTATAAGGGAAAAATAAAGTGGAAAACTGCCAAACGAAAAATGCCACTCACGAAATATCAAACCGCAAGGATATATCGATTTCTGCCATGCTCCCAAGTGAAAAGGATTCGCTCGAAAAGGCATCTATTATCAAATAAACAAAAAGGAAGATAGAATATGAGCATTAACACGCTTGCACGCGATGCAGCCGCCATGAGCAGCCGCACACCACAACCACCATCACGAGACGATGTTCTGGCGGGTTTAACAAAATATATTCCCACAGAGTCTGTGACTCTGTACGTAGCAGCGGTTTCATCACTGCCGGCGCTTCAAGGCACCGGAGTGACACCGACGATCATATTCTGGGCTTTTGTCTGCCTCACTCCGATTCTCATGCTGCTTCTTTTCCTGCGCCAGTTAGTGATAGCAGGAAATGATTGGAAAATTTCTATAAAGAAATGGCCATGGTGGAAAATCATCGCTTCCACAGTGGCGTTTGCCGTCTGGGCGCTTGCAGTACCGGGGAATCCGCTGAACTTCGTTGATACAGCTGTAAGTGGAGTGATTGCGGGTTTTGCAGCATTGTTCGTTTCAACTTTTCTGAATATCTTAACGCCATTTTTCGAAGAGAAAACACCGAACGCAGTTTGAATCATAAGGAGGCGTATATGAACAAAAGATTTTATATCAGAACCCATGGATTGTTGTTCTACTCGGCAGTTCTCTTTGCATTCATTCTGAATGGATGCTTTTCTGTGAAGTTTGTTGCAGACTACGATGAGGCAGTAGATAAACAGGTTACCGAACTCTACAGAAACATTTCGATCTATATGCAGGATCTTGTGAATACACCGCAGGTGTCCGCGGCAGATTCCATTGCAAGGGCGAGGAAATATAACAATATACAATTGGATATAGGCACATTAAAGCTCAGGGCTTCCGCAAAGGATAAAAACGACGAGCAAATTCAGCAAGTAGATTTGCTTGCTGATAGCTGGGAGAGTATTGCAAAATTGAAGGCATTGAAAGCGACCCCAAAAGAATTCATAAATGCACAAAGCGGCCTTGAGACTTCACTTACTGCTATACTTAAATTAGAACTTGCTAAAAAGAAACCATAAGAGATAAGGAAATAGCCATGGCACTGAATATACAAGACTTACTGGGACCTATGCTTGACGCCGCTAAAATCGTGGTAGGGAAACAATGGCCCAACGTACAAAATTATACGGAAACAGAAATGAAGAAGATCGGAGAAAAAATATTAGAGATAGAAAAAATGAAACTTGAAGGCACCACTACCGATGAAAGAGCAAAATTGCTACTCAATATACAAGTGAATGCATCGAAGACAGTATTGTTAGCAGTAAAAGGAATAACGAAGATCATGGCAGAACAGGCAATCAATGCGGCTCTTGGCGCAATAAGGGATGTTGTAAATAAAGCAATAGGATTTTCGTTGCTTTGAGAATGCCGTATTGCATGCCCCCCGGGCTTCGGCTTCCCCTCTTCAAATTGAATGGTGGAATAAGGGGGGGTGGGGTGGTATTAGGAATTTAGTTGACTCAGAAAGAAAGCTTTTTTATGTTGCCTGTGCACTGTCTCCCCGACGGCGCAATAGCCTCCCTATAGCTCTGGCGTCTGGTAGTGCGCCGGAGCTATTTTATTTTTGATAAGATACGTGCGATGAATATTAACACGCGATCGCTGGCTGTTGGGGTTTTTATTTATTGACAATGATTCTAATCAGAGCTACATTATCACCAAGCAGCTGCCGTTACGCGGAGGTACCGGGCAACTACTACTTTTCTCCACCTTAAAAGAAAAACCTAAAATGATAGAATAGAGAACTGCCTATCATGCATTTAACCGACAAAATATAGACAAAGTCTATCTAATAAGTAGTTAGGCGGCGAAAACACACATTGCTATGAATCTAAAACAATTGGTCAAGCAAGCAAAAGGATATGTAGAACGGCAAGCCCATACAAAAGTAATACGCGTTTCTTTTGCTGAACGCTTTTACCTCCTTGGTCGGCAGGATATTGTTCTATCCGTCACCACGACAGATAAGGATTATCCAGAATGGTGGGTTGTCGGTGGTTCCACGCTAATGAACCTTTACACAAAATCCTATTTTAAGTCCGCTGACGAAGCTTTCTCAATGCACACAGGACTTATGCTTCGGATGAGCGCGGACGATTTTGAACAATCGCTCATTCCGCCTGAGGATATCGGTTATGATGCGTTTATCTCTCATGCATCTGAGGACAAAAAATCGATAGTCCGACCTTTAGCTAAAGCTCTTCAAAAAATGGGTTATCGGATTTGGTATGATGAATTCGAACTAGAAGTTGGAGATAGTCTGAGGCAATCAATTGATCACGGACTTGCAAACTCCAGATATGGCATTGTCATTCTATCCCCCGCTTTTTTTGCTAAGAATTGGCCTCAGTATGAATTAAATGGGCTAACCGCACGCGAGATGGATGGTCGTAAAGTGATTCTCCCTGTTTGGCACAAACTCACAAAGGCTCAAGTACTAAAAAATAGTCCGACGCTTGCCGATAAGATTGCTGCCGTAACTAAAAGAGACAATATTAACAAAGTCGCCATTCAACTTGCGCGAGTTCTTGATCAATAGTTCGCCGCCTAACCAGGCGCTCAAGCTCGGCTTGTCCAGATAATTGAATCACGCGAAGCGTGATACTAAATATGAATGAGCATTGGCACGTTAAGCATGGCGTGCATAGGTTCAGTTCTTAATAATTTCTTTTTCAGCGTGAACTCACTTCCTGGGGTGCAAGTTGAAAGTTTGCAGTGCCGCATCCCGATATATCGGGAGCCGGTCCGTTAGGCAGCACGGACTTACATTGTACATTAAACCATAATTTATTGGAGAAGTCATCGTGAGGAAAGATATTTTTGTTGTGGGTGCAAGACTATTAGGAGTATGGCAGCTACTCGGAGCTATTAATAATTTTGTCTTTCTAATAGGCCATTGGACTGGGTATCTGAAGCCGCAATATAATAGCGTTGAACACGATCTCATAAATTTTGGTTTTTGGCTCATCATTGGATTGTATCTTGTTCTACGCCCGTACCATCTTTATCATTTACTTGAGCGCTTTTCAGAAGACGATGACAAAGATCAAATTAACGATTCTGAGGTCAATGAAACAGAATCTGAAGTTAAGTAGATTTGTTTGTGTGCTGCCTGACCAGGCGCTCAAGCTGACGGAATGATCTGGGTGCAAAATTCATGGCGAGCATAGGTTCTGTGTTTAATTAAAAGTTGGTAGCATGAACTTGTTTCGTTTGGTACAATTTGAAAATATTCAACGTGGCAGCTTAGTTGTCGTCCGTTAGGCAGTTGCGAGAAATATTCTTGTGTCGCCGTAACAAAGAAATTATCGGATTTATTCTAAGAATTCATAGATAATGGTTACACTTATATGAAAACAATTGTATTTGTTTTTCTTACAACTATAGTAATCTTTGTCCAATTAAGCGCACAAGATTCAATAAAATTTGTTTTGGCACAAACCATTCCTAATATTGGCGGTAATGATATTATGTTAGCGGATTTCAATAATGATGGGAATGTGGATGCTTTTATTGCCGATGGAGAATCGAATAAGCCCTTACCATCCAGATTGTGGATCAATGATGGAACCGGTCATTATGCTGATTCAAAACAGGATTTTGGAATAGCAAAATCATGGAGTGTAGTATCAGGAGATTTAAATGGAGATGGTCTTATTGACATCTTTATTACAAACGTTGATTGGAACAATGGAGATTCAAGCCGTCTATGGATCAATAATGGTCATGGCAAATTTACTTGTTCTGCAAACCAGTTTGGCAAAGCAAATAGTAGTTGCGCTACTTTAGGAGATTTGAATGGCGATGGTGCTCTGGACATTTTTATTGCGAATCATCCTTATAGTAATGGTCAGGGTGGAGAAGATGAAGTTTGGTTTAATGACGGGAAAGGTAAATTTATAAATAGCGGTCAAAAGTTAGGCGAGTCAGATGCTGCAAGACGTGTAAAGTTGGCTGATGTGAATGGTGATGGTTTCTTAGATGCTATTGTTCTCAACGGCGATACAAACAGAATATGGTTTAATAACGGAAAAGGTCAATTTTTAGAAAGTAGACAAAACATTGGTGTTGGAGAGAATATTGATTTAGCGGTTTGTGATATTAATAATGACGGAAACAAGGACATCATTATTGTAAAAGGCGCATGGGGTAAGAAACCGAAAGGAATTGAAGTATGGATGAATGACGGAAAAGGAAATTTTTCCAAATCGCAAAGTATTGGTGATTATGACGGCTACGGTATTGCCGTAGGTGATTTTAACCATGATCATTACCCTGATCTCGTGATCATAAACGGTACAAACCAACCCAATCAGATTTTTCTAGATGATAAACATGGACATTTCTACGATTCCCAAATTGACATAGGTAGCGGGGGAAATAAAGTGGCTGTTTCTGATATAAATCATGATAATCTTTTAGATATAATAATTGTTGGAAGTGAATCTACAAAAGTATATTTACAAACTAATAAGAAATAATAAATAGTTTGGCAACCGCCTAACCAGGCGCTCAAGTTGACGGAATGAGCTGGATGCGTTAAACATGGCTAATGGTGGGTTTTCGTTTTCATTATTCAGTTTATAGTACCTATAACTTTTTTATTTATTAATTTTGTTTTCAGCATGAACTTGTTTCGTCATCAGCAATTTGAAAATATTCACCGCCGCAGCTTAGCGCCGGTCCGTTAGGCGGACATGTGGTTCCAACGGTAGAATCTTAGAATACACATCCATAAACAAAGTAAGGGAAACAAGATATGGTTTTTACATGGCTGAAATGGTTCTGTTCAATATGCATCGCGAGTTTGTCTTTATCCGGTGCCGCTCTGGCGCAGGATACCGCCGACCTGCGAATCGCAAGCTATGAGGCAATCTGGCAAACGGTGCATGAGCA
>PLMK01000078.1:65112-139855 GCA_003142475.1 Ignavibacteriota bacterium
GGATTGTCTCACTACTCTGTCTTTCGGGCTGAACCGGATGGCCCTGCCACTGGGACCGTTGGTCTTGAAACCCGCATACTGGATGGCAAAGCGGTCATCACCACCATCAGGGAGGGTTATCCCGCCGCACAAGCGGGCTTGAGGGAAGGGTACATCGTCGAAGCCATCGACGACATTCCCGTGGAAAAGATCCTGAGTGATAGCAAGAAGAAAGAGCTTCCGAATATCAGCGAGTGGCGTAGACAATCGAACTTTGACCACAGCATTCGCAATCGCCTGCGAGGTACACCTGGTACGTCGGTATCGCTTGCATTTCTGGATGGAACAGATTCTCTGCGCAGAACCACGTTGTTGAGGAAGGAACGTCCTGGAAAGACGATCCTCGACAAGTCCTTGCCCCCATTCTTTGTCGAGTTTCAAGCAAAGCGAATTGCAGACAACATTGGGTACATCAGCTTCAGCACATTCCTTTCTCCAGTGGATGAACGTTTTAAGCAGGCGCTCGAAGGTATGCAGGATGTTCGCGGTATTATTCTGGACATCCGGGGAAATCCGGGAGGTATGCATACGGTGGGAGAAGCCATTGTTGCGAAACTCATTCAGAAGCCGACGCTGTTCTCGGTCTTCAAGTATCGTGACAGGAAAGAGGAAGTTGTTATTCAACCAAACGGGATAACCTACGCCGGCCCCGTGATTGTGCTGATTGACGGGCAGAACGCATCGGCCAGCGAACGTTTTGCTGCATGTCTTCAGTCCATCGGACGGGGAGTTGTGATTGGGGAAAGGAGTCGCGGGGCTGTGGGTCCATCCGATGGAGAAGTACTGCCTAATGGCACCACCTTCCAATACTTGACCGCCCAGTCCCTGACACCCGATGGAATCGTGCTTGAGGGACGCGGGGTGATTCCGGATATCGTCGTCAAACCGGATCGCGAGGCTCTGCTCCATGGAAATGACACACCGTTAGATCGAGCCGTCAAGTACATTAAGACCGGGCAGTAGGGGGTAGACAGAATGGGTGGAGTCAATGACCTGCCGCCCAACAAGCGGCTCCATTAGACTATAGATGTAACTAACAAAATATATCACATGCATCACCCCAGAAGAACTGAAGAAGTCTAACGCGGCTCAAGGCGAAGAGAGTTTACAGCTTGAATCAGACCCAGTTCTTCGAGTGGCAGAAGCTAGATAGTATTGACGTCAAGGAGATGAATCAAGCTGACGGTATGAGCGTGGTACGTTAAGCATGGCGAATAGAGGTTTGGATGTTTAATAATAAACTTTTCAGAATGAACTTGGTTCGTTTAGTACATTTTGAAAGTTATCAGCGCCGCAATGGCGTAATCAGATCCCGCTTGTAGCGGGATCCTCGATTCGGCAACGATTTGATTAAAGTGAGAAAATATGGATATTTGGAAAATCGAGAGTAATCCGGTTAAACAAACTTTTTTCACATGGACAATAGTTATTATCGGTCTAGTTTTAGCCTATGGTTTTCGCAATTATGACGGATCTTATTTGAGCAACAACTTGGCTGGTTTTCTGCTAGGAATATTTTTATTGTTAATTGGAATCTCGGGATTATTCATGATTGTGAAACAAACTATTACGATTGATCGCAACTTAAGTCAGATTGTGATAGAAGATGTGGCACGCTTCAAGAAAAAGAAACAAATAATTTGTTTTAACGATATTGTTGAAGTTTATGTTAGCGAGCTAGGAAACAGATCGGAAGGTTCTGTAAGTTATTATGTTACACTTAGACTCAAATCTGAAAAAAATTGTCCGTTGTTTTTCCCGGCTTATTATGATGGAAGATGGAATAAATCTATCGCAGAAAGTCGATGTCGTCAACTTGAAGAATGCCTCAAACATTAGAATGCGTGCTGGCTAAACAGCGGCTCAAGTGGCGCCTAAAGCGCTCACTCGGCTTGTTTAGATAATTGAATTATGCGAAGTGTGATACTAAATATGAATGAGTGTTGTACGTTTAGTAGGTCCATGCACAACATTGAACTGCCGTCAGTGACAACGGAAACACTCTCACTATTTCATTTGAAATGAACAACGCTAGTAAAGGTTTAGTCTCGTATACTAACAAACAATCAATGCACCATCATCTCTTACTATGGGTTTTCATCTAACCAAAGTTGAGGGAATATGCCCGCCTACGCCTGGTAGGCGATGATAACATCAGACAGCATTGAATAAATGATCTGGTCAGTGACCAAGTTTTACGATAAAAAGATCAGGGTAGCAACATTGCCGCCGCGACTACCGATGTCCATAGTCCATTCTTATCGCCTTCAGCGGATTGTGTTACGTTGAACGTGCGGACAATCTTGCCGGACATCTTGAATATTTTTTCTCGCTCATCCCATTCGGTATTTGGATCAAATTGCACTCCAAGTGTTGTGGCAAGCATCGAAGCTGCAAGGTCTTCTGCATACTCACCAGCACGCTCATCTGTTTCTCCAAAAGGATGGTGCTCTGAAAGATATCCATAGACAGAATCGTCGGCGGGTTGCGCAACACCAATTGAAGCGGCTATGAGTCGATTGGGTTCGTTTGTGGCGTTACGTGCCATCACACAGAATGTAATTTGCCCGGCACTTAATTGTTTTACGCCTTCATCTTTCGGAATGCGCTTGCACCCTGGCGGATATATGCTGGAAACACTTACGAGATTACAGATTTCAATTCCTGCATCGCGCAATGCCAGTTCAAAAGATTGCAGATAGTCTCTGTGACGTCCAACGCCTTTTGTAAAAAAAATTTTAGTGGGAGTGAACAATTTATTTTCTCCGCTAAATTGTGAGTAATTATCGTTTAACTTTTAGAAAACGCCGCTTACCGACTTTGAGGATGAATTCGTCTTTATCCGGCAAGAGCAAGTTGGGATCGGTCACACGCTCATCGTCAATACTGACTCCGCCTTGATCGATAAGTCGTCGCGCTTCACCTTTTGAGGCAGCAAGTTTTGCGTCAGTCAGCAAAGCAATAATGTTGATAGATGCACTCCGTTTGAATTCTTCAATGTTGTCCGGTATACTTTTCTGGACAAAAATTTTGTCAAACTCTTTTTCTGCGTCATCTGCTGAAGACTGGGAATGATACATTCGCACAAGCGTTCGCGCAAGTTGCCGCTTTATATCCCGTGGATTGGTTGTAATATCCTCTAATGAGGATTTGATTCCGGCTAATTCTTGTTTTGGCACATCTGTAACCAGTTCAAAGTACTGATAAATCAATTTGTCGGGAATACTCAGTGTCTTACCAAAAATATCCTTTGGTGAATCACTCACACCAATATAATTATCGAGCGATTTGCTCATCTTGTCGACACCGTCTGTGCCAACAAGGATCGGCATTGTTAAAATAACTTGTGGCTCTTGATCGTATTCCCGCTGAATATCTCTTCCGACTAAAAGGTTGAATTTCTGATCTGTTCCGCCAAGTTCGACATCTGAACGGATAGCGACTGAGTCCATTGCTTGTGCGAGAGGGTAGAGAAATTCATGCACACTAATTGGCTCACCTGCTTTATAGCGAATTGTAAAATCATCCCGCTCTAACATCCGTGCTACTGTGTACTTGCTGGCGAGTCGAATTACATCCGCAAAGCTCATCTTGTTCAACCAATCGGAATTATATTGCATCGATACTCTCTCTTTGGAAAGTATTTTTTTCGCTTGTTCGAAATACGATTGGCCGTTACGATGTGTTTCTTCAAGTGTTAATGATGGGCGTGTCTTGCTCTTTCCCGAAGGATCGCCAATCATTCCCGTAAAATCACCGATGATGAGGATCGCGATATGGCCGAGATCCTGAAACTGCCGAAGTTTTCGGAGGACGACAGAATGGCCTAAATGTAAATCAGGACGGCTTGGATCACAACCAAGTTTGATGTTAAGGGGTTTCTTTGTTTTGATGGAGCGTTCAAGCTTTTTAACGAGGTCTTCTTCAGGAATGATTTCCGAAGTGCCGCGCTTGATGACGTCCATTTGCTCATTAATAGTTGGGAACAATTTTTAAGTTCTACTCCTTCTGGCTCTTGCAATATCACGCTCTGCATCTCGCTTAGCAATTGCATCACGCTTATCATAACTTTTCTTGCCGCGCGCTAAAGCAAGTTCGACTTTTGCATATGGCCCTTTAAAATATACAGACAAAGGAATGAGCGTTAATCCTTTTTCCTTCATCCCGCTGATGAGCTTGCGGATTTGCTTCCTCTGTAAAAGAAGCTTCCGTTTGCGGCGGGGTTCATGATTGTTGATGTTCCCTTGCTCATACGGACCTATATGCATTCCTTCCAACCACACTTCGCCGCTTCGCAATTCAGCATAACTATCCTGGAGATTTGCATTGCCTTTGCGCAGCGACTTTACCTCGGTGCCGGTGAGAACAATACCGGCTTCCAATGCTTCAAGAATAAAATATTCATGCCGCGCTTTGCGATTGCTTATGGAAATACGCTGTGGTTCTTCAGACATCCGCTTTTATTTTTAATTTAACATAGCTGAAAAGTAAAAAAGAATCAATGAATAATCGAAAATTATATGATGAGAAAAACTTAATCTAACTTGGCGAAGAAATGTTTCTTTGGTTCGCGTTAGCAGAAATCTGGCAGTTGTTGAAGTGAAGTGAGCGTGTCGTCAATGAACAGCGATCGTGTTGCGGACGCAAAATTTTGTTGATCAGTGAATGGGAACTTAGATGCTGTCGTTCGTCGTTTGATAGAACATATAGAGCAGAAGTGGCGCGCTTCGCTGTTTTGCCTTTCGGAACACTTCTGACTATATTATTAATAAAGATTCAAAAACATCTTCATTGAGAAGAAATCCTATGGCAGAACGACAATATGATGTGACGGTAATTGGCGGCGGTCCTGGCGGATATGTTGCCGCAATTCGTGCTGCCCAGTTGGGCATGAAAGTCGGTTTGATTGAACGGGAAAAGCTTGGAGGTGTTTGCCTCAATTGGGGATGCATTCCATCGAAAGCACTGCTGAAGAGTGCAGAACTGTATAATGCTTTTAAGAAATCGCAAGAGTTCGGAATAACTCATACCGGGTTGTCTTACGATTTCCCCAAAATTATTGCTCGTAGCCGTAGTATTGCTGATCGCGTTTCCAAAGGTGTCGAGTACTTAATGAGGAAGAATAAGATTGAGGTTGTTTCCGGAACAGCAAAATTAACCGGAAGAAATTCAATCGAAGTGACAAAAGAGAGCAAGGTCACCGATACTATTAAAACGAAAAATATTATCATTGCAACTGGCGGCAGACCACGTTCTGTTCCTGGTGTTACAATTGATCGGAAAAAGATTATTACAAGTTCTGAAGCAATGGCTCTGTCGGAACAACCTAAGTCCTTGATTATTATTGGCGGTGGTGCTATAGGAGTTGAATTTGCCTACTTCTATAATTCGTTTGGCACAAAGGTTACAATTATTGAAATGCTGTCATCAATTCTACCGATAGAAGACAAGGAGATTACAAAGATTCTTGACGCAAGCTTAAAGAAATCCGGTATTGATATTCTGACAAGTACGAAGGTTGAGGGAGTAAAAGTCGGTGACAGTGTGACAGTGATGGTCTCAGACAAAGATGGAAAGAAAGACGTCGTTGCAGATAGAGGGTTGATGGCGGTAGGTGTTCAAGCAAACGTAGAAAATCTTGGATTGGAAGCACTTGGTATTAAGTTAGAACGCGGTTTTATTGCTGTGAATGAATTCGGTAAAACGAGTGTAGATGGAATCTATGCAGTCGGTGATGTTGCGGGTCCGCCACTGCTTGCACATGTTGCCTCGCATGAAGGAATTGTATCAGTCGATCACATTGCAGGAAAAGCGAAGCATGGTATCGATAAAACAAATATTCCAAGTTGTACATATTGCCAACCGCAAGTTGCAAGTGTCGGACTAACAGAAGAAGCAGCAATAGCAAAAGGATATAAAATAAAAGTTGGACGCTTCCCATTTCGTCCTCTTGGTAAAGCGATGGCAAGTGGCGAAACGGAAGGAATTGTGAAACTGATTTTTGATGAAAAAATCGGTGAGTTACTTGGTGCTCACATTATTGGTTCGGAAGCAACAGAAATGATTGCAGAACTTGGAATTGCTAAGACACTTGAGACAACGTGGGAAGAACTGTTCAATACAATGCATGCACATCCGACATTGTCAGAAGCAGTTATGGAAGCCGCCGGACAAGCATTTGATGTTGCAATTAATATTTAATAATATGATAAGAGAAATATTTTGATTCCTCTTCTCGTTTCGAACATTGGCCGCACACCATACGTAGATGCGTGGAGGCTACAGCAAAAAATATGGACATTACGGCACGAAGATGCTATTCAGGATATACTTCTTCTTACGGAACATGAACATGTCTATACCCTCGGCAAATCAGCCGATGACAATCATCTGCTTGCATCTCAAGAAGAATTGAAAATCTCAGGCACGGATGTCTTTCAAATTGATCGCGGCGGCGATATCACATATCACGGTCCCGGACAAATCGTCGGCTATCCCATTATTGATCTCAACAATTACTATTTAGATATTCACCGCTACTTACGGAGTCTGGAAGAAGTTGTTATTCATACACTCTCGGCATTCGGAATTATGGCGGGACGCGAGAAGGACATGACGGGTGTGTGGGTGAACAATGAGAAGATAGCTGCCATTGGTGTGAAGGTGAGCCGTTGGGTGACGATGCATGGATTCGCGCTCAATGTGAATACAGATTTATCGAAGTTCGAGCGAATCATCCCGTGCGGCATCTTCCATAAAGGTGTAACATCGATGCAGCGAGTTCTGGGTCGTGAAATTCAGTTTGAAGCTGTTAAGAAAGTGATAGCCAATTCATTTGCGGAAGTGTTTAATAGACAAATAAAATGGATAGAGAAAGACGAATTGAAGTCAACTGTACAACGGCTGATTGTTCAATCAAAAAGTGAAAAAAAAGTTTCTGTTGTAGTATTAAACAATGATGAGAAATAATTGGAATTAGAAAATCAAAACAGTGAAGTGCAGACAAGTCAATCAACTCATCTAAAACGTCCTGATTGGCTAAAAGCAAGAATTCCAGGTGGAAGAGAATATGCGCGTCTCGATGGTATAATGCGTTCTCATAAACTTCATACAGTCTGCGAAGAGGCGCATTGTCCGAATATGGGAGAGTGCTGGAATTTAGGTACTGCATCTTTCATGATTCTTGGCGATATTTGTACTCGTTCATGCGGGTTCTGTGCAGTAAAGACTGGCCGCCCAGAACAGGGATTAGATTGGGATGAGCCGAGACGTGTTGTCGAAGCGATTGAGCTGATGAAAATTCGTCATGCGGTTATTACATCTGTCAATCGTGACGAGCGAAAGGATGGCGGTGCGCCGATATTTGCTGAAACAGTTCGGTTGATTCACGAACGTGTTCCGAATTGTAAAATAGAAGTACTGATTCCTGATTTTAAAGGCAGCGAAGAAGCACTCGACATCGTGCTTGCTTCGAAGCCGGATATTCTCAATCATAATTTAGAAACGGTTCCTCGGTTATATAGGACGGTGAGACCGCAGGCAAATTATCAACAATCACTGGAAGTGCTTACACGAGCCAAGCAAAAAGGATTTGTAACAAAAACAGGACTCATGCTTGGTATTGGTGAACGTACGGAAGAGATTTTAGAAGTGATAAAAGATGCTCGTGCAGTGGGATGTGATATTCTAACGCTGGGACAATATCTCCAACCGACGAAGGAACATCTGCCGATTGATCGATATGTGCATCCGGATGAATTTAAAATGTTGAAGGAAGAAGGATTGAAAATGGGATTTCGGCACATAGAATCCGGGCCATTGGTTCGCAGCTCATATCATGCAGCAGGACAGGTCTGAGAATCTTATGATAACAAAATATGGATATGATGTTTTTTTTACGATAGCCGCTGTATGTGTTGTTATTATTTTGCTGGCACTTCTCTTTATTGAACCGAAATCTTATCGTTATTCAATTATCGTAGTTTCGCTTGCCGTCCTTGGGTTCGTGACGAGCTTTTTTCGGGATCCGGAACGTATAACGCCAAAAGGTGAAAATCTTATTATAGCACCTGCCGACGGAAAAGTTGTCGTTGTCAAAAAAATATTTGAGAACGAATTCTTCCATGCGGATGTTTGGCAGGTCAGCATTTTTATGTCACCGCTCAACGTTCATGTTAATCGCAATCCAATTTCAGGAGTTGTGAAGCACACAAGGTATGTAAAAGGGGAGTACTTCGCTGCATTCGAAGATAAAGCATCAGAAAAAAACGAACAAATGATTGTGGGACTTGAAAATGCAAATGGGAAAGTGATGTTTAAACAGATTGCCGGATTCATTGCAAGGCGAATTGTATGTTCCTTAAAATCAGGTGACACAGTCAATATCGGAGAACGATTCGGTATGATCAAATTTGGTTCTCGTGTCGATGTGTTTTTGCCATTATCTGTTGATTTAAAAACAAATACTGGTGATATCACAATTGCTGGTGAGACGATCTTGGGTGAATTCCTTCAGAGTGGATTGGAGAAAAAATCTAAATGAAAATTACTCGGACATTTGTCCCAAGTCTCTTTACAGCACTTAACATCTTTTGTGGTTTTCTTTCGATCATATATACAAGTCAAGAGCAATTTAGCATAGCGGCTTGGATTATTATTCTTGCCGCTGTTTTTGACTCACTCGATGGCATTATGGCCAGGATGACGCGCTCGTCAAGTCAATTTGGTGTTGAACTCGATTCACTCGCAGATGTAGTCTCTTTTGGTGCCGCTCCATCGTTCATGGTCTATCAAGTGTATCTCCGTACATTAGGACCTTGGGGAATTCTGATTGCGGCGCTGCCTGTTGTGCTCGGCGCAATTCGATTAGCGCGGTTTAATGTCCAGCTCATCGGTTTCGATAAAGATTATTTCAATGGACTGCCAATTCCAATGCAGGCGATAACCGTATGTGCATTCATTCTTGAATTTGGCAGCGATAAAATAAGTGCAGGCGGCTTGGCAGGCATCGAGCTTATCATACTTGTCGTTGTTCTCTCTCTCTTGATGGTGAGCCATGTGAAGTATGATACAATGCCAAAACTCTCGAAGCTTCAATTGAAATCACATCCATATAAATTTATTATCATTTTTATTGCCTTACTGGTTTTTGTGTTTTCTGAATTATTCTTAGATAAGAACTATCTTTTCCTGATATTAATACTTTATGTTATTTTCGGATTAGTTAAAGCAGCAATTATATGGATAAAGAAAATATTTATTAAAACGGAGAAGGAACCTGTGAAAGCAGAGAAACTCTCAAATATTGATATATAGGAGACAAACGTGTTTCATTCAAAAGTGTTTGTGACGTTGAAGAAATCTATTCTTGACCCGCAAGGGAAAGCCGTAGAGCAAGGTATTCATTCTCTTGGTTTTGAATCTGTCGGCAATGTGAGGATTGGCAAATACATTGAGATGGATATCGACACCAATTTGCGGGAAGAAGCGGAACATATAACGAAGCAAATTTCTGAAAAGCTTCTAGCAAATCTTGTTATGGAAAGTTTTTCTTCCACAACAGAGCAGGTCAAAGAGTAAGCGGAAAAACAGCATGGCTAAAGTAAAAATTGGTATAGTTGTTTTCCCTGGATCAAACTGCGACCACGATGCGCATTATGTAGCAGAGACAATAATGGAACAGGATGCTCGCCTCATCTGGCATAAAGAGGCATCAATCGGAGATGTCGATGTCGTTATTCTTCCAGGTGGATTTTCGTACGGCGATTATCTCCGATGCGGTGCGATTGCGCGCTTCTCACCGGTGATGAAAGATGTTGTTAGGTTTGCCAATGACGGTGGATTAGTAATCGGTATCTGTAACGGTTTTCAAGTATTAACTGAAGCCGGATTGTTACCAGGTGTGTTACTGCGGAATAAATCGTTACTTTTTATCTGTAAATATCTGCATCTCCGAGTTGAGAATGCAACGACGAAGTTCACAAACACATGCGCACCGGGTGAAGTACTCGAAATTCCAATTGCACATGGTGAAGGTAATTATTTTACTGATCCCGATACTCTCAAGCGGCTGGAAGATAATCAACAAGTGGTGTTTCGCTACTGCGATCGATCTGGTCGTCTCACTGACGAAGCAAATCCCAATGGTTCGCTCAATAGCATTGCAGGTATTATCAATGAAACCGGAAATGTCTTGGGTATGATGCCCCATCCTGAACGAGCTTCTGACCCTATTCTGAAGCATACGGATGGAAGAAAAATATTTGAATCGATAATCCAAAGTTTTGTTTATCAACAAGTTTAAATAAGGAGTCATGTCATGTTTGGAAATATTGGTGGAAGCGAATTGTTCCTTATTCTTCTTGTCATTTTGGTTTTCTTTGGTGCAAAAAAACTGCCGGAATTAGCAAAAGGACTTGGACAAGGAATTCGTGAGTTCCGTAAAGCTGCAAAGGATGTTCAAGAAGAAGTCGATAAGGAAGTTAAAAAGCTCGACGAGAAAAACGATACAAAACCGCAGGGCTGATTATTGGAACTGGTTGTTGATTGAAATTAAACATTTCTAATTTGATATATAGGGAAAAGACGCAATGGGTAATTTAGGCGGTCCAGAAATTATACTTATTTTGCTTGTCGTTTTTGTATTCTTTGGCGCAAAGAAAATACCGGAGATAGCGAAAGGACTTGGCGAGGGAATACGCGAATTCCGTAAAGCAGCACGAGATGTACAGTCAGAAGTAGAGAAGGAAACAAAAAAAATTGACGATACAAAGCTATAAATCTAATTACACACTTCTAAAACTTACCTATATACAACGATTCGTATAGCGAGATCCATGAAATCATTTGACGTTTTACAAACAGAACTTGCAGAAGGAACAACGACCTGTGAGAAGATCACAGAGGAATATCTTCGAGTGATTGAAGAGAAGAAGCACCTGAATGCACTTCTTGCTGTGTTTCCCGATAAAGCGATAGAGCAAGCTAAATCAGTAGATAGGAAACTGCAAGATGGAAATGCCGGTGCATTGGCTGGAATGGTTGTGTCGATTAAAGATCTTATTTGCGTGAAAGACGAGCGAGTGACATGTGGATCTAAAATTCTCGAGAACTTTGTCTCGTTATATGATGCCACCGTTGTTCAGCGTTTGCGTGATGCAGATGCAGTTATCATTGGTAAAAATAATATGGATGAATTCGCGATGGGTTCTTCTACGGAGAACTCGGCGTATGGTCGCGTGAAACTTCCACAGGATGAGGATCGTGTTCCGGGTGGATCCAGCGGCGGCTCCGCTGTCGCTGTGCGTGCAGGTATGTCAACAACATCGTTGGGATCTGATACCGGCGGCTCAATTCGCCAGCCGGCAGCATTTTGCGGTGTGGTTGGCTTAAAACCTACGTACGGGCGTGTTTCTCGATATGGACTTGTCGCATTCGCATCGTCTTTCGATTCAATCGGGCCTCTTGCGTTGACAACAAGAGACGCGGCGAGCGTCCTCCAGGTAATTGCAGGACATGATCCAAACGATTCGACTTCGGCAGACGTGCCAGTACCAAATTATATTTCGCAATTGACAAAAAATATGAAAGACATTCGCATCGGGATTCCAAAAGAATATTTCGGAGATGCACTGGATTCTGAAATACGTCAAGCAGTAGAAAAGAAGATCGACATTTTACGTACAAATGGTGCAACGATTGAAGAAATAAGCTTGCCGCATACCGAATACACGATTGCGACGTACTATATTCTTGCTACCGCGGAAGCATCTTCTAATCTTGCCAGATATGACGGCGCTCGATATGGTTTTAGAACAGAAAATGCCGCAGATCTTTCTGAAATGTACATCAAATCACGAAGTGAAGGATTTGGAGCGGAGGTGAAACGCCGTATTATGCTTGGTACGTACGTCCTTTCTGCAGGATATTATGATGCGTATTACCGAAAAGCGCAACAAGTTCGTCGGCTTATTAAAGAAGACTTCGATAAAGCGTTCAATGACGTTGATTGTTTGATTGCACCAACTTCACCAAGCACGTCCTTTAAAGCCGGCGATAAAATGGACGATCCTTTACAAATGTATCTCTCCGATATTTACACGACGTCGATAAATCTTGCAGGCATTCCTGGAATCAGTATTCCATGTGGAGAAGATCATCAAGGGTTGCCGATCGGGATGCAAATTCTTGGACCGCAATTTGGTGAACCGACAATTTTAAGAGTTGCAGATTTTTTAGAAACAGCTCACTAAAACATCTTATCAAAAAGAAAAATATCAACCATATGAGTATACTCGTTGATAAGAATACTCACCTCGTTGTGCAGGGTATCACAGGCAGCGAAGGAACATTCCATACAAAGCAAATGATGGAATATGGAACGAATGTCGTTGCCGGAGTCACTCCCGGAAAAGGCGGCGCAAGTTATCAAGGCAATGAAAAAGATCCTTTGCCGCATCCTGTTTTGGTGTTCAATACCGTAAAAGAAGCGGTACAAAAAAAGCGAGCAAACGTCTCTATCATCTTTGTTCCTGCCGCATTTGCAGCGGATGCAATAATGGAATCTGCCGACGCTGGAGTGACACTTATAATTGCGATTACGGAAGGTATTCCAACCAGCGATATGGTGAAAGTATACGAGTATGTTTCAAAAAAAGGTGTACGGCTTATCGGACCAAATTGTCCGGGTGTGATCACTCCAGGAGAGGCTAAGATTGGAATTATGCCGGGCTTCATCCATAAACCGGGACGCGTTGGCGTTGTCTCAAGGAGTGGAACATTGACGTATGAAGCTGTCTCACAGCTCACTCAACATGGTATTGGACAATCTACGTGCGTAGGTATTGGCGGTGATCCGATCATCGGTTCGCGTTTTATAGATATCATCAAACTCTTCAACAAAGACAAGAAAACAGATGCAATTGTTATGATCGGTGAGATAGGCGGAACGGCAGAAGAAGAGGCGGCGGAATATATCAAGAATTATGTAAGGAAGCCAGTCGTCGGATTTATTGCTGGACAGACCGCACCTCCAGGACGACGGATGGGACATGCCGGCGCTATTATTTCTGGTGGAAAAGGAACGGCAAAAGAAAAAATGCAGGCAATGCATAAGGCGGGTATTATCGTTGTTGAAAGTCCAGCTATTATTGGCGATGCCATTGAAAAAGTATTGAAGAAAGTTCGCACTGCTAAAGAAAAAAGGAAGAGCATAAAAGAAAAAAAGCAAATGGTAAAAGGAAAGATTGTTAAAAAAAATATCAAACGAAAATCGAAAAAAATAATAAAGTAAAAACGAATACCAAGTTATATAAAAAACCTAAAACTGAATTATTACGAGTATATGATTTATGAAAGAAAGGTATTTCTAATATGAATAAAGAAGGATCTGAACAAACACTTGTGCTTATTAAACCTGATGCATTAAAGAATTCTTTAACGGGCTATGTGATTTCTCAACTTTCTGAATTTCACACGGGTTTGCATTTTTCGGGAGCGAAAATTGTGCAAGTCAACAAAATGCTTGCTACCGAACATTATGCCGAACATAAAGACAAAATATTTTTTCCTTCACTTCTCGATTATATAATGGGGTTTGATCATTACCGTGATGAACCCTGGAAACGCAGAGTGATAGCGCTTGTGTATCAAGGCCCAGATGCAATTGCAAAAATTAGAAATATTGTTGGTCCGACGGATCCTCATATCGCGCGAGAAAATAAACCAGGAAGTATTCGTGCCTTGGGCACAAAAGTACCTCTCAAAGATAGTGCAGGAAAAATGGTTGGTGAGCGAATGGACAACCTTATCCATGCTTCGGCAATGGCTAGTGATGCAGAACGAGAAATTAAACTATGGTTCAAACCAAGCGATATTCCACCTTTGATGCAGGTGTATCCCATCAAGGTAAGTGACGAACATTATTATTTTAAAAATGGTATACTATTTTTGACATATGAGCCAGGCAGTGTCTGTTTGATTGCTCCGGGTGATTGTGTTTGGGAATCTGATCTTGAAGCACTTCGCTTATTGCATAAAGGTCTAGCTTCTAAGTGTTCGGTTGAATCAGTAGCTGCCAAATATCTCATTAACGAGAACCGTTAGGAGTTGCTGTTGTTTCTGCAATCTCAAATCTCGAATCTAACATGCCACTTATAAAATGGAAAAAGATTTCTGAAGCGATTCTGTTAAAAAATCCATGGTGGATATATAAAAAAGATGAGACTGTACTACCTAATGGCAAGCACGGAGAATATCATTATGTTCACACCAATGGTGCAAGCATGATTGTGCCGGTATTAAGCGACGGCAGGATTGTTCTTGTGAATCAATACCGTTACTTGAATAATCGGGAGAGTCTGGAACTTCCATGCGGTGGTGTGAAGGATGGCCACACCTATGAAGAGACCGCAATACATGAACTTGAAGAGGAGGCGGGTTTTATTGCGCGTGATTGGCATATGGTTGGTGAGTTCAATCCCTACAACGGCGTGACAGATGAGCTCTGTCGTATTTTTATAGCAAAAAACCTTGTTGCGGTGCCATCAAAGCCGGATGAGACCGAAGAATTCGAGACGATAACTCTGACACCGAATGAAGTAGATGAGCAAATTGATTCCGGCGTTATTTGGGATGGGATGACAATTGCAACTTGGATGATAGTACGAACACACGTTTAAATTCTGATGAGCTGATTGTAAAAAACACAGAGTATTATGTAGTAAATTCTACTTTTTTCTTTGCCGATGGGATATTGGACTATGCATATAGGATAATTCTGATTGATATTAGTAGATTGACGGCGGGCACAGCATTTGTAGAAATATAATGAGAGTATTTTTTCAATGAATAGACAGAAATACTTCTTTGAAAATTAATTGTGAAGGTAAATAATGCTGATTTTTTTTTATTGTGATTTGCGCACTTGATTTTAATAAGGGGCTTTTGTACACTCAATCAGGTTAAAAGAATAATTTAAGTTAATTTTTTTTATTTCTTGAGATCGAAACTTCCGAAAGAAAAACAGAATACAAATAGATTTGAAATTTTACCGTTGATAGATGTAAAGGAGTTAGTATGAATACCGGACAGATGATGCTTGTAGTTTGTGCGTTGATACTTCTCGGTACAACAGTTTTAACAGTGAATCGGAATTCTTTAAATAATGGCACTATTTTACGCCAAACAGAATTAGGTATTTATTCTGTTTCTTTAGCGACTTCGTATATTCAAAGAGCAACGGAGCTGGATTGGGACCAAAAAACCATTGGCGGACTTGTTTTTATTAATGTTCCTATGCCACAACCGCCAAATATTCCATCAGCAGATGCGACAGCTCCTGGAAGTTTAGGACGGGATGGAACTTCTGAATTGCAAGGTCAAGACAATACATATAACGATTTCGATGATTACAATGGTTTTGTGGAAGACACTTCAATAACTCAGGTTTGTGATTTTCATGTTGAGGCATCTGTGTATTATGTTAACCAAACACCACCTTATACTATGAATACAACAAATGCAACTTGGATGAAAGAAATGGAAATTCGAGTGAACAGCTCAATAAATCGTAAAGTATTCTCAGGGGAATCTGCAGGTACTGACACAATTAGAATGCGTTACATTAGCGCATTTTATAAATAGGGGGTCATTATGGGAAGTACAACGCTTCTTGATATTCTTGGTTCAACCATAACTTTTGGATTTCTCTTGCTTATGGTACTCAGGCTTAATGCAGGTACTAATGAGTCTGCATTTGGGTACAATTCAAATTATTTGCTGCAAAGAAATATGGTTGTGCTTACTGTTATGTTAGAAGACGATCTTAAGCATGTTGGGGCTGGCGTTGATGATGCAAATGGCGGAATAACTTTAGCCGACTCAACCGATTTAATATTTAGAGCAAAATTACCCGGGAATAACTTTATTAGCACCGTGGAATGGAAACTTGAACCAACTGGACCAACCGGTGTACAGAACACAAACATTCGTTATTTATCCAGGACTGTCGACGGTGTAAAAAATATGATGAATTTAGGAGTTACAGTGTTTTCATTACAATATTATAGTGTATATATTGCTAATACCCGAATAACTCCGCTTCCTATTACTTTTACTTCTACACCAAATACCGGAAATATTGGACCTGTGTCGGTGACACTCAGACTTGAGAGTCCTTATAGGGGGCCAGCAGAGTATTTGGCTAAGACTGACACTTCGGCATATCAAATGGTATGGCGTCAAATACGATCGGTGTCGAGAAATAACTCGGTTCAATTTCAATGATAAAGATGCAAGGAGAATAATCCATGGGACGTACATCATTAATGATGGTTATCGTATTTAATATGACCTTTATGTTTATGGGTTATAGACTATCGACAGCATCTTCAAAAGCATATGAAAAATATTGTTCGTATGGTGACATTGAACAAGCTGGGCTTGCTTTAGAAAGCGCTGCCAATGTAGCTATTTCAAATGCCCTTTTAACTACTTCCCCTACCAGTGATACTACTCTATGCACTGATGACAACTTTGGGAAAGCAAAATTCACAATTAGAAGAATTCTAGTATATACAAACGGTGTTCGTGATGGGGATAGTTTATACATAACTGGGTCTTACCCTCTCACTAATTCAATAAATACAATAACATGTACAACAAGTGTAAGGGTTAGAGGTAATGCTTTTGCGCAATATGTTTTTTATAGCCAGAATGAACAATCAATTCAATGGCAGACAGGTGAAGTATGCAGGGGTAGATTGCATACACAGGATCAGTTATATATTAACGGAAATCCTGATTTTAAGGGCAGGGTGACAACAAAGGGAGGCGTTAATATGACAAATGGAAAAGATAGCCATGGTAATTATATTGATAAGCCAAATTTTGAGCAAGGATACGGTTATGCCGATATATCGATACCAACAGAACTTACAGATCTTAAAAAATATGGAGCGGCTTCGGCAGGCGGTAAATTTTATGATGGTTTAGATGTGTATGTTGAATTCTTAAACAATGGATCAATAACCGTACGAACCGCGCCGGCGAACACAGGCACAAACTCAAGCTCAAGCACAAAAGCAGGAACTGTATGGGCATATTTAAACAATTTAACAAACAATACAACACTCGTCAATTCCAGTTATTCAGGAGGTACTCCAGCACCAAAGTGCACGACATATGCAAGCGTTGCTGCATTAACTTCGTCTGGTGTTCTGCTTGTTGAAAATGGAGAGCTTCATGTAAAAGGAGTATTAGACGGACAAATTACTCTTGGTTGCATCGATACATCGAAGATTGTGAGCGGCAACCCAGTGAATTCTGGATTAAGTTCGGTATGGCTTGATGGATCGATTACTTATAAAGATCCTCCACCCTGCTCGCAATGCACCACTAATGTATCCAATGATATGTTAGGCATAGTGGCTACAAATGATATTATGGTTTCACAATATATCAACCACGCTAGTGCTAGTGGAGAATTGCAAAATGTCACTCTTGATGCATCTTTATTTAGTCAAACGGGTGGTTTTGGTGCTGAGAATTATAGTGGACGATCAAGCGATGGAACATTAAATATTGTTGGTGGCATACAACAAAAAACACGAAATGCCGTCGGTCAGAATTTTGGTGCTAATGGATTTCTTAAAAACTATGATTGGGATAATAATCTTCAAACGATACAGCCAAAGGGTTATCCAAAAACACCATTTGTGGTTCAAAGTTGGGTAGATAATACAACAATTCCAAATGACTTTTGGCAATAATTAAATAGCGAACAAAAAGGCAAGAATAATAGTAAAGAAGTTTAAAATATAAATAGATAGTTTACAAAAAGGCGCTTTCTAAAAAAGCGCCTTTTTTTGAGTACGAATTATTATTCTCTATTATTTCTTTTTAAATAATATACGAACCGGCATGCTCTAGTACCTGTGAAACAATTTCATTTAGTTGTACATGGGGAATACGGGCACCGGCCGCATTTTTATGTCCATTGCCTCCAAATTCTTTTGCTAATTCATTAATCCAGATATCGCCTTTGGAACGGAAACTTATTTTTACAATGCCATTTGTCTCTGAAAACATCAGTCCAATCTGAACTCTATCGATTGTTAAAGTGTACGGCACAAACGCCTCAGCATCGACTTCCGAAGTGTCTGTCACGTCAAACATTTCACGAGTAAGAACGAGGTAGGCGATTTTTCCATCGTGTGTCATCTGCATATTTGCCAGCGCTAATCCCAGCAAGCGCACACGATTGACGGAACCGCGTTCATAGACATGTTCATAAATGGCAACAGGGTCTGCTCCCGTTTGAATAAGGTGCGCAATAATTTTATGTGTTTCCGGATCGGTTTTCGGATATCGAAATGATCCGGTGTCTGTCATAATCGCGGTATAGAGAGAAATAGCAGTTTCGCGGTCTATACTGCGTCCGGTCAAGTAACTCATAAGTCTGTAGACAATTTCTCCGGTAGATGTAGAAGATTCATCCAAGATGAAGAGATCAGCAAATTCTCCCGGTTCTAGGTGGTGATCGATACAGATTTTAATAGCCTGGCTCGATAAAAGAACCGGCTTCATCGTCACTAACCTATCCAGTTGATTTGTGTCCAGGATGATAATAACTTCCGCATTTTCTATAATTTCTGCATGCTTGGATGGATCGAATTGAAGGATGGGATGAAGTTGTGCAAGGAATGAATAATTATCAGGTGTTGCGCTGTAATTAAGAATAGTTGCTTGTTTTCCTTGTCTCTGGAGATAGACGGCGAGTGCAACTTCTGTGCCGAGACCGTCGCCATCCGGATTGACATGAGTCGTCAGTACAAAACGTGTATTCGATTCAATAATTGTTCGGAATGTTTCAAACTGCACTGGCAATGTGAATTCCCGTTATCTGTAAACCTATAGTGGGGAAAAAAAGGTGTGATCTCACCCTTGAAACCACACCTCGTGTTAAAAGATAAAAAATATTATTGAATTGTCCAAGTCTCGCCGGAATTTAAAAGTGCCTCCATACTTCCTTCACCTTGTTTCTCTTTCGAGAATTCAATTTGGCGATTCATTTCGGCTTCATATGTTGGTCGTTCAATTGAAAGAAACACGCCAATTGGTCGAGGCAGATGTGAGTGATAAGTCATATCTGCAAGAATGAATGACAGTGTTGTATCATTCTCATTGTGCACAAGTAAGTCATTGATCGAATTTTTACCATCCTTGAGTGAAACAATCTCCGGAGTAAATCCACTCAATCTAATGCCTTTATCTTTCTCTTTACCGAAAATTAACGGCTTGCCGTGTTCAAGAAAAACCACATGATCATCTTTTATCTCTTTATCTGTAAATTGAGAAAAAGTTCCGTCGTTGAAAATNNAAAACACTGCAGTTTTGATAAATTTCAATAAATGAAGTTCCAACATGTTCCGCAGCACGTTTTAAAATTGATTGCAGGTGTTTTTGATCTCGATCTATTGTTCGCGCAGCGAAAGTAGCACCAGCGCCAAGTGCAAGTGATATTGGATTGAACGGGTAATCCAGTGAACCCATCGGTGTGGATTTGGTAATCTTTCCTTTTTCCGAAGTTGGCGAATACTGCCCTTTCGTTAATCCGTAAATTTGATTGTTGAACAAGAGAACGTTGATGTCGATATTGCGGCGAAGGAGATGGATCAAATGATTGCCGCCAATACTCATGCCGTCACCGTCTCCGGTAACTACCCAGACAGAAAGATCCGGCCGTGCAAGTTTTACACCTGACGCAATTGATGTGGCGCGCCCATGAATACTATGAAATCCGTAGGTATTCATATAGTATGGAAATCGACTGGAGCAGCCAATGCCGGAGATGAAAACAATTTGATGTCTTGGAATTCCTACATCCGGTATAATGCGCTGTGCCTGAGCAAGGATCGAATAGTCACCGCATCCTGGACACCATCGCACTTCTTGATCGGTCTGCAAATCCTTTGATGTGAATTTGGAAGTCCCTGATGAAGTCGATTGTTGGGGAATGTTTTTAGTAAGTGCGCTCATAATTTATTTCCCTCTAGAAGCTCATTGATTTTCGTTTCGATCTCTTCCGCATTGAATGGTAATCCCTGTATTTTGTTCAGTCCAATCGCCGGCACAAGATAATGAGATCTCAAGATTATAATGAGTTGCCCTAAATTTAGTTCAGGGACTAAAATAGTTTTGAACTGTGATAATATCTCGCCAACGTTCTTTTGCATTGGGTTGATGTACCTCAAATGTAAATGTGAAACAGAATGCCCTTTCAATTGATGATGGTGTACTGCGGCTCTGATTGCTCCATAGGTGCTTCCCCAGCCAACTACTAATATATCGCCTCGCTGGTCACCTTCAATTTCTGCTAATGGAATGTCGTTTGCAACGCGTGCAATTTTTTCTGCTCGCAAGTGAACCATAAGATCATGGTTTTTCGGCGAGTAATCGATATTACCTGTGAGATCCTGTTTTTCTAAACCACCTATGCGGTGCTCAAGTCCGGGCGTGCCGGGGATTGCCCAGGGGCGCGCAAGTGTTACTTTGTCTCGCGAGTAAGGAAAGAATCCTTCGGGATTAGTTACAAAACGAGGAGAAATATCCGGAAGATTTTCGTAATTCGGAATTAACCATGGTTCAGAACCATTGCCGAGATATCCATCCGTCAAACAAATAACAGGAGTCATAAATTTAATTGCGATACGTGCAGATTCAAACACAGTGTTGAAACAATCTGCCGGTGTGGCGGCTGCGATTATTGGAATAGGAGACTCACCATTGCGCCCATACATAACTTGAAGCAAGTCAGACTGTTCTGTTTTTGTTGGTAATCCAGTGCTTGGTCCACCGCGTTGCACATCCACAACGACAAGGGGTAGTTCTACCATAACGGCAAGGCCGAGAGCTTCAGTCTTTAGCGCAAGACCGGGCCCACTTGTTGTTGTCGTGCCTAATGCTCCTGCAAAAGATGCACCAATCGCCGATGTGATTCCTGCAATTTCATCTTCAGCTTGGAAAGTTTTCACTCCAAAGTTTTTGTGTATGGAAAGTTCATGCAGAATTTCGCTCGCAGGTGTAATTGGATAACTGCCCAGAAAGAGATCGAGCTTTGCTTTTTTTGCTGCAGTCATCAAACCCCAGGCGGCAGCTTGGTTACCAGTGACGTTGCGGTAATTTCCGGGCACAAGTTTCGCCGGTGTAACTTGATAGCGGACTTTGAAGATTTCTGTAGTCTCGCTATAGTTCCACCCTGCTTTTAACACACGTGTATTTGCATCACGAATATCGGGCATGTTTTCAAATTTTTCAGAGATCCACTTGAGTGTTGTCTCAAGTGGAAGATTGTACATCCAGTACATCATCCCCAATGCAAAGAAGTTTTTAGAGCGATCAACGAGTTTGCTCGAAAGGTTCATCTCCTGAAGCGCAATGGTTGTCAACTTTGTAATATCAACTTCATGCAATTGATAGTCAGAAAGAGAGCCATCTTTCAGCGGATTGGTGGTATAACCGGCAAGCTTCAGGTTCTTATCATTAAAGCCGTCGATATTGACTATGATCGAGCCGCCTTTAACGAGCCGAAGTAGATTGACTTTGAGAGCAGCAGCGTTCATCGCAACGAGCACATCGCAATAATCGCCAGGAGTATTAATCTCAACACTCCCAAAATGAATTTGAAATCCACTTACACCATTCGTAGTTCCCTGCGGTGCGCGAATTTCTGCAGGATAATCAGGCAACGTGTTTAAATCATTACCCATAAAAGCGGCAGTGTTAGTGAACTGCGCACCTGTGAGCTGCATTCCATCACCGGAATCTCCGGCAAAACGAATAGTAACTTCATCAATGTGCTGAGGTATTTTTTGTGCCATTATATTTCTTTCTTAAATGCTAAATATCAATGTAATAAAACTACCAAAGAAAACACAATCAGACCTTAACGTCTCTTACTCATGGAACATTTAAGAAGGTAAAAAGAATCCCTATTTGCTCAAGAAAAAAGGCAGCATTTAATGCTGCCTTTTTTCTTGTGTTATTAAAAGAGAGGAAATGCTGTATTTATTCCCTTACGATCCATACCTTTACTTTACCGCTCACACCGCCAGCAAGTTTGACCGGAACATCATAAATGCCGAGGGCTTTGAGAGGCTCTTCAAGTTCTATCTGCCGCTTATCCAATGTGATTTCTTTTTCGATAAGTGACTCAGCAATCATCTGAGCAGTAACGGAACCGAAAAGTTTTTCTTCTTCGCCAACTTTCATTTTAATTGTGATAGAAACTTTCTCAAGTTTTGCAGCAATGGCTTCCGCTTGCGTATGCTCTTTATCGGTGCGACGCGATTGTTGCTTGTTCTCTTCTTCTAATTGATGAAGATTACCGTCGGTCGCTTCGTATGCGATGCCACGAGGTATGAGATAATTACGTGCGTATCCGTCTTTGACAGAGACAACTTCGCTGACGTGACCGAGCTTTTCAGAATCTTTTCTTAAAATTACTTTCATATTATACTCCTTTTACACAACATTCATGATGAGAATCGCTTAACTCACAGCGTCATTGACGAATGAAATCAATGCTAAGTGTCGTGCGCGTTTGATTGCGGTAACGAGTTGGCGTTGATGGTGCGCGCATGTACCCGTGATCCGGCGCGGGATAATTTTTCCTTGTTCCGAAACGAAGCGCTGGAGACGTTTCTCATTTTTATAATCGATA
Source organism: Ignavibacteriota bacterium (assembly GCA_003142475.1). Classification (GTDB taxonomy): domain Bacteria; phylum Bacteroidota; class Ignavibacteria; order UBA10030; family UBA10030; genus Fen-1298. The sequence continues at coordinate 87,872 of PLMK01000078.1, forward strand.
TAGACATCTTTTGAATCACAGAATCTGCATGTTCGTTTTTTACGCTGTTGTTGTTGACGATTCGTGGATCGCTGTCCATCTGGAGAAGAGTCTCGGCGATATCCTCCTCCGCTTCCTCCGCGATGTGGTCCACTTTGAGATCCTCGTTGCGGACCTCGTGAATTTGATGTTCTTTGCTGAGATGACATAGCCATTATTTTTTTCCTTCCTTATCGTTCGTCATGAGAATCAAGCTTCGTTTGGGGTTGTAGTATCTGTTGGAGTTTCTGAAACCGCAGGAATATCAGACTCCGCTGTAGGAATAACTGCAACAAGCGGCGAACCGCTTGTGGACGGAGTTACCGGCGTTGATAGTTTCATCAGATCGTTCCCAGATATGCGGGCTTGCAACGCTTTTTTATCTAATCCAATAATAAGAAAGCGAATGATGTTCTCTTCAAGCAGGAAGTGTCGCTCAAGGCGTGCAATGAGATCACCGGAGGACTTGAACTCACAGACAACATAAAAACCATTGTTTTTCTTTTTGATGGGATAAGCAAATCGCTTGCGTCCCCATTTTGCCAACTCCATAATCTCACCATTGTTCTTGATGATGCCTTCTTGCACCTTATCGATAATGGCATCGATTTGTGGGTCGTCGAGGCTGGCGTTCACAATGAACGTAGCCTCATAGATATTTTTCTTTTGTTCCATAGATGTATTCCCTTTGGACTTGTGATAAATAGGCCCGTTCAATTTGAATTAGTTTTCAAATGAAAGGGCAGGGTTATTTAAGTAAATAATTCTTCCGATGGTTTGGCATTAAACTTATTCATTGCTTGGTCAATGCCATCCATAATAAACGTTGTACAAGCGTCTCGAGCTCGACCTACCATATTTTCTACTATACTCGACTCGAACTCTGGAAAGCTGTCAAGCACGAAGTCTTTCATCTTCGATTTCTCTAATGGCATGCTAACAGAAGCAGTTCCGCATCGTAGTCTTGCAAATTGATCTGTCTGTAAATGATAAATAATAGACGACAGTCCATTGTGGCCATTGTCAGATCCAAATTTACGGAGGCGAATTGTTCCGAGCGGCAATTGAAAATCATCACACACTATTAAAATGTTTTCAAATGGGATTTGCTCTCGTTCCACAAATTCTTGAACAGCGATGCCGCTGTTATTCATATATGTCACTGGTTTCAAAACAGTGATCTCGACATTCTTCAAAGAACATTGCGCCAACCAAAACTCGCCTTTACCAGCGCGGAATGGGACATCCATAGATGCGGCAAGTTGATCGGCAACCATGAAACCCACATTATGTCTTGTCCGGGCATATTCATCTCCCGGATTTCCCAAACCGACGATGAGATATATAAAATTATGACGAATAAGAAATTACTTCTTCTTCTCTTCTGGTTTCTTCTTGTCTTCTGGTTTCTTTTTCTCGTCAGGTTTCTTTTTCTCATCGGTTACTTCTGCACCTTCTTCAACCTTCTTACCCTTGGAAATAACTTCAGGTTCGGCAGGTGCTTCAGCAGTCGGCACAACGGCGGCTACAGTCGGTTCCGGCTCTTTCACTACGACAGGCGGAACAACAGCCACAATCGTGCTGGTTGCATTTTCCATAATCGTGACATTTAGAATAGTTAAATCTTTCACGTGAACAGAATGGTTAATAGCCAAGTTTTCCACGTTGATTTCGATGTGATCAGGAATATGCTTTGGTAAGCACGACACTTCGAGTTTGTGTAAAATATGTTGTAAGATTCCACCTTCGAGGACGCCTTTAGGAATACCACCTGTCAGTTTTACTGGTATCTCGATGCTGAGCGTTTCATTCTCGTTCAAGCCGAACAGATCGAAATGCACAGGTTTCTCAGTGATGGGATCAAGCTGCACATCTCTTAAAACGCATAAGTGAGATGAACCATCATCCAATTTTAAGTTGATAACATGCATTTCTGAAGTAGAGTACAAAGGCGTGAGTGTTATCGCCGGCAGCGACACAGGAATATTTTGCTGTCCATGTCCATAATATATACCAGGCACTTTGCCAGTTTTACGTATGGCGCGGACACGTTTGCCAACGTTTTTTCGAATTTCTGCAGTTAACGTTATTTCAGACATCGTGTATCTCCTTGTTAGGTCTTATCTTTATCAATATCAAATAGTGAGCTGATGGATTCATTCCGGTGTGTTCGAAGAATCGCTTCTGCAAATATGTGAGCAATAGAGCGAATCTGGATCTTATCACATGTTTGTTTTAATGGAAGCGTATCAGTGACAATGACTTTTTTGACTACCGATTCTTCTATTCGTTTGTACGCTTTTCCAGATAAAACCGGATGCGTACAAGCACCAAAAATTTCCTTCGCTCCATTATTGCGTAATGCTTGCGCTGCGTTAACGAAAGTTCCGCCAGTGTCGATTAAATCGTCAACAATAAGGATATTCTTTCCATTAACATTTCCGATAATATTCATGATCTCGGCTTCATTTTGCTTTGGCCGGCGCTTGTCTATTAGGATCAAATCTGCACCAAGTCGTTTTGCGTAGGAACGCGCCATCTTAATACTACCAACATCTGGAGAAGCAATCGCAAGATTTGAAATATCCATCTTTTTGAAGCATTCAATAAGCACCGATGATGAATATAAATGATCCATTGGAATATCAAAGAATCCCTGGATTTGCGCTGTATGCAAATCCATCGTTAGCACACGATCAGCGCCAGCTTCCGTAATCAAATTTGCAATCAACTTCGCACTGATTGCCACGCGCGGTTGATCTTTTCTATCCTGACGTGCATATCCAAAATAAGGAATAACCGCTGTAACACGTTTTGCTGATGCACGTTTCGCAGCATCAAGCATGATCAATAACTCAATTAAATTTTCTGCCGGTGGTTGTGTCGGTTGAATGATAAAGACATCGTCACCGCGGATGTTCTCTATATACTTGACCCAAAGTTCACCATCGCTAAAAGTTTGAATGGCGACTTCTCCAAGGAGAACATTTGCTTCCTTGCAGATTTGTTCAGCCAATGGGCGATTTGCTCGTCCCGAAAAAATCTTCAGTTCGCTCATCGACTTCCTGTTTCGATTATTTTCACTCTATTTCTTTCCATAGTAACAAAACCATGCTGGGGTGCCAGGATTCGAACCTGGGAGTGGCGGCTCCAAAGGCCGCTGCCTTACCGCTTGGCTACACCCCAATAGCGTCGGGATTATTGCACAAAAAAACCAACTCCATAAAGAGTTGGTGTAAAAATATATTGAAAAAACACCTCTAAGTCAAACAAGAAAAAGAATACTATCGATGTTTGATTTTCTTGCTACATTTGTCTAATTTCTTGTAAATGTAATCAATAACGGAGATGAAAATGGTCGAGATGCGAAACCAAATTGCTTCAAAAGCATTAAGCTTGCCGGATAAAAGAATACATATTCTTGTTTTTTGGGCATTCACATTTGCATTACTTATGGCAATTGGGGCACAAATTGTAATACCGAACCAGCCAGTACCATTTACGATGCAAACATTTTTTGTTTTCTTGGCAGGTGCGTTTCTCGGAAAACGAGGTGGCGCCATAAGTATGAGTTTCTATTTAATCCTTGGTGCAAGTGGATTACCCGTGTTTTCCGGCAGCGCATTTGGTTTGGCAAAAATATTGGGGCCGACCGGAGGATATTTACTCTCATTTCCGATTGCAGCTTTTACTGTTGGTTATCTTATCAGACTTCGCAGTGAATACTGGTGGATGCTGATTTCCATGTTCGTAGGATCTTTAATAATATTTTCTCTTGGCACTATTCAACTTCACTTTCTCTATCTTCACAATTGGAAGAACTCTTTTCAAGTGGGATTCCTAATATTCTCGTGGTGGGATGGAGTGAAGATAGTTGGTGCAGCGACAATAGCATACTCCTATTTCCAGCGGTTGAAGACACACTAATCATCATATTCGGAGAATGATTAGCAAATGTTGAACAGATTTTAGTTTTACTAATGTAGGAGTCTTACATGGATCGACGGACATTTTTTATAAAAAGTTTTGGGGCATCTGTTGTAGCTGGTGCCGCACTTGCAGGCAAATACGAGAATCTTTTTGCAGCCAAAGATGATTCTACAAAAACTCCATTTGATTTGGTGGCGGTTAAAGGTGCTGAGCCGGATGTGATGTTACAAAAGGGAATGGAAGCACTAGGAGGTATGAGTACCTTTGTGAAGAAAAAACAGAAGGTTGTCATTAAACCGAATATTGGATGGGATGTCAGTCCAGAACGCGCAGGCGATACGAATCCAAAGTTAATAGCGGAAATTGTTCACCAATGCCGCTATGCCGGTGCAAGCGAAGTCTATGTTCTTGATCATACCTGCGATAATTGGCAGCGTTGTTATCAAAACAGCGGGATTGAATCGGCAGTCAAAAATGCGGGAGGTAAGATTGCACCGGCTCATACTGAAGGTTATTATCATGAAGTCTCAATACCAAACGGTATAAGTCTTACAAAAGTAAAAGAGCACGAACTCATTCTTGGAGCTGATGTTTTTATTAACGTTCCTATACTTAAAAATCACGGTGGTGCACGGTTAACAATTTCTATGAAAAACCTTATGGGTAATGTCTGGGATCGTAGCTACTGGCATCGTACCGATTTACATCAATGTATTGCGGACTTTGCAACATTCCGCAAGCCGACACTTAATATTGTTGATGCGTACAATGTAATGAAGCAAAATGGGCCTCGCGGTGTTTCTGTGGAAGATTTGGTAATGATGAAGTCTTTGCTCATTTCCACGGACATGGTAGCTATTGATACAGCCGCGGCAAAGCTGTTTGGCATAAATCCATCCGATGTCCGTCATATTCAACTCGCTGCTGATCAAAAAGTTGGTAGAATGGATTTGGAAAATCTCCGCATCAAGCGAATAACAGTTTAAGGTGATTTGTTGCGGTGGCTAAAAAAAATTCGCGTTACTGTTGCAGCAGGGTTCTGTCTCGCAGTGAGCTTCATCTTTCTTGATTTTGGGAACATTGCCCCTTCAGGATTGCACACATTTCTTGTCTCTACGCAGCTTGTGCCTTCGTTACTTCGAACATTGATTCTATTCAGTAGCGCGTCTATTGGATTGTTCTTTGTTCTGTTCCTAACCTTTCTATTTGGCAGAGTTTATTGCTCAACAATCTGTCCTCTTGGCATATTGCAGGATGTTGCCATTCGCATTGCCAAACGGGTCAATCGTCGTCGTCGATTCCGATTCAAGAAACCATTCTATAAAATTCATTATGTATTGTTTCTTTTCACAGTGGTATTCGCTCTTGCTGGAAGTTTAATTCTGTTAAACCTTTTTGAGCCTTTCAGTAATTACGGCCGAATTCTTTCTAATCTGATCAGTCCTTCTATTGTGTTGGCAAATAACACACTTGGAAATATACTCGGACTATTCAATCTATTTTTTCTTTTTCAAATCCCACTTCTTCACATTAACTTTGTTTCGGTTATTGCGCCTTTGAGTTTTCTCGTATTGGTTTTATATCTATCTTACAATTATGGGAGGTTATTCTGCAATCTGCTTTGTCCGGCAGGAGCTTTACTGGGACTTATTTCAAGATTCTCAATCTTCAAGATAGTGATAGACGAAAATAATTGCAAAGAATGTGGTTTATGCGAAAGAGTATGTAAAGCAAACTGCATAAATAGTGATTCAAAGGAAATTGATTTTGCCGCATGCGTTGGATGTTTCAACTGCATTGAAGCTTGTCCGACAGTCGGAATGAGTTATAAAGGAAGATGGAGAAAAACTTCAACAATTTTACCGATTGTGAATGAAGGGCGTCGAAAAGTATTAAAGACATCTATTTTGCCGGCAATTGGTTTACTGTTACCGGAGATAGGTAAGAATGACAGCTCTAAAGTAAATCAAAGTGATTTCGACGAAAGCCATAAATATCCTATTTCTCCTCCTGGTTCTATAAGTGTGGCTCAATTCTCAAATCGCTGCACGGCATGCCATCTGTGTGTCAGTTCTTGCCCAACGCAAGTATTATTGCCATCGTTTCTTGACTATGGAATTGCTGGAATATTCCAGCCTAAAATGAATTATGCGGCAAGCTATTGTAATTTCGATTGTGTTATTTGCGGCCAAGTATGTCCGACAGGCGCTATTCTGCCACTCGATTTAAACGTTAAAAAACAAGTTCAGATAGGGAAAGCTCACTTCGCTAAAGATGATTGCATTGTGGTTACGAAAAAAAAAGATTGTGGGGCATGTTCAGAACATTGTCCTACAAAAGCGGTAAAGATGGTTCCGTACGAGCAACGGCTCGTCGTGCCAGAAGTGAACGATGAACTCTGTGTCGGTTGCGGCGCTTGTGAGCATGCTTGCCCCGTTCAACCGCGTAAAGCAATCTATGTAAAAGGCAACCTTTTGCATTTAATAGCAAAGAAGCCGAAATCAGAAAAGATTGAGCCATCGTTCGATAGCAAGCAAGATTTTCCTTTCTGAAATCGTACTAATGCCTTAATATTGTGAAATAACAAACTCTACCTGATTGTTTACAGTTACGGCAATTCTTATAGACCCGTCTTTATTGGTTATCACTAATTGCTAGTTGTTTATTCGTCAACGGTCACTGATTGATATTGCATTTTCATAATAATCAAAGTACACTCACTATAGATTCAACTTTGTTTATTCTACCATAAGGGTACGCGATTTATACCATGTGTCTTTTATACCGTTTTGGTTTGAATGCATGCTATGTGTTGTTACAGTAGTTAGTTGTCACTTGACACTCCAAATTTTGGAATTCATCATTATATACAAACGAAGTGTAAATGGAATCAAAAAAAGTGAATGGCCGCGACACAGTTCTCATTGTAGAAGATGAGGAGAGTCTGAGAGAACTTCTAAGATTAGTGTTGGAAGGAAACGGAATTAAAGTTCTCCAGGCAGCGGATGGCATAGAAGCCGTGGAAGTATTCACCGCACATAAGGATGAAATCGAAATAGTATTATCTGATCTTGGTTTGCCGCGTCTTGGCGGCTGGGAAGCATTCCTAAAAATGAGGGAGATAAATCCAGAGTTGAAAGGGATTCTTGCGAGTGGATTCTTTATTCCGGAGGTGAGAACCGAAATCATTAAATCCGGTGCAAGGGATTTTATCCAAAAGCCGTACAATTCTGCACACATTATTAAGATGATTCGTGATTTACTCAATGAAACAAAATAGAACAATTACTAAAGCGATGCTTGATTTAAACGGTTAGAAACATCCTTGAGAGAAGTCCAGCTCTCCATCAATTCCGGAAGATATTCGGAAGATGTTACGAATGTCCAAATATATGCCACGATAGAATAGATACTGCCAGTAGTAAAGTCGTCCAGATCGATGGAAATGTAGAGAACGGCTAAAAAAATAAAAAGCAAAATAAATCGCATCACTCCAAAATTGAGCGCACCCCAATTTGCTATCTTCTGTTTAATGTTTGCAGATTTTGTATAGTAGCTATAGATTTCTTCTGTTTTCTGCGAAGAAAATACATCGTACGTATTCTCAAATGTATCGTGCACATCTTTTTGCAGTGTGCTAACTTTTCGTGTGTAAATTTTGTTTATTAAAAGAAGCGGAAAGATGATAGTCAAGCAGGTAATAGAAATTCGCCAATCGAATACAGCAAGTGCAATGACAGTCCCGCCGATCTGAACAACTTGTTCAATAATCTCAGGAACTCGATATTGAAAAAAAGTAATATATTGTTCGGATAACTGAGCAAGCGCTGCGGTTTTTGATGTACGGAATTTTTTTTCCTTTGCAACAGTAGAAATTTCTGTTGCTAATTGCGTGAACATAGAGAGATAGATTTTTTGATCAACGATTCGCCGGATGACACCGGTGCCAGAGTTGATTGCGAAGACTCCGATCCATAAAAACAGTGGAAACAACGATGCATTGAGACTGCTTGCCTGACCGGAAGCACGTTCAATCAAAGCATCAATTACTTTTCCAAATACAGCCGGTTCAACTATCCACGCAACATGTTCGATGATGACAAGACCGATAGCAAGAGAGATTCCCTTTTTGAAGCGGGCAAGTAGTTCTGTTAGTTTCATTCTGTGATTCTGCTTTGTCACTCATAGGCATTTTAAAGAACTTCTTAACGTTTCTTTTTTTGCGATTTGGGTGCCAGTTTGAGTGTTTTAATTTCAAATGGTTTAAATTTGAGAATCAATTTTGATTTGACAATCTTGTGCGACTTTTCTTCATTTTCTAATAAATCACATTCAGTTGCGAGTGATGCATCAATGCCAAATCGAAGTGATGTATCCGTTGAAACACCATACGCTTCATGCATCCGTATAATAACAGCATCGCTATCCTCGGCTTTCTTGATCGCATCGACAATAATGTTCGGCTTCGAAGATTCAAAGAGTGATGGAATTTTTCCTGCCTGAAGATTAGGAAAAATTAAAACTGGATTATTCAATTCACGTGCCCTTTGAATTGTTCCGCCTTTCGTCCAGCTACCGCTGTGAGGAAAAAGAGAATAACAAAATATATGTTCGCCTTGGTCAATCACTCCTTCATCACAATGCAGTGGTTCGATGGGATTTGGATAACGGGGCGATCTTAACAGTGTTAACTGGAGTGTATTTTCTTTTGCGCTGTATCCATATTTGCAGTCATTCAGCAGGCTGACGCCATATTTCGCATCAGACATGTCTGCCCATTGTTGCGCAGGTACCTCAAACTTTGCGCTATCCTCATCTGTACGCGGTTTCGATGACCGATTTATTGCTCCGAACTGTATTTCGTATGTCGCACTCGATACTTTCATGTTGAACGGGAAAGTTACCTTCATCAGTACCTGCTTTTCTTGCCAACGTATGTGTGTTTGGAAATCAATTCGTGGCGAATGATGGTAAAAACGAATATTCTGCGAGAGAATAGAACCATTTTCGGTCTTAAGCTCAAGGCGAACTGTTGCGCGTAATGGACCTTGCTCAATTATTTTACATTGTTTGATTTTCCATGCATCGATCCTGTGCTTTTCATATTCGGCGTCAATGTTCCAGGCATCCAATTGCTTAGGCGTATCTCGGAACAATGCAAAGAAATTGCCGGTTTTTCCTTTCTCAAATAATTCGCGCCGCAGTTGCTTTGCATAAATTGATTTGAACGCGCCCTTGCCGTCGAGATGAACTCTATAAAATGGTGTCTCTAATTTATTTGATGAAGTTGTCCACGGCTCGGCCAATTCTGCCTTATTTCCATGTGTGCGGATAAGAAGATGTTTGAATCCGAAAGCTGGAATATTCTCTACAAAACAAAGTAGTGTTTGCTCTGCTTTTGTTCGTTCCACAATCTGATAAATGACTGGATTCCCATCCGAGTCTTCAATAGAAAGATACTTTTCATTCGACTTCACAACTATTTCTATATAATCATTTCGCTGTGCACCCAATGAGTTAAAAAGTAAAAAATGGAACTCTGATTTACTTTTCTTAACTGGCAGGAATAATCCTTGAATACAATTATTGATAACATCTGTGCAAATTGTTTTGATATCTTTATAATCCTGTTGTGTGTCTTTGTACACATCAGCAATCGAAGCGCCTGCAATAATATCGTTGAATTGATTGAGAAGCAGTTTTTTCCAGACCTCTTCAAGTTTCTGTTTTGGATAACGACGCGCAGCGATATTCTTTCCAAATAACATCGCGAGAGTAGAAAGAAGTTCAGAAGAATAAATAAGATTTTCGCACTCACGGTTCTCTTTTTTAATCTTAGCTTGGGTTGTGTATGTACCGCGATGCGTTTCAAGATAAAGTTCGTTATTCCATGTCGGAAGATTTTCAGATTGTTCTTCCAATTGCTTGAAAAAATCTTGCGCGGTTGAAAGCTGTGAAGGCGGTAATCCAATAATTGTTTTAAGTACGACAGCAAATTCTATATTTTCTTTGATTGGTCCACCACCGCCGTCGCCAAACCCGTATGTTTGGAGGGTGGGTGATATAGGCGGTTCTTGCTGCGTTGGGTTTACATTTTTCAGGATAGACTTCGGTGTAACTTGTCCTTCAAGTCCAACAGGTGATATGTGTGCAAGGATTTTTGTTTTATCGATTCCCTGCCACCAAAATGATGTGTGCGGAAATATTGTTTTGTCATTCAAAAGAAGTTTGGAGGTATAAAAATTCGTTATTCCAGATTTCTTAAGTATTTGGGGCAACGACCAATTGAAACCAAACGAATCGGGAAGCCATAGTATGTTTGAATTCACTCCAAATTCTTGTTTGAAGAACCTTTTTCCAAATATAATTTGACGAACAAGCGATTCGCCATTCGGTATATTGCAGTCGGCTTCGGTCCACATCGAACCAAGCGGCTCCCATTTTCCTTCTGTAATACGTTGATTGATTTGTTTATATAAATCAGGATAATGTCGTTTGGTAAATTCATAAAGGACTGGCTGACTCTGGGAGAATTTAAATTCTGGAAACTCTTCCATCAATCTCAATACCGATGAAAATGTACGACCGCACTTCCTTGATGTTTCGCGAAGTGTCCACAACCATGCGGTGTCGATATGCGAATGTCCAATGAGATGGACAAGTCCGGGAATTGTTGTCTTAAGTTCTGTATCAAGTGTGTTTAGAAGGAAATTATATGCTCGCCGGATTGCGTTGGGATATTCCTCACTACCGGGTTTGAAGTACTTTAAGAAGATGAGTGTTCGGTGAATCAGGTCACGAATCTTTTTCGATTCGTACGATCCGTGATCTATCAATTTATCGAGGTCTTGGAGAACAGTCAAAGCACTGTCAAGGCGGCGTGCAGTTGTGTCTAATACCGCAAGTTCAGACACAGAAAATTCTGTGTGTTCTTGCTTTCGTCCACTATATGCTTGAATGGCAATAACAAATTGCTCGTTGAGTTTTGATTTCTCGCAAATCAAAATCTCTTTGTGATTATGGTCAATACCATGGTATGGTTTGCCGTTGAGATAAAGAAGTGCTTCAGGAAAATCTAGAAGTAAGACCAGCGGTTTTCCTGAAAAATCCGGTGTTATCGTAATCGTCTGTCGGAACCAGTACGTTTTATCATACTTTCCCCACTGAAAAGGAATTCGAATCGAAGTCCACGATTTATCATGTAGTGAAGCCGAACCTCCATCATGAATATCGCCCTCTTTCATCCTCCAATCCGGAAGTGCAATCCGCATTGGATAAATTGAGTTCTTTATATGAGGATGTATTTGCTCGAGTACATCAATTGCCATAATAAGCCACTTTTAGATAGTGTTAAGAAAACGTGGTGGAAAATATAGATTCTTGACGAAATGAGCAAATGAAAATTTAAGAAATAATGAAAATAATGTGATACTGGAAAAACTATGCATTAATTATGGAACGATAGAACTTGAAATAATGAAAGTACGGAAATGTGAAAATTGCTGAATATTTAGTAAAAACGCATAGAATAACAGATATTATCAAAATCTTTACCCTTGAATTTGGTGGCGAACCTGTAACGAATGAAACGCTGGAAATTCTGGCGGAATTTTTGGTTATGAGACATTATTAGAAGAGCTAAATTAAAGAAATGGCAAACTGAAGAAGTAGCCTTAACGGGAATCGAACCCGTATTTCGACCTTGAGAGGGTCACGTCCTAAACCGTTAGACGATAAGGCCAAAAAAATGTGAATTGCGGATTGTCAATCCGCAATTCGCAGATGCTTTGCTGCCCCGCTAGGAGTCGAACCTAGACTTTCCTGATCCAGAGTCAGGCGTGTTGCCAATTACACTACGGGGCAATAGAAGATCACGATTACAATATACGAAATGAACATTTTGCAGGCAATGAAATATTCTAATGTTCATTCCAATGACTCATTTTTTTAATTGCGTTGCAAGTGGATCAAACCGTATTGTCTTATCCCAAATGTGTTTTTCTTTTTTTATATAATCCTGATATGCTGATTTGAAAACTACATAAATCCACAATTGACAGTAGGAGAAGTACATTAAAACAATAATGGCGAGATTTTTAAAATTATCTTCGTCATCGTACGAAATCGAAAGAAATATTTCAAAGATGAACAAGATTAAAGATGTCACCCACACAAAAGTATAAGGACCCGGCAAAGAAATTGCCACCACTTGAAATAAACTAACAATAAACAAAATATCCGAGAAAACGACTGCAACAAAGAAAATATAGTAGAGCGAAAGCGTGTACAGCAAATCGAATGCTAACCTCTTACTCTTGAAATGCGGAATTTCTTTCCAGAACTTTTTAACGACATAATTATTACCGCGCACCCATCTCATGCGTTGCCGAATCCAAACGCCCCACTTTTGCGGCTCCTGTTCATACGTTATTGCATAGGGAATGAATTTAATTTTGTAACCCGCCTCGTAAATTCGGATGCTAAGTTCTGAATCTTCCGTTAAAGCTTCTTCATCCCAACCGCCTAAGTTTTTTATGAGATGGCTCCACATCACAAAGTTCGTTCCCGGCAAAGTTGAAATACCGTGCATCTGCCATCTGCCTGCTTGTAGCATCAATTGAAAACTGAGTGTCTCGATGTTGATGAAACGCGTCAGAAGCGTAGCTTTTTTGTTTACTGTACGGAATTTTCCAATGACGGCACCCAGCTCTTTGTTGTCCAACAATTGTGCAACGAGATACCGAAGTGAATCTTTATCCGGTGTGTTGTCAGCATCGTAGATAGCTATGATATCGCCCTTTGCTTGTTTAATACCAAGATTGAGTGTTCGTGATTTTCCTTTGCCGCCTTCGCCTTCTGGTATATCGAATAATTGCACGCGTGCATCTGACGATGCATAGCGCTTTATAATGTCCTTCGTATTATCTTCTGATCCATCGTTTATAACGATGATTTGAAGTTTGTTTTTGGGATATTCAAGTTGGAGCATCGATTCGATGGTATTGCCAATAACTTTTTCTTCATTATGTGCTGGAATCAGAATTGAACAAGAAGGATAGTCGAATGAGCGTTTATCTACATCACGTTTCTCGCGTAGTGAACGAACGCAGTTGATATATCCAAACACTGTTAGTACGAACTGGTATGCAATTGTGAACCAAATTAAAATAACAGCAATGACAAAAAGAAAACTAAGATCAACTTCAAGAACAGTCATAGAATATTACACCTTTCGATTTTCCGAAGTGCGTCTGATAAATTTCAGAAACAGGTACATCAATAGAAGCAATGAAATCGCAAGTGCACTGAATACAGCAATTGCTGTTGTTGACCAGAAGCTTGTAAAGTTAATACCGTAAGCAAATCTGTCACCGGTTACGATATTCGCTTTATGAATTCCGTACGGAAGAAAGATGCTGAAACAGTCGTTACCTTTCATCACAATGAAATCAATGGCTTTGCCGTCCACTGTAACAGATGTTGGAATGTTGCTTAACGCAATTAACATTCGCATATCAGATTCATACTCTATATTAACATTCCGCAAACCGTAGCTAATAGATTTAAGATCTCCCGTCGAAGACATGATACGGGTTTGCAGTTTATGTGTGGAGAAGGTGCTCCCAGTTTGCGGCGTTAGCGTAATTGAATGATTGCCAGCCGGAATTATGTAGCGGTTATCTCTGAAAGGGGGTAGCGTAATGCCATCAAGTGTGATTTCAGTAACTTCTTTTGGCAAGCGTAATACAAACGAATTTGAAGAAGTTGTATTTAATCCAGATTCATTAAAATTGTAATGAACATCGCTTGCAAGTGCATTTGCGAAGAAACTTAAATCTTGCGGGTTCACACTTGCCTCGGAATATATGGTCAGACGCGGTGCTCCGAGAGAAGCTGCCCGAATCAGATGAAAACTTTCCGTTCCGGTCTGGATAAGAGTTGGAAATGGAGTTATAGCATCTTTATTTCGGAAATTGAGAATATTTAAATCTAACATTAACTTCGATGAATCAATAAACCGGGCATACTGTTTTCCTATCTCAATGTAACGGTAAGGATCACCCGACCATTTTGTTTGCGGATCTTCTACTTGTAATATAAAGTTGTTTCTCTTTTGAAGTCCAAGAACGCTGTTCATGTCGATCCCAAATTGTTCTCGTAATTCTGGAGAGCCAAAGTTATCTAAAGCAGTGACTATAGTTTGGAATCCGGGTTTTGTTTTAGAAATATCTTTAAAAGCGGAAAGAAGTGATTCATAGACAATATTGAGTTTTTGAATACGGTAATTAACAATTATTTCCTTTACAGATGCATTGGTTTTCCAATATGAAGGGGAAAGTGAATCGAACGCTGCTTTCAAATCGATATCGTACTTCCGTTTTAATTCCATCTTTGCCGATGGATGAGCCGGTGTGAACTGCTTAGGTTCTTCAAATCCACGGCCAGATTCGAAATATAATTCTGCAAGATTAACTCCATCCCATTCAAATGATTCAAGAAAAGAACTGTACTCTTTGACAATCGCTTTGACGCATTGCGTGTCTGTGAGAGCTAATGGATAGCGCCATGCTGGTTTAGCATCATCACCAAAAATATTTTTTTCACGCCATTCCGGATGGTTCATCCAAAACATTTGGCTGACTTGCGGGGGCTCTAACCATGCATAGACAAGTATGCCGTTCGCATGGGCTAATCGGATGAGGCGTTCATAATCGTATGTGTATTTTGGATATTGATGCCAGCCTGCAACATGGACAATGCGGATTCCATTGGCAACCCAGGAACGAATCAGATTTTCCACACTATAGAGATGACGAAATCCAGGATCGAAATAAACTTCAAGTTGCTCTCGCCTAATGATTGGACGCAACTGGAAGAAACGGCGAACATACTCTAAAAAGAATGGATAATGTGAATATCCTTGTTGCGAAAGTGGATCGAATCTTGAGTTTATGTATAAAAGTTTTCCATTGCCGTAGCGCTTGCCGATAACCATTGGAGCGTCGGTGGCTTCGTCAGTGCAGAAGATTTTTTCCAAATTATCTGTATCAAATTTATTGACAAGCTCTGAATTGCGCCAAGCAATTTGTTCTTCTGGGAATAATCTGTCACGAATGTGCCGAACATTAATGCGCGTGGCAGCATATTCGAGACCAAATTCTTCAGCAAGATCGCTTTTAGAGTCGATTATTATATTACCGCCGGAAGAGACATACTTCGTAATAATCGAGATATCTCTTTCGTTGAGGGAATCAATAGTCGCTACCGGAACAATGATGAGGTTGTATTTTGACGGATCAATTGGCTGTCCTAAAAAAACCGTATCAACTAAAATGCTAATACTTCTGAATGCAGATGCAAATGATGCTTGATCGTTGAAGGAAGCGCCGCGAGCAAAATGATTCCAAAGAAGCATAACACGTGCCGGTTTCCAATCTTCTTCCTTAGCAAAAATATTGTCATAGATACGGTTTGCTTGAGAGACGATTTTCTCGAGGAATGTCTGCTCACGTTCGCGGAATTCTATTGGTTCAGCTTTATAGAACTCGTTTGGTTCTAGAGTAATATGTTTCGTAATGGTTCCAAGGAGGCGTTTATCGGAAATTTTACGATCTCGTACTTCGCCAGTTTTATCATAATAAGCTTCCAATAAATATTGATCTTTCAGTGTAATGGAATAATCTTGTGTACCGGAAAGGATTACACGATCCTTAGTCTTGACCCAATGTGTTTCTTCTCGCATATCGAGAAAAGTGTAGCCAAGTTCTTCAAGCCCATCAGCAAGTTGTTTCAAGAGATCAAGATTGAGGAAGGCGTGGAAGAATGCACCAACAACACCATCGCGAATATACAATTGTGCTTTTGCATACTTTAAAAGTTGATCGACAGAGCCGCGACTTGCTTTCTTATCTGGATCTAAAGGGACATAGCCAAGATTTTCAGGGTAGATCTTTTGTCCGAATAAATCTTTATTAATTATGTAAGGGAAGTACTGACTGAAGTCGGCATCTTCAATGGAAAGCCGCTGTTCGCAGGCAGTACTAAAATATTTTGCTACTGTTTTGTATAACGTAAATGAAGCTGTATAGTGCGGTGTTTCCCAAACAAGTGGATAGAGCCCATTTTTCATAAACTCTTGAATTCCCATCTCGATTTTACGAGCATCACCTTCTTCTGTCTCGCCTTTGATAGGCCCGCTAGAATTATCATCCCAGAATTCGTAATCTACAGCCGTTACGCCTTTGTACTGATGCGTAACACCGTGCATTACTATGGTTCCACCGTTGTGTACCATATACTGCAGAGCATCGACGAGTTCCGGTTTATCAGACAGACTCAAATGCGTACCTTCACCTGGATCCACGAAAAATGGAATCACTCCAACCATAAATGGAATTCCGCGGCTTGAAAGAATGTCTGCAATCTCGCGGAGGTTGTCAGGATTTTCAAATAACGTTACATCCTCAATACGAATCATAGCGCGATGCGAGGTTTCATGATTCTCCTTGAGAATATCATGCAGAAAGTCAGCGAAATAATTATAGTGATCACCAGGAATGGCATAAGCGAACGGGGAATCAGAAAAGTACATAAGATTTTTTGCAGAAACAGCATAAGGTGATTCTCTTTGCTTGGTGGTTGAGAATGCTTTAGCAATAACCCTTGCAATGTTTGGATTGTTGATATGAATAATACCGAGTTTAGGTTCACCCTTTGTGAACACTGTGCTATTTGCGGTTACTTGATTGAAATTTATAATGGAATCAATTCCGCTTACCGTAAAGCCAAATTTCTTTTTTATGTCGTATCTCTGGCAGAACTCAACCATACCAGTGTTTAGCCAGATAACTGGTTTGTTGGTGTTATAAACGTCTAAAAGAAATTTTGTTGGTACCGCATTGTGGATTTCGAAACCAACATAGAATGTATAATCATAATTGTTAAGCTCACCAAATTTGTAATCTTGGTCACCTTTAATTGTCGTCGATGTATTAAAATGTCCCATTAGTTCAGCAAGCTGACGCCCGTCTCCCATTGCGTAACTTTTTAAGGTTGATGCGCCTTGCACAACTATCAAAATTTTCTTGAGCGGTGATTTATCGGTCGCAAGAGCAAGAGTTTTCTGACTTATGGAATACGTGAAAAGGAGAAGGAGAACACAATAAGTTTTTTTCATGAAGCTTTTTTCAATCTCATTATCTTATCAATATGCGTTCTTTTCATGGATATTAGACAAACAGCCCGAAAAGGGTTGAGTAGTATCGTACCAATGCGGGCTGTTTTATGAATTACATATTCTGAGTATTAAGTTAGCAGTTTATTGGAGCGGAATCAAGAATGAATCGATTAATTGTATGTAATTAAGCATTGCAATTTTAACCATACCTGGATTTTGTTTGCAATTCACTTTTACACAAGGTACATTAGCCTGCAAATATGCTGGCAAATCTATTTTCACAATCGCAAAGTTCTTCTTGGAATGAATCACCTTATTTCTGTTAGGAATTATCATGCCGCAACAGCTCAAATGGTTTATTTTGTTTATAATCGTAGGAATTGTTATCGTTGTCTTGATCAACCGATATATGCCTGAACGCGCAGACACCATCTACATTAATTGCCATATCTATACAATGGATGCAAACAATACCATCGCAGAAGCAATGGCGATTGAGGGTGATAAGATTGTTGGAATAGGAACAGACGAATACATCAAACGGAAATTTAAATCAAACAAGATTATCAATCTGGTGGGAAAGACGATATTACCCGGACTAATTGATGCGCATTGTCATCTTCTCGGGCTTGGTCTTGCTCGAATGACGGTCGATTTATTTGGGACACACTCTGAAAAAGAAGTAGCAGAGAGAATTGCACAAAGGGTAGCCGTATCGAAACCAGAACAATGGATACGCGGAAGCGGTTGGGATCAAAATGAATGGTTGACGAAATCATTTCCAAGCCACAAATTGTTAGATAGAATTGCGCAAAACAATCCTGTTTATCTCGTTCGTATTGACGGACATGCTTGTTGGGTGAATAAGCGTGCTTTAGAAATTGCCGGTGTGAACAGACAAACATCTGATGTGCCAGGCGGTAAAATTGTACGTGATGCCAGTGGAGAACCAACAGGAGTTTTTATTGATGCAGCAATGGAATTAATATATAAATTTGTACCGGAGCCAAACGAACAGGAAATGCGCGAAGCGATGAGACTTGCGACAGAAGAATGTGCTTCGGTAGGACTGACATCGGT
Source organism: Ignavibacteriota bacterium (assembly GCA_003142475.1). Taxonomy (GTDB): domain Bacteria; phylum Bacteroidota; class Ignavibacteria; order UBA10030; family UBA10030; genus Fen-1298. The sequence goes on from PLMK01000078.1 coordinate 106,077, forward strand.
TCAAGAAATGGGAGTGGATGAAAAGCAAATTGAATTATATAAAAAATTAATCGATGAAAATAAATTTCCTCTTCGTGTGTATGCCGCGATTGATGGTCCGGGCGAGTTATGGAATAAAATGAAAAGGGAAGGAAAGCTCATCGGATATGGAAACAACAAACTTACTATCCGTGCATTAAAAATATACATAGATGGTGCATTGGGTTCTCGTGGAGCCGCACTGATCGAGCCATATTCAGATGATCCAAACAATCGTGGACTGACGATGCTTTCAGAAGAAAAATTGCAAAAGTTAGTAGATGAATCGCTGGATTATGGTTTTCAAGTCTGTACGCATGCAATTGGCGACAGAGCAAATAATATTATCCTCAATGTGTACGAATCAGCATTGAAAAAACATCAATTGCCTTCTGCAAGATTGCGCGTCGAACATGCACAGGTGCTATCACCAGATGATATTCCTCGCTTCAAGCAACTGGGTATTATTCCGAGCATGCAGCCGACGCATTGTACTTCGGATATGTATTGGGCAGAAACACGGCTTGGATCAAAACGAATTCGCGGCGCATATGCTTGGCGGTCGTTGTTGAATACAGGTGTTGTTATTCCTGCAGGATCAGACTTTCCCGTTGAAAGCGCAAATCCATTCTTTGGAATTTATGCTGCATGTACTCGACAAGATAAGAATGGTATACCGAATAATATTGATGATATGCGCAAATATTTTCGATCATCTACCAATGATTACTCTGATACAGCAGCGTTTGCTAATGGATGGTACTCCTCAGAGAAAATGACGCGGGAAGAAGCAGTCCGCGGTTTTACAACGTGGGCGGCATATGCGTCATTTGAGGAAAACTTGAAAGGATCGCTTGAACGCGGAAAACTTGCAGACTTTGTTGTTATTTCAAAGGATATATTTCGTTGCCCTATAATTGAGATACCAGCTATCCAGGTGGAATCAACTGTGCTTGGCGGTAAAGTCGTTCTTAGGCATTGATATTAATCGCTCTTATCATTTATTTTAATGAAGACAGAGGGTTATTGTTTTTTCCCTGAAAAGTTTGTAGTATGGAAATAAGAATGTTGAAGTATTTTTAATCGAGATAATAATCTAATGCCGTACAAAGTTCTCGTAGCAGATGATGATGATGGACAGCGCAAATCCCATGGTTTTGCGCTCGAAGTTGTCACTGCCATCTTAGAAGATGAAATTGAAATTGTTGAGACAGTTACGAGTGTAGAAACATGGGCGAAGATAAAATCTGAAGTTTTCAGTTTGATAATCCTCGATAACGATTTTAAAGATAACAACCTGAAAGGGCATCTTCCGGGAATCGCACTTCTTCAATTAGCGAAGAAAGAAGGTCCCAATCGGACAACACCAACTTTTTTTTGCAGTGCTGACGCATATGATACATTGAAATCGATGGTAGAAAAATTCGGCGGTATATACCTACCCAAAGTCGGTTATGATATTGAAAAAGTTGCTCAGCTCTTTGCCGATAAAATGAAGAAGTAGCAGGAAGACGCTCAACAATGTTGAATGGAAAAAAGGTCACCGAGCGTGACCTTTTTTATTTTAGAGAAAACATGGATTCGTACGATTTGCAATCGAGAAATGAACGTTATCACATCATCGAAGGAGCGCTCTACATTAGTACAAGTGCTCTAATCCCAATTCAAACGATGATGCCCGCTTTGATTAAGCGGTTAGGTGGAAGCGATGTACTTATCGGCACATGGCCCGTTGTTGTGTATCTTGCCTACTTTATGCCGCAGGTTATCTCGGCTAACTATTTCGGTGCGTCGCAATATCGCAAATCTCCGGTTATCAGATATGGATTCATTCAGCGTTTGGATATTCTTCTGCTTGCCTGTGTTATTGCGATGTGGGGAGCTTCAGCACCGACACTTTCCCTTACGTTACTATTTCTCATATATATTTCTAATCAGGCTACGTCAGGTACAATTTCTCCCATCTGGATGGACTTTCTTGCAAAGACAACTTCACCAGAAAGAAGAGGAAAAATAATGGGCTGGCGGGTTACTCTCGCTGCTGTACTAGCTTTAGCAAATAGTTTTATATTGACAGCAATGCTTACGATGCTTCGGTTTCCATATAATTATGCATCAGCGATTGGACTTGCATTTTTGTTTCAAATGAGTTCTTTGGTTGCACAGCGTAAAATTGTGGAAGAGTTGCCTTCTCCTGTTTCGACTCCAGTACATCTTTCAGGTTTATTTTTCCGCGTACGATCAATTATTGCTCGAAATCGTCTATACAGGAAATTTCTAATTGCCTCGGCCTTGCTGACAATCAGCTTTTCGTCGGCCGCATTCTTTACTATTGCAGCTATTAAGCGGTTCGATATTTCTGAATATGTAGTGGGGATATTCACAATCCTGATGATTGTCGGACAGATTATCAGTGGTGTGTTATTAGGCTGGCTCGCCGATACAAAAGGGACGAAGAGTGCCTTAGTAGTTTGTGGAGCAGGTCTGTTACTGGCAATTGCTACTGCATGGTCAGCGCAGTCTGTAGAATGGTTTTATTTTGTCTTTCTTTTCTTTGGCGTAAATATCGGAGCTGAAACAGCTATGCGGTACAATTTTGCTGTTGAATGTGCCCCTGTTGGAGAACGTCCAATGTATGTCGGGCTGATGAATGCCTGGTTCGCTCCGTTCTATCTTATTACTCCATTTGCTGGATGGTTATGCGCATCTTACGGTTACAATATTGTCTTTATGCTCTCGTTGATTGTTGGTCTTATAGGCATTATTCTCTTGATACGTACGCCAAATCTACGTGCAAAGAAGCTTGCGCTTTCCTCGAAATAACTTTACATTTTTCATAGGAAATGTTTTTAATATTCATCCAATCAAGGAGTCAGCTGTGTACGAGAGATGTTTAAATGAAGCTGAGTTGATTCTCAGTGTTCAACAAGAACCTTTGGTGTCGGTTCGTAAAGTATGGGAAGAAGTCGCTAACCGTTCTAAGACCAAAGGATTCGAGATCGCATCCTTATCAGATTTTAGCGCAATGCTTGAAGCTGATAACCGTTTCCAAATTGTCCCTGCGCAGCTTAAAATTCAGGAGGATGATGAAATCTTGCCGGATATTGAAATCGCAGATTCAGAGATGGAACAACTTGGTTTCTTTTCGGAAGATCGTGTGAAGTTGCGAAGCAGGAGAATTGTTGAAACTGTCATCAGTGAGGACGAAGAGGAAGTAGGAAGTATCAGGCGAAAGGCATTTGCGAGCCAGATAGTGAAATCAAAAAATATTTCCGTTAACAAAAAGACTGCTGCCGCCTCAAAAAAAATTATCAAAAAATCATTGAAGAATAAAACCTCTTATCAAAAATCCAAATCAATAAAACGGACGAAACCAGTCAAAAGCCTAAAATCGAAAGCACACAAACGGGGCAAGAAATAAGCCAGCATGCCAGAAGATAAGACACGAGTATGGACTGTCCGCGAATTAATGAAGTCTGCGATGGAGCACCTTCAACGTAATGGATTTGAGAATGCCCGTCTCAATGTTGAACTCCTTCTTGCGCATGCATTGGACCTCCAACGCATTCAATTATATCTTCATTTTGATAAACCACTCACGCCAGAAGAGCTGAAGCAATTCCGCACATTGTACGAACGACGATTAAAACGAGAACCGGTGCAATATATTATTGGCTCAACAAGTTTTATGGGGCTGCACTTTACTGTCGATTCGCGAGTACTCATTCCGCGCCCTGAAACAGAAACTCTCATCGAACAAGTAATGTTATCATGCCAGCGTTATCCCAGCGATACACCAATTCATGTACTCGAAGTTGGAACTGGAAGCGGGAATATTGCAGTATCTATTGCAAAGTATGTCAAGCACGCGCATATTACATCAATTGACATTAGTAAAGAAGCATTAATTGTTGCCGAGAAAAATGCGCGGTTGCATTCTGTTGATTCACAAATCCAATTTTCATTGATCGATGTGTTTGATCAAATGGAAGAATTATTCCGGACACAATATGATATTCTAGTGAGCAATCCTCCATACGTTCCGAAAGACGAGTGGGCACAATTGCAGACTGAAGTGCGAGATTTCGAACCTTCAGTGGCGGTGACGGACGGTAAGGATGGGTTTAAATTCTACCATCGCCTCGTTGGAATTATTCCTGATATACTCAAACCCGGCGGCGGTATTATACTAGAAGTTGGTTTTAATCAAGCAGAGAAAGTTGCTCGTGAATTGAAAGATGCTGGAATAGATCAACTTCAAATTACAAATGATTTGCAGGGAATACCGCGCGTAGTCTCCGGAATTTGGACGGGTCTGCCATCGAATCTGATAAGTTTAAATTAATTGCATATCTAACACAAGAGTAAAGAGGTTTCAAGTAGTAAGTAAAATGAACCTTTTTTAGTTGTAAGTTTCTTTTTCCCCAACGACTAATTACCGACCATGCGTGCATTAGTTCAGCGAGTGAAGCGATGTTCCGTAACGATAGAAGGAAAGTTACATAGTTCCATCAAATATGGAATGCTTATTTTCCTTGGCGTAAAGAATGGCGATAGAGAGTCTGATGCGGAATATCTTGCCGAGCGTTGTTCGTCACTTCGTATTTTTGCAAATGAAGCAGGGAAGATGAATCTTTCCATCAAGGATGTGAAGGGCGAGGCTATGGTAGTTTCGCAGTTCACGCTTTATGGTGATACTCATAAAGGGAACCGACCAAGTTACATTGATGCTGCACCTCTGCAAAGGGCCGAAGTTCTCTATGACCATTTCGTAAACCAATTAAAAAAACATTTAGGCGACGAAAATGTTGCTTCTGGGGTATTTCGTGCGATGATGGATGTAGAGCTTATTAATGATGGACCGGTAACATTGATGCTGGAAAGCAAGAATCGATAGAAATAAGGGAAATCTAACTTTGGGGATTGAAACTCAAAATTCTAATTTACATGTAGTCCTCCTTTTCTTAGATGGTGTTGGCATCGGGAAAAAAGATGCGGATATCAATCCATTCTTTCGTGCACGAATGCCAACGCTGACAACACTGTGTGGAGGAGAACAACTGCATACACCATTTAAAAAAAAATCAACAAATCAATCTGAAATAATTGCAATTAATGCGACGCTTGGTGTATCTGGTTTGCCGCAAAGTGGAACCGGTCAAACTGCAATTTTTACCGGTGTAAATGGGGCAAAGAAATTTGGCAGGCATTTTGGTCCGTACCCGCCATCGGTTCTTCGTCCGGTTATTGCAGAGAAGAATATCTTTCATCAATTGGCGGCATTAGGCAAGTCAGTCTCGTTCGCCAATGCTTTTCCGCAGCGCTTTTTCGATTACACAGAATCCGGTACCCGACGGCTTACAGTGACAACACTTTCATGTCAACTCGCTGGTATTCCATTGCTCACTGCCCACGAGCTTCAGCGAAATGAAGCAATTTCTGCAGATTTTATTCGCACTCAATGGCCTGAACTTGGACATCCGGAAATATTTCCGATTACATCGAGAGAGGCGGGAAAACATTTCGCATCAATTGTATCCAAACATGATTTCACACTTTTCGAATACTGGCTTTCTGATCATGCTGGTCATAGTCAAAAGATAGCGTTCGCGGTGGAAGTTTTGGAACGTCTAGATGAATTTTTAGCTGGTTTTTTTGCATCGTTCGATCCCAGCAATACATTGTTAATGATTGTCAGCGACCACGGCAACATTGAAGACCTTTCTACCAAGTCGCATACGCGCAATAGAGTGCCGTGCATTCTTGTAGGCAAACATTGCCATCAACTAGTAAAGCGAATAAAAAATCTTACGCACATTACACCTGCAATCGTCAGATTATTTCTTGATTCGTAAGTGAGTTATGCTCCAACGTCGTCCAGCACTGCGGTTAGTCATTTTATTCGCCGCCGGAATTATTCTTGCGGTTTGGATTTCATTGCCTCCTGTCTATTGGTTTGTTCTTACCGCTATTCTAGTTTTTATCTCTGCTATATTATTTTGGAAAGACAAGCGCAAGGTGCTTGCTGAAATATTACTCCAATGTGCAGTTATATCGCTTGGCGTTTTTCTTCAGACACTCCAACAATCAAATTTTAATTCACGAGAACTTAAACCACGTATTAGCGATGAACCTGTAATTCTATATGGCGCAATTGATTCTGAACCAGCCCAGCAGGAACGCAGAATCAGTTGTGTTGTTCGCACAGATAGCATTATCCGCCAAGGAAAGATTGATCGAGATTCACGCAGGGTGATGGTTATGCTTAGATTCAAAAAGGAAGATCATTATAGGGAAGAAATTAAGTTCGGAAATAAAATACGAATACTTGGAATGCTAGAGCCGTTTCCATTTCAGCGAAACCCCGGGGAGTTTGATTATGGAAAATATCTTGCATTGAACGATATTCAATCTGTCGTAACAGTCCAAGGGTTAGACAATGTGCGAGTCGGTGGGGAAATGGATGAAAATTCCTTTCAGACTTGGACATATTCAGTGCAGCAAGCGTTGTATCGCATCATCGATCGTCTTCATTCTCCCCGCCATGCAAGTTTCTTAAAAGGAATAATATTTGGGTACCGAGCCGATATTCCATCCGATGTAAAGCAATCGTTCATGGATACAGGCACAATTCATATCTTGGCAGTATCTGGTTCGAATGTTGCGTTCGTCGCGTTCATTTTCTTTTCAATACTTGGTTTCTTTCGGTTGCCGCGGAAAGCAGTCGGCGGTGTGGCAATTCTGGGACTCATAGTATATATGTTAATTACAGGATCGAGCGCATCAGTTGTACGTGCAACAATCATGGCAATTGTTCTTCTCTGTGGAACGTTGTTTGAAAGAAAAGCAGACATTTACAATTCAATTAGTGTTGCCGCACTAATTCTTCTTTTCTGGAATACTAATACTTTATTCGATGTCGGCTTTCAGTTATCCTTCGCAGCAGTTATCTCTATTGTTTATTTCTATCCTCGCCTTGAATCGCTCATCAAGAAAATTCCAGAACGATTTGAAGAAATTAAAGGCGTTGATGCTGTGCTGAAATTGTTCGCTGTTTCGCTTGCTGCTCAATTAGGAACAGTACCTTTTACTGCGTACTATTTTGGCCGCGTGTCCATTATTTCTTTAGTGGCGAATATCCCGGTTGTGCCAATAAGCGGACTCAATACATTCATAGGAGCTGCGGAAATCATGTTTTATCCCATCAGTCCGTGGATTGCAAATTTGTATGCAGCGGCAAATGATTTCTTAGTTTGGTTTTTGCTCGGATTTGTTAAACAAGCGGCGAGTGTTCCCTTTGCATATATAGAAGCATGGCATTTCAGTGCTGTGTTTGTTATCGGATATTATATCTTGGCGATAGGTATCTTCAATTTGAATAAACCGCGCGTTCGTGCATGGTTGCTCATTATTATTTTAATGCTCAGTAACTACATTCTCTATTCAAATATTTGGTCTCTGGCACATCCTAAATGCACTGTGTCGGTTATTGATGTCGGACAAGGCGATGCCATCTTGATCGAATTCTCAAATAGTAAACGGATGTTAATTGATGCCGGTCCATTGTCTCAGAAATTCGATGCAGGTGAGCGCACTGTTGTGCCATTCTTAAAACGAGAGGGAATCTCAAAGCTCGATTTTTTATTGATTACACATCCACACATTGATCACTTTGGAGGCGCAGGGTCAGTTCTTAAATTACTCCATGTCGATACAATTATGATGGCATCTCTTGCCACAGGCAATCATCAAGTAGAAGATGTACTGGAAATTGCTGAAACGAGGCATACCGGGAAAAAAATCGTACGAGTTGGGAATCAGATTCAGATTGATTCAAACGCACGAGTGTATGTTCTCCATCCTGATTCGAATCACATTACAGAGAAGAACCTGAATAATTCTTCTGTAGTGCTGAAAATTGTTTATGGCCTTTCATCGATAATACTTGTTGGTGATGCTGAAGTTGTAACCGAACAAAGAATAATGCCGCGTTACGGCACGTTTCTTTCAAGCGATATTCTGAAAGCTGGTCATCACGGAAGCATTACGAGTACTGGTGAAGAGTTTCTAAAAGTTGTCCATCCTCGGATAGCCCTGATCTCCGTCGGAAATCATAATAAATTCCGTCACCCATCGCCATTCACTATTTGGCGATTAAAAGTCAATTCAATAGATATAAAACGAACTGATAAATTAGGAGCAATCATATTAGAAAGTGACGGCACGAAATGGACACAAAAAGAATGGAGGCAAAAGCTGTAGCGTTTTGTTTCTCCTTACCTTTTTCTCTATATTCCAACTATGAATTTAACTCAAGTCGAAATAAAATATCTTCGCTCACTTCAGCAGAAGAAATATCGGGATGTCGAGCGTAAATTTCTTCTTGAGGGTTGGCGTCCACTCCAAGATGCACTGGATTCGAATTCCTCCATCGAAATGATTGCCGCACTGCCTGTGACAAATCAAAATTCCGAGCACCAATCAACACTCGCACTTGCAAAGAATCGCAAAATTCCTATAAAAGAGTTGAAGGAAGCGCAGTTAAGACAGATTTCTGATGCCGTCCATTCTCAAGGAATTGTGGCTCTTGTGCATCAACAAATTCAGATATTCGATATAAAATATCTTCGCTCCGCAAAACTCATAGTTGCTTGCGACACTATAAGTGATCCTGGAAATTTAGGGACCATTCTTCGCACGTGTGATTGGTTTGGTGTTGATACGGTTTTTTTAAGCGAAGGATGTGTCTCATTATATAATGAAAAAGTAGTGCGCGCTACTGCAGGTTCTATTTTTCATTTGAAAGTATTTGAGAATCTTGATTTAAAAACTGTACTCTCTAATCTTAAGTCTGAAAGTTTCAGGCTCATTGCAACTGCTCTTGATGGAAAGCTGCTCAATTCTTCTTCGTTGCAGGAAAAATCCATTCTTATTTTAGGAAGTGAAGCGCATGGTGTGAATCCGGATATTCTTCAGCAAGCTGATGATGTATTAAGTATTCCACGTTTCGGTAAAGCAGAATCGCTTAATGTCGGAATCGCTTGCGGTATATTTCTGGCAAATTGGAAAAATCTTCCAATTAGAAAATAATTCCGAGTCTGCGATCCTGCAATTTGAATTCAACTAAAATTCATTTATCTTTTTTACAGCAAAAGAAAGAGTCCCTCTGGCAAACATTGTTAATCAAATTGTGGAAGTGTGCGTTTTTAGAGTGCTCAATGCAGAAACACATTTTCTTGTCCTCCAACGCGCAAAAGAAGAAAAGCTCTATCCTGGACTCTGGCAGATTGTAACCGGAACTATGAAAAAAAATGAAAGTGGAATTAAAGCAGCGATGCGCGAGTTGAAGGAAGAAACAGGTCTATCGCCTAAACATTGCTGGACGATTCCTTATGTGGATACATATTTTGATCTTGTGAATGATACGATTCAATTAGTTCCGGTTTTTGCTGTTGAGCTCGATTCATCTTCAAAATTGCATTTATCTTCAGAACATCAACGGTTCGAATGGTTACGATTTAATGAAGCAAGACAGCGGCTTGTGTGGCCAGGCCAGAGACATTCTATAGATATTGTAAATGAATTTATAATCGGAAATAAAGAAACCGCCCAATTAGTAGAGATTACAGCACACTAAAATCGAAAGGACAATATCGTGAGTTTGTTAGTCGTTGGTTCTGTTGCACTTGACACTGTCGAAACGCCTTTTGGAAGTGTAAAAAAAGCGCTTGGTGGATCTGCAGTGTATATTTCTGCGGCGGCAAGCTACTTCACTGTGCCCATCCGTTTAGTTGGCGTGGTTGGCGGAGATTTTCCGAAGGAACATATAAAGTTCATGGAATCGCGACAAATAGATTTAGATGGATTACAGATCGTTGAGCGTGGTAAAACTTTTCAATGGGGTGGTAAGTACCATTATGACCTAAATGTTCGTGACACACTTTTCACGGATCTTAATGTTTTTAAAAAATTCGATCCAAAAATTCCTGAGAGATTCAAATCTTCGGCATATGTCTGTCTTGGCAATATTGATCCAGTGCTTCAATTACAGGTGTTGAATCAAATTAAGAGACCGCGTCTTGTTGTTGGCGATACAATGAATTATTGGATTGAAACAAAACCAAAAGAGTTGACAGAAACCATGAAATTTATGGATGTCATTATCGTCAATGATTCTGAAGCGCGTCTACTTACCCAAGAGCCAAATCTCATCAAAGCGGCAAAAAAAATAATTAAGATGGGCCCGCGAATCATCATAATTAAAAAAGGCGAACACGGTGCAATGCTTGTGACAGAAGACACAATCTTCTCAGCACCGGCATATCCTCTGGAGACTATTTTCGATCCGACAGGAGCGGGCGATGCCTTTGCCGGCGGTTTCATTGGCTGGCTTGCACGAACTGACGATATTTCTTCTGAAAATCTCAAACGCGCTATAATTTATGGCAGTACTTTGGCATCATTCTGTGTGGAAAAATTTAGTGTGGACAGTCTGCGTGACTTGAGTTATCTCAAAATTCACGACCGATTTCATTCTTTCATGGATTTATCACGATTTGATGAGAAGTGATTGCAATGAAGCCGTTAGAATGGATAAACGGCAATATCCGGTTTCTTGATCAGACAAAACTTCCTCTCGAAGAAGTATTTATTAAGACTGATGATGTTGCCGTCTTAGCTGAAGCGATTAGGCATCTCGCAATCCGCGGTGCGCCCTTGATTGGTATTGCGGCTGCGTATGGTGTTGCACTTGCAAGTCTCCAGATTAAGAAAAACGAAGTCAACGAAGTACGATCTTATTTACAATCTACAATAGATTTTCTTGCTTCTACACGTCCAACTGCTGTCAATCTCTTCTGGGCTTTGAAACGACAACGCCGTGTACTGGATGCATGGCAGATAAATTCTATTGCTGACTTACAAAAACGTTTAATAGACGAAGCACTTCTCATCCATCAAGAAGATTTTGAAATGTGCGAACGCATCAGTTCCTTCGGTGTCGAACTTCTTCCGCAATCTTGTTCTATCCTCACTCATTGCAATGCAGGTGCTCTTGCCACGGGTGGACGCGGTACAGCGCTCGGTATTATTTCCAAGGCATGGGAAGATGGAAAACTCAAGTGCGTTTATATTGATGAAACACGTCCGCTCTTGCAAGGTGCACGGCTAACGGCATGGGAAATGAAACAAGCAAATATTCCGGCGACGCTGATTGCAGATAACACCGCAGCGATTCTGATGAAGCAAAGAAAAATTGATGCGGTTATTGTTGGTGCAGATCGAATAGCAATAAATGGCGACGTTGCAAATAAGGTAGGAACGTATAATATTGCGGTGCTGGCGAAGCATCACGGGATTCCATTTTATGCTGCCGCACCAATTTCAACGATTGACTTTCAGATGAAGACAGGCGAAGATATACCTATAGAAGAACGAGACGGAAAAGAAGTTACGGAAGTGCTCGGTAAACGAATAGCACCGGAAGGTGTGGCAGTTTATTCTCCTGCATTCGATGTTACTCCGAACGAATTAATAACGGCGATTGTTACAGATCAAGGAATTGTATATCCACCATTTTCCGATTCGCTTATGCATCTTCAATCTCAAAGCTGACATGCTCGTAAAAACTGAAGCTATAATTCTAAAGACAATGAAGTATCGGGACACGAGCAAAATTGTTACGTTCTATACGAAAGAATACGGGAAATTAAAAGGCATTGCCAAAGGAGCGCGAACAGCGAAGAATAAATTCGGTTCGGCATTAGAACCAATGACACTTTCGATGCTTGTTATTTACAAAAAAGAGCATCGTGATCTTCACTTGATTGCCCAATGCGACGCCATTAATTCGTTTAAAAATCTCACAGAAGATTTAGATCGAATGACCACAGCATTAGCAGTGATTGAACTCATTAATCAAGTTACGCATGACGAGGAACACAATCTCGCGCTATTTGCATTGCTCAGTGAAACATTAAGCGCGCTAAATTCCAGTCTTAAAAATTACTCATCGTATTTACATTCCTTTCGATTGCGGCTTGCCTCATTGTTTGGGTATGCGCCAAACTTTGAAGTCTGCAGCGAATGTGGAAATCCACTCGTCATTGACAACGGTGAAAAGCAGTACGCATTTCAAGTAGCTCGCGGAGCTGTGTTTTGTAATCATTGCTGTATGCCAAGCGATTCTTCAACGAGCATTAGACAGAACGTTGCATCTATTTCTATTTCAGCACAGGGGTTACAGATTTTGAGGCGGCTATTAAATGCACAGATTAATAGCCTTAGTAACCTTGAGTTTGATATACAGGTCGGGAACCAAATAGATGAGTTGCTACGTCTATATTTACGATATCACTTTGAAGGACTAAAACCTTTGAAATCGACAGAATTATTTCATCAAAATAGAGCTGCATCATAAAAGGAGGAACATTATGTCAACCAAATCAGTATTAGCGGCTGTCTTTTTAATCAGTCTCGGAATTATTTTTGGGGTTGTGCTAGTATCAAGTTTCAAAGGCGTTGATTTCTCATTTGCTGGAGAAGACGTTAAACTTGGTGCTCAGCAGGCTCCGATCAAACCGAATTCTACCTTGCAAGCATTAAATGACGCATTTCATAATGTCGGCAAGACAGTGACACCATCTGTTGTATTCGTACAAGTTGAAATGAGCCAAGAATCAGAATCGGATTCTCAAGATGATCAAAATCAATTCTTCTATAAATTCTTTGGTCCGAATTTTAAATTTGATATGCCGAAGCGTGGGCCTGAAGTAGGATCCGGCTCAGGATTCATCATAACAGCGAACGGATATATACTTACCAACAATCACGTCGTTGCTAATACAAAGAAGAATGGAATTAAGGTTCAGCTTTCTGATACAAGAGAATTTAAAGCCAAACTCATTGGTACAGATAAATATACTGATCTTGCAGTAATCAAGATTGATGCAGACAACCTGCCGGTTGCGGCACTTGGAAATTCGGACGACGTTGAGGTTGGACATATCGTCTTCGCAATTGGTGCACCGCTTGGATTAAAATCTACAATGACGGAAGGAATTGTCAGCGCTCTCGGTCGAAACATCGGTATTATCAACGATCAGAGTGGGTATGGGATAGAAAATTTTATTCAAACTGATGCAGCAGTGAATCCAGGGAATAGCGGCGGACCATTAGTCAATATAGACGGAGAGGTTGTTGGAATTAATACTGCAATCGCTACAACAAATGCGCGTTATCAAGGATACAGCTTCGCTATCCCAGTGAATCTTGCTAAACGGGTTGCAACTGACATTATCAAATACGGAAAATTTCGTCGAGGATTTCTTGGTGTTCAAATTAAGGACGTCGATGCAGTCTATGCTAAAGCTGCCGGACTTGATAAAGCAAAAGGAGTTTGGGTTGAATCAGTCACAAAAGATGCCGCAGGTGATAAAGCAGGCCTCGAAGATGGAGATATCATTCTTTCGGTAGATGGAAAAGAAGTAAATTCGATGCAAGCTTTACAAACCGCTATAGCTTCGAAGCATCCTGGAGAAGTCGTAGCACTTCAGATTTGGCGCAATAAAAAAGAAATTACGAAAAAAGTTACGCTTGGTTCACGTGATGAAGATGTTGAAGCAGTGGCGGAGAAGGTTAAAAGTGGAAAAGACGAAACCGACGCAGAAGTCGAGACGGAAAAGTCTATTGATGTGAAGGAAATTGGTGTCACCGTGAAAGCAATCGATTCAAAAATAAAGAAGCACTATGAGGTTGAGAAAGGTGTTGTGGTTGCAGATGTTGAAGATCTTGGTCCGGCACAAGAACGCGGATTGAGAAAAGGCGATGTAGTAACGGATATTGGAGATCAAAAAATTTCAACGCCAGAGCAATTTGAAAAATCGATTAAAAAGATGAAACCTGGCGATGCTGTGATGTTGCGGGTGAAGGGCGAGGACAAGAAAATGCGCTTTGTCCCTATTGAAATGCCCAAATAAGTATCAAATATCAATTCACAAACCTAAAAAAATAATGGCGCGGCTGAGTCAATCGGCTGCGCTTTTTATTTGCCTGCCAATTGAATCTCCCTCTAAATTTTGTTTTATTAAATATGCGTAGAGAGATTAAATGTAATTCGCCTCATATTATTAATCACGAGAACAAAATTATGATCCGCTATTTAACTTCTGGAGAATCGCACGGGAAAGCGCTCGTTGGTATTTTAGAAGGAATGCCGGCGGGTGTTAAGATATCCGCTGAATACATAAACCATCAATTGTGGCGGCGGCAGCAGGGCTATGGTCGTGGCGGTAGGATGAAAATTGAAACTGATAAAGTGGAGATTCTATCCGGAATTCGCTTCGGCAAAACAATTGGTTCTCCAATAGCTTTAATTATTCAAAATAAAGATTGGGGAAATTGGCATGATAAAATGGCGATAGAAGGAGATGGCACAGGAATCGAGAAAATTACAGTTCCACGTCCAGGCCATGCTGATTATGCCGGTACAATAAAATACGGCTTCGATGATATGCGCAATGTAATAGACCGGTCAAGTGCTCGTGAAACAGCAATGCGTGTTGCGCTGTGTTCCATTGTTAGAAAATTTTTAGAGGATAACGGCATTTATATCGGCAGCCATGTTCTGAGTATAGGTTCGGCAGGAGTAAAGGATAGGACCCAAATTGACAAATTGATTGCAAAGCTCACACGCCAATCATCATACTCGGCATATAAATTGACGGAAGAAGCTGATAAATCGGAAGTACGTATTCTTGATAAGGTAACAGAGAAAAAGGCAATTGCAGAAATTAAGAAAGCGAAAAAATCCGGTGATACGCTTGGCGGCATCTTCGAAGTTATTGTAACCGGAGTTCCGATTGGTCTCGGAAGTTATGTTCAATATGACAGAAAGCTAGATGCTCAACTTGCTCAAGCATTGATTTCGATTCAGGCAATCAAAGGTGTTGAAATTGGAGATGGATTTGCGAATGCTGCAAAATTTGGCTCGCAAGTTCATGATGAATTCAAGATAGATAATGGCAAGATCATTCGTAAGACCAACCGAGCAGGTGGACTCGAAGGGAGTGTCACGAACGGAGAGAATATCGTTATTCGCGCTGCAATGAAACCGATTGCAACACTAGTCAAACCACTGCGAGCAGTTGACCTCTCGACAAGAAAACTTGTACAATCGCGTTATGAGCGTTCAGATGTCTGCGCGGTGCCTGCAGCTTCAATAATTGGCGAAACAGTTGTAGCACCTGTGCTAGCAAATGCTTTGTTGGAAAAGTACGGTGGCGATTCGTTGGAGGAGATAAATAAAAGACATAGATGTAATTAAAGACGAATTTCCAAAGGTTAACTTTTGTTAATCGCTGGAAGCCTTTGGAATGTTTGATTCACTCTTCATCATATATTACAAAGTTTCAAATCAGTTTTTCCTCGTCTTGACTCTCGGTGTGGATAATGGTATATTTTTACTGTATTCAATGATTTCCGATGTGAAATTCTTGAACCAGTAACTCAATTGTGTGTAAAAGGAGGTAGATAGGTCTTCAGTGTCTTTGAAAGAACCGTCGGCGCAGACGGAAAATTGAGTCGAAAAGTGCTTGTACTCAATCATGATTATGAGCCATTAAGCATCTGTAATGTCAAGAAAGCGATCATTCTCTTATATTTAGGTAAGGCAGAATTGATTGCAGCCTGCGATGGTAAAAAATTGCGTTCTGTCTATACGTCGATGCCTTATCCAAGCATCGTTCGCCTCTCTGTCTACATTCGTTTACCCTATAAAAAAATAGTCCTTTCTCATAAAAACATATTACGCCGTGATGGACATTTATGTCAATATTGCGGGAAAACGGAATCAATGCTCACAGTAGACCATATTGTTCCGAAAGCAAAGGGCGGTCCGGATTCATGGGAAAATCTTGTTGCCGCTTGTGTTTCCTGCAATAACAAAAAGGGAGATCGAACATTGCATGAAGCTCAGATGAAACTGCTTCGCAAACCGATCCGTCCTAATCATGTAATGTTTATTCGCCACTTTGTCGGCACGGTGGATGACCACTGGAAGCCGTATTTATTTATGAATTAATTTTAGCTGTCAGCAGTCGGTGAGCAATGTACAGTCGTTAGGTTTAAACATCTGATTGCTGATAACTGATAACGATGAACTGTTTCGTCGAAAGGGGTTTCGTGTTCTCTTGAATCAAAAGAAAAAAATAATTCTTAGCGGTATGCGCCCAACGGGAAAATTGCATCTTGGTCATCTTACCGGCGCGTTGGAGAATTGGGTTGCAATGCAGGGAGAATATCAAAATTATCATCTTATTGCCGATTATCACGCGTTAACAACCAATCCGGACACATCGGAGATTTATACGAACTCGATCGATATGCTCCTCGATTGGCTTGCTGCCGGGATTGATCCGGTGCAAAGCCCGATGTTTCGCCAATCGCAAGTAAAAGAACACGCAGAACTGCATCTGTTATTTTCCATGCTCATTACTACTTCGCGTCTTGAACGAAATCCAACGTTGAAGGAACAAGTCCGCGATCTTGCAATGGACAGCGTTGTCTATGGCCATCTCGGATATCCGGTACTGCAAGCTGCAGATATTTTGCTTTACAAAGGTGATGTCGTTCCTGTCGGTGAAGACCAATTGCCTCATATTGAAATTACTCGCGAGCTTGCAAGACGCTTTAATGCACAATATGCCCCGGTTTTCCCTGAACCGGAAGGAAAAATTACGAAGTTCGCTCGGTTACCAGGATTAGATGGAAAACGAATGAGCAAATCTGTTGGAAATACAATTCTTCTTTCAGATTCACCTGAAGCCGTTATGAGAAAGCTCAAGACAGCTATCACGGATCCTCAAAAAGTTCGCAAAGGCGATCCTGGTCATCCTGATATCTGTTTGATTTTTGCATATCACAATAAATTTAATCCGACTCAAGTAGCTGAAATTCGTTCTAACTGTGAAAGCGGTAAACTTGGATGTGTTGATTGCAAAATGAATTGTGCAAAAAAAATTATAGACACACTCGCGCCAAGTTATGAAAAGAGATCTTATTATGAAGAACATATAGATGATGTAAAGAATATACTTGCTGATGGTGAACAACGTGCTAAAACTGTTGCAAAGCAAACGATGATAGAAGTCCATGAAGCGATGAAACTTGGGTAATCAAGATGTACACTATTAAACTCAATGATTTCGAAGGTCCGCTGGATCTTTTGCTCTTTTTCATCAAGCGTGATGAATTGGATATCTATGACATCCCCATTGCAAGCATCACGAAGGAATTTTTGGATTATATGCATTTCCTGCAGCAATTTGACCTGGAAATCGCTGGCGAATTTTTAGTCATGGCTGCCGAACTGATGCAGATAAAAGTAAAAATGCTTTTACCGCCGGAACAAGGCGAAGAAGAAGAACTTGATCCGCGTGCTAACTTAATACAGCGGTTAGTGGAATATAAACGCTACAAGGAAATGTCATTGCAGATGAAGAATCGCGAAGAAGAACAAATGAATGTACATTACCGCGGTTATCGTTCTGCCGATGAACATATTGTCGAGGAAGAGACAGGCGAAGATATGATCCGCGATGTGACATTCTTCGACCTGATTGCATCATTCAAATTTGCCATGGATCGAATGCCGAAGAAATTCTTCCATGAAATCGATAAAATCAATGTAACTGTCGAAGAGCAAATTGCCTATATTGAAGAATATTTTTTGCGGCGTTCCGAAGCTACCTTTTACGATTTAGTCAAAGACTTTTCAGAACGAATTCGTATTGTAGTAACATTTCTTGCCTTACTGGAAGTTATTCGGACAAAGAAAATCATCGTCAGGCAACTACGACCATTCGGCGATCTATCTATTATGAGAAATGTGAATTGACCGAAGAGCAGATAATCATAGAAAAACCTGAACTGAAAATTCCAACTACGGTCAAAGCATTGGTAGAGGCATTAATCTTTGCTGCCCAGGAACCGCTTTCTGTTAGCCAGATCCGCTCTATATATCAAGGTGAAAACTTACGGAATGATGAATCAAAGCAAATAGAACCAGAAACTATTCGACAAATTGTAACCGATCTAAACAAGGAATATGCAAAGCAGGATCGACCATATCGTATTATTCAAATTGCCGGTGGATATCAATTCGCAACATCTTCGGAGTATGCTGAATGGCTTGGCAGACTCTACAAGGAACAAGGACGAAGGAAACTTTCCCAATCCGGTGTTGAAACGCTGGCGATCATTGCCTATAAACAACCGATTGCAAAAGCGGAGATTGAAAAAATCCGTGGTGTCAATTGCGATTATGTCCTTAAAACTTTACTGGAGAAGGAATTACTCACAGTAACAGGACGGGCTGAAAGTGTCGGGCGTCCGCTTTTGTACGGAACGACGAGAGAATTTCTAAAACATTTTGGATTGAACGACATCACGGATCTGCCTCGGCCAAGAGAGATCGAAGAAATTCTTGGAGAAAGTCAATTTGAGACAGAACGCAGAATGTTAGAAGCCCAAGCCGGAGCTGAGCAGGCACAAAAAGAACAAGAGGATTTTAAATCACGCTTGCCGCATATTCCCAAAAAGAAACCGGAGCTTGACGAAAAAGGTGTTGAAATAGTTCCACACAAGAAAATACTGGAAATTAAAATAATGCCTATTGAAGATCGAAAGGCGTTAGAAGAAGCCGGACAAGAAAAAATTGAGTTCACTTCTGGAAATTCTCTCCCTGAAGAACAGTTACTCCTTGATAAAGTTGCAAATGAAAAGACGCAAAAAGAACAGTCAATAGTTTCATTGCAAGAAGACATTCCGAACGAAAACATTGAACAAGTATCTATTATTCAAATAGAAGAACAAGAAGTTGAATTACCGACTGAGAAAATAGACAACAGTATTGAATCAGAAAGAATACCAGAATTAGAATTACTAAATGGAGAAATGTCATCAACGACAGAAGAATTAATTCAAGACGACGGTCAAAACACATCGGAAGTAGAAAAGCCACAAACACAAAAGCGTTGGAAGGTGTGGAAAGACAAGATTCAGGGGTTCATCAAGAAACTGTTCGCTTGAACCGGTATCTTGCAATGGCGGGAATTGGCTCACGCCGAAAGAATGATGAATTGATTCTTTCAGGCGCAGTGAAAGTTAATGGTAAATTAGTCAAAGAATTAGGTATTCAAGTACACGTTGGTAAGGACAAGATTTCTGTTCAAGGCGAACTTGTGAATCTTGAAGAGAAGCTCGTCTATATTATCTTTAACAAACCAAAAGATACTATTACAACGATGAGCGACGAAAAAGGACGCACAACAGTAATGAAGTATGTGCATGTGAAACAACGTATTTATCCCGTCGGACGATTAGATAGAAATACAACAGGTGTTCTGCTCTTTACAAATGATGGCGATCTGGCAAATGCGTTGATTCATCCTAAATTTGAAATTGAAAAATTATACCGCGTTACACTTGATCGTCAAGTGAGTGATGAAGATCTGAAGAAACTACGCAAAGGCGTCCGGCTCGAAGACGGTTTAGCAAAGGTGCAGTCTGCTGAAATTATTGATGGCTCTAAACGGAAGAAAGTACTTCTTGCTTTGCGTGAAGGAAGAAACCGTGAGATCCGAAGAATATTCGAAGTCATTGGGTATGATGTACGGCAACTCGATCGCGTCTCCTTTGCTGGTCTTACACCGCTCGGACTTCCTCGCGGAAATTGGAGATTTCTGAACAGAAGCGAAGTCAACTACTTGCAAAAACTTACCGGCTCTACAAGCAGAAAAGAGATTGATGAGATTTATTCGTAGCAGCGGAATTCTTCTGTATCCAACATCATTTTATATTTCTTTATGAAAAGTATTATGCAGATGAAGAATCGTATTTGAATGATTATGCGTTTTTACAACTTCGGTGGTAAGAAAAATATTAAAATTAAACTGAACACTTTTAATTATCGGAATTAACTATGGCTGAAGATAAGAGAATTCAATCAACGGAACGAGAGCATGAAGATATGAACGTCTTGATGCAGCGCCGGCGGGAAGAATTAGAACAACTAACGAAACTTGGTATAAATCCATATCCGTACGAATTTACACGTGACACATTTTCCAAGGAAATTATTCATCAATTTAAAGACGATGCACCGCAGCGCATAGTATCAATAGCCGGCCGGATTATGTCTATTCGCCGAATGGGTAAAGCGTCGTTTTGTCATATTCAAGATTCGCAAGGGCGTATCCAGATATATTTGCGGCGTGATGATATCGGTGCAACGTACGATGCTTTTAGGTTGATGGACATTGGCGACATTATTGGCGTTAAAGGATTTGTTTTTCGCACAAAGATGGGAGAAGTATCTGTCCACGGATCAGAACTAATTCTTCTTTCAAAATCGTTAAGGCCCCTGCCCATTGCAAAAGAAAAAATGGATGAGCAAGGAAACAAGACAATCTATGATCCTTTTTCAGACAAAGAATTGCGCTATCGTCAGCGGTACCTTGATCTGGCCGTAAATCAGGATGTGCGACAAGTTTTTGTAAAGCGATCAAAGATGATTAGCGCCATTCGGAAATTCTTGGATGAGCGTGGATATTTGGAAGTAGAAACACCTGTTCTTCAGCCGATTTATGGTGGTGCATCAGCGAGACCATTTATAACGCACCATAACGCGTTGGATATGAAACTGTATATGCGCATCGCAGATGAACTCTATCTGAAACGATTGATCGTTGGCGGTTACGATGGCGTGTATGAAATCTCTAAAGACTTTCGCAATGAAGGAATGGATAAAACACACAATCCAGAGTTTACGATGATGGAACTCTATGTTGCGTACCACGACTATCGGTGGATGATGAATTTGGTAGAAGAACTTGTCTCGAATATAGCGATTGCACTTAATGGAGTGTCTGTTGCAAAATTAGGAGATCACGAAATTAATTTTACTCCACCATGGAAACGAATTACGATGTTCGATGCCATTAAGGAATACACAGGTAAAGACCTACGAGAAAAGAGCGAGGACGAGCTGCGAGTTATTGCGAAAGAATTTCACATCGAAATAGACCCTAAGATAGGTGCCGGCGGCATTATTGATGAAATATTTGGCGAGAAAGTTGAGCCGCATTTAATTCAACCGACATTCATAACGGATTATCCGCTTGAGATGTCGCCGTTAGCGAAGAAGCACAGGTCAGAACCTGGATTAGTTGAACGTTTTGAAGCAATTGTGAATGGCAAGGAATTGTGCAATGCGTTTTCTGAATTGAATGATCCAATTGACCAACGAGCTCGATTTGAAGAACAGATGAAACTTCGTGCTCGCGGAGACGAGGAGGCACAGGTGCTGGATGAAGATTTTCTTCGCGCACTTGAATACGGTATGCCGCCGACAACTGGCCTGGGCGTTGGTATTGATCGGTTGACTATGTTGTTGACGAATCAGGATTCAATCAGGGATGTTATTTTCTTCCCACAAATGAAACCAGAGTAGTGGTTGTTCGAAAACTATAGGCTAAGAATAACAAGAAAAATTCATATTTCATATTTTATTCACCCTTGTTCAGCTTCTAGTGATCCGCCATTTGAAAGAATTATTGACATTCCGGCAACTCTTTGGGAATGTATTCGTATTTTAGAAAGCATTGTGGTTAAGGTCGTCTTTGATTTTCCGCTGATTTCGCGTACCTTATCATAGTAAGTGATTGAACGTACAAAATATCGAGTCAAAGAAAATATATTTAAGATGCTATGATGTCATTAATAAGGAAGAGAGTAATGAAAAAGAGGTTTTCTTTAATCACAGTTGCGGCGCTAGTTGTCGTGAGCATTTTTGCCGGCATGGAAATCAATAAGCTGATTTCTGCCGACAATATCTACGAACAGATTAAAAAATTTGGTGATGTACTAAGCGCTGCGGATAAGTCGTATGTTGACGATGTCGATACTGGAAAGTTGACAGATGCAGCGATTGTCGGAATGCTTAACACGCTTGACCCACATTCTGTTTATATTCCACCAAAGCAATTTGAAAGGGTAATGGAAGAATTTAAAGGTAAGTTTGAAGGAGTCGGAATTTCATTCCGCGTATTGAATGACACTATTACAGTTGTCGAACCTGTCGCAGGTGGGCCATCTGCACGAATGGGTGTGCTTTCCAATGACCGCATCGTTAAAATTAACGACACGTCTTCTATTAAATGGACAGACCAGCAAGTGATGCATACACTTCGCGGACCTAAAGGAACTAGAGTAAAAATTTCCATAGTTCGTCCGAGTGTGAAAGAAATTCTTGAATTTGTCATCATTCGCGATGAAATTGCCCTTACGAGCGTTGATGCTGCACTGATGATTACCAAAGATATCGGCTACATCCGTGTGAATCAGTTTAAGGAAACGACGCATACGGAAATGGAGAAGGCGCTCCAAACGCTCAAGACGGAAGGTATGAGCAAACTGATCTTGGATTTACGCGATAATGGTGGAGGATATTTAGAAGAAGCAGTTCGTATGGCAGACCAATTTCTCGATGGCGGATCTGTCGACAAGCCACACAGAATCGTTTATACAAAATCACGAAAACCAGAGTTTGAAGAATCATACTCTGCGAAAACTGGAGATGCTTACGAAAAACTTCCGCTCATAGTGCTTATTAATAATGCATCTGCAAGCGCTAGTGAAATAGTGGCGGGTGCTCTACAAGATTGGGACCGTGGTTTGATTGTTGGTGAAACATCGTTTGGGAAAGGGTTAGTACAGCGTCAGTGGCCATTACGGGATGGTTCGGCAATTCGGTTAACTGTTGCAAGGTATTATACACCAAGCGGGCGATTGATTCAACGATCGTATCAAGGAAAAGACAAAGACGAATACCAACTGGAAGCGTTCCAGCGCGATGAACAAGAAGGCGATAATCTTGAGCATACTCTTGATGTAAAAGTAAAACCACACTTCCAGCATGATGGACAACAAGGCGACAGCCTTGAACAAAAGCAAGACGCAAAGCCAGATACAACTATCCCGATTTTTAAAACCGGCGATGGACGCAAAGTGCTTGGCGGGGGCGGCATCACTCCAGACTATGTTGTCAAGTCAGAAAAAGTTACAGGGTTAGTACAGACTGTTTGGCGACGAAATCTTTTTTATGATTTCTGTAAAAATTATATGGAAGGTCCAGGATTTGCTCTTCGTGCAAGGTACGATAAAAATTATGAAGAGTATAAATTGAAATACACTATTTCGAATGAGCTAATGGCAGATTTTCGAAAGTTCATCGAAACCAAAGAAGTCAAAGTTGATGAAAAAGAATACTCAAAGGATCTCGATTTCTTGAAAGCCCGCCTGAAAGCACAAATTGCTCAAATGATATTCGGTTTAGAAGGATATATCGGCGTGATGGTGAGTGTTGATAATCAAATTCAGAAAGCGATGACTCTTTTTCCTGAAGCGGAAAAAGTTGCCAAATTAAAGTAAATGGTAAATTAAGAGAACGAAATAAGTGCGGTTATCTATTTCTACAGTCATTGGGTTTGTCTTTTTACAAATAGTTGCAGTATTCACCATGCAGAATGAAAAACTTTCTGCTCAATCTTCAAATCAGAACTCAGAGTCGGTGGACCAGAGTGAGAGAATGCTGCAAGTTGGTGAAGAGTTGGAATATAGTGTCCACTATTCTTTCTTCAATATTGGAACGATTCATTTTAAAGTAACCGATAAAGAAGAACGAAATGGAAGAGTGATTTATCGCGCTTGTACAATAATAGATTCCAATCCATCACTGAGCTGGTTAGTCGATCTCCATATCCGATTTTACAGTGAGATAGATCAGGATGCATTCACTTACCGATGGCTAAGCGAAGACAGCACAAGTAAGAAGGTTACTTATCGAAAAATGCGTTTCGATTATGAAACGCATAAAATGTACTTCGAATGGGGAGAAAAACTTCGAACGAATGAATATAAAAAAACTGACGGACGCATTATCAATATCACAAATAATTGTCAGGATGGATTATCACTTTTTTATTACGCGCGCGAACACGCAATAGAAAAAATGCAGACAAAAATTTCAACATTCGTTGATACAAATGAAGTAATCGCCAATATCAATTTTGGTGTTGAACATTTAGAGGAAAATATTGATGCAGTTGATTATCCAGTAGATGTCATAAAGTTGGAAGGACGCGCAGACTTTGTTGGTGTTTTTGGCTTGACAGGCGGATTCGAAGGAGTCTTCACTAATGATGCCGCGAGTATTCCAATCACAGCACGAATGAAGGTCATTTTGGGAAGCGTAAAGGTGGAGCTCAAGAGTTGGAAACGGGGTAATTGGATACCTCCCAAAGTAGTAAATTAAAAATAATGGGAATAATTGCTTATAAAGATCGAATACCGAAACTACATACATCGGTATTTGTTGCAGATGGCGCAATGATCATTGGCGATGTGGAAATTGGAGAACACAGCGGCATCTGGTTTAATGCTGTAATCCGTGGTGACGTAAATTTCATTCATATTGGTTCGCGCACAAATGTTCAAGACAATTCAGTTTTACATGTTACATCAAAAACCGCTCCGTTGAGTATAGGTTCGGATATCACTATTGGACATAACGCCGTTCTACATGGCTGTACAATTGATGATTGTTGTTTAATTGGAATGGGTGCTATTGTGTTGGACAGAGCACGTATTCATCGAAATTCCATGGTAGCAGCTGGAGCTATCGTGCTGGAAGGATTTGATGTTCCGGAGGGAATGCTTGTTGCGGGTGTTCCAGCTAAAGTAAAACGTGCATTGACGGAAGATGAAAAGCAATTTATTCGTCAATCAGCAGCCAACTATGTTGGCTATGTTCAGGCATACCACTCATGAACAATCGAAGAGAGATGATATGAAACTCACTTTTTGGGGCGTTCGTGGTTCGATTCCAACTCCTGGAAAACAAACGGTTCGTTATGGCGGTAATACGCCATGCTTGGAACTTCGTCTTGACGATGACCGGCTCATTATTTTTGATGCAGGCACGGGCATCCGGAGTTTCGGCGACTATCTTATAAACAACGGCGAATCCGTTAAAGCGCATCTTTTCATTTCGCATCCGCATTGGGATCATATTCAGGGATTTCCTTTTTTTAAACCGGCATTCATTCCAGGGAATGAATTGACAATTGTTGGAACGGATCGCCCGGAGAAATCACTGAGCGAAATTATTTCAGAACAAATGAACCGTATTTATTTTCCTGTTCAGCTTCATGACCTAAAAGCGAAAATAAAATTCATCCCCATTACAGAAGAAGGGGAGATGAAGGTTTATGATGCGTTAGTGAAAATGATTTATGTGAATCATCCTGGATTTGCACTTGGGTACCGCGTTGATTATAAGGGAAAGTCGTTAATATATATCAGCGACAATGAACCATTCGATAAAGCATTTGCTGGCTCAATGAGCAATTTTGAATCCAAAGTTAAAGAAAAATTTATAACAAGCAGTGGTGATCCGAATCAGAGGATTTTCGATTTTTGTCGCGGTGCTGATGTACTGATTCATGACACGACTTATACACCAGAAGAATATATTGATCGAGTAGGCTGGGGACATTCGGATTATTTGTTTGCACTACGATTAGCGGCTGAAGCGAACGTGCGACGCCTATATCTTTTCCACCATGAACAGAATCACAGCGATGATAAAGTTGATGACATTTTGAAAAAGTGCAAAAAGGAAATTCGAAGCAGGGGATACAAGTTTGAGTGTGAAGCCGCCGTTGAAAACACAACGATTGTCATCTAAACTTGACATTCACTCATGTGGAATGTATATTGGCGTGGGTTGATTTTGAATGAATACGTTTTAAGATGAACAAGAAGTGAGCGGTAGAATAATTTTTTACGCAGGGCAGAAATGAAATTCGAATTCAAAAAGAAAGATATTACAAAGCTGGCACAAGTGCTGGAAATTAAACCGAAGCGCTTGGGTACATGTGTTCGCTTTGAGATTGAAAACAGAGAACAACATCGCAAGTTGGCGGTTGAGATATATTCCAATATCGACATCGGAAATCGGAAAGGAAATCTTATTTCTGTTTATACACGCACTGCGCATCTACAACTGCATTTCTGCACAGGATATGTTGTCAGCAAAATGTTGGGAGAGATTACGTTCGTAGGTGAATCAGATGGCAAGCTTTCCGGATTGACAATTGAACGCGAAGGAGGATGCTCATTGTATGCAAATGTCGATCGAAATATTCTCTCTGGTGATTTTACAACATTAGGTCCTGAAGTAATGCTTTCTGGTATTGCATTGTCATTAACCGAATCGATTCTTCCACCCACCAGTCAAAAGAAAATTACGGCACCGGTGCGGGGAAGGAGTCTGAAGCGTAGATGACAACACGAATGATTCTTCTTTCAACTAACCATCCTCATCTGCGGTTTCCCAGCAAGGAAGTTTTACGCATATTAAAGAATGTTTATAAAGAAGAAGGCAAAGAAATTCCGGCACTTGCAGTAATTTGTACGCACAATCGCTTTATCCGCAAGATTAACAGGGAATTTCTTAATCACGATTACATTACAGATGTCATTGCGTTTCCATTAGGGGAAGATGGTGATGTTGAAGCAGAGATTTATATCAATCTTGATGCGGCAAGAAACCAAGCGAAGAAATTTAATGTTACATACACACAAGAAGCGCAGCGGTTGTTGATTCATGGTATTCTCCATTTACTTGGTTATAGTGATAACACTCAACGCGGAAAAAATAAAATGGCCATGCGAGAAGAATTTTATTTAGCATTGATGAGTCGAAAGGCAAGGTTGTAAAACTCATGCAAGAACGAGTTGTAGAAATAATCCTTTTTTTAGTCAACGAATTGCGTTCTAATAAACGCCTTAATGACGTAGACGTTTCATCTCTGACGCGTGATGGATATACACAAAGTGAAATTTCGTCTGCATTTTCATGGCTGTTTGAAAGGCTTTCTGTTGGGAAATCAATAACGGATGTAGCCAGTGGAGCTAGCACGTCTTACCGTATGCTCAATGATGCCGAGAAGATGGTTGTGGGGTCTCAGGCCTTTGGATATTTGATTCAATGTCAACAGCTTGGACTTCTCAACAATATGGATGTTGAGACTATCATCGAACGGATTATGATGGCAGGATTCGCTGCTGTCGGTTTACCGGAAATGAAGTCCTTTGTTGCCGGATATCTCTTTGATTTGGAAAACAGCAACGGACAGATTTCACTTGGTACTAATGATACAATTCACTGAAGAATAGGTCGCATGGAAAAATCTCTTATTATAGTTGAATCACCTGCAAAAGCAAAAACGATTAACAAATATTTGGGGAAGGAATATATTGTTGAAGCATCGGTTGGACACATCAAGAATCTTCCTAAAAGCAAATTGAGCGTTGACATCGACAATGATTTTTCTGTTGTGTATGAAACTATCGCAGGGAAAGAAGATGTTGTTGGGCGCATTAAAGAAAAGGCCGCAAAAGCAAAAGCTGTCTTCATCGCAACCGATCCTGACCGCGAAGGCGAGGCGATTGCTGCGCATATCGCTGAAGAAGTGAAAGATGACAATAAACATATTAAGCGCGTACTCTTTCACGAAATTACGGAGGCTGGTGTCAAAGAAGGTATGGCACATCCCAAAAAGGTCGATATGCACATGGTGATGTCGCAGCAAGCGCGGCGTGCGATGGACAGAATTGTGGGGTATAAAGTAACGCCCTTCATTTGGAAGACCATGTACTACGGGCTCTCGGCAGGGCGTGTCCAGTCGGTGGCATTACGGCTGATTTGCGAACGCGAAGCCGTTATTCAGAAATTTTTGCCTCAAGAATATTGGTCGCTGACAGCTGAATTTACGACACAACATGAAGATAAATTTCTTGCCAAACTTGTAAAAGTGGCAGGTGATGATCCGCGTATACCAGATGAAACAACATCTAACGGCTACATGGCTGATGTTCGGAAACAGAAGTATGAAATCAGCAATGTTGCACGAAAACCAGTAAAACGGAATCCGCCTGCACCATTCATTACAAGTACGTTACAGCAAGAAGTTGCAAAGCGCCTTCGCATGTCTGCTAAACGGACGATGATGCTGGCGCAGAAATTGTACGAAGGTCAGGAAATAGGTGAAGAAGGATTGACAGGTCTCATTACTTATATGCGTACTGACTCGACGCGATTAAGCGAGGAAGCCGTCGTGCATGTTCGCGAGTACATCTATAACAATTATGGCAAGGAGTACTTGCCGAAAGAGCCGCGTCTTTTTAAAAAAGGTAAGGCATCACAGGACGCACATGAAGCTATCAGGCCGACCTCTATTAAACTGACACCTAAGGTTGTGAAGAAATATCTAGATAAAGATATGTTTGCACTGTACGAACTTATATGGAATCGCTTCATCGCATGCCAGATGGCGGTTGCAGAATTCGAACAAATTACGGTCGAGGTCACGGGTGGAGATTACCTGTTTAGAGCAAGCGATCAACTTCCAACATTTCGGGGCTTTCTACAAGTGTATGACGACATCGAAGAAGAAAACACGGGGGAACAAGGAGATACCGATCCTACGTCTAAGCTTCCAGTGAATTTGGCAAAAGGACAAGCTGCACAGCTTACTGATCTCCTTCCATTGCAGCATTTTACAAAACCGCCAGGTCGATATTCGGAAGCGACTTTGGTAAAAGAATTAGAGTCGCTGGGTATTGGCCGTCCGAGTACGTATGCTATGATCGTGAGCACAGTTATTGATCGAAAGTATGTCGAACAAAAAGAACGAAAACTCTATGCATCAGATCTTGGCATGCAAGTGAATAAGCTATTGGTCAGTCATTTTCCTGAAATCTTTAATGTGAAGTTCACTGCTAAGATGGAAGAGGAATTAGACACGATCGCTTCGGGCAAGCAAGAATATCTTGATGTTATGAAAGATTTTTATGGACCATTTCACCAAGCTGTAGAAAAAGCTTCTGGGTTAGCAACAACGATCAAGAAGTCTTTGCAGGAAAAAACTGAAGATGTATGTGAGTTATGCGGCAAACCAATGGTGATCAAGTGGGGCCGTAATGGAAGATTTATGGCTTGCACAGGGTACCCCGGATGTAAGAATACCAAGCCACTTCCGGGAGATGCAGAGAAAACGCAACACGTTGTTGGAGGCAAGTGTGAATTGTGTGGTGGAGATATGCTAGTGAAGGGCGGACGGTTTGGGACATTTTTAGGATGTTCAAACTATCCGACATGCAAGAATACAAAACCGATTTCGATGGGCATCAAATGTCCGAAGTGCAAAGAGGGTGAACTCATTGAACGAAAGACGAAGAAAGGGAAACGGACTTTTTACGGATGTTCAAAGTATCCGAATTGTGATTTTGCGTCGTGGGATAAACCGGTAGCACAAGCATGTACCTATTGTGGAAATGAATATGTTGTTGCAAAATATTCACAGGCAAAAGGTGAATATATAATTTGTCCATCATGTAAGCAGGAAGTCAATCAAGCAGAAGTTGTCGCTTCTGCTTGAAGAAAGCATTTGCAAGGGAACGAAAAGGGCTATGGAAAAAATAGTCAGAAGTTACCTTGAATATTTGGAAATCGAACGGAATTATTCCGCCCATACAATTCTTTCATACGAGACAGATTTGTTGAGCTTAGTTCAGTTTCTTCGCCGAGAAGGAATTGATTCATTTGCTAATGTAGATAAGGAATCACTCAGGGCGTTTATTGGTTCATTGCTTGATGAAGGATTCAGTCAGCGAAGCATTGCAAGAAAAATTGCATCGATGCGTTCGTTTTTCAAATATCTTCGTCGGCAAAAAATAATAAATGGGAATCCCGCCTTAGTGCTGATCACGCCAAAAGTCGGGAAGCGGCTGCCATCCTTTTTAGATGAAGAATCAGTTCAGCGGCTTCTTTCGTTGCCCGATCGATCTACTCCAGATGGGAAAAGAGATGCGGCAATTCTAGAATTGTTCTACAGCACCGGCATCAGATTGGGCGAATTAATAGATCTGAATATCGGCGACCTGAAGCGAGAGGAAGGTCTCATCAAGGTAAGAGGGAAAGGGCGTAAAGAACGCATTGTTCCTGTGGGAAGAAAAGCATTGGTGGCAATTAACGATTATCTTAAAGAAATGAAAGAACCGTCAGTGGAGACCAATGTCAAGGTGGACGAACGTCCATTATTTATAATTAAAGAAGGACGCCGGATGTACCCTCAGGCGGTTGGAAGAATGGTGCGGAAATTTATCGGGGTGATTTCGGAGATCGAAAAAAAAAGCCCTCATGTCTTACGGCATTCGTTTGCTACACATTTATTAAATCATGGCGCGGATTTACGAGCTGTCAAGGAATTACTTGGTCATGAGAGTTTATCCACAACACAAGTCTATACACATGTGTCGTCAGCGCGGATGAAAAAGGTTTATGAAGATGCACATCCCAAAGCATAGATTCATAAACAATGTTTTAAATTGAATTATACTCAGATGAAAGGAGAATATATCATGAATATAAAAATTACATCACGTCACTTCAAACCTCACGCCACACTAACAGAATACGCCGAGAAAGCGATTGAAGATCTGTCGCATTTCTATGACGGTATAATCAAAGCCGAAGTAATATTCTCTTATGAAAAATCGCATGACAGTGTGAAAAACGCAGAAATATCGTTGACGGTGTACGGTACTATATTGACAGGTATTGGTTCAAGTGAAGAGTATGAAAAGTCTATTGATATAGCAATTGCCAAAATTAAAACGCGCTTGAAAAAGTATAAAGAGAAACTTCACGAAAAAGATCGCAAGGGTGTAAGAAAGATATGTGAGAAAGAATAAACAACCCGGGAGACGGGCAATGGCACTAAGGCATATTAAAGAAACGAAAAAAAATAGTATAACAGTAGGTTTCTTGTTTGATGTCAATAAGAAGCGTTTAAACTTAGTGAGCGTCAATGGCGACATTGGATTTGAGCGAGAAATTACGGACAAGAATATCCACCGGCCTGGCTTGGCACTTGCAGGTTATGTCGAGTTGTTCACATACGATCGTGTACAGATTTTTGGTAATACAGAAATTCGATATCTCAACCACTTGACATTTGATGAACGTATAAATGCATTTAATACAATTTTTAAATTTGATTTACCCTGCATTTTTGTTACAAGCGAGAATAAACTTGACGATGAACTTGTCGCAATTGCCACTGAACACCATGTGTCTGTGATTCTTACACCATTAGAGACAACGAAATTTGTTTATTTCATCAGCGATTTTCTCGATGATCATTTCGCCCCACAAACCGTTTTACATGGTTCTTTCGTGGACGTTGATGGCATCGGTGTCTTAATAACAGGACGTTCAGGTATAGGTAAAAGTGAAATTGCATTAGATCTTGTCGAGCGCGGGCATCGTCTTGTTGCTGATGATGTTGTGATGGTCACGCGCAAAGGCGAAGGAATATTAATGGGCGCTGGTTCGGATGTCGTAAAACATTATATGGAAATTCGAGGTCTCGGTCTTATCGATGTTCGTTCTATATTTGGTATTAGATCTATTCGGTTTCAGAAAAGAATTGAAATTATTGTTGAACTACAGGAATGGCGGACTGACATAGAATATACACGGACAGGATTGGATCATGAGGACATTTCCATTTTAGGCGTCAGTTTGCCACACATTAAGCTGCCCATAGTCCCTGGAAAAAATATTACTGTTATAGTTGAGGTGATTTCAATGGATTATCAACTTAAACACTATGGCTACGATTCTGCGAAAGAGTTTGCAAAACGACTTGATGCCGCAATTGCCGAAAAAACAAAGGGAAAACGGGTTATTAATTATTTTGACCATGACTTTGAATAACGTGACGGCGATTCTTGACAAAGAATCGATAATTCCCTATTTTCAGCCAGTAGTTTTCTTGATGCAAACTCATTAACAATTTGAATGAGAATATGAGAAAAACAAAACTTTATCGCTTTTCACTTGGGTCACTTACTTTTCAAGAGGCGCGGTGGACACGAACCCGTCTTTTGATATCCGGGTTTCTTCTTGGCATCGTTATTTTCTTTTCTCTCTTTGCCATCAATCATTATTATTATAATGATGTTTTTGGACTTGGATTCATTCAAAATAATTCTTTAGTGAATGAAAATAGGGTGCTGCAAAATCAATTGCAATATCTTACACAGCGGATTGATGTTATTCAGAAGCAATTAAATTTTCTTGGCAATAAAGGGAATGAATTACGCCTGCTTACTGATTTACCAAAGCTTGATGAAGATCTGCAAAAGGCAGGAATTGGCGGAACAGACGAACGTGTTGATTTTACTTCGTCATCCAATGTGAACACAATGCTGAACAATTTACTTGCAACTGCAAATCAGGCTGAGCGAGAATTGCGTCTTCAAACGAAAAGCTATGAAGCTGTGGGAACTGCGTACGACCAGAATAAAGTTCGTTTTGCTCATTTTCCCGCCATCAAGCCGATGGATGGATTTTACAATCAAAATGGTTTTGGTATGCGTATGCATCCAATTTTAGGTTACGTTCGTAAACATGAAGGTATTGACATTGACAATGAGATTGGCACGCCAATCTATGCTTCAGCAGAAGGGACGATAGAATTCACGGGACATAAAGGAGGTTATGGATTGACTCTTGAAATTAATCATGGATTTTCTTTCAGGACGCTTTATGGACATCTTTCAAAAATCCTGGTGCACGAAGGACAGAAAGTGAAACGCGGTGAACTGATTGCCCATTGCGGTAATACCGGACTTTCCAATGCACCCCATCTTCACTATGAAGTGCGGATAAATGGTGTTGCGCAGAATCCTACAGATTATTTTTTCGATGATGTAAGTGCGAAAGATTTTCAAAATTAACTAAATGACAGATACTTTTTCTTTTAAGGAATGCAACAACAATGATTTGGACCATCGAGCTAGCAACATACTTAGATGATGCTCCTTGGCCTGCGACAAAAGAAGAGCTGATTGATTACGCTGTCAGAACTGGTGCCCCGACACAAGTTATCCAAAACTTGGAAGAACTTGATGATTCCGACGAACCGTACGAAAGTATAGAGGAAATCTGGCCGGATTATCCCACCGATGAAGACTTCTTCTTCGAGGACGAGAAAGAGTATTAGAAACCTAACATTCGAATAAAACATTAGGGTACTTCGGGATTGTTTGTATTGAATGGAGCCCAGCACTTACCTGCTGGGTTTTTTATTTTTAATTTTCTATGTCCAAATTAATTCCAATCATATTACTTGTTTCTTTCTGTGCTTCTTTATCCCAGGCACAGGTCACTGAACATGGATATGAGGTGGGTACAATTCGTTTCGAAGGAAATAAAGAGCTCAATCATGATCAACTTCTGAATGTGATTCATACGCGTGAAACTCCGGCAGCAGTGTGGAAATGGATATATAACATATTTAATAAAGAAATTCTTTTGGGACAGAAACCAGAATACTTCGACCCTATTACCTTTGCTTCAGACTATCAACATCTAAAAAGTTTTTACGAGGACAATGGATTTTGCCATGTGCAAGTGGATACAAGCATTATTATCAATCCGGACAAAGATGAAGTTCTTCTTACCTTTTCCATTGCAGAGGGTCGGCAGTCGCTTATTGACACTATCTTGTATAATGGTTTAGAAAATCTTCCACCGGAAATACAAGAAGAACTTTTATCGAATAGGCAGA